>CAKUFG010000023.1 GCA_934647235.1 uncultured Clostridia bacterium
CCATATAAGGGCGAATCAGCCCGGCTTTGCCGCGCAGCTCCAGCAGCCCCTTGACCTGCATGTACAGAAAGGTAACGTCCTCCACCACGCCGTCGCTTTCCCGGATCGTGGGCAGGGAGATGTATTCGTTGCCGGTTACCTGATAGTTCATTTTTATTTCCTCTTCTTACGCCTTGACGGAGCCGTCCGACAGCCCGGAAACAACGAAGCGCTTCTGGAAAACGGCGAACAGCAGAATCATGGGAATCTGCGCTAGAATAGAAGCAGAGAAAATCCACTCCCAACGCGTAGCGTGCGCGCCCTTGAGGGATTGAATCATCACCGGCAGCGTAATCTGATTGGCCACAGCGCCCAGGATAACCTTGGCGGAGAAAAACTCCTCCCATGTTCCCTGCAGGCAAAAGATGGCCAGCGTGCCGATGGAGGGCAGCGCCAGAGGCAGCATCACGCGGAAGAAGGTGGTCATATGGCCGCCGCCGTCAATTTTGACCGCTTCCTCCAGCTCCTTGGGCAGCGCCGCCATGTGGCCGCGCAGGAAAAACGTATTGCCGCAGATGCCCGCGCCTACATACAAGAGGATCAATCCGGCCTTGGTGCCGATCAGCCCGTTCTTCGCCGTGCCGATGCCCTGCAGCACCAGAAACTGCGGAATGATGCCCAGGAAGCCGGGCAGCATCAATGTAAACAGATAAATGCGGAATAGCACCTCGCGGCCCAGAAAATCAATGCGCGCAAAGCCATAGGCTGAAAGCGACGCGATCAGTACCGTAAAGCAGGCCGTCAGCAGGGTGATAACCACACTGTTATAAGCTGCGCGCGGCAGATCAGACTGCGACAGCACATGCTCGTAAGCCGCAAAGCTGATGCGCGAGGGCACCAGATGGGGGGGGATGGGCAGCACATAGCTGAACTCCTCAAAGGAATTGCACAGCATAAACCAGAAGGGCAGGATAAAGACGATCACGCTGACGATCAGCACAAGCCAGAACAGCGTTTTTCCCAGCGTTTTCATTCGGCCTTTCCCCCTTCCGTATGAAATACCTGATTGAGTACCACCGTGGTAAGCAGCACCAGCAGCGCCGTGATCATGCCGATGGCAGCGCCCTGGCCAAACTGAAACAGATTGAAAGACTTATCGTAGAGCAGATACTGCAGCACGCTTGTGGTGCCGCGGGGATTGCCGCTGGTAAGCATCATCACCTGGATGAACACGCCGAAGGAGCCGATCACCATATTGACCAGCACATAGAACGTGGTGCTCTTTAGCAGCGGCACGGTGATACGCCAGAACTGCTGCACCCGGCTTGCGCCGTCCAGCATGCTGGCCTCGTAAAGATCATTGGAAATGCCCTGCAATCCGGCCAGGTAAATCACCATCGCCCAGCCGATATTCTTCCAGATGCCCAGCAGCCAGATCACCAGATTGGCCGTCCAGGTGCGGTTGAGCCAGGGCACGTAAGCGGGCAGCAGGCCCAGCACATCCTTGAGCAGGTAGTTCACCAGGCCCGCGCCGCCGGCATTGAACATATAGGCAAACACGTTGCCCACGATTACCCAGCTGGTAATCACCGGCAGATAAAAGCAGGTGCGGAAAAACAGCTGGCTGCGCTTGAGCGAATTGACCATCACCGCAAAAATCAGCCCGAAGAGCATGATAAAGGGCGTAGTAACAAAGGCGTACAGGAAGTTGTTGCGGATGGCCAGCAGCAGCCTGTCGCCCCGCTCGGTAAACAGGGCAACGTAGTTATCCAGCCCCACCCACGTCATCGTGCGCTGCACAATCTGATAATCCGAAAAGCTGATGCGGATATTGAACAGCATGGGATACACCACGAACACGCAGGCCAGGATCAGCCCCGGCAGCACAAAGGGCGCAGCCGGAAGCAGGCTGCGCGTGCGCTGGCGAAGGCGCAGCCGTTTTTCATTTTTCAGTGCGGCCGGCGGATCAAAGCTGGCTGGAAGCATGGCTATTTCCTCCTTATATGCAAGGGCAGGGAAGGTATGGGAAGCCCCGCCCGCCGGCGCCTGGGCCTGCGGACGGGGCAGGGATGCTTACTTGGCAAGCTCCGCGTCGATCTCGGCGGCGTAGCTGGTCAGGGTGGACTGCACGTCCGCGCCCTCGATGAAGATTTCGGTCATCGCGTCCTGCCACAGCTGCTCCACGGTGGAGGCCTGCGGGGTGGGGATGCGGCTCTGCGCGCTTTCCAGCTGCTTCATGTACACGCTCCACTTGGGATCGGCCTGTACGGCTTCGCTGTCAACGCAGGCCTTCAGGGTGGGGATTACGCCAACCTTGAGCAGCTCCAGCTGCACTTCCTCGCTGAGCATGAACTGCACAAACCGGAAGGCGGCCTCCTGCTTCTGGCTGCCGGAGAAGATCACGATGTTCTCGCCGCCCACGACGGAAGCGCTCTTGCCGTTCCAGGTGGGAATCAGCGCGGGCACGATGCCGTTTTCCTCGTTGAAGGGAGCCCAGGGGCCTTCAAAGAACATGGCGTATTCGTCGTTGATGCCCGCCCAGGCGTCGGCGGTGCCGTCCACATCACGGATGGTGAAAACGCCGTCCTGATGCAGCTGCAGCATGGTGTTGATGGCCGCAACGCTCTCAGCGCTGTCCATGTAGCCGCTGGCCTTGGTAAAGCCCTCATCCGTGACCACGCCGCCGAACAGCCAGAAATAGGGGAACAGATCCCAGTCGCCCAGGCCGGATACGTTCAGCTTGTACTGACCGGCAGCCTTTTCCTTGCAGGCGGCCACAAACTCTTCCATCGTGGCGGGAGCCGCGTCAAAGCCCAGCGTCTTGAGAACGTTCAGGTTGACCACGGCGGCCTTGCAGTTGGTGTTCAGGGGCAGGCCGTAGTAATGGCCATTCCACAGGTTGGTGGACAGGGGGCCCTCCAGCACAGCGTCCTTCAGGGCGGCGAAGCCTTCGATTTCATCCATGGCCACGATGCCGCCAAGCTTGGCGTAAGCGCTGGTCTTGGTGATATCCACGCGGGCGACGTCGGGCACCATGCCCGTGCCCAGAGCCGTTACCAGCATCTGGTTGAAATCGCCGCTCTGGCGGATGGCTTCTACTTTAATGCCGGGGTTGGCGGCCTCAAACATGGGGATGATCACATCGTTGATCACCGGCGTTTCGGCGTCGCCATAGGTGTGCCAGAAGGTGATGGTCACCGGCTCCTCCGCGACGGCAGCGGCGCAGACACCCAGCGTCAGCGCCAGGGCAAGCAGCAGAGCAAACAGCTTTTTCATAGGGATTCCTCCTTTTTTATTTCATGCGCATCAGCGCAGAAAAATCATGTTCCAGTAGGCAAGCGCGGGCTGGGTAAACTCAATATAGCGGCCCGCCTCGTCCTGCCCTGCCGTAAAGGGCAGCGAGACCGGGGCAATATCCGCGCCATCAGGCGAAGCCAGATAAACCGCCTGCGCGGGATAATCGGTATACAGCCGGGTGCGCGCCTGAGCCAGCCCGTTCGGGGCCTTCTTGAGCTGCTTTTCATCGCGCCAGCCCGTATCCGTGCCCATCAGGTTGATAAAATGATAGATTTCGCTCTGATCGTCCGCCTTGGCAAAGCACCAGACGGTGTTCTCCCTGCCGTCCGCGCTGACCGGCGCGTTATCCAGCCGCACATCGCGCGATACAGGCCGCTGGCCGTCGCGCAGCAGGTTTTCATAGGCCACCAGAAAATCGTACAGCCGCTGCACGTCGCCAGGCAGCTCGCCCTTCATGCGTTTTTTCGTATCGGCGGGAAAATACTCGTCCGACAGCATATTGTCGCCGTTTCCCAGCTCGATGCGCGCGCCGCCGGAAGCGAACACCACGCTATCCAGCAGCCGCACGGCGGCAGGATTAAAGCGGCTTTTGGGATTGCGGTAGTTCACATAAGCCGCCACAATCAGCGACTTTCCGCCGCTTTGCTCACAGGCGTTGAGGATCGCCTTATGGATGCTGTAGTAGCTGTCGTAGGCAAGGCCGTCGCTGTCCTTATCCCAGGGCCAGAACTCCGTATACAGCACATCCACATCGCTGACGTTCACATTTTCAATGCCCTGCGCGCCGACAGGGTTGAATGCCAGGTATTTGGGGGCGATGGCCGCCTTGGCGGCGTTTAAAAACTGGGTATAGCAATCCTTGACCAGATGGATGGGGCTGCCGTTTTCATCATAGCCCAGCGGGCCGCCGTCCGCCGCCCGCATCGGGCCGTTTTCGCCGATGGTATCGCCATGCCAGCCGTCAAAGGCAAAGGCTTCAAACGCCTTGTTTTCCTGGGCGAAGATGTATTTCTGCCATTCTGTATTGAGCGGGTTGAAGTACTGCAGCACGCCCACCGGGCCGCGCCTGGCGTCCATATCGCAGGTAAAATCCTGTCCGTCGGCCTTCACCAGCCGCCAGTCCGGGCTTACGCCCGAGCCGTCGGTCAGATAGGTCTGGTTGGCGGCGTAGATCATGTTGTACGCCATGCAGGCCATGCCGCGCGCGTGGGCGGCCTCCAGATAGGCGCGCACGGTATCGCCGTAAATCATCCTGCCCGACCAATCCTGCCAGGCGAAGAGATCATCGGCCACCGGCTGATGATGGCGATACTGCCAATCGTAAAACTGCACGCCGTTGATATGACAGCGCGCCATCGCGGCGATCTTGCCCGGTGCGTCGGCAATTTGTGTAAAATCCCACACGTAGCCATAGCGGGGAAATTTCGTCCAGCTGGATGAAACGTCCACGGCCGTATCGGCGCAGGCAAGCACGTTTTGCTGCGCGTCCAGCGCCTGCACGCGCACCAGATACCCCGCGCCGTCCTGCTCCGGCAGGGACAGGGAGATTTCCTCCTGCGCGGGCAGGGTCTGCGTCAGCACCATTTGCTCCAGATGAAAAACCGTCAGGCGCAGCCGCTGCGTCTCCGGCGGCATTTCTACCGCCCGCAGGCAGATCGTCTCGCCCGGCGCGTACATGCTTTTATCGGTATAGCAATTCATCGTTCCTTCTCCCCTCGCGCCAGCGCAGCAGCACAGGATCAGCAGCATCAGCAAAAGGCAAAGCCGATCGGCTTTCTTTTTCATGCTTACGTTCACGCTCCAGGAAAAGAATAGCAGATCGGCCGAAATCAGTCCATATGTTATGCGCATAACTTACAAAATGTTATAATCTATTCCGTCAAATTTGTATGTATTGTCCTATTTAAGCGCATATCCTTCACACTGCTTCCGCGGATAATGCGGGTAGGCAGCACAAGCGATACCGGCTCCTTTGCCGTTTTATCCAGAATATCAAACAGCGCGTGCAGGGCCGTCTGCGCCTTTCGGGTGACGTTCTGATGCACAGTGGTCAGGCGCGGGCGGATCACGCGGGACAGGATGTTATCGTCAAAGCCGGTGATGGAAATATCCTCTGGCACGCGAACGCCCTGATCCAGCAGAAAATCGATGGCCTCTACGGCATAGTAATCCGATATGAACAGGCAGACGGTACAGCCCAGCCTGCGGGCATATTCCAGCATGCGCTGATAATCCTCGCCCCGGCGCTTGCGATCCTTGGATACGCAGAAATAGTGCGTCTCCTGCCAGGCAAGGCCCGCCGCCTCCAGCGCCCGCCGGTGTCCGCGCAGGCGGCTCGCGTCCACGCCCCACAGCACAGGCTGATCGCCTACAAACAGCATGCTTCGATGCCCCAGCCTGAGCAGGTGTTCCGTCATCTGGCGCATGCCGCCCTCATCGTCCAGGCCCACATTGTTGTAGCGTTCGCCCTGATCAAAATAGCAATCGACAAACACAATGGGCTTGCGCGTCACCTGCATCAGCTCGCGGCACTGGTTGGCCTGCAAGCCCATCACAATCAGCCCCACGGCGTTCCAGGTCTGGGAGATACGATGGATTTCAGCCGCCGTCTGCGCGGCGTGCAGCATGGTGTAATAGCCGTTGGCGCGGATGGCGTTTTCCAGCGCGGCGATCATCTCGCTGACGAAGGGATCCTGCAGGGCGAATTTTTCCTCGCGGTTGGGATAGTTGGTAATCACGCCCACAATTTCGCTGTCGCCCTTGGCCAGCATGCGCGCGCCCATGTTGGGTATATAATGATATTCCTCCAGCTTTTTGCGGATCATCTGCGCCGTCTCGGGCGACATCTTTTCCAGATGTCCGTGAATCACGTTGGATACCGTCGCGGTGGATACGCCCAGGGAATTGGCGATTTCCTTGATTGTCACCTTCAAACCCTCCTTTGTTATGCGCGTAACAAGCTCAAAACGCGGGGGTTTCAGCCCATGCCGAAGCCCCCGCTGCTTCAATGCTGCTTCAGCGCGCCCTCGCGGATGCGCTTGAGCCGCTTCATCACATCGTTTTCCCCACGGCCAAAGTAATCGTGCAGGCGGGCGTATTCCGCGTACAGCTGATCGTAAATCTCCGCGCTGCCTGCATCCGGCTGGTAGACGGTATAGCGCGCGCTGGCCATATGCGCCGCCGCCTGCGCCACCGTGTCATAGCCGCCGCGCGCGCTGCCGGCAGCCGCCGCAGCGAAGATAGCGCTGCCCAGCGCCGGGCCCTGATCGGTATCGGCCACGCGCACGGGCATATGCAGCACATCTGCATAAATTTGCATCGCCATACCGTTTTTGCGGCTGATGCCGCCGGTCGTAAAGAAGTCCTCCACCGCCACGCCGTGCGCGCGGAAGTTTTCCACAATCATGCGCGTGCCAAAGGCCGTGGCCTCGATCATCGCGCGATAGATCTCCTCCGGGCGGGTCTGCAGCGTCATGCCCAGCATGAGCCCCTGCAGATCGTAATCGGTCAGGATGCTGCGGTTGCCGTTCCACCAATCCAGCATCATCAGCCCGCTCTCGCCGGGGCGCAGGGTCTGGGCAAGGCCCGTCAGATACTGCTGGATATGCATGCCGCGCGCTTTCGCTTCATTATAATATTTTTCAGGCACCATCTGATGGGTGAACCACGCAAAACCGTCGCCTACGCAGCTTTGTCCTGCCTCGTAGCCATAGCTGCCGGGCAGAATGCCGTCCGCCACCGCGCCGCAGATGCCGGGCACAGCGCGCTCCTTCTCTCCCAGGCACAGATGGCAGGTGGATGTACCCAGGATGGCCAGCATTTGCCCCGGCCGGGTGATGCCCGCCGCCGCCGCGCCCACATGCGCGTCAATATGCGCGACTGCCACCGGCGTGCCGGCAATCAGTCCCAGCCTGCGCGCCATGGCCTCCGATACGCCGCCCGCGCACGCGCCAAGCGGCGATACGGGCGTTTTGAATTTATCCTGCATCACCGTGCGCAGGCGCGCATCCAGAGCTACGAAATAATCCTGCGGCGGGTATGCGTTGTTTCCTTTATAGAAGGCCTTGTACCCGGCGATGCTGCCGCTGCGGGTGCGGCGGCCCGTAAGCAGATAAACCAGATAATCCCCCGCCTCCATCCACTCGTCCATGGCTGCATAGATCCGGGGATCTTCATCCAGCACCTGCCAGAGCTTGGGCAGAGACCACTCGCTGGATACCTTGCCGCCGTACACGTCCAGCCAGCCCTCGCCGCGCTGACGCGCAATGCGGGTCATCTCGTTGGCATAGCGCTGGGCGGCGTGATGCTTCCACAGCTTTACATAAGCGTGTGGCCGGTTCTCATACTGCGGCAGCAGGCACAGCGGCGTGCCGTCAGCATTCACCGGCATAGCGGTAGAGGCGGTAAAATCCACGCCGACGCCGATGACGTCCTCCGCCCTTACGCCCGATTCCGCAAGCACCTGCGGAATGATATGCAATAGCGCCTGTTCATAATCGGCCGGATGCTGCAGCGCCCAGTCGGCCGGCAGCAGCGCGCCGGAGGGCAGGGTGCGGTCCATCACCGCGTGCGGATATTCATAAACCGCCGTCGCCAGCACACGGCCGTCCGCTATGTCCGCCAGCACCGCGCGGCCCGACAGCGTGCCGTAATCCAGACCGATTGTATATCTGCTCACTTTGCCAAGCTCCCTTTTTTGCGTTTTAAGCTCCACCGGCATTGTAGCACAGGCCGCTTCTGAGCGCAAGCAAAAAGGCTGCGGGCCCGGCATGTAGAAAACAGTAAGAAAGCCGCCATTATGCGTATACATACGATTATATGCGAATATATACAATAAATAAACAAAAAAAGGCTTGCATCGGGCTGGGAATTTGACTATTATATTGTCCATCTCATCCCCCCATACGGGGCGGATCCTTTAAGGAGGTTATGACTATGAAGAAAACTCGTTTGCTCTCTATGTTTATTGCGGTGATGATGGTCCTGCTGATTACCTCCTCCGCTATGGCTGAGACCATCGTCATTGGCGGCGCCGGCCCCCTGACCGGCGGCGCGGCGCAGTACGGCATCTCCGTTGAGCAGGGCGCTCAGCTCTATATCGACCAGATCAACGCCGAGCTGGCGGCCTCCGGCTCCGACACCCGCTTTGAACTGATCTTTGAAGACAACGGCGGCGACGACACCGAAGCCCAGAACGTATACTACCGCCTGACCGAATCCAAGGGCGCGGTCGCCTTCCTGGGCGACGTGCTGTCGGGCAACTGCAAGGTAGTCGCCGAGTGCGCCAATGAGGACGGCATCCCCATGGTAACCGCTTCCTCCACCAGCTACGAAATCACCACCGACCATCCCACGGTGTTCCGCACCTGCTTCCTGGATCCCTTCCAGGGCGTGGTCATGGCCAACTATGCCAAGTCCAAGGGCTACACCAAGGTAGCCATCCTGTACGGCAACGACGACGACTACTCCATCGGCCTGGCTGATTCCTTTGAGGAGCAGTGCAGGAAGAACGGCATGGAAGTAACCGCCAAGGAAAGCGGCAGCTTCTCCGACATGGACTTCTCCGCGCAGCTGACCAAGATCGCCTCCACCAATCCTGAGGTCGTGTTCCTGCCCTTCTACGGCGAGCAGGCTTCCATGATCCTCAGCCGCGCTGCCTCCATCGGCATGGACGTTACCTTCCTGGGCGGCGACGGCATCAGCAACATCGTGGACTTCATGACCGACAAAAAGCTGCTGACCAAAGTTGTGTACTGCGATCACTTTGACGCCAACTCCGAAACCGAGATCGTAAAGAAGTTCAAGGCTGATTTCAAAGCCAAGTACGGCACCGACGTCACCCTGTCCTTCTCTGCCACCGCGTATGACGCTGCGCTGGTTATCTGCCAGGCCATCCTGCGCGCGGGCAGCACCGATAAGGCCGCCATCGTTGAGCAGATCAAGACCGGCACCTTCGACGGCGTTACCAGCACGATCACCTTTGACGATCACAACGACCCGATCAAGAGCGCTTTCATCATGACCTTTGACGAGAGCGGCAACAAGACCTTCATCGAGCTGCTGGGCAACGAGTAATCACATTTTCTCCCTGATTATACACAGGCGATGGGGAAGGAGCTGCTCCTTCCCCTATCCCTGTATTAAGCCCCTGATTCCAATGAAGAAAATAAACAAGGCGGGTGATACGATTGCTGTTTCTGAACCAGCTGATCAACGGACTTCACATCGGCAGCATTTACGCGCTGATCGCGCTTGGCTACACCATGGTATACGGCATTGTCAAGCTGATTAACTTTGCCCACGGCGATATTATCATGGTGGGCGCCTATGTAAGCCTGCTGCTGATTACCAGCTCCGGCCTGCCCTACTACCTGGCCATCCCGATCACGATGGTTTTTTGCGCTGTTTTGGGCGTGGTGATCGAGCGACTGGCCTACAAGCCCCTGCGCAGCGCGCCGCGCATTTCGGCGCTGATTACGGCCATCGGCGTGAGCATGTTTCTGCAGAACCTGGCGCAGCTGATCTTCTCCGCCACGCCCAAGCCCTACCCCTCCACCGTCATTTCCACCCGCTCGCTGTCGCTGGGCGGCCTGACGGTGAACCTGCTTACCCTGGTTACGCTGGGCGTTTCCATCGTGCTGATGTTCGGCCTGTCCACCTTTGTGCGCTTTACCAAGACGGGCAAGGCCATGCGCGCGGTATCCGAGGATATGGGCGCGTCCCAGCTGATGGGCATCAACGTGAACAACACCATTTCCATCACCTTTGCCATCGGCAGCGCGCTGGCTGCCATCGGCGCGGTGCTTTACTGCATGGCTTACCCGCTGGTATCCCCCACGATGGGCTCGCTGCCGGGCCTGAAGGCCTTTATTGCGGCGGTATTCGGCGGCATCGGCATCCTGCCCGGCGCCATGATCGGCGGCTTTGTGATGGGCATTGCCGAAAGCCTGACCAAGAGCTATATTTCCTCCCAGATGTCGGACGCTGTGGTATACGGCATCCTGATCATCATGCTGCTGGTGAAGCCCACAGGTCTGCTGGGCAAGCGCGCCAGCGAGAAAGTGTAAGGTGCGGCCTATGAAATTTGACAGACGTTTTCGCGCGTGCCTGCTCAACCTCATCGCAGTCGTCGCCATTTATTTCACCTTCACGCTGCTGATCAATTCCGGCGCGCTCAACCGCTATTACCGCAACATTCTCTTCAGCATCTGCATCAACATCATCATGGCCGTCAGCCTCAACCTGACCACCGGCATGCTGGGCGAGCTGGCGCTGGGCCATGCGGGCTTTATGGCCGTGGGCGCTTTTGCCAGCGCGATTATTACCAAGTCCTGGGCGGTCAGCACGGCCATCTCCTTCCCCGTCGCGCTGATCGCGGGCGGCCTGATCGCGGCAGTGTTCGGCCTGGTGATCGGCATTCCCGCCCTGCGGCTGAAGGGCGACTATCTGGCCATCATCACGCTGGGCTTTGGCGAGATCATCCGCGTGATCATCATCAACCTGCCCATCACCGGCGCGGCCAAGGGTCTGTCCGGCATCCCCAAGCTGACCAACTTCAACTACGTTTACACCATCATGGTACTCATCATCGCCGCCATGTTCACCCTGGGCCGCTCCCGCCATGGCCGCGCGATCATCTCTATCCGTGAAAACGCCATCGCCGCCGAGTCCACGGGTATCGCGGTGTTCCGCTACAAGGTGTTCGCCTTTACCCTGGCGGCCTTCTTTGCCGGCGTTGCCGGCGCGCTGTACGCCCATCAGCAGGGCAGCATCAGCGCCGCCACCTTTGACTACAACAAGTCCATCGACTATCTGGTCATGGTGGTGCTGGGCGGCATGGGCTCCATCACCGGCTCTATCCTGTCGGCCACGGTGCTGTCGCTGCTGCCTGAATACCTGCGCGATCTGACCAGCCTGCTCAACAAGGCGCTGCCCTTCAAGATCGCCGACCCGCGCATGCTGATCTACTCCCTGGTGCTGATCCTGATGATGATCTTCCGTCCCAAGGGTCTGCTGGGCACGGCGGAGTTTTCTCTGCTGCGCGTGTGGGAATTCTGCGCCCGGTATGTAAGAAAAGCCTGGCACGCGATTGCCAGGCGCCTGCCCCAGCGCAAAAAGAAGGAAGTCACCATGCCCGAGGTGCCCAAGTACGACTATGTCAACTTTGACCTGCCGGTGCTGGAGGCCAAGGGGCTGGGTATTCATTTCGGCGGCCTGCAGGTGGCCGAGAACGTCAATCTTCACCTGATGGACAACGAGATCGTAGGCCTGATTGGCCCCAACGGCGCAGGCAAAACCACGATTTTCAACATGCTGACCGGCGTATATCAGCCCACTGCGGGCGATATCATCCTGCTGGGCAAGTCCATCGTGGGCCATTCCACGCACTATATCACGGCCAACGGCATCGCCCGCACCTTCCAGAACATCCGCCTGTTCAAGTCCATGACGGTCATTGAGAACATCAAGGTGGCCTTCCAGACCCGCATGCACTACACCGCGATGGAGGGCATTGTACGCGCTCCGCGCTACGCCCGCGAGGAACGCGGCATCGATATCCGCGCCCGCGAGCTGCTGAGCGTATTCGACATGGAGGAAGTGGCCGACGTGCCCGCCGACAGCCTTCCCTACGGCCAGCAGCGCAAGCTGGAAATCTGCCGCGCCCTGGCCAGCAACCCCAAGGTGCTGCTGCTGGATGAGCCTGCTGCGGGCATGAACCCCAAGGAAACCGAAGAGCTGATGCAGGCCATCCGCATCATCCGCGACCGCTTCTCCGTGGCCATCCTGCTGATTGAGCACGATATGAAGCTGGTCATGGGCATCTGCGAGCGCATCTATGTGCTCAACTACGGCCGCATCATCGCCGAGGGCACGCCCGATCAGGTAAGCCATAACGCGGAGGTTATCGCCGCCTATCTGGGCTCCGCCGCCCAGGAAGGAAAGGAGGGTTAAGCCATGTTGAGCGTAGAAAACCTGAACGTATACTACGGCGCCATCCATGCCCTGCATGATATCTCCTTCCATGTGGACACCGGCGAAATCGTCACGCTGATCGGCGCAAACGGCGCAGGCAAAACCTCCATCCTGCACTCCATTTCCGCGCTGATTCCCCGCCGCAGCGGCGCAGTCACCTTTGACGGCAAGGATCTGTCCCACATTCCGGCGCACCGGCTGATTGCCATGGGCCTTACCCAGGTGCCGGAGGGCCGCCGCGTGTTTGCCACCATGACGGTAATGGAAAACCTGGAGATGGGCGCTTACACCCGCCGCAGCCGCACCGAAATGCAGCAGGATCTGGATATGGTGTTCGCGCATTTTCCCCGGCTGAAGGAGCGCATGAAGCAGTATGCCGGCACGCTGTCCGGCGGCGAGCAGCAGATGCTGGCCATGGGCCGCGCGCTGATGAGCCATCCGAAGCTGCTGATGATGGACGAGCCCTCCATGGGCCTGTCCCCCATCCTGGTGCAGGAAATCTTCAGCATCATCCAGGAGATCAACAAATCCGGCACCACCGTGCTGCTGGTGGAGCAGAACGCCCATATGGCCCTGTCCATCGCCAACCGCGCCTATGTGCTGGAAACGGGTAAGATCATCAAGGAAGGCGACGCCGCCGCGCTGCTGTCGGACGACGACGTGCGCCGCGCCTATCTGGGAAACTAATCCTATCTGCGCAATTAAATGTAAATCCCGGCTGGATACATATCCAGCCGGGATTATTCTTATCTGCAATGATCCTATCTGTACGTTATCCTTCCACTACCTGCACGCCGATACCCAGCAGGCCGGGGCCGGTATGCACGCCCAGGGCAGGGCTGACCTCGCATTCCAGAAACAGCTGTGCATCCGGCAGGCGCTGCTTGAGCTCCTGCGCCAGCTTGGCCGCTTCCTCGCGGGCGCTGCCGTTGGCCACGGCAATGCAGTATTTGGCGTTGCCCTGCACCTGCTTGAGCGCCAGCGCCACCGTCTCCGCGATGGATTTCACGCGGCCGCGCGCCTTGCTGACCACATAGTACGCGCCGTCCGCATCGCAGGAAATGATGGGCTTGAGGTTCAGCACCGAGCCCAGCATGGAGGCCACGCGGCCGATCCGCCCGCCCTTGCGCAGGTATTCCAGCGTCGCCAGGCAGAAATACACATGCGTATGCTCCACGCTGTAGTGAATCTTGCGGCAGATTTCATCCATATCCAGCCCCTGCTCGATGAGCCGGCCGGCATAGATGGCCTGAAAGCCCGCGCCGATGCCGATATTGAGCGTATCGATCACCCGGCAGTCAAGGCCTGGAAACTGCTCCGCCGCCAGGCGCATGGCGTTGCCCGTGCCCGACAGCGCGCCCGAAATGGACACAGCGATGACATGCTCGTAGCCCGCCTGCTCGATGCGGCTCAGCGCATCGCATACGGTATCGATGCTGGGCAGGGAGGTGTGCGGCACTTCCTCCTCCAGCCGGTCGTATACCTGCTGCGGGGTGATATCCACCTTGTCGGTATACTCCCGGTCATGATAGATCACGCGCATGGGCACAACGTACATCTGATACTTTTCAATCAGCTCCTGCGGCACGTCGGTGCAGGAATCAGTCATAATGGCAATTTTCTGCGGGTTCATGCTTTCACCTCCGGTTCTTGCCGCTGCGGCGCGGCATAGTCCTGCGTGAAGGGCGTTATGCTGTCTGCGCCCACCGCGCGATAGCCCAGCACCGTATCCAGATCCACCGCCGAAAGGGCGGCGAAGATGTTGTTTTTCAGCTTTGGATTATCCACCGACAGCTTTTCAATCAGGTCGCGGATATACTTGCGCTTACCGCCATCCTCGCTGCTGGTTACGCGGCAGGCGCAGCGCAGGCATTCCAGCCCCTGCTCGTGCTGCCAGGCAATGATATGCTCCTCCCGCACCAGAAACAGCGGGCGAATCAGCTCCATGCCCGCCCAGTTGTCGCTTTTTACCTTGGGCATCATGGTCTTGAACTGGCCGCCATAGAACAGGCTCATCAGCGCCGTGGCCACCGCATCGTCATAGTGATGGCCCAGAGCGATCTTGTTGCAGCCGCGCCTTTGCGCCTCCTTATACAGATAGCCGCGGCGCATGGCTGCGCACACATGGCAGGGCGAAGCGGGCACGTCGTTTACGATGGAAAAGATATCGCTTTCAAATATCTCGATGGGGAAGCCCAGCCTGCGCGCGTTCTCCTCCACCCTGGCGCGGTTTTCTGGCGTATAGCCGGGATCCATCGTCAGGTAGCAAAGCTCAAAGGGCACCTCGCTGTGGCGCTGCAGCGCGCGCAGACAGGCCGCCAGCAGCAGCGAATCCTTGCCGCCCGACATGCACACCGCAATGCGATCCCCAGCCGAAATGAGCTGGTAGGTCTTGATGGCGGAGATAAAGTTGCGCCAGATCGGCTTGCGGTAGGTCGTGATAATGCTGTGCTCGGCAGCGGTGTGGCGCGCTTCACTCATGCAGGCAGCCCTCCATCGTAAATAACGCCTATATTATAACATATTTTCCTCCAAAAGAAAACATGGCCTTGCGCCGGAAATACACTGGTGATACAATACGATTGTTCTTGAAAGGAGGCATTTTTATGCATGCATCCCGCGTTGCGCGCGTGGCTGAAAACCTGCGCAGAATGAACCTGAAGCAGGCGCTGATCTCCGCGCCCGCCTCTCTGTTTTATCTTACCGGCAAGTGGATCGCCCCCGGCGAGCGCATGGCAGCGCTGTATATCAACGATCAGGGCGATACCCGCCTGTACGCCAACCGGCTCTTTGCCCTGCGCGGCAATATCGACGCAGAGCTGATCGAATATGACGACACCCAGGACTGCGTGCGCATCCTGGCCGACGGCCTGCAGTCCGGCCCCATCGGCATTGACAAGCTGTGGCCCAGCCACTTTACCATCCGCCTGATGGAGGCGCGCGGGGATATCCGCCCGGTGGTCGGCTCCCGCTGTGTGGACGACGCACGCATGCACAAGGACGCGCAGGAGCTGCAATGGATGCGCGAAAGCTCCCATAAAAACGACCAGGCCACCATGCAGACCATCGCGCGCCTGCACACCGGCATGAGCGAAAATGAAGCCGCCGCGCTGCACACGGGCTTTGCCAATCAGCTTGGCTCCTCCAGGCCCAGCTTTGAGCCGCTGGTCTGCTTTGGCCCCAACTGCGCCGAGCCGCATCACGACACCGGCGCGGATATCCTCAAGGACGGCGATTCGGTCATCCTGGATGTGGGCCTGACCTGGCAGGATTACTGCAGCGACATGACGCGCACCGTGTTTATGGGCCATGCCAGCGACGAGCAAAAGCGCGTATACGATCTGGTTTGCGCGGCCAACGCTGCGGGGCGCGCCGCCGTGCATCCGGGCGCAGCGCTGCGCGATATCGACCATGCCGCGCGCAAGGTCATCGAGGATGCGGGCTACGGCGAATACTTTATCCACCGCACCGGCCATGGCATTGGCCTGGAGGTACACGAGTTCCCCGACGTCAGCGCCAGCAGCGAGGCCATCGCCGAGCCGGGCATGACCTTCTCCATCGAGCCGGGCATTTACCTGCCGGGGCGCTTCGGCGTGCGCGTAGAGGATCTGGTGGCCGTCACGGAGGATGGCTGCGAAACGCTCAACGCCGCACCGCGCGAACTGAAAATCATCTAAACACTTACAGAAAAATCCCGCCGCATGGTTTCATACGGCGGGATTTGCTTTGCTTATCCGATCAAGCCCTCGATCAGAATCAGCAGAATCAGCACCGGCAGCACCCACTGGAAATAGGGCTTGAGCTTAGGCGACAGCTTCAGGCCGCTGCCTCGGTTGGCCTCAGCCAGGTACTTGTCAAAGCCCCAGCCCCACTTGGTCACGCAGAACAGCAGATACACAAGCGATCCGATGGGCAGCAGCAGATTGCTGACCGCAAAGTCCTCCATATCCAGCACGCCGCGGCCGCCCAGCTGCACATGGCTCCACACATTGAAGCCCAGCACGCAGGGCAGGCTGAGCACAGCCAGCAGCAGGCCGTTGATCAGCGCGGCCTTTTTGCGGCTCCAGCCGAAGGTATCCATACAGACCGAAATGATGTTTTCCAGCACGGCCAGCACGGTGGAGAAGCTGGCAAAAATCATAAACAGGAAAAACAGCGTGCCCCACAGACGGCCGCCCTTCATATTGACAAAGACGTTGGGCAGCGTTTCAAAGATCAGCGACGCGCCCTGATTGGGCTTTACGCCAAAGGAGAAGCAGGCCGGGAAGATGATTGTGCCCGCCATCAGCGCCACCAGCGTATCCAGCGCGCAGATGCGCACAGCTTCGCCCGCCAGCGCGTGCTGCTCGCTCATATAGCTGCCAAAGATCTCCATGGCCGCAATGCCCAGGCTCAGGGTGAAAAACGCCTGGTTCATCGCGTCCACAATCAGGTTGCCCAGGCCGTTTTCGCGGATGCTGTCCACCGATGGCAAAAGATAGAACTTCATGCCCTCCTTCGCGCCGGGCAGCGTCAGGCTGTGCACAGCCAGCAGCACAATCAGCGCCAGCAGGGCCAGCATCATGAGCTTGGAAATGCGCTCCAGGCCGTTGCGCAGCCCAAAGCTGCACACCGCAAAGCCCAGCAGCACCACAATCTCCGTCCAGATCGCCATTTCGCCGGGCGAGGACAAAAGCGTTCCAAACACGCCGCTGACGGCCTCCGCCGTCATGCCCGCCGTAAACGCGCCCGTCAGGAAGCGGCTGAAATAGCTGACCATCCAGCCCGTCACGGTGGTGTAATACATCATCAGCAGATAGCAGCCCGCCAGGCAGAACCAGCCGTGGATGTGCCACTTCTGCCCCGGTTTTTCCAGCTTTTTATAGGATAGAATCGCGCTTTTGCGGCTGGCGCGGCCCACAGCCAGCTCCATGGTCAGCACCGGCACGCCCATCACCAGCAGGCAGATCAGATAAAACAGCACAAAATAACCGCCGCCGTTTTTGCCCGCGATATAGGGAAAACGCCACACATTACCGATGCCGATTGCGCAGCCCGCGCTGACCAGCAAAAAGCCCAGCCGCGAGCGGAAGGATTCGCGCTCCATGAAGAAAGCCTCCTCTTGGGTAAAAATATACAGTTATTCTAGCATAAAACACCCCATGTTTCAAGAAATGCAAAACGGCAAATCAATGACCGGAAGCGCCAGCAAACGTGCTGTATTCGGCAATATTTACGTTGCTTTTTGCGTTCGGATATGATATGATAGTTTCTGCAAATAGCGGCTTTGTTCTTTATGTTTTCGTGAAATCATTTCACGGATTTCATGCTTTGAAACAGCCGTATTTGGAATTTCTGTGTTATATTTCGTCCTTTGTGCTTTTCCTGTTTTCCGGCACGGTCGGGGCGCATTTGTCAGGCCGCATAATTATAAACAATTTTTGAGAAGGTGATTTTCCGATGGACGCAATTCTCGGCGTTGAGCTGGGCTCCACGCGCATCAAGGCCGTGCTGACGGACGCCAGTCACACCGTCCTCGCGCAGGGCAGCCATACCTGGGAAAACGGTTATCAGGACGGCATATGGACTTATCCCCTCAACGCCGTATGGGCCGGGCTGCGCGCGGCGGTAACGCAGGCGCTGGACGCCCTACCGGGCGTGCAGGTACGCGCCATGGGCTTTTCAGGCATGATGCACGGCTACCTGGCCTTTGACGGCAAGGGCCGGCTGCTTGTTCCCTTCCGCACCTGGCGCAATACCTTTACCGCCCGCGCCAGCCAGGAGCTGACCGCGCTGTTTGGCTTTCCCATTCCGCAGCGGTGGAGCATCGCGCACCTGTATCACGCCATGCTGCAGAACGAGCCGCATGTGCGCAGCGTTCGCCGCCTGTCCACGCTGGCGGGCTATGTGCATGAAACGCTGACCGGCCGCCGCGCCGTTGGCGTGGGCGAGGCCAGCGGCATGTTTCCCATTGATGCGCAGACGCTGGATTACGACCAGCGCATGCTGTCCCTTTTTGATGAAAGGGCGCAGGCCATGGGCATGCCCTGGCGTATCCGTGAGCTGCTGCCCGAGGCTCTGCCTGCCGGAGCCTGCGCAGGATACCTCACTCCGGATGGCGCGCACCTGCTGGACCCCGCGGGGCGTTTGCAGGCAGGTATCCCCCTGGCCCCGCCCGAGGGCGACGCAGGCACGGGAATGGCGGCTACCAACGCCATGCGCCCGCGCACAGGCAATGTGTCCGCAGGTACGTCCATCTTTTCCATGGTCGTGCTGGAGCGCCCGCTGTCGCGCGTCTATCCGCAATTGGACGTGGTGGCCACCCCGGACGGCAGCCCCGTCGCCATGGTGCACTGCAATAACTGCACCTCCGATATCAATGCCTGGGCGGGCGTGTTCGGCGAGTTCGCCGCGCTGGCCGGTCAGCCGCTTTTGACCGACGTGCTCTATACCCGCCTGTTTTCCCAGAGCCTGCAGGGAGAGCCGGACTGCGGCGGCGTGACGGTGATCAACTACCTGTCCGGCGAACATGTGACAGGCTTTGAGCGCGGCTGTCCGATGATTGTGCGCAGCGCTTCCGCGCGCCTGACGCTGCCCAATCTGATGCGCGCACAGCTGTACTCCGCCCTGGCTGCGCTGGCCATCGGCATGAAATCGCTGCGCGAGGAAAACGTGGCCATCGACATGCTGACCGGCCACGGCGGCTTTTTCAAAACGCCGGGCGTTGGCCAGCAATACCTGGCCGATGCGGTTGACGCGCCCGTGCGCTGCATGGCGACGGCAGGCGAGGGCGGCGCATACGGCATGGCCCTGCTGACGGCCTACATGCTGCAAAAGGGCGCGCATGAAACGCTGCCTGATTTTCTGGACAGCGTGTTTGCAAACGCCCGTAGCACAGCCCTCTCCCCCGTCCCTGTTGGCCGCGCGGGCTTTGAAGCCTACCTTGCGCGCTATCAGAAAGCCCTGGCTGCCGAGCGCGCGGCTGTCGAAAGCCTGTAAACAGCATAAGCAAAGCCCGCTTCCCCGGAGCATCCAGGGAAGCGGGCGTTTTACTGCCAGAAAAGCATTGCTAATTCAGCCGAGAAGTAAAGAAGGGGCGCAGCTCCTTCTTTTTTACGCCCCGCGCTACTGCCATACGGCAAGCGCGGGTTTCGGGCGGCGATTTGCAAAATCGCCTGCCCTCAGCCGCCTTTGGCGGCGCTATTCATCCGCAGCAGCGGCGCAGGCTTCGCCTTATTTTTGCAACATCAATCATCAATTAACATGGCGAAGCCACGAGAGCGGCGATGCCGCCGGTGCGAGGAGCAGCCGTCAGGCTGCCTCCTATGTCATTTTCTGCCCGTGAGCCTTTGGCTCACAAGAAAATGACGTTCCCGCTGAAAGCCCGCTTTAGCGGACTTTCAGCGGATTATTTAGTCGATTGTTTCCGGCAGGGCGCTGTAGCGATCATAGGCGCGCTGGCACAGCTCGATATAATCGCTCATACCGTAGGATTCCAGGGTGTCCAGGTACTTCTGCCAGTTTTCGTCATTCAGCTCCACATCGCCGTTGATGAACTTGGCGCGGCTGGATGTGGCATAGTCGATCAGCTCCTGATAATAGGCCAGGTCGGTCTGCTCCTCCTCGGTGAAGGTGCTCTGCAGGTCGAACACCGGGCGGCTGTTCGCATAGATGCCGGCTTCCGTCCACAGGGTGGTTTCCCAGTTGTTCTTGTCGTCGCTGCCGACCACGATATCATCCACCAGGGGATTGATGTAGGCGGGCAGGAACATGGCCGTCTGGCTCATGCGATAGCGATAGTAGCTGGAATATTCGGACGGGAAGGTGCGGGTAGCGCCGTAGGCATGCTTGTTTTCAATGCGCTCATAGGTGTAACCGTAGCTATCCTCGCTCTCCTGCTGGCTGGGGCCCAGGCGCGCGGCCAGAGAAGCCTCGGTGGTCACCAGGTAGTTGGCAAACTTGATCAGGGCGATGGCCTTTTCCTTGGAGCACTTATCGGTGATGGCCATGGTGGCCACGCCGCGCTGATAGTTGATGCTGGTCATGGGCCATACGGGCTGATCGTTTACGGGGCTGGTCAGGGCAGGCACAGCCTCATAGTCGCGGTAGTTCTGCAGCAGAGCGTTGAGGCTGGAATCGGTCACGCCCACGCTCTCGGCAGCCAGCTTGGCTTCCATCTCGGTGACGTCCTGGGTGAAATAGGCGTTGTCCAGCAGACCCTCGCTGTACAGGCGGCGCATGTATTCTACATAAGCGCGGTAGTTATCCTGCGCGGGCACGAACACATACTTGCCGTCGATCAGATCGTCCGTCATATCGGTATAGCCGAAGGCGTACAGCAGGTAATCGTTGTTGGGATTGCCCGCCTTGGTGGTGGCGCGCAGGGTGGTGGGGATTTCATCGTCAATGCCGTTGCCGTTGAGATCCTTGCCCTTGAAGGCCTTGAGCACCTGATAGAGCTCCTCAGTGTTGGTCGGCACATCCATGCCCACGGCTTCCAGCCACTTGCTGTTGATCTGGATGCAGTGCGGGTTGGAGCTTCTGGGGGCGTATGAGATCATAGGCAGCACATAGATGGCGCCGTTTTCATGGGTGGTGCCCTTTACAACGTCCGGGAAGGCCTCGTACAGGGCCACGATGTTGGGGGCATATTCCTTGATGAGGGGCTTGAGATCCAGCAGCTTTCCTTCATAGCCGTAGGTCAGCTCGTCCGCCTGGGTGATCTTGGCAAAGAACACCTCGGGATAATTGCCGGACATGAAGGCCAGGTTTTTGCGCTCTTCCCAAACGCTGTCCTCCACCAGGGTGAAGTCAAAGGTGATGCCGGTCAGCTCGGCCACATGCTTGGTCCACCAGATGTCGGAGAAGTCCTCGGCATGGTTGGCGTTGCGGGGGAACATGACGCTGATGGTCATGGGCTCGTCCACCAGGGGGAAGGTGATGTCCTTCTGCCAGAATACCGGGTAATCCACGGACAGATCGATGCTCTGGCTGTACTGGGACAGCTCGCTCTGGGCCAGCGCGCCGCCTACGCTCAGCAGCAGCGCCATCGCCAGCAGGATGGATACGATTCGCTTCATCTTGTTGTTTCTCCTTTCAATATACAGTGAATGCAGGGACTATCTTGCAATGCCCGGACGCGCCCGCCGCGGCGTTCTCCCTCCTTTCCCGCAGCGCATTGCGGCCCGGCATCGGCTTTCTTCTGCTCAGCCCTTGACCGAGCCCATCATAATCCCCTTCATAAAGAAGCGCTGCAGGAAGGGATACACGCACAGCATGGGCAGGGCGGATACGACGATCAGGCCGTATTTCATGGATTCGCGCAGCTGGCGCAGGCGCACCATATCGGCCAGCTCGTCCGCATCCGAGCCCATAAAGTCCGTCGTTTCGCCCATGATCAGGATGTTGCGCAGATGCACCTGCAGGGGGTACTTGCCGGGGTCGGACAGGTAAATCAGGGGCTTGAAGTAGCTGTTCCACTGCGCCACGGCGGCGTAGAGGGCGATAACGGCGATCACGGGCTTGGCCAGGGGCAGCATGATTTCAAAGAACAATCTGAAATCGCTGCAGCCGTCGATGAACGCCGCCTCGGACAGATCCTTGGGAATGGAGGTGTTGAAGTAGGTACGCACCACAATCAGATGCGACATGGATACCGCGCCGCCCAGGATCAGCGGCCACATGGTATCCAGCATGCCATAGCTTTGCACCGCCAGATAGGTAGGCACAAGGCCGGCATTAAAGAACATGGTAATGGCAAAATACGTGGTAAAGAAGCCGTGGCCGCGAATCTCCCGGCGGGAGAGCACATACGCGCCCGGAATGGTGGCCACCAGGCTGACAATCGTGCCGCACACGGTGTATACAATCGTATTGGCATAGCCGCGCCACACGGGCTTGTATTCCAGGATGCGGCCGTAGCCCTCCAGCGTAAAGCCCACCGGCAGCAGCTTTACCTCGCCGCGCACCACGCTGAGCGGTTCGCTGACGGAAGCCGACAGCACAAAGATCAGGGGATATATCACGATCATCAGCGTCACGATCGTCAGCAGCAGCACCACGGTATCCACCGCCAGATCGTCCTTGCTGGCCAGACGGCCGCGCCCCGAAAGCATTTTGATTTTCACAGCGCGCTCACCTGCCCTATCTTTTTGACCACCCAGTTCATGCTCAGCATCAGCACAACGTTTACGATGGAGTTGAGCATATCCACAGCCGTGGACAGGCTGTACTGGGCCTTTTTCAGGCCGATCTTATACACATAGGTGGATACCAGCTCGCTGGCCTCCAGGTTGAGGGCGTTCTGCATCAGCAGCGCCTTTTCGTGGCCCACGCTCATCAGGCCGCCCATCTGCAGCACCAGCATGATCGTCACCGTAGGCAGGATGGAGGGCAGGTTGACGTGCCAGATGCGCTCCAGTCGCGTCGCGCCGTCGATCATCGCGGCCTCGTGCAGCTGCGGGTCCACGCCCGCCAGCGCCGCCAGGAAGATCACCGCGCCCCAGCCTGTCTGCTGCCACATGCCCGATATGACGTACACCCACTGGAAAGCGCCGGGGCTGGTCAGCCAGGTGCCCGCAGGCAGGCCCATGGCCTCAAACAGCTGGGTCAGAACGCCCGTGTTCTTGGCCAGCAGCAGGTTTACCATGCTGATCAGCACGGTAATGGAGATGAAATAGGGCGCGTAGGTAACGGTCTGGACGAATTTCTTATACTTGGCCGAGGCGATTTCATTGATCACCAGCGCCAGAAAGATTTTAAGCGGGAAGGCGATCAGCACGCCCCAGATGGACAGGCTGAGGGTATTGCGCACATACTTCCAAGTGTTGGGGGATTTGAGGAAGCGCGCAAAATACTTCAGCCCCACCCAGCTGCTGCCCCAGATGCCGCGCGAGGGCTTGAAATCGCGGAAGGCGATCTGCAGGCCGTAGATGGGCACATAATTAAAAAACAGCACAATCAGGAACGCAGGCAGTATCAGCACGTACAGCTGCCGGTCGCGCGTTACGTCATGCCAGAATCTCCGCATGGCGCTGCGCTTGGGTCTGGTATTGATTCCGGTCATTCGCTCTTCCCCCACTGCTTGCGCGGATGCTCCTCCGACACGCGCCGCATATCGCCCAGCAGCCTTTGCGCGCTGCTGATGATGCTCCACATATCGGTACTGGCCGATATGAAATCCACGCCCTTTTCCATCCAGTGCGCCAGCTCCGCGGGCGAATCCGAGCCCGTGGACAGGCCGATGGGCTTGCCCGCCGCATGCGCCCTGGCAATGGCCAGATCCACCAGACGGTTGGTCTCCTTGCCGTCAACAGCGTGGGTCAGTTCGCCCACCGAGCCGCTCAGATCCATCGGGCCGATCAGGAAGCCGTCCACATACGGGATTCTGGCCACTTCCTCCATCGCGTCCACCGCATCCTTGGTTTCCACCTGCAGGATGCGCACCAGCTGCTTGCTGCCCTGGTCGATATAATCCTTCACGCTGTCCAGCCCATAGCGCACGGCGCGGCAGGGACCGAAGCCGCGCTTGCCCTCCGGCGGGTAAATGCAGGTGTCAATGGCGCGCTGAGCCTCCTCCACGCTGTTGACCATGGGCACCACGATGGCGTCCGGCCCGGCCTCCAGCACGCGCTTGATGTGCGGAATATCGTTCCAGGTTACACGCACCATGCAGGGGGTGCTCGCCGCCTTGGCGGCGATCAGATGGCGCTCCATATCGCTGAAGCTGGTGGCGATATGCTCCATATCCACCCACAGATAATCAAAGCCGACGCCGCCCAGCATTTCGCATACGCGATAGTCGGTCAGGTTCACATGCGTGCCAAACAGGCGGCGGCCGCTTTCCAGGGCCTTTCTGAACTGGTTTTCCATCTTCACTCATTTCCCTTCCGTACAAAACTGAAACGCATACAGATCCGCATCCCGCAGGATAAAACGCAGGCGCACCGGCTGCCCTGCAAGCGCCGCCAGATCGCCGTCAAAGCGCACGGCGCGATCCGCCGAATCGCCAAACAGCTCGCCGCTGTCAAAGCCGGGCAGGGCATTGCCGGCTTCATCCTCGATTACCACGCGCAGGCTGCCCGCGGCGGAGGTGGCAAAGTTGATATGCAGCGCGTCGCCCGCAAAGCACAGCGGCTGGGTAACCACCTCTCCGCCCGCATAGGGCGCGCTGCGGCTGACAAAGCCGTCCAGCCGCAGGGTGTAGCGGAACAGCTGCACCGGGGTATCCGACCAGTCGTTGCCCGTGGCGTAGAAGGACAATTCGTCATCCTCGCCTTCCACGCCCGTATGCGTGGCAATCAGCCCGTAGGCGGCATAGCCGTCGCCGTACACCCAGCGCTTGGGGCTTTCCGGGCCAGGACGCAGGAAGGCTTCGTTCCAGCGGCGGAAGCTCCTGCCATCCCGTGAGGTCATAAACAGCCCGTCGGTCACAGCCAGCCCGTAGCGCGGATGGAACTGCATGCGCCACCTGCGGTGCTCCGCGCCGCAGAGCGCATCATAATTGGCCGTCCATTCCTTGCGCTCGGTATAGCGGGCGGGGAAGGCCACATACAGCTGCGGCGCGCGGAAATAGGGCTGCACGCCGTTGGTGTACATGTGAAAATCGTAGGGAGAATCGGTATAGCTGATGCGCTCCGGCTCGGACCAGCTTCTGAAATCCGTCGATTCGATCCTGCGGATATCGCGGATGCGCTCGCCGTTCGCGCCGTCATGAAAGTCGCGCATATAGCACACATAGCGGCCCAGGCGCTCATCCCAGAAGGCCGTATTGTGCGAGTCGAACACGCCGTTATCCGACAGCATCCAGCCCATGCGGAAGTGAACGCCATCCTCGCTGAGCATGCACCACAGCTGATGATGCGGCCGCGTCAGCACGGCCTTATAGCGCTCGTCCCTGGGGCATGCAGGGTTCTTATCCAGGAACACATGGAAGGCGTCCATCGTCTCGCTCAACACAATAACGTTGTTGCGCGTGCTGCCGTCAATTTCGCAGATGCCAAGCTCCGGCTTATTCCAGTGCACGCCGTCCGTGCTTTCGGCATAGCAAATGTGATGGAAGGGCGGATCGTGGCGGGTGTGCTCACGATTGTACATGGGCATGCACAGATAGTACATGCGGATGAAGCCCTGCTCCTGAATCAGGGTATAATACACCCAGCCGTCCGCCTCCCACGGGGCGCTGTTGGTCATCACGCATTCGCGCCGCACAGGATGGTGCAGCACCTCCTCAGCGGTGGTGCGCGCCGTATCCAGCAGTGCGTTATCGATCAATAATTCGCGGCTTCCGCCGATATTGTGCGCCATGTTTTTCACTCCCTGCGAAAAAATATTTCATCTCGTTTTGTGTGCTATATGGGGCTGCATATCCTCCAGTGCTGCTGATCCGGTTGATTCAATGCCATATCATTATCATCACATCGGCTAAAATAGTCAATTGAATTTCACAAATTTCAAAAATTTCATAGTTTTTATCGCAAATGCATTGCGCGCTTGTCCATCTCATGCTATAATCAGATTACAGTGCTGCAAATACATGGAAACGATGCATTTTTTGAAAATACGGAGTGAACAGCGATGGTAACCCAAAAGCAGATCGCCGAAATGGCCGGCGTATCCTTTGCCACCGTATCGCGGGCGCTGACGCACAGCGCCAAGGTGCGCCCCGACACCCTGCAGCGCATCCGCAGCGCCATGCAGGCGCTGGGCGTCAACAACAGCGACGACTTTTTTCTGGGCCGCAGCACGCTGTCCAAGATGGTGCTGGTGATCGTGGGCGATATCGCCACCGAGTTTTTTGCCAACATCGTCATCGGCATCAGCGATGTGCTCAGCGCCCAGGGCTATTCCATGGTGCTGTGCAACAGCCGCTATGACCCCAGGATTGAGATGGAGCGCCTGCAGTCGGCGCAGGATTGCGGCTACGCGGGCGTGGTCATGATCACCGCCATGGAAACCCGCGAGCTGGTTTCATTTCTGCAGAGCGCGGCCATCCCCATCGTGCTGGTAAACCGCTATATCCGCACGCTGGATATGGACGTCGTGCGCATTGATAACTATCGCGGCGGCTACATGGCCGCGCAGTACCTGCTGGAGCAGGGACACCGGCGCATCGCCCATCTGGCCGGGCCGCGCAATTCCGCCGCGCCGCAGGATCGTCTGCGCGGCTTTGCGGATGCGATGAAGGACAACAGCATTCCCTTTAACGCCGGCGATATCTGCTATGGCGATCTTTCGCGCGAATCAGGCAAGGACTTTGCCCAATGGCTGGAAGGGCGCGATTATACCGCCGCCTATATCGGCAACAACTATATGGCCGCAGGCGCGGTGCATCAATTGCAAAAGATGGGCCGCAGCGTGCCGGAGGATATCAGCATCATCTGCTTTGACGATTCCCCGCTTGTCAACGAAAACGGCCTGAACCTAACCACCATCAGCTGTGATCCCCAGGAGATGGGTCAGGCTACCGCCGAAACGCTGCTCAAGCGCATGGCCGATCCCCTGGGACGCAGGCTGAAAATGATTTTCTCGCCGCAACTGAACCTTCGCGGCAGCGTCGCCCCGCGCAAGGAATAATGCACATAAAAAGACGCTTCCTGTTTTTGCAGGGAGCGCCTTTTTTGTTCTGCATTATCTGTCTGTTATTCTGTTTTCTCCACAAACTTTTCCATCACATAGCCTTCGGTCACGTCGGTGCGTACCTTGATCCACCCTTCCTCATCGCAGGGAGAAGCAAGCAGCTCCTGCCCATAATAGAGCACGCGCAGCACATCGGAGGCCGTGCTGGGGGCGCTGCGCAGATTCAGGGAAGAATTGGCCGATATCTGCGTCACTTTGACGCGCCATTCGCCCGCCTTCAGCTGATCGGAGGCCGGCATCAGGGTGGGGCGCGGCGTGGGCGTGGCCGCCGGGCCGGGCGTGGTCAGGAAGGCTGCGGATACCGCCGGCGGCAGCCTCACCTGCGTATCGGTCTTTTTGAGCGCCAGGCCCGGATAATAGAACCGCAGGATCTGGTCGTATGTC
Source organism: uncultured Clostridia bacterium (assembly GCA_934647235.1). Lineage (GTDB taxonomy): Bacteria > Bacillota > Clostridia > Christensenellales > Aristaeellaceae > SFMI01. Next base: position 27,250 of record CAKUFG010000023.1, read on the forward strand.
CAGCCGTACTGCCCGGCCATCCACTGCGCGCCGCGCTGGCTCATGCCTACGCCGTGACCATAGCGGCGGGATTCAATCACAAACCGGTCATTCTCCTCGCGCACAGTCAGGATCTCGTTGTTGCTGCCGTTGATGGACAGGCCCAGCCATGGCTCGATGGCGCTGAACACCGGCACATCCACCTGCAAAGTCTTCTCCAGCGTAACAAATGGCGCCTGGGTCGGCTGCGGGGTGGATGTGGCCTCGGGGGTCGTTTCCGGCAGGGCAAAGAGGTTCACCTCTTCATCCTGCATGGCGGCGGTGGGCTTCTGTCGGCACTGCACCGCCAGGTCAAAGCGCATCTGCGTCATCACCTTGGAGTTCGTCCCGCCCTGGGGCGTATGCAGACTAACGCCCGCCACCCCGGCAATGCGCGTATCCGCCGCATCGCCGCTGTAGCCCAGCGCCGTCACAGCCTCGGATATGCCGTCCAGCAGATAATCCGTCAGCTGCTGATTATAGACGATTCCATCCTTGGCTGTCTTGGCAATAGCGGCGGATTTGACCACGCTTTCGGGGTTTTCCACATCGTAGGGGTCATCGTGCATGGTGATGTAATCACCCTCGCCCTTGCCCCACACGTTGCGCACCAGCTCCACCTGGCCGCCGTTGCTGGCCGTGTAATAGCAAATCGCCAGCGCGCTGCCATTGTAGCAGGCCACGCCCGCCGTCTCCTGCACGGCGCGGATAGCCCGCTCGTTGCTGGCGTTATAGCCGCGGAATACCTGATCGTTGGTGTTATCCACCAGATCATACGCGCCGCTGGCCCCGCGCATCTTATACAGCGCGTAGGTGCGGGCGGCGACGGCCTGGGCCTTGAGCGCCTCCAGGGGGAAGCTGTCGCTCATCTCATAGGGCACCACGCCCAGCAGGTATTCCTCGATGGGGATGTGCAGCACAGCGGTCAGCGTTTTTCTATCCGTCGTCACATGCAGATCGCCGCGATACAGCGCGTAATCGCCGTTCAGGCGCAGGCCGTTTTCCAAGCCCTCCGCCGCCTGATGGCGGGTAAGGATCAACTCCTTGCCGCTGTCCAGCGCCATGCCCTCGTAATAGGCCATGATGCGCCCCGTCGCGCAGGACAGCACCAGCCTGGAGCCGCGCTGAAAGCTCATGCCATCCAGCGTATAGCTGCCGTCCAAGGCGATTTCCAGCCGGTCGGTCAGGTTCAGGCGCGTCAGCAGCACGCGCACGGTATTCTTTTCAGCCCGCGCGTCCACAGGCAGCGCAAGGCTGAGCGTCAGCAGCATTACCAGCGCGGAAAGCCCCGCGATCCATCTTTTGAAGCCTCTGCGTTTGGTCATGATAAAACCCCTTCAATGCGTCAAAGCGCGTGCAGCAGGTTAAAGTCGCGCACGATGGCGGTATCCACCCAATACATGGCGTACTGCCGCCGCTGGCCCACAATCAGCCCCGCGTCGTTTCGCACCAGCGTATCCACCGCGCTTTGCGGCACAATTTCCCGCACATGCGGACGAATCTTTTCCTCCATCGATTCGCTGTAGGAGTCCAGCGCCAGCGCCTGCACCTCGCCGTCCGCCTCGCGCGCATCCAGGAGCGACACGATATGCCCCACGCGCAGATTGCACAGCGCTGCGCCGCGATGCTCCAGCAGATGCGCCCGCAGCGTGTCCAGATCATTGCGCAGCCCATCGCCCTGATAGCTGAAGCCATACTGCGCGGCCAGGCCCTTCTGCATCATGGCGGACAGGAGCGCAGGACGGTCCGTGCCGTCGTCGCCGCGGCCGCCGTTCTGCATGGAAAAGTCCGCCAGCTCCTCGGGCGAAAAAGCCTTGCCAGTCAGCCACTGGCCGCAATGGCAGATAGAAAACACACCGCAGCCGGCGCTGGATAACGTTGCCTTCTGCGGTGTTCTGTAATCGTAGGGGTGCGTCCACAGGCGGCTGCGCTGGTTAAGGATGGTAACAGCCTTCCCGTTATAGATCATTTCAATGCGTTTTCCGCTTTCCATATGTCCTCCGTTCAGCGGCGCCGCCAGCCCATGGCCAGGCAGACCATCGGCTGCGCCAGTCGCCAGGATACATCCTCCAGGCCCGCGTCCTCCATGCTTTTAAGCAGCTGCGCGGGCGATACATGGTCGTCGCCGTCGCACAGGCCCAGCAGCTCCCCTGCCTTGCACAGGGGCTCGGGCGCACCCTGCACGGCGATCAGCAATTGCCCGCCGGGCTTGAGCACCCGCGCGGCCTCGCGCAGGAAAGCGCCGTCAAAGGCGGGCGCGTTCTTTTTCATCTGATAAAACACAGCGTCGAACGCCTGATCGCGCCAGGGAATATCCTCCTTGCGGGCGCAGAAAATCTCCGCATCCGGCAGCTCCAGCCGCAGCGCGCGCGCATGCTCGGGATCATCCGCGATGCCGCAGGCGCGCAGGCTGTATTTTTGCGAAAGGAAGCGCAGCAGCCGGGTATCCTGGCAGCTCAGATCCAGAATGTTGTTATAATCATCCACGATTGCCCACTGCGCCAGCGCCTTCTGCGCGCCGCGCAGGTGCGTGCGATCCTGCAGACCCAGCGCGTGCAGCCAGGAGCGTTCCTGAACCCGTTCGAGCATGGTGTGCTTCCTCCAAACAAAAATAACCATTTTGCCGTTCGACAAAATGATTATAACACAAGTTCGCAATAAATGCACTATGTTTTGTAATATTTTTTTAATAAAGATTCTGTAAATCTTTCAATTTTGTTGCAGCCCATCGGGCATGCTCCGCCACTACGGGCGAAGGGCTGTTTTCCAGCGCTGTAATCTGCGGCAAAAGCGCCGTATCGCCGCTGTTTGCGGCCGCCAGCAGCGCCTGCGCAATCACGCGGTTTCGGATGGCATAGTTGCGTCCATACAGCGCGGCAAAGCGCTCCATCGTATCCGGCGCACATGCCAGCAGCTCGGCCAGCGTAAACTCATCGGTATCCTGGCGTTCGCGCTCGGGCAGGGCGTTATAGGGACAAACGCGCTGGCAGATATCGCAGCCGATCACCCCCATGGCCTCGCCCGGCACGCCGTAATGCATGCGGAACGCCTGCGGCACGCTCTTGCCAGACAGCATATAATTGCGCAGGCAGCGCTCGCGCACAAAGCCTTCGGCCGTAATTGCGCCCGTAGGGCAGGCGTTTCTGCATTGATTGCAGGATGCGCATTTCAGATTCCAGTCTTTAATGTCAGAACTTTGGTCTGTTATTTTTGAGTTTTCTGCCAAACTTTCTGAAATGCCGATCAATTCCAGGCAGAAACGTGAGCCAATGCCCTTCAAATAGTTCAGCGTATTGATGCCGCGTCCAAACTGCGGCAGACGATTACAGATGGGCTTGAGCCGCAGGTTGCTCAACGGCCACGCCTGCATATCCTGCGATAAAAGCTGTACCAGCGCATGCGCCTGATGATAGGCCGCGTTGCTGGCCGGATAAAAACGATCCACCAGCCTGCCGCCGGGGCGATAGGCGCGCACCAGCAGAATCAGCGTGCGGCACCCCTCCGGTGCGCCATCCTGCGGCAGGGGCGCAAAGCAATAAGCCGCGGTAAAACCATATACCGCGGCTTGATTGCAAACGCTTTCTTCGGTCCAGCGCATGGGGGTGATTATTTGGTGCCGAACAGGCGGTCGCCCGCATCGCCCAGACCGGGAACGATGTAGCCGTGCTCGTTGAGCTTTTCATCCATCGCAGCCACATAGATATTGACGTCGGGATGATCCTTCTGGATGCGCGCAACGCCCTCGGGCGCAGCGATCAGGTTAACCAGGCGGATGTTATGGCAGCCGCGCTGCTTGATGAAACGAATCGCGGCGGACGCGCTGCCGCCCGTGGCCAGCATGGGATCCACCACAAACAGCTCACGCTGCTCGGCGTCGGCAGGCAGCTTGCAGTAGTATTCCACCGGCTCCAGGGTCTGCGGATCACGATACAGGCCGATATGGCCGATCTTGGCGTTGGGGATCAGGTTGGTAATGCCGTCAACCATGCCCAGACCGGCGCGCAGGATGGGAATAACGCCGATGGGCTTGCCGGAGAGCATCTGTACAGTCGTTTTGCAGATGGGGGTTTCGATTTCAACAGGTTCGGTGGGCAGATCGCGGGCAACTTCGTACACCATCAGCATGGCAATTTCATCCAGCAGCTCACGGAACGCCTTGGTACCGGTGTTCTTATCGCGCATAATGCTCAGCTTGTGCTGGATCAGGGGATGGTCGAATACATGTACTTTGCTCATAATTCTCCTCCGCACTGCGTAATCTTGGTTAACCTTATATATTATAAAGAAAAACCCTCAATCCGGCAAGCCCTATTTTGGATTATTTTTTGCCATTCCGAGCATGAGAAGGATAATTTGCCGCAATCAGCGCCCAGGCAGCCAGCGCCAGCAACGGCTCCAGGCACAAAAGCAGGCGGATGATCTGCAATTTGGTCTGATAGGCCGCCTTAATGGGTGCCTGCAGCTCCTCCGTACTGCCGCGGAAGGTGACGGTATCCCCCGCCGCATATACAGTCCAGCCAGTTAGGCCCCATGTGTTAATCTCCCCCAGCACCTGCTCATGGTCGGATTTCGGGTCGTAAACCTTTTGCCGATACGCATCCTGCAGTGAAACCTCATTGCCGTTTTCATCATAATAAAAGGTTTCCGCAGCCTGCTGATCCGCCCCCTCCATGCGCTGCCTGCGCCCGGCCTGCTCCTCGCACCACTGCTGGAAGGCTTCAAAATCCGTAAAGCTGACCCATGCGGCAGGATCGTTGCCCCAATAGCTACCGGATACCAGCGCGTCCGTCAGCAGGGTCAGGCACATGGCCGCCGTTAGTATACCCGCAACCCAGGCATGCGCGTTTTTGCGCGCGGCAGGATACAAGCCCTCCGCAGCCAAACGGCGATTGAGCAGATACAGCCCCAGGCACGCCGCCGTGCCCAGCAGCGCTCCGCAAAACGCCGCGCTCTTTAGCCACTGGCCCGGCTGTACCCACACATCCACATACCCGGCCGAAACGCCCGGCAGACATACCGCAAGCGGCAGAATCAGCGCCGCCATGGCCAGCAGGCCGATGCCGATGCGCTTGGCGCAGCCAATCACGCGGACGCGGTATTCCCGCAGCGCGCCCGCATCGTATTCTTCTTCTGTATCCATGCGCAGGGCAGCGGCGGCAAACACACCCAGCAGCGCCGCGCCCGCCAGGCACAAAAGCAAGCCTATCACCAGCCCAGGCAGCGCGCGCATCACCGCAAAATTGCAGATCATCGCCGTCAGCAGCCCCGCAAAGCCGCAGCCCAGGCCAATCAGCATGCGCCCCTGCGCGCGGGAATAGGCAGCGCTGAGCACCCGCCGCGTCTGCTTTTTCAGCCGTTCAGGATCAGGGCTTGGCTGCGCCTCCGCAGCGCCGCTCTGCTGTGCGCGGCACTCCCCGCGCAGCAGCTCATCCACTGTAATATGAAACAAATCGGCAATCACCGGCAGCAGCGTCAGGTCGGGCAGGCTTTCATCCCGCTCCCAGCGGCTGACCGCCTTGTCGGATACCCCCAGCTGATCGGCCAGCTGCTTTTGCGTCAGGCCGTTTGCGCGCCGCAGCGCGGCAATCAGCGTGCCGATGGATTTACGCTCCATTTTTCGTTCCTCCTATGCTGAAGTACGGGCTTATTCTACCATGCTGCGAGGCAAAAAGCTACCGATTGCGGCGGGAATGGCTCTCGGAATGCGAGAATCGTTGCTTTTGCGCGCAGATCATGCTATAATAAGCTATACGCACGCACGGAGGCTGACAACTTGCAATATCATGCCGTTATCAATGGATACCCGGTATCCGCGCACTATGACGATCAAAATGTAGAAGAAATCTTCATTCCCCTGCTGCGCCGCCTGCAGCAGCTGCACGAAAGCCGCGCAGCGCGGATAATCGCCTTCATCGCCGCGCCGCCCGCCACGGGCAAAAGCACGCTGGTGGATTTTCTATCCCGCCTGGCTGCGCAGCTGCCCGGCATGCCGGCCGTGCAGGCGCTGGGCATGGATGGCTTTCACTACCATCAGGATTACATTCTGTCCCACACCGTTGTGCGCAATGGCAAAGAAATCGAAATGCGCCGCGTCAAGGGCGCGCCGGATACCTTTGACGTGCAGCGCCTGCGGGATACCCTGCTGGCTCTGCGCGCGGGCAATCTGCGCTGGCCTGCCTACGACCGCACGCTGCATGATGTAGTGGAGGAAGCCATCCCCGTGACCGCGCCCATCCTGCTGGTGGAGGGCAACTACCTTCTGCTGAATCAGCCCATATGGCGCGATCTGCCGCACGATTACGCCGTGTTCATCACGGCGGACGAAGTACTGCTGCGCCAGCGCCTGATTGAACGCAAGATGCGCGGCGATAAAACGCACGAGCAGGCTGCGCTGTTCTATCAGGAAAGCGACGGCCCCAACGTGCGGTTGTGCCTGAGCAGCCACCTGCCCTGTGATCTGGAACTGCAGCTATTGCCCGACGGGACGTTCATGCAAAGGAGCTGAACCTATGAAGCACGCAAGACGCTTTGCCGCGCTGATTGCGGCACTGCTGCTGCTGTTTGCCTGTGCGCTGGCCGACACGGCGCAGGTATACCCCGCCGCAGACGGCGGCTTCCTGCTGCTGCGGCAGGAGGATCAAACGCTGCTGATCGGCCGGGGCGGCGAGGCGGCCGTTCGCCGTCTGGCAGAGGCAAGTGGCCTGCCGGGCGTTGACCGCGTGCTGATTCTGTGCGACCATCCTACCCACATTGAGTCCGCCCAGCGCATGGCCGCGCTGTTGGATATCGGCACAGAGACGCGCGATGCGCCGCTGCGCGTGGAAACGGAATCCGGGCTGTATATCATCGGCACGGACAAGATCGAAGCAAACGCAATCTGCTACGGCTGCGATGGGAAAGCTCTCTCCCAAACGCCCGCTGCAACGCAGCAATATGTGCTGAACCGCAATACTAAAAAGTTTCACAAGCCCACCTGCGGCAGCGTAAAGCAAATGAAGGAAAAGAACCGCCTGGTATACGAGGGCACGCGCGAGGAGGTCGTCCAGCGCGGCTATCAGCCCTGCAAGCGCTGCAATCCGTAAATCTCAATACAGCAAAGCCGCGCCGTTCCGATATCCGGAGCGACGCGGCGTTTTTAATGCATTTGTCAGCTGAAGGTGACGTACTGATCCTTGGCCTTTTCGGCAGGCTCTGCGCTCACCTGTATCAGTGCTACCATCTCATGCTCCTGCGCCTTGTTGTATACTGTCTGCGCCTTAGCGGTGAGGGTATACCACTGCGTTTTGGAGGGCTTGAGATCGCCCCGGCACAGGAAGCCCAGGCAGGTGATATCGTTGGCGCAGCAGGTCATGGCCAGGCGGCCGAAGCGGAAGAAGTCCTTGGGCACGCCGGGCTCGGCAAACACCTGCCCCTTGAAGCGCACCACCTTATCATCGTAGCGGTTGGGGTGATCCAGCGCGTCCAGGTAGAAGGTGCCGTAATTCTCCTCGCTGATGTCGATCACGTCCGCCTTCATATCATAGGGCAGATCCTCGTCGGATACGCCGTCGTCCGAGTGGCCGTCGTTGTATTCAAACAGGATGGTCGTGGTGCTGTTCATGGCGCGCAGCTGCCGCCGCCAGGCGCTGACGTTCATATCGTTTTCGCAGCGATTGAACAGGATCAGGTCGGCGTTCTGCATGGGATCGGTCATCAGCTGGCGCATGTTGTTCATGTAGGAGTCGAAGGTCGTCGCATCCACCATGTCAATCACCTGCACCAGCTCCCACTTGGGGGGCAGCTGCATGGTATCCAGCTTTGCAAAGGTAAAGGTGTTGTTGTATTCGATGATGACGCGCTCGGGCTTATACTGCTTGTTCAAATCCACAAACAGGGAGGGGGTCATGTCCTCCACGCTGTCCACCATGTGCAGCGTCACTTTTTGCTTGGCCAGCTTTTCCGCGTCGTACTCCTCCTCGCCGTCCTCGCAGACGACCAGCAGCGTTTTCTGCCCGCGAGAGAAGCTCTCGTCGTCGATCATGTTGTGGATCAGCGTGGTTTTGCCGCTGTCCAGAAAACCGGCGACAATATAAATGGGAATAATCTGATTGACAGGCATGAGAATGCTCCTTTACACGCCGAAGAGTTCGCGCAGCGCCTTTTCGTCGATATGGGTGCCGATTACGCACAGGCGGCCGGTATAATCGGCGCTGCCGTAGCGGATATCGGTTTCGCCGGGCACATAGTCAAAGTGCAGCCAGCGGCCATCCTCGGCCTGCACAATGCCCTTGGCGCGCAGGATCGCGCCGTAATCTTCCTCCTCTGACAGCTTGGCCAGCGCGGCGCGCAGACCGTCCTCGGTGAAGCGCTTGGCGGTTTCTACGCCGATGTTCTCAAAGATTTCGTCCGCGTCATGGCCATGATGATGGTGATGATGATGCTCATGATCGTGGCCGCAGCCGCAATGGCCGTGCTCATGGTCGTGGTCGTCATGCTCGTGGTCATGATCGTGGTCATGATCGTGATCATGCTCATCATGGTCATGGTCGTGATCCTCGTCATGATCGTGATCATGGTGATGATGATGCTCGTGCTCATGCTCGTCGTCATCATCGTCATCGTCTTCGTCATGATGGTGGCCGCAGCAGCAATGGCCATCCTCATCGTGATGGTGATGATGGTGCTCATGCTCATGTTCGTCCTCGTCGTCATCCTCCACGTCTTCCATGGTCAGCAGGGCGGCGGGATGCTCGATGGTATCCAGGATGGTTTCAGCGCTCAGATCGCCCCAGGGCGTGGTGATGATGCGCGCGGCAGGGTTCTGCTCGGCCACCAGCTGGCGGCTCTTTTCTACGCGCTCGGGATCCTGCAGCTGGGTGCGGCTGAAGATGATGGTTTCGGCGCTCTTGATCTGATCCAGGAAGAATTCGCCGAAGTTCTTCATATAGGTGCGGCAGCGGTTGGCGTCCACCACGGTGGCGCAGCCGGTGATTTCGATTTCGGGATGATGCTCGCGGGCTTCCTCCACAGCGCGGCGGATATCGCTCAGCTTGCCAACGCCCGTGGGCTCTACCAGCAGACGGTCAGGATGGTAGGTATTGATCAGATCGTCAATGGCCTTCTGGAAATCGCCCGCCAGGGTGCAGCAGATGCAGCCGCTGTTCAGCTCGGTCACGGTGATGCCCGCGTCCTTCATGAAGCCGCCGTCCACGCCGACCTCGCCGTATTCGTTTTCAAGCAGAATCACCTTTTCGCCCTTCATCGCGCCGGAGATCAGCTTTTTGATCAGCGTGGTTTTGCCAGCGCCCAAAAAACCGGAAATAATGTTAACCTTGACCATAATGATTGCTCCTTTTTAATGTTGGTCGTTTGCGTATATGATATCCTGTACCGCGCCTTCGCCCTCGATGTAGGGGTTCAGCGTGAAAGGGGTATCGCTTTGAAGAATATCCATCACCCGCTGGGCCTTGTCGCCCGTAACGGGAACAGGCTGATAGTTGTTGATCTGCTCGTCGCCCGTTTCGTAATAGGGATGGATGGTAAGCCGGGTGGAATAGAGCTGGTTCTGATCAAACTGCAATTCCACCGACATCAGAGCGGTGGGAATCTGCTTGGCCGTTTTCTTATCCGACTGCGGGCTCTTGTTGCCGCCGAACACGAAATTGCCCAGGCTGTAGAAGATCAGGCGGTTCTTATACACCTCGATGCCCTGCAGCACGTGCGGATGCGTGCCCACCACCAGATCGGCGCCGCTGTCGATGGCGTGATGCGCAAAGCGGGTCTGATCCTTATCGTTGTGCTTGTCCTGATATTCCTCCCCGTGATGCAGGCAGACAATCACAAAGTCCACGCCGTCCTCAGCCTTCATGCGCGGAATTTCCTTTTCAAGCCACTGGTAGTACTTTTCCATGTAATACCGGCGGAAGGAGAGCACGGCGAACCTGACGCCATTGCGCTCGAAGGTAAAGAAATCGGTATTATAGGCCCACTGAACGCCCGCCTCGGTCAGGTTCTTCTGGCAATCCTGCAGGCCGCCCTGACCAAAGTCCATCGCATGGTTGTTGCTCAGGCTTACGCCCTCCACGCTGTTTTGGGTCAGGATGTTTACAAAATCGGCCGGGCCGCGGAAATTGGTGTACAGGCTGCCGTTTTTGTAGCTTTTCTTGTCCGTCAGCACGCATTCCAGATTGATCAGGGTGTAATCATCCTGCTCAAAGAACTCCCTGGCGTATTTGAAGGGATAGGCGTAATCGTTGCCCATGGCGCGGATCATGCCCACGAAGGAATCCTTTTCGCTGTGCAGCGGTTCATCCGAGCCTAAAATGCAGTCGCCCACCAGCGTCATGCGCACGGTGGTCAGCTCCTTTTGCTTCTCCGCCAGGCCGCCCAGCGGCAGGCAGATGAGCAGGGCAAGCAGTAGTGCGGTCAGCCTGCGCATCCTGATCCTCCTGATTTCCATTAGCCTTCGGGCTTTCCTCAGGCCATCCAGTATTTTATCACCCTTTGTCAAGTTTATCAACAGTCTGAAGGTCAAATTATGTCAAAATCACTCGGCACGGCTTCGTTTAACTGAATTTTTACATAAAAAGCCCGGCCATCCGCTGGGATAGCCGGGTTTGTTTTTGATGGGAACGCAGCTTACTGCTCGACGGGATAGATGCAGACCTGCTTCTTGTCGCGGCCCAGGCGCTCGAAGCGGACGATGCCGCTGGCCTTGGCGAACAGGGTGTCATCCTTGCCGATGCCTACGTTAAGGCCGGGATGGATGTGGGTGCCGCGCTGGCGAACCAGAATGTTGCCAGCCAGTACAAACTGACCATCCGCACGCTTGGGGCCAAGGCGCTTGCTTTCGCTGTCGCGGCCGTTGCGGGTGGAGCCCATACCTTTTTTATGAGCGAACAACTGAAGATTAAGTTTCAACATGGTGTTTCCTCCGTTCTGACTTCACCGCAAGGTGATGTGAATATACTTTGGATAGGACGAGGCAACGTCGCGTATGCCCTGTTCAAAGGTGCGCAGGATAATCTGCGCGTCGTGCGTCATCTGATCCTCCGGAACCACGGCCTTCATCAGCCCGTCCCGTACAATCAATTGCGGTTTGACCCCCGCCACGCTTTCCAGCGCGTTTACACAGGTGGTAGACAGCACAGACACGGCGGCGCATACGATATCGCTGCCTGCCTGGGCGTATCCGGCATGGCCGCGGCACTCAAAGCCGCTGAGCCGCCCGTCCGCAGCACGATACAGGGTAACGCTGGTCATCAGCCGTTGATCGCGGTGATCTCCACCTTGGTGAAGGGCTGGCGATGGCCGGCCTTGCGGCGATAGTTCTTCTTGCTCTTATACTTGAGCACAACGATCTTCTGGCTCTTGCCCTGCTGCAGCACCTTACCGGTAACGGTGGCGCCGGCAACCACGGGATTGCCCACTTCAACGGTGTCCCCACCCAGCATCAGCACGGAGAAGGTGACTTCGTCGTTCACTTCGTTGTTCAGCTTTTCCACATAGATGACGTCTCCCTGAGAGACACGGTACTGTTTGCCGCCGGTAGCAATAATCGCATACATTCTGGCAGCACCTCCTCATACAGAACTCGCCGGGAACTCAGGCATATTGCAGCCACGAGGCAGCGCGGGCGCGCGTTTAGAAGCCTCTCCCGAGCGGCTTACCCGGATAATATACCACACGCAGGCGGCAATGTCAATAGAAATTCGCCTGATTCAAGGCGTTTTTCAGCGCTTCGCGCCATATTCCGGTCAGTTTTTCCATTGTCCAGGCCGCGTTGGCCGGGCTGGTGGAGGGCAGAATCCGGTGCGGAAGCTGCGGCAGATCGACATATTTTTCATACAATCTGCCTGCTGCCTGGCCGTTGAGCAGGATGCGGCGAATCTGCCCCTGTGCAGCAAGGGCGGCAATATCGTTTGGCTGCGCGTTTCTGATGCTTGCATCCTGCGAGCCGCGGATATCGCAGCGGGCGATTACATCCCACAGCGCGATATGATGGGCCAGAAGTATTTTCTTTTTTTCGGCAATCGTACCTGGAGCAGGCTCCTCCAGCACGGCGGCAAGCACGCGCCAGAAGCGATTCTGCGGATGCCCGTAATAAAAATCATTTTCCCGCGATTTGACCGAGGGCAGCGAGCCCAGGATCAGCACCCGGCAGTCCGCATCGAACACCGGCTCAAAGGGATGGATAATCGTCTGGTATTCCATAGGCTCTTTCCAAAAACAGCGCCGGGGCGGAGTCTCCCCCGCCCGGCCTGTATTCACTGGAACATGCGCTCCAGCTCTTCATATTTTTCCTGGGTAATCAGCGCGTCATGATCCGTGCCCGTCAGACGGACAATATACGTCCAGCGGCCATAGGGCGTGATATCATGAATGCGGTTCAGATTGATGATATAGCTGCGATGGCAGCGGAAGAACACCGCCGGATCCAGCCGCGCCTCGGTTTCGGACAGCGTATCGGAGGTATAGTAGCTGCCGCCGTCCGCCGTATAGATCACGGTGCTGCGGTCCTCGCGCTGGATCAGCAGGATATCCTCCATGCTGACAAAGGTTACGCCGTCGCGGTGCTTAAGCATCATGCGCCCGGCGGGCTTTATTCGCTGCACAGGCGCGGGCACAGGATTCTGCGGGCGCTGCTGCACGGCAAGCAGGCGCTCGCGCACGCGGGTCAGCGTTTCAATCACGCGCTCCATGCGGAAGGGCTTCAGCAGATAATCAAACGCATAAACCGCAAACGCATCGCTGCGGTATTCCTCATGCGCGGTGGCGAAGATCAGCACGCAGGCAGGGTCCTCATCCTGGATGCGGTTGGCGCAGGCCACGCCGTTCATCACCGGCATATCCACATCCAGAAATACCACCTGCGGGCGGTGCTGCTCAAACAGCGCAATCAGCTGCTCGCCGTCCTGCGCCTCGCCCACCAGCTCATAGCCCTCCACGCGCGCGATCATCTTGCGCAGGATCAGCCGCATGCCCGGCTCGTCGTCGGCAATCAATACCTTTATCGCTTGCGTATCGCTCATAACATCCTCAATCTGTTTCAGTGAATCACGCGGCGGCCATTCTTGAACTCCGGCCTGCGCAGCACCTCGCCCATGATCACACCCTGCACCAGGCTTTGGCTATCGGAGAAATTCAGCGTCAGCCCCGGCACGGTATCGCAGGCCAGATCGGGCGTCTCCTGATGCTGCGTCGCGGGATGCGGGCGCGGCTTCGCGCGCTCCTCCGCCGGACATAGAGCCTCCTTGCCCTCGTGCGTATGCGGGGTTTCTGGAGCCATCTCAATGGAGCCGTCCCATTCGTCCGCCTCGTCGGAGTCAAAGTCCTCCAGCTTCAGCTGCTCCACCTTTGGCTGCGCCTGTCTGGGGGATGAAGCGGCCGCAGGCTGGGGCCTGGAGGCGGGCTCGGGCCGGGCGGCTGCGGTGCGCTGGTGCGCCCGTACAGCCGCCTGGCTGTTTTTTCTGCTTTTTGAAGCCACGCTGATCACGATCAACAGGACAACCAGCAGTATTTCCACGGTTTACTTTCCTTTCCAAATGGGCGCTCAGGCCTTATCCGCGCCGGTGCCGGCCGCAGGCTGCGGCTTGGCGGCATTGGCAATGCCATCGCGCATGTTGGTGTCGGCAATCACATTTTTCATCTGGTAATAGTCCATCACGCCCAGCTTGCCCTCACGCAGCGCTTCAGCCATGGCCAGGGGCACCTGCGCCTCGGCTTCGACCACGCGGGCGCGCATCTCCTGCACGGCGGCCAGCATTTCCTGCTCGCGCGCCACGGCGATGGCGCGGCGTTCCTCGGCCTTGGCCTGGGCGATGCGGCGGTCCGCCTCAGCCTGATCCATCTGCAGCTGCGCGCCGACGTTGCGGCCCACGTCCACATCCGCGATATCGATGGACAGGATGCGGTACGCCGTGCCGTTATCCAGGCCCTTGCTCAGCACGGTCTGGCTGATCAGATCAGGGTTCTCCAGCACGGCCTTGTGCGTTTCGGAGGAGCCGATGGTGGTTACGATGCCCTCGCCTACGCGGGCGATAATGGTCTCCTCGCCAGCGCCGCCTACCAGACGGTTCACGTCCGTGCGCACGGTCACGCGGGCCTTGGCGCGCAGCTCGATGCCGTCCTTGGCCACGGCGGAGATGGGCGGGGTTTCAATGACCTTGGGGATAACGCTCATCTGCACGGCCTGCAGCACGTCGCGGCCGGCCAGGTCGATGGCGCACGCTTCGGCAAAGGTCATGGGGATGCTGGCCTGCTGGGCGGAAATCATGGCCTTGGCCACGCGCTCGATGTTGCCGCCCGCCAGCAGGTGCTTTTCAAGCTGGTCCAGGGTGATATCCAGGCCGGCCTTGCGCACCATGATCAGCGTATCCACCAGACGATGGGGCGAAATGCGGCGCAGACGCATACCGATCAGCGCGGACACCTTGACCTTTACGCCCGAGGACATCGCCCGCACCCACAGCCCCAGCGGAACATAGCGCAGGAACACCAGCACCAGCACGATCGCCAGCAGCAGCAATACGAGAATCGTTACGGTTGCTCCATCAAAGCCCATTGTTTTCCTCTCCTTTTGTCTACCTTCAGATTTTGTTTACAAAGATCTGCGTGCCCTCCACGCGGACGATGCGAACCCTCTGTCCCTCGGACACATATTCGCCGTCGCTGGTCACATGCAGCTTTCCGCAGTCAAACTCGGCGGTGCCCACGGGGCGCAGGGTGTTTTTCACCACGCCCTCCTTGCCCACCAGCAGCTGCATATCCGCGTTTTCGGACGGCGGGGTCTCGGTATCGTTGAGAATCAGATCGGATTTTGACAGTCTGCCGCTGGACGCAGATTTGAGCGATACGGATATCGCCACGCCCACCAGCGCCAGCACGGCCACCGTAGTGCCCAGTCCGACCATGGCCCCGTATTCATACCAGGTCATGGCCACGCCCGCCAGCAGCAGGATGATGCCCGATATGCCGGGCACGCCGAACCCTGGCATAAACGCTTCCACAATCAGCAGGACCACGCCCGCCAGCACGCAGATGATAATTGGTATCAGCCATTCCATCGCAGCGCGCCTCCCTTCATGGTTTGTGAGGTCAGCATAGCATATTTCACGCGCGATGAAAACAGCTTATGCCTGAAAGCATCACTTTTGCGTCTGAATTGTCAGGGACTCCCGCAGGCAGCGCACATCCTGCTCGTACACGCTGAGCAGCTCGCGCCGGTAGATAATGGCTGCGGGATGATACAGCGCAAACAACGGCAGGCCATTGACCGCCGTGTGCCACGCGCCGTGCATATCGCCGATGGTGGATTTATCCCCTGTCAGCGCGCGCAGGGGCACGTTGCCCAGCGTCACCAGGGCACGGGGAGCGACCAGATCGATTTCCTTCATCAGAAAAGGCAGGAAAAGGGCGATTTCCTCTTTGGAGGGCGCGCGGTTGCGCACGCGCCCGGACGCGCCCCGCGCCGTGGGGCGGATCTTGACCACGTTGCTGACGTAGATCTCCTGCCGCTCCATGCCCATCAGCTCCAGAAAGCCGTCCAGGTTTTTGCCCGCCTTGCCCACGAAGGGCCGGCGCTTGAGGGTTTCCTGCTCGCCCGGCGCCTCGCCAATCAGCATCAGCGGGGGATGATCGGTGTTGCCGTCGCCAAAGACAAGTATTTTATCCTCGCCCGGCCAAAGGGGGCGAAAAAACTGCGTGCATTCCTGCTCAAACGCTTGCATATCCGCCATATCACTGCGCCTCCAGATCCTTTAGTTTTGCCATCACCAGCTGCAAATCATGCCAGGCGTCGCGTTTTTTGCTTTCATCGCGCAAAAGCGCGGCGGGGTGGTAGGTAGGCAGGAACCACACGCCCTTGCGTTCCTCCCACTGTCCATGCTCGCGCGTGATGCGGAAATCCGGCCGCAGCAGCGTTCTGGCGGCCGTCGCGCCCAGCAGCACAATCACCTGCGGGCGCACCAGCGCCACCTGCTCGCGCAGATAGGGCAGGCAGGCCGCAGCCTCCTCGGGAAAGGGCGTGCGGTTCTGCGGCGGACGGCACTTGACAATATTGCAGATGTAAACCTCCTCGCGCGTCAGGCCCATGGCGGCGATCATTTTGGTCAGCAGCTGCCCGGCCGCGCCCACAAAGGCCAGGCCCTGCATATCCTCGTCCGCGCCGGGGCCCTCGCCGATAAACATCAGCCGGGCATGAATATCCCCCTGTCCGGGCACCTTGTTGTGGATGCGGCGGCACAGCTCGCACTTTTCGCAGGCGAAAATCTCATCATACAGCGATTGCC
Source organism: uncultured Clostridia bacterium (assembly GCA_934647235.1). Taxonomy (GTDB): domain Bacteria; phylum Bacillota; class Clostridia; order Christensenellales; family Aristaeellaceae; genus SFMI01. The sequence goes on from CAKUFG010000023.1 coordinate 43,536, forward strand.
AGGAGGTTTTCATAGGCGTAGTCTCCCCTTTTGTGCGGTTACTTAAACAGCGCCAGAATGACGTCGAAGGTAGCGGACGCATCCTGCCGCAGCCAGGACAGCAGGCTTACGATCAGCAGCACCAGCACCAGCGTGACCGCCACGCCCGCCACCACGGCCAGGAATTCCATCAGGCCCATGGTCAGCCGCCAGCGATCCCGCCGCGCCTCTTTTTCTTCCTCTTTGCGTTCAAAATACGCATCGCGGTTATCCTGCTGATACATTTTGTTTCTTTCCTTTCGCGTTACACATAGTCCATCCAGGGCTGCGCGTCATCCTGCCGGCCGGTCAGCGCGCCATGATCGCACAGGCCGGGGAAGCCCTGCTGGCGCAGCGCCTCGTATAGCACGATGGCCACAGAGTTGCTCAGGTTCAGCGACCGTGCCTCGCTGCGCATGGGAATGCGGATGCAGCGATCGTACACCCGGCTGAGCAGCGACTCGGGCAGGCCCTTTGTTTCGCAGCCGAACACCAGAAAATCCTCCGGCCCGTAGCTGGCCTCATGATAGCCGCGCGGGGCCTTGGTGGTGGCAAAATGATAAACGGCATGCGGATATTCCGCCATCATTGTATCAAAATCCGGATGGACATGCAACTCCATCAGATGCCAGTAATCCAGCCCGGCGCGCTTGAGATACTTATCGCTCAGCTCAAAGCCCAGCGGCTCAATCAGGTGCAGCACGCTCCCCGTCGCCGCGCAGGTGCGGGCGATATTGCCGGTGTTCTGCGGAATCTCCGGCGCGTATAATACGATATGCATGCGGCGTTTCCTCCCGTTCATAAACAAATTTGCAAATTCTGCCGTTTGTGGTATAATGATAAAAAACGGACAAGGAGCGTATTGATTCCATGCGCAGCGAACCCATTCTGGTCGTCATGGCGGCGGGCATCGGCAGCCGTTTCGGCGGCATCAAGCAGCTGGCTTCCTTCGGCGCTCATGGCGAGTGCATTATTGATTATTCCCTTTTCGACGCCTACCGTGCGGGCTTCCGCCGGGTGATTTTCATCGTCCGGGACGATATTCTGGAGGATTTTCGCCAGAAGATCGGCTGCCACGTAGAGGGACTGATGGAAACGCACTACGTTCTTCAGCACCTGGAGCATCTGCCGGAGGGCTGTGCCGTGCCCGACGGCCGCACCAAGCCCTGGGGCACCGGCCATGCCGTGATGTGCTGCCGGGAGTATATCGACGCGCCCTTTGCCGCCATCAACGGCGACGATTTCTACGGCCGCGACGCCTTCCGGCAGATTTACGATTTTCTCTCCCAGCCGCACAAGCCCGGCGAATACGCCATGACGGGCTTTCTGCTGAAGAATACCCTGTCCGAAAACGGCTCGGTTTCTCGCGGCGTATGCCACGCCTCGCCCGAGGGCTATCTGGAGAGCATTGTGGAAAACACGCATATCATTTCCACCTGCGACGGCCCGCTGACCACCATGGACGGCGAGACCTACCGCCTGCTCTCCCCCGATACGCCGGTGTCCATGAACCTGTGGGCCTTCACGCCCGATTTCATGGATCAGCTGTGGGCGCGGTTCCCCGCGTTTTATCAGAACGCCATGGCAGCCAACCCGCTCAAGGGCGAGTACTATCTGCCCTTCGTAGTCAACGATACCCTGCGCGACGGCGAATCCACCGTGCGCATGCTGCACACCACCAGCAAGTGGTACGGCATCACCTACCAGCCCGATCTTCCCGCCGTGCGCGACGCACTGGCCAGGCTGACGCAGGAGGGCGAGTATCCCGGAGCCCTGTGGGAAAAGTAACGGTCTGCCGCTGAAAGTCAGCTAAAGCGGACTTTCAGCGGGAACGTCATTTTCTTGTGAGCCAAAGGCTCACGGGCAGAAAATGACATAGGAAGCAGCCTGACGGCT
>CAKUFG010000024.1 GCA_934647235.1 uncultured Clostridia bacterium
CGGATTACGCGCCTCATCAGTCAGGACAAGCCTGACAGCTTCTCCTCAAGGAGAAGCCTTTTGGTGGCCGTTCTATCTGACAATCACAAACAGATGCAATGACAAACGCACCCAACCAACTATGCTCCCGTGGCACGCTGATCGCAGATCAGCGCAGGGCGGGCGCAGCACGACCCAGGGGGAAAGCAGGAAGCGAACGGAGGAAAGCCTGCTTTCATCCGGGCGGTTCAGGCTTTCACCTGCCACGGGGGCGGGTGGGGCGGCAGTGCCGCCTTCCAGTTTTATCAGCTTGACTTTTACGTCACACACAGGTTCTTTGTTTCTTTCTTGACTCAAGAAAGAAACGTAACTCCCCGTCCCCTTCGTTCCCCCCGTCACTCCTGGTTGAGCACGCGCACGGGCAGCACAAGATAGGTGTACTGGTTGCCGTCCACGGGCGCAATCAGGCAGGGCGATACGTTGGTGTTGAAGCGCATGCACATCTCGTCCGTGTCCACATTGCGTACCACGTCGCTGAGATAGCGCGCATTGAAGGCGATCCTGAATTCATCGTAGGGGTAGGAAACCGGCAAACGCTCCAGCGCAGCGCCGCGTTCGGCGTTGGCGGTGATGGTCATCTCCTTGTCGCGCAGGGTCAGGCGCAGCAGATTGTTCTTTCCCTCGCGCGCCATCAGGGAGGCGCGCTCAATAGCGCCGATGAAATCATCGCGGCGCAGCTTCACCTCGCTCTGGCTGGTGGTGGGCAGGATCTGCCGATAGTTGATGTATTCACCCGTCAGCAGGGTGGTAAAGCACTCGGTGCTGTCAAAGGTCATCATCATGCGCGCCTTGCTGCAGGTGATGGTGGCCGGCTCCTCAGAGTCGCCCAGCATGCGGCAGAATTCGCCCATGATGCGGCCGGGCACTACGGCGGCCAGGGTATCCTTGCCCTCGGGCAGCTGATACTCGCCCTCAATGCGCTGCAGCGCCAGGCGGAAGCCGTCCAGACCCACAAAGCGCGCCTCGGTGGGCGATACCTCCATCAGACATCCCGTCAGGATGCGGCGGGTCTCATCGGTGGAGATGGCAAACATGATGCGCGATACCGCGTCGCGCAGGCGGTTCTGGGGAAGCGCAATCTGGAATTCGCCGTGTACGTCGGGCACATCAGGGAACTCGCTGGCGTCGGTGCCCTGAATGGAGGTGTTGCTGCCCTGGGCGCGGATCTCGGCGCGGAACTTCTGATCGATCTCTACGTCTACCTCGCCCGAGAGCTTGCGGATCAGCTCGCCAAAGAGCTTGGCGGGCATAATGGCTACGCCCTCGTCCACCACCATGGCGTTCACCCTGGTGCGGATGGTCATTTCGCCATCGGTGCAGGTAAGGCAGATGCCGTTCTCGGCGGTTTCAATCAGTACGCCCTCGAAGATGGCGCGCGCAGGGCGGGCGCTGAGCGCGTGGCCGACCAGGCTCATGCCTGCGTTGATATCGGATGCGTTGGCGGAGAAATGCATGTGTGAATCACGACCTTTTCCTATGATGATGCTGAATATAATATATCCGTAGTAGCAGTAGGGACGGTGGATAATGTGGATAACCCCAAAACCTTTTGGCGCGCCTGGGCTTTTGGGCTTTTGGCCCTGTGGAAAAGCCTGGGATGCGCCGGGGATAGGATGGGGAAAACGGCATTTTGGCGCGTCTGCGCGCGGATTTTGGCGGCGCGTCGGCCGGGCTGCGCGGCGTGCTTGCGGAGGCGCAGCGGAAATTCGCCTCCAAAAGCGCGATTTTTGGCGCCCCAAAAGCGGTTATCCACATTATCCCCAAAAGCGCTTTCCCCAAAAAGTGGAGAAAAAAGCCCAGCAGTTACCGGGGTTTTGGCGGCGCGCCCACAATGCTTCCACAAAGTTATCCACCGATCTCTGCGCGCCGCCGGGCGCAAGCGCCCGGACCCAAAATCACCCCAAAAGAGGCGAATAGGTATACCCTGCAACAGTATAACATATTTTGCCGGCAAGCGCAAACGCTATCGGCGGCAAGCGATGGCAAGCGGCGGGGCGGGCATACAGGGAACGCCCGGGCATCTGCGGGCACGGCGTAAAATCATGAAACATTTTTGTTCGTTTATACAATGCATTCTCGCGGGAATGTAACACTTTATCCCCTGTTTCGGGATAAAATACGGGGAAAAGCTGTGGATAACTTGGATAACAAAGTGGGGATAATTTTCACTTTCCACAGGGGTTTTCCACCGCCAAAATGAAAAATACAGGAAAATCGCGGCTTTTCCCATTTTTTTCGGTGGATAACTATGTGGATAATGTGGATATCTCCGGTTTTTGGGTGGATATACACCCTTTCATACGCCGTATACAGCGAGAACGGGGGATTTCTGAACAATAATCGCCGGATTGCGCCAGACGCGGGCAAAGCTGCGTATATTCATGCATATATTCCGCATATTCACGCATCTGCGCGCATAGCCTGATGGGGAAAAGGTGGGGATAAGCATGTGGAAAAAGCGTGTATTTCTTTTTTTAGCCGGATTGTCAGTGATTTTGACGGCCGCGTTCATCATTTGTAGTAAAACCGTAACAGAAGCCCCGCAGCCCCTGCCTGCGCCCTCGCCTGTACCCGGCCCGCTGGATGGTATCACGGTCTGCGTGGACCCCGGCCACGGCGGATATGACGGCGGCGCGCGCGGCCAAGATACCGGCGCGCTGGAAAAGGACGTGAACCTGGCCGTGGCGCTTTGCCTGCGGCAGGCGCTGCAGGATGCGGGCGCGCAGGTGATCCTGACCCGGGAAACCGATACCGCCCTGGCCGGGGAGGGCGCGCAGCGCAAGCGCCGCGATCTGCAGCAGCGCGTGGATATGGCCAGCGGCGCGCAGGTGTTTTTGTCCATTCATATGAACGAGTACCGCACGCGCGCGGAATCCGGCCCGCAGGTATTTTACCGCGCCGGACAGGATGACAGCCGCCTGCTGGCCGGGGCGCTGCAGGCGCAGCTGATTGCCGGGCTTGCGCCCGCACGCCAGCGCAGCGCGCATACAGGCGAATACTATCTGCTGGAGCATTTGCAGATCCCGGCTGTGCTGGTGGAGTGCGGCTTTCTGTCCAACGCCGCAGAGGAGCAAAAGCTGCTCGACCCTGCCTATCAGCAGCGCGTCGCCCAGGCTATCTGCGCGGGCGTGACCGATTTTGTGCAGCTGCAGGCGCAGCAAAAATAAATCAGGCTGTCGAAAAAAACTTTTCGACAGCCTGCCGATGAAAGTCAGCTGAAGCAGGCTTTCATCGGGTACGTCATTTTCTTGTGAGCCTGCGGCTCACGGGCAGAAAATGACATAGGAAGCAGCCTGACGGCTGCTCCTCGCGCCGTACACGCCGCCGCTGCGGATTACATATGAAGGGGCTGCGGCCCCTTCATGCATCCCAGGAGCTTTAACGAGGCTTTTTCGACAGACTGAGCTGCCGGCGATGCTGCCGGCAGCTTATAATATTATATATAATGAAGAAAATATATATTTAATGAAGAAATAACGATACGAATAAGGCCACAACGCGGCTTATTCCGCGCTCCCCTCGCCCCACGCCTCCGCCAGCGCGTCGCCTACGCTGCCATGGATGCACAGGTCGGCCTGCGCGTCTGCGCCGGTGGGGGTTTTGTTGATCACCGCCAGCCTGCCGCCGCGATAGGTGATAAACCCAGCCGCAGGGTACACGGTCAGCGAGGTGCCGCCTACGATCAGAAGATCGCTGTCGGAAATCAGCTGCAGCGCGCGGGTCATCACGCCTTCGTCCAGCGATTCCTCATAGAGCACCACGTCGGGTTTGATAATGCCTCCGCAGGCGCAGCGCGGCACGCCTGTGCTGTCCGCCACCGCGCTCTCGGGATAAAACCGGCGGCACTGCATGCAGTAATTGCGCTTGACCGAGCCGTGCAGCTCCAGCACGTTCCGGCTGCCCGCCGCCTGATGCAATCCGTCGATGTTCTGCGTCACAATGCCCGTCAGCTTGCCCGCGCGCTCCATGTCCGCCAGGATCCGGTGCGCCCGCGAGGGCTGCGCGCCGGGGCAGAGCATGCGCTGGCGGTAAAAATCAAAAAATTCCTCCGTATGCTGCACAAAAAAGCTGTGGCTGAGGATGACCTCGGGCGGATAGGCAAATTTCTGGCGATACAGCCCGTTTTCACCCCGGAAATCGGGGATGCCGCTTTCGGTAGATACCCCCGCGCCGCCGAAAAATACCACGCGGCGGCTTTGCGCAATCAGCGCCCGCAGATCGTTTTGCATGCCTGCTTCCTCCGGTTTGTGTGTGTTCTTTCCTATTATATCATAAAATACCGGCACAGGGACTATAAAAATCGCAAATTTCAGTTGGATTCAACGGTTGAAATCTGGCCCGTTGGTACAATAAGTGCACAAATGTAATATTGAATATTTGGATAAACCGCGACTGGTAATTAAATGGCCTTTTCCGTATAATAAAAGCACATCGCTGGGATGCCCAGCGCTTGCGTCGATGGACGACTCAAAGGAGGATTTTTATTATGGCAAGCGTATCCCTTAACCACATTTACAAAGTATATGCCGGCGGCGTTACTGCGGTAAGCGACTTCTGCCTGGATATCGAAGACAAGGAATTTATCGTTCTGGTCGGCCCCTCCGGCTGCGGTAAGTCCACCACCCTGCGCATGGTTGCCGGCCTGGAAGAAATCTCCGAGGGCGAACTGTACATCGGCGATAAACTGGTAAACGACGTCGCCCCCAAGGACCGCGACATCGCCATGGTTTTCCAGAACTACGCGCTGTATCCCCACATGACGGTTTATGATAACATGGCCTTCGGCCTGAAGCTGCGCAAGACCCCCAAGGAAGAAATCAAGCGCCGCGTAAACGAAGCTGCCCGCATCCTGGGCATCGAGTTCCTGCTCAACCGCAAGCCCAAGGCCCTGTCCGGCGGCCAGCGCCAGCGCGTTGCCCTGGGCCGTGCCATCGTGCGTGAGCCCAAGGTCTTCCTGATGGACGAACCGCTGTCCAACCTGGACGCCAAGCTGCGCGTGCAGATGCGTACCGAAATCACCAAGCTGCATCAGCGCCTGCAGACCACCTTCATCTACGTAACCCATGACCAGACCGAGGCCATGACCATGGGCTCCCGTATCGTAATCATGAAGGACGGCTTCATCCAGCAGGTCGATACCCCCCAGAACAACTACGACTATCCCGCCAACAAGTTCGTGGCCGGCTTCATCGGCAGCCCGCAGATGAACTTCTTCGATGTTGAGCTGCGCAAGGAAAACGGCGGCGTGTACGCTGTGTTCGGCGATAACAAGATCAAGGTTCCCGCTGAAAAGCTGGCCAAGTTCAAGGATGAAAGCTACATCGGCAAGCAGGTTGTCATGGGCATCCGCCCCGAAAACCTTGACGACGCGCCCGAATACGTGGCCGAGCATGCCGACGCCAAGTTCAAGGTTCATGTAGAAGTGACCGAGCTGATGGGCTCCGAAACCTACCTGTACCTGTCCACCTCCGGCAAGGAAGAAAACGTGATCGCTCGCGTTGATCCTCGCACTGCCACCCGCAACGGCGACAACATCGAAGTGGCCATGGATACCAGCCGCCTGCACTTCTTCGATAAGGAAACCGAAGAAACCATCCTGAACCGCTGATTCCAGCGCAGATGATGATTCGCCCCGCCTGCTCCGCAAGGAGCCGGCGGGGCTTTTACGTGGGGGGAGAGAGGACGGGGGACGATTCTTTCTTGGAGCCCAAGAAAGAATCAAAGAAGGCTGCGTGTGACGTAAAAGTCAGGTTAATAAAGCTGGAAGGCGGCACTGCCGTCCCCCGTGGCAGGTGAAAGCCTGAACCGCCCGGATGAAAGCAAGCTTTCCTCCGTTCGTTTCTTGCTTTCCCCCATGGTCTGGCTTCGCCAGCCCGCGCCGATTCAAATCGGCGTGCCACGGGGGCGAGATTGCGTGCGAAAATCATGTACGACGATTGGCGACTGTTGGGAAACGCACTCACCAAAAGGCTTCTCCTTGAGGAGAGGCTCCGCCATAGGCGGTGGTGAGGCGCGTAATCCGCCGCTGCCTGTGGCAGATATAGGCGGATGCAGCGCCAATGAGGCAACGAGTTTTGCAAGCGTCAGCGAAGCAAAACGACTATGCCGAATTGTGAGGGTTGTAGCCGCCGAAGCGGCGTTATCTTATAGTTAGTCATGATAACGGCTGCTGCGCAGCCTACACCTCATCCGAGCGGCTAAAGCCGCCCACCTTCTCCTCAAGGAGAAGGCATTTGGATAACCGTATTTTCCAAGAGATGAAAATCGTTGCGTTCCCCCTCATCCGTCTCGCTATACGCTCGACACCTTCTCCCTTCTGGGAGAAGGCTTTTCTTGTTCTGCTTTTTTCATATTGCTTGGCTGTTTTTAACCAACAATCGTAAATCGATATGAATGATAAATGCACTCAATCATGCCCCCGTGGCACGCTGATCGCAGATCAGCGCGGGCGTGCGCAGCACGGCCAAAGGGGAAAAATGAAGAATCGCCCGGTTGGAGTTTACTCCGACCCGAACGATTCAAGTTTTTCCCTGCCACGGGGGGCGAGGCGGCAGGTGGTCAAGGTCACACCCAATTTAATTCAATTGACTTTTACGTCACAAACAGGTTCTTTGTTACTTTCTTCACTGAAGAAAGTAACGTTTTCCCCTTCGTTTCTTCGTCCCTTGCTTACGCCATTTCTTCCATCTCGTATTCGCGGGTGCCGATGCCCAGCTTTTCGCCCTGCTCCAGACCGGCCTGCCAGTTGGTCTCCGGGAACAGCGCGGTAAAGTGATCGGCCGCGCCAGCCTTTTCACGCTTGTACAGCAGGCTGTTGCGCAGGGGCTTGCGGGCGTTGGCCATGTCCACGCAGCATTGATCCAGCGCTACCGGATCAAAGGAGGCGAACATGCCGATATCCTCCAGAATGGGCGCGTCGTTGAGCGCGTAGCAATCGCAATAGGGCGAAATGTCGCAGGCCAGCGCAATGTGGAAGCACGGGCGGCCGCGCACCACGGCGGCTGTGTACTCCGCCACCTTGCGGGACAGGATCTCGTTGGCGCGGTCGTCCATGGGGTGCACGCATTTCTGCGGGCATTTTTCAATGCAGCGGCCGCAGCCGGCGCACTTGGTTGCGTCAATGCGCGCATGCTCCGTCACCGTGATGGCCCCGTGCGCGCAGTTTTTGGCGCATACGCCGCAGCCTACGCAGCGGGATTGATCCACCGCAGGCTTCTCGGAAGCGTGCATATCCTTTTTGCCCAGGCGGCTGCCGCAGCCCATGCCCAGGTTCTTCAGCGCGCCGCCAAAGCCCGTGCCCTCGTGCGCCTTGAAGTGCGTCAGTGAAATCACAATGTCCGCGTCCATCACGGCGCGGCCAATGTACGCATTTTCCACATAATCGCCGTGCACGGGCACAGCCACCTCGTCGTCGCCCTTCAGGCCGTCGCCGATGATCACATGGCAGCCGGTGGAGTAGGGGTTGAAGCCGTTCTCATAGGCAGCGTCCAGATGATCCAGCGCGTTGCTGCGGCGGCCGATATAAAGCGTGTTGCAGTCCGTCAGGAAGGGGCGGCCGCCATGCTCACGGATCAGATCGCACAGCGCGCGGGCGTAATTGTGGCGGATGAAGGCGATGTTGCCCGGCTCGCCAAAGTGCATCTTGACGGCGACATACTTGTCCTTCATATCGATGGAGCCAACGCCCGCGGTTTCGCACAGGCGGCGGAATTTCTGCAGCAGGTTTTCGCTGCCCTCGCAGCGGAAATTGGTAAAGTAAACCTTGGAGGCCATGGGGATCATCGCTCCTTTCATGGGCAAAAGCCGATAGATATCTTCATTATACCGAACGCGCGCAAATTTGCAACGGCTAATTTTGCGTTGCAAAATTGTAACAGCTGTGTAAATTGATGAAATAACTGTTGACGAGTTTGCTTAGAAGCAGTATAATATGTGCACGGTCGCCATCCGCCGTGGATCACGGCGATTGCCAAGGCGAGATAGGCGAAGGGAGGGAAAACAAGTGTCTGAAGTACGAGTCAAGGAAAACGAATCCTTGGAGAGCGCTCTCAAGCGTTTCAAGCGCCAGTGCGCGCGCGCGGGCGTTATGGCTGAGGTTCGCAAGCGTGAGCATTATGAGAAGCCCAGCGTAAAGCGCAAGAAGAAGGCGGAAGCCGCTCGCAAGCGCCGCTATTAATTCTGTGGCTTAAAGAAGCGCTTTGCCGCCCAGCGGCAGGCGCTGAAAAAAACGTCATGCAGGGGAAAACGCCTGCATGGCGTTTTTCATTTGCGCGGCTATACCCGTCGCCCCGGATCGGCCGCTTCTTGCCGGCCGCGCCGGTACTCCGTGGGCGACAGCCCGCAATCCCGCCGGAAGGCCGTGCAGAAGTGCGCTGCGCTGGCATAGCCGCAGGACAGGGCGATCTGCGTCAGCGTCAGGGCCGAATTGCTCAGCATGCCCCGCGCCATGGATGCGCGCGCGTGCGCAATGACCGCGTTGGGCGATTGCCCCGCCGCCGCCTTGCATACGCGAAACAGCTGCGAGCGGCTCAGCCCTACAAAGTCCGCCACCTGCTCTACCGTCACGCCGTTTTCCAGGTGCGCGCGGATGTACCACATCGCCTTTTCATAGTAGGCTACCGCCGCGCTTACCGGCCGCGCGTCCGCCGGGCTGATCAGCGCGATAAAGCGCAGCACGCCGCCCGCCGCCGCCAGCGCGCCCGCCGCGCTGTTGCTAAGCCCTGCAATGTCGCGGTATATCTGGCGGATGCACGCCGTCACCGCCGCGCCCGACTGCGTGGTAAAGTACGGCGCGGCCTCGGTGATGCCCGTCGCGGCAATCAGCGCCGCCGCCTCCTCGCCGCGAAAGCCCAGCCATACGTAGTGCCACGGATCGTCCGTATCCGCTGTGTAGGTGGTCACCTGACCGGGATAAATCAAAAATCCCTGCCCAGCGTGCAGCGTATGCCGCCGTCCGCCCGAAAAGAAAACCCCGCTGCCGCTGATAATATAATGAAACAAGTACCCCTTGCGCACCGCCGGGCCGTAGCTGTGCCCCGGCGCGCAGCGCTCCTCGCCGCAGTTGATAACGGTCAGATCCATCATGCCGCTCCCTTACGATGCAACATAGAGACAATAATCTGCAACGCGCAGATATTGCGATTCCCCGTCTATTTTACTATACTATCCTTGATGTTGCAACCGATATTACGCATCATGGAGGAAATATATGCCTAAGATTACATTCATGGGCGCCGGCTCCAGCGTGTTTGCCAAGAACGTGCTGGGCGACTGCATGACGTCCCCGATCATGGAAAACAGCGAAATTGCCCTCTACGATATCGACGCGGACCGCATGGACGACAGCAAGCGCATGCTGGACGCCATCAACAAGAACCTGGGCAACAAGGCCACCATCAAGACCTATCTGGGCGTGGAAAACCGCAAGGACGCCCTGCGCGGCGCCAACTATGTGGTCAACGCCATTCAGGTGGGCCTGTACAAGCCCTGCACTGTGACGGACTTTGAAGTGCCCAAGAAGTACGGCCTGCGTCAGACCATTGCCGACACCCTGGGCATCGGCGGCATCTTCCGCGCCCTGCGCACCATTCCCGTGATGCAGGACTTTGCCGATGACATGGCCGAGGTGTGCCCCAACGCCTGGTTCCTCAACTACACCAACCCCATGGCTATGCTGACCGGCTATATGCAGCGCTACACCCCCATCAAGACGGTGGGTCTGTGCCACAGCGTGCAGGTGTGCGCCAGCCACCTGCTCAAGGGGCTGGATATGCCCTATGACGATACCTACCAGTGGAAGATCGCCGGCATCAACCATCAGGCCTGGCTGCTGGAGATCCGTGATCCGCAGGGCAACGATCTGTATCCTGAGATCAAGCGCCGCGCGGCTGCGCGCACCGAGAAGCATGACGATATGGTGCGCTATGAGCTGATGAAGCGCTTCGGCTACTATGTGACCGAATCCAGCGAACATAATGCTGAATACACGCCGTATTTTATCAAGGACAAGTATCCGGAGCTGATCGAGCGCTTCAACATCCCGCTGGATGAGTATCCGCGCCGCTGCATCAAGCATGAGGAGAAGTGGGCCACCCTGCGCGTGGAGCTGACCCAGAACGATAAGCTGACCCACGAGCGCAGCAAGGAATACGCCTGCCACATCATGGAGGCCATGGAGACCAACCAGCCCTACAAGATCGGCGGCAACGTGCTCAACACGGGCCTGATCACCAACCTGCCGCAGAACGCCTGCGTAGAGGTGCCCTGCATTGTGGACAAGAGCGGCGTGACCCCGACCTTTGTGGGCGATCTGCCCGAGCAGTGCGCGGCGCTGAACCGTACCAACATCAACGTGCAGCTGCTGACCATCGAGGCGGCCAAGACCCTGAAGAAGGATTACATTTATCAGGCCGCGCTGATGGATCCGCATCTGCAGAGCGAGCTGTCCATCGACGACATCGTTTCCCTGTGCGACGACATGATCGAGGCCCACAAGGGCTGGCTGCCGGAGTACAAGTAAGAGGGTACGAGGGGGAACAAAGGGGAAACGTTACTTTCTTCAGGGAAGAAAGTAACAAAGAACCTATTTGTGACGTAAAAGTCAAGCTGATAAAACTGGAAGGCGGCACTGCCGCCCCCGTGGCAGGGAAAAACTTAAGCTGCCTGGTCTGGAGCAAGCTCCGCCCAGGCGGCTTTTCCTTTTTCCCCTTTGGTCTGGCTTCGCCAGCCCGCGCCGATTGCATCGGCGTGCCACGGGATGATGGCTGAGCGCGGAAACCCGCGCAGCAATTGACGGCAGTTGGAGAGTGCACCCACCAAAAGGCTTCTCCTTGAGGAGAAGCTGTCAGCGAGAGCTGACTGATGAGGTGTAGGCTGCAAAGCAGCCGTTATCATAACTATTAAAGATAACGCCGCTGCGGCGGCTACACCTCATCCGCTTCACTGCGTTCAGCACCTTCTCCTCAAGGAGAAGGCTTCCGTTGGCTGTGAAAATGCAGCAGCATATTGCATTGTTTGCCAATCGCATGACCATAAAAGCTTCTCCCAAACGGGCGAAGGTGTCGAGCGAATAGCGAGACGGATGAGGGGGAACGCAGTGCATTGCGTATGTTGGAGAATACAGCCAACCAAAAGGCTTCTCCTTGAGGAGAGGCTCGAGCGAGCAGCGAGACGGATGAGTGAGTACGCAAGACATTAGCACTACTTGAATTTTCGCCAACTGGCCCCGCAGGCGCAAGCGACATGCGGCCTCACAATTCGGCATAGTCGTTTTGCAACGCTGACGCTAGCAAAACTCGTTGCCTCATTGGCGCTGCATCCGCCTTATATCTGCCACAGGCAGCGGCGGATTACGCGCCTCATCAGGCTCATTGCATTCGCCAGCTTCTCCCCGAGGAGAAGCCTTCAATGTGATATGCTGACATGGATATTGCAGGACACTTGCAAATAACCGCACAACCATAAAAGCCTTCTCCAAAACGTAATAAGGTTTATTATACAAGGAGCGAGACGGATGATGGAAATCTTATTTAATACTCATCCCCCATTTGCACTAAAAAATCGCCCGGTTGGACGCATATCCTCCTGGGCGATTCTTTTTTACGCGCTTTTTTTGCCTGCCGCCAGCTCCAGGGCTTCGATTTCATCGTCCGGCGTGAAGCTGCGCCAGCAGCGCATCAGCAGCAGCCCCAGCGGCAGCATGGTGACGGCGCGGAAAAGCGTGGTAAACTGCACGGCGGTGATGGGTACCGCGCCGATATAGAACATACGGCTGCCAAACCATTTGCACCACAGCGTGCCCGTCATCAGCCCCAGGAAGGCAAACACATTGCAGAACACCGATTGAAAGCAGGTGTGCGTAGTGGCGTTTTCCTGCGGCAGGTTCATGTAAAACACGTTGGCGTAGCTCAGGTTCAGCCCGACGGAGACAACGTGCTGCAGCATGGCTGCAGGCAGGAAGATGCTTTTGCTTGCCGAGGATACAAAGAACATCATAATCTCTGTGGGCACCCAGATGGCTGTGCAGAAGCCGAAGGTGCGGATCCACGAATACCGTCCCAGCACGCGCCGCCACATAGGCGTAAACAGCACCAGAAAAATGGGATACGTAGCGCTGGCAAAGGTAACGGTGCTGTAGGGAAAGCCCACGGTGTTCAGCAGATAAAAGTTCCATAGACCGCTGTTGAGGTTTGAAATGTAGTTCCATACAAACATCAGCATCAGGCAGGCCATAAACTTTTTGTATTTCAGCGACAGGGTGAACACCTCGTGCAGGCGCACTCGCTGCTTGCGCACGGGATAAGGATATTCCTTGGCCATGGCCTGCATGCCCACGTCCACAAGCACCAGTACAAAGGCAAAGTAGCGCATGCCCAGCACCAGCTGATTCTGCCGCCCGGCTCGCGCCGCCGCCGTGGTCAGCACACCGGAGAGCAGCAGCACGGCGTTTGCAACGATGGAGCTGAACATCTGGTTATCGCTGATATAGGCGGTCCGCAGACGCGGATCCTTGGGATAAAACTCGTAAAACCAGGGCGTAAAGCCCGCGCTGAACATGCTGTAGACAGCATGCGACAAAAACTGCAGAATGCAGAACCACACAACGCGCGCATGCGCGTCTGTAACAATCAGCGGCATTAACGTCGTTGCCAGGATATACATGGCGTAAAAGTACACCTTTGCGCCCACCAGCACCCATTTGCGGCGCTGTATGCGCTCCAGAATCATGGGCGAAAGCATAAAAAAGCAGTTGGCCAGCGGCGGGATAAACGAGATAATGCCCACGCCTACCAGATCGATATCATACATGCTTAAAAAACCGGTGTGAAACACACCGGTAATAAACACGTTATATACGCTGGTCAGCAGGGAGCTGATCAGCGAAATGGTTCTGCCCTTGCGTTGGTCGTCATGCCAGCCATAAATCTGCCGCAGCTCATCAGCCGCGCGGGAGGGATGCATTTTCATAACGTCACCTCATGGTTAGGCTGAACCGATTATAGCATATTCATGCCCGCGCGTATAGTAGGCGGCGAAAAAATTTTTGCCGCGCACCGTACCAACACGACTATTGTTTCACGTGAAACATTGTGCTAAAGTATAGGCAGCAAGAAAGCCATTGTTTCACGTGAAACATCAAGGAGGGGATCATCATGCCGCAATGGACGCAGGCACAGCGGGAGGCCATCGATGCGCGCAACAGCGAGCTGCTGGTCAGCGCGGCGGCAGGCAGCGGCAAGACAGCCGTGCTGGTGGAGCATGTGCTGCAATTGCTGCGCGAGGGCGGGCAGATCAACCGCCTGCTGATCATTACCTTCACCCGCGCCGCAGCGGCGGAGCTGCGCGAACGCCTGATTGCTGCGCTGGACGCAGAGGCGGCGGGCAACGCGCACCTGCGCCGGCAAATGCTGCTGGCGCGCCGCGCGCAGATCAGCACGCTGCATGTGTTCTGCCATCGCGTCATTCGTCAGCATTTTCAGGTGGCGGACGTCGATCCCATGGCCAAGGTGGGCGAGAATACCGCGCTGGAGCCGCTTCTGCAGCGCGCGCTGGATGAAAGCATGGAGGAGCTGTGTCAGTCCGATTCCCCCGATGCGCAGGCGCTGACCAGCCAGTATCAGGATGCGCAGATTGTCGAAATGGCCCGTCAGCTATACACCTTCCTGCGCGCGCAGGCCGATCCGGAAGCGTGGTTGACCCAGCACATGGCCGATCCCGCCGGGGCCGGGCTTGCGCCCTTCTTGCTGATCCTGCGCAAGGAAGCGCTGCTGTGCCTGGAGGGCGCGGAGCAGCTGAACGATCAATGCCTGCGCCTGCTGGAGCTGCCCGGCGCGCCCGTGCATCTGCTGCCCACCGCGCAGGCCGATCAGGCGCTGCTGGCCGCTCTGCGCGATGCGCTGCGGCAGGATACCCTGCCTGCGGGCGAATTGCGCTTTGCCGTCAAGGCGCGCGCGCCCAAGAACGCGGATTTTGACCCCGCGCTGGCCGATCGCTTTACCTCCCTGCGCGACCGCATGAAGGAGCTGGCCAAGCAGGCGCGCGCCATGGTGCCCGCCGATATCGATCAGGCACGCGCCGAGGTGGCCGCCACCCTGCCCGCTCTGCGTGCGCTGATTGGCCTGGTGCAGGCCATGGATACGCGCTATGCGCAGTACAAGCAGGAGAAAAACCTGCTGGATTATGGCGATTTGGAGCATCTGGCCCTCAAGGCGCTGGACGACGCGCAGGTGCGCCAGAGCGTGGCCGATGGCTATGATGCGATCTTTGTCGATGAGTATCAGGATGTGTCGGCTATCGAGGAAGCCATCGTCCGCCGCGTGCACAATGAAAACAACCGCCTGTTCATGGTGGGCGACGTCAAGCAGTCCATCTATCGCTTCCGGTTGGCCGATCCCACGCTGTTTTTGAGCAAATATGAGCAGTTTGGCAGCGAAAAGAAGGACGTTTCGCGCCGCATCCTGCTGAGCCGCAATTTCCGTTCGCGCGGCAACGTCCTGGCCGCCGTCAACTGTGTGTTTGCCCGCGCCATGCGCCGCGGCGCTACCGAGATTGCCTATGACGACGACGCGGCCCTGCACGCGGGCATGGAAACCACGGGCGATCCCGCCGTGCAGCTGAATATCATCAACGACGATACCCAGGAGCCCGCGCCGGATGCGCAGGAGGAGGCTGACGATACGGGCGAGGCGCGCAAGGGCTGGATGTACGAGGCGCAGCTGGCCGCGCGGCTGATCCGCGAGCAGGTGGGCCGTCCCATCCGGGATAAGAACGGCGAGCGCGCCCTGCGCTATCGCGATTGCGTGATCCTGCTGCGCTCCGCCAGCGGCCGCGCGCCGCTGATTGCCAAGATTCTGGCCAGCGAGGGCGTGCCTGCCTACAGCGACGCGGACGCGCAGTATTTTGACCTGCCCGAGGTGCGGGATGTGATGAACGTGCTGCGCGTGCTGGACAACCCCTATCAGGATGTGCCGCTGCTCAGCGCCCTGCGCTGCCCATGCTTTGGCTTCACCAGCGCGCGGCTGGCCGAGCTCCGCCTGCGCGACGATACGCGGCAAAAGCCCTTCTATCAGGTGTTTTTCACCCTGCGGGAGCAGGAGAATGATGTGCGCGCAGCCTGCGACCGGCTGGATACATGGCGCTTCTGGGCGCAGCATCTGCCGACCGACCGGCTGCTGTGGCGCATCCTGTCGCAGTCCGGGCTATACGCCCTGGCCGGGGCGCAGCGGGACGGCGCGGCGCGGCAGGCCAATCTGCGCCTGCTGTGCGAGCGCGCGCAGGCCGACGGCGCGCGGGCTTCGCTGCACGATTTCCTGTCCGTCAGCGATCTGGCCCACCGCACGGGCGATGCAGGCGCGGCGCGCGAACTGGGCGAAAACGACGATGTGGTGCGCATCATGACGCTGCACAAATCCAAGGGGCTGGAGTTTCCGCTGGTCATCCTGATGGAGCTGGCGCGCAATTTCCGCATGCCCTCGGACGGGGAGCTGCTGCGCACCGACGCGCAGGCTGGCCTGGCCCTCAAGCGCGTGGATGCCGAACGCCGCGTGACCGGGCACACGGTGGCCGGGCGGGCGCTGGCCTGCAAGCAGGCGCGGCAGATCAAGGCAGAAGAGGCGCGGCTGCTGTACGTGGGCATGACCCGCGCGCGGGAGCGGCTGATCCTGCTGTCCTCGCCGCGCAGCATGCAGGGCGTGGCCGAGATGCGCGATATGCCCGAGGGTGATTACGCGGCGGGCTGCGCGCGCTGCATGCTGGATTGGGTGGTGCAGGCTGTGGGCGAGGGGCTGCAGACGGGGCGTGATACGCTGTTCACGGCGGCAAACGGCAGCCAGTGGGATCTGCGCTATCATGGCAGCGCGGAGTTCAGTCAGCGCTTACCACAGGAGGGAAAATTTTCCATTCCTGATTTGTCCGAGCCGCCTTCTGCCGATTTCTGCGCGCAGATGGCGCGACCTCCGCGGCAATCGCAGCTGCAAAAGACCAGCGTGACGGCGCTTCTGCGCGGCGCGGTCTGGACGGAGGATATCGAAGAAACGCCCGAAACCAAGCGAAAAGCGCTTCATTTGGATACGCTTCCGCCTGAATTGCCGCCGTTTTTGGCTGGAACGCAGCTATCAGCGGCCGATCGCGGCACGGCGGCGCACAAGGCGCTGGGAGCGCTTGATTTGTCCCTGCTGCGCGGCGCGGAGAATATGTCAGCGGCGGTGAACGCGCAGCTTGCCGCGCTGTCGCGTCGCGGCGTGCTGACGGCGGAGGAGCTGGCGGCCATCGATCCCGGCGACATCCTGGCCTTTTTGCGCAGCGATATGGGCGCGCGGATGCTGGCCAGCCCGCGCGTGCAGCGCGAGTGGGGCTTCTGCCTGCGGGATGGCGATCTGCTGGTGCAGGGCGTGATCGATCTGTGCTTCCTCGAAAACGGCGCGTGGGTGCTGGTGGATTACAAGACCGACCGCTGCCCGGCCGAGGAGCTGCCTGCGATGTACGGCGACCAGCTGCGCTGGTACGCCCGCGCCCTGCGCGAGATCACCGGCCTGCCGGTGCGGTTCGGCGGGCTGTACAGCCTGCGCCGCCGGGCGCTTGTGCCGGTGGAGGTGTAAGGGGAGACGGGGAGGACGAACGAAACGAAGAGGACGTTTCTTTCTTGAGTCAAGAAAGAAACAAAGAACCTGTGTGTGACGTGAAAGCCAATTGAATATAACTGGAAGGCGGCACTGCCGTTTTGTGCCCCGTGGCAGGGAAAATTCGCGTGCCCGGATCGGCGCAAGCGCCATCCGTCCCCTTGAATATTTCCCTATGGTCTGGCTTCGCCAGCCCTGCGCTGATCTGCGATCAGCGTGTCACGGGGCGTTAGGTGAGTGCTCTGATGAAAGAAATGATTAGCGGCAGTTGGCAAGAACGGCCAAGCTCTGCAGAGCACTGACTATGGAAGCCTTCTCCCACTGGGAGAAGGTGTCGAGCGTATAGCGAGACGGATGAGGGGAAACGCGACGGATTATTATTGCTTGCATTTCCGCGCAACAAGTCCCGCAGGCGCAAGCGCCATGCGGCCTCACAATTCGGCATAGTCGTTTTGCTTCGCTGACGCTTGCAAAACTCGTTGCCTCATTGGCGCTGCATCCGCCTATATCTGCCACAGGCAGCGGCGGATTACGCGCCTCATCAGTCAGCTAACGCTGCCAGCTTCTCCCCAAGGAGAAGCCTTTTATAGTCGACTCTTTTTATGCTGCTTAGCTGTTTTGTCTAACTTTTACTAACTGTTGCGCATGATTTTCGCATTCAATCAACATTCCCGTGGCACGCCGATGTAATCGGCGCGGGCGTGCGCAGCACGCCCATAGGGGAAAAATGAAAAGCTGCCTGGGTGGAGCTTGCTCCTAACCAGGCAGCTTAAGTTTTTCCCTGCCATGGGGCGGCAGTTGACCAGGGCCACTTCCAGTTTAATTCAATCGACTTTTACGTCACACGCAGCTTTCTTTGATTCTTTCTTGGGCTCCAAGAAAGAATCGTCCCCTTCGTCTTCCGTCCCCTCACTTTCCCGCGTCCAGCGCGGCAAGGGCCTTTTTGAACTGGCGGGAGAACAGCAGCGCCGTGCAGGTAACGGCAATGGCGTCCGCCACAGGCTCGGCCAGGTAAACGGCCGTCACCTTGTCAGGCAGCAGGCTGGGCAGCAGGAAAATCAGCGGCAGCAGCAGCACAAACTTGCGCAGCACCGCCACCAGAATGGAGCAGGGCGCGTTGCCGATGGATACAAAGGTCATCTGGCAGGCAATCTGAATGCCGAACAGGAACAGCATCGCGCAATAAATGCGCAGCGCGCGGGCGGTGAAATCCAGCAGCTCCGCATCCGGGGTGAAAATGCCCGCAAACACGCGCGGGAACAGCATAATGCCCGCCCACAGCACCACGGAGTACGCCAGGCATACCCGCAATAGCAGCCGGAAGGTCTGCCGCACGCGATCGGCGTTGCGCGCGCCGTAATTGTAGCTGCTGATGGGCTGCGCGCCCTGCGCAATGCCCTGCAGCGGCAGCATGGCAAACTGCATCACGCTGGACAGGATGGTCATCGCGCCCACGGCCACATCGCCGCCGTACCTGAGCAGCGAAGAGTTGAAGCACACCGAGATAATGCTCTCGCTGGACTGCATGATAAACGCCGCCAGGCCCAGCGCCACGCAGGGCAGGATAAGCTTGGGGCTTACCAGCAGGTTTTCGCGCTTCAGGCGCAGCAGCGTCTTTTTGCCCCGCAGGAAGCAGATGACCCACACGCAGGACAGCCCCTGGCTGATCACCGTGGCCAGCGCCGCGCCGCGCACGCCCATGCCCAGTCCATAGATAAATAGCGGATCCAGGGCGATGTTGGCCACTGCGCCGATCAGCACGGTCAGCATGCCGGTGGTGGCAAAGCCCTGGGCGGTGATAAAGGCGTTCATGCCCAGGGTAAGCTGCACAAACAGCGTGCCGATGGCGTAAATGCGCATATAATCGGCGGCATAGCCGATGGTATTCTCGCTGGCGCCAAACATCAGCAGCAGGTCGCGGCTCCAGATCAGCATCACGGCCGTCAGGATGGCGGAGATGAAAATCTGCAGCGTAAAGCACCCGCCCAGCAGCTTTTCGGCCAGGTCGTGATCGCCCTTGCCCATGGCGATGGATGCGCGCGGCGCGCCGCCCGAGGCCACCAGCGCCGCAAAGGCCGAAATGATCATGATCAGCGGCAGGCACACGCCCACGCCCGTCAGCGCCAGGCTGCCGTCGCCCGGCATATGGCCGATATAAATGCGATCCACAATGTTATACAGCATGTTTACCAGCTGCGCCACGACTGTGGGCACCGCCAGCTTGACCAGCAGCTTGCCGATGGGCTCCGTGCCCAGAAAGGTTTTATCCTGCGTCATAAGTGATGATCCTTTCCTTTAATATAGGGGGTGAGGGGAACGGGGGTACGAGAGAAACGTTACTTTCTTCAGGGAAGAAAGTAACAAAGAACCTGTGTGTGACGTAAAAGTCGATTGAATAAAACCGGAAAGCAGAGTTGGTGAAGGCCCCCCGTGGCAGGGAAAAACTTGAACCGCTCGGTCTGGAGCAAGCTCCGCCCGCGCGCTTCTGCCTTTTTCCCCTATGGCCTGGCTTCGCCAGCCCGCGCCGATTAAAATCGGCATGCCACGGGGACGTTGGTTGAATGGGAAATCTGGCGCGGCGGGTGGCGAATATTAAATAAGATAGAACGGCCACCAAAAGGCCTCTCCTCAAGGAGAAGCCTTTTGGTGAGTACGCTCTCCAACTGCAGCTAATCGCCGCGCCCGCTTCCCGCATCCAACCATCGTCCCCGTGGCAGCGGACAGCAGGAAGCGAACGGAGGAAAGCTTGCTTTCGTCCGGGCGGTTCAGGCTTTCTCCTGCCACGCAATGTGCGCTCTGCCTCCCGGTTTTACTCCAGCAGCTTTCACGACCACAAGGCAGGTTCTTTGTTTCTTTCCTTGTACGCCCCGCGCTACTGCCTTACGGCAAGCGCGGGTTTCGGGCGGCAATTTACAGAATTGCGCGCCCTCAGCCGCCTGCGGCGGCGCTATGACTCCAAGAAAGAAACGTATCCTCGTCTCCCCCGTTTCCTTCCCTACTCCCCCGCCATGCGGGCGAGATTGGCTTCCATGGTGCGAATGCAGCGCAGGCACACATCCAGATCGGCCTCCGGCACGCCGGCCGCGATCTGCTGCATGAAAGACTGCTGCAGCGCCTGCCCCTCCCGAATGATGGGCTGCGCAAGCTCGGTGCAGCGCAGGCCGCACTTGCGGCGATCGCCCGGCACGGGCCGCCGTTCCAGATACCCCTCGCGCGCCAGGTTTTCCACATGCAGGGATACAATGCCCGGCTTTAAGCGCCGGTACAGGCAGATGTCCCGCGCCGTGTCCAGCCCCGGATTGTTGGCCAGAAACAGCAGAATGTCCACCGCCCCCTGTGCCATGCCCGTCCGCTCGCACAGCGGGCGCAGCGCTGCGGCATACGCATCCTGAAATCTGCGCATTGCCGCGTATAGCTGTGAGGCCGTCTTCAATGCCTTCGCCTCCCGAATATAGATTGTTCAATATTGAACTATTCAATTATAATCCATTCTTTGCACCCCGTCAACACCCGTATTGCCAGATTTTTAACGAAATTGTTACGCTTTTCGGGGCCTGACGCTTGACATTGTAAATCTTTTGTCATAAAATATTCCTGTATAGGTATGTATTTTCAGGAGGCCGCTCATGCATCACAATCGTATGAAACGCGCGTTCGCTTTTTTGCTGACGATGGCAATGCTCCTCTCGCTCTGCCTGGGCGCGGTGGGCGCGCAGTATCCCTGCGCGGGCTTTGCCGCGCGCGATCTGACCGTCACGCGCAGCGCGTCCGCCTCGGGCGAAACGCTGTATACCGTGCCCGCGGGCGACGCCGTGTATATCACCGGCGACAGCGGCGATTACTATATCATCGAGTACGACGGCCAGCCGGGCTACGCCGCCAAGTCCGCCGTGCGCCTGGCGGGCGAGGTGCTTGTCAATAACCCCGACGGCGCGTGGCTGGGCGCTTATACCGCCCTGCGCCAGGGCGACGAGGGCCAGCTGGTGCGCGAATTGCAGTCCGCGCTGATCGAGGCAGGCTTCCTGTCCGGCAGCGCCGACGGCAAGTACGGCCAGCGCACAGCCCAGGCCGTGGCCGATTTCCAGGCCGTCAACGGGCTCAACAACTCCGGCTATGCCGACGTGGCCACCCAGGGCACACTGTATGAAACCAAGATCACCAACAGCCGGGGCAAGGCCGTCAACGTGACCATCCTGCCCTCGGTGGACGGGCTGAGCGTATCCAGCGGCAAGACCGGCGCGCCGGTGGAAAGCCTGCAGGCTGCCCTGACCGACCTGGGCTATTATACCGGCAAGATCGACGGCAAATGCGCCAGCGGCACGGTCAGCGCCATCAAGCGCTTTCAGACCAAGAACGGCCTGAAATCCACCGGCGTGGCCGATACCGAAACGCTGACCCTGCTGTACAGCGGCGAGGCCGTCAGCGCCAAGGCCACCGCCACCCCCAAGCCCACCGTTACCCCCGTGCCGCCTGTCATCGGCTGGGAAAACGGCCAGGCTGCCAATGAAAAGGTGTACCCCTTTGATACTACCACCCTGGACGCGGTAAATCTGCGCCAGCGCGCCAGCACCAGCTCTCAGCGGCTGCTGTCCATCCCCGCTGGAGCCACGGTCAGCGTTAAAAAGCTGACTGGCGATTGGGCGCAGCTGGAATACTACAATGGCAAGCGCACCTACACCGGCTACGCCATGGCCAAGTATATCGATATCCCCGCCGTCTATTACGGCGGCAAGGAGCTGGCCGCCGACCGCCAGGCCCAGCAGAAATACACCGGCCTGTCCTCCGGCGCGTCGGGTACCAGCGTATCCACCCTGCAGGAGGCCCTGCATGAGCTGGGCTTCTATGACGGCGATATCACCGGCACCTTCGATACCGAAACGGCGCAGGCCGTAAAGGATTTCCAGCGCAAAAACAACATCCTGCAGACCGGCTCTGCCAGCGCCGAGCTGCAAAAGCTGATCTATGAGGGCAAGCCCCTCAACGCCAAGGGCAAAAAGGTCAGCGTGGCCGTGCTGCCGCCCATCGCGGGCATTGCCATGCAGCAGGGCGACGCGGGCTACCAGGTGGAGGAGCTGCAGGCTGCGCTGATCGACCTGGGCTACCTGGAGGGCGCGATCTCGGGCACCTACGACGCCAAGACCACTGCGGCCGTCAAAAAGCTGCAGAAGGCCAGCGGCCTCAAGGTTGACGGCATCGCGGGCGCGGCCACCCTCAAGCAGGTGGAGCGGTATCTGACCACCCCCACGCCCAGAATCACCGTGGTTACGCCCACACCCGCGCCCATCACCGCCGATAACGTGATCGTGATCCAGAAGGGCACGCGCGGCCTGGTCGTTACCCGCCTGCAGGAGCGGCTGGTGGCGCTGGGCTACTATGATATCGAGCCGGACGGCATCTTCAACGCCAACGATGTGACGGCGCTGAAGGCCTTCCAGAAGAAGAACGGCATCAAGGCCGACGGCATCGCGGGCCTGGATACGCAGGTGCGCCTGTACTCCGACGCGGCCATATCCGCCTGGGCCACGGCCACGCCCAAGCCTGCCGCCACGCCCAAGCCCGATCTGACCGCGCGGCTGGAGATTGGCTCCTCGGGCACGCAGGTGAGCCTGCTGCAGGCGCGCCTGACCAACCTGGGCTATTTTACCGACACCATGGACGGGCGCTTCGGCACCGCGACGGCACTGGCTGTGGCGGAGTTCCAGAGCGTCAACGGCCTGACGGCGGACGGTATTGCGGGCGCGCAGACGCTCAAGGCGCTGTACGCCTCCACCGCCAGGAGCGCCATTGTGATCACCCCCACGGCCACGCCCAAGCCCGGCTTTACCGCGCTGCGCATCGGCGACCGGGGCAGCCAGGTGCGCGCGGCGCAGACCATGCTGATTGAGCTGGATTACCTGACCGGCGCGGCGGACGGTATTTTCGGCACCAAGACGTACCTGGCCGTGCGCGCCTTCCAGCGCGCCAACCGGCTTTCGGCCGACGGCGTGGTGGGCGAGGCGACCTACAGCCTGCTGCTCAGCCTGACCGACAGCGCGGACAACGGCAGCAGCGGCAATGGCGGCAACAGCGTCAATGGCACTACCTTCAAGGCGCCGCAGGCCAGCGAGGTACGCTTTGCCGACTGGTATCGTGAGACGCGCGATGTGGTGCGCAAGCTGCCCAACGCCATCATCTACGATTACGCCACGGGGCTGCACTACAATGTGAACATGTTCAGCTTTGGCAAGCACTGCGACGCGGAGCCGGTAACGGCCAGCGACACGGCGATCATGCGGCAGATCATGGGCGTGGACAACTGGACGCCGCACGCGGTATGGGTCATCCTGTCCGATGGGCGCGTGTACATGGCCAGCACCCACAGCAAGGGTCACACCGTGGATCACAACGCCAGCAACGATTTGCAGGGTCATATCTGCATCCACTTCCCCCGTGAAATGAGCGACACTGAAAAACGCAACATGCCCTACGCCACCCGCCATCAGAACGAGATTCTGCGCGGCTGGGAGGAAACCCAGAGCATGATCGGGTATTAAAGGACGGGGGGTACGGTACTTTCTTGAGTCAAGAAAGTACCAAAGAACCTGTGTATGACGTGAAAGTCAATTGGATGAAAACAGGGAGTGGCACTGGCCCCGCAGGGCAGGTGAAAGCCTGAACCGCCCGGATGAAAGCAAGCTTTCCTCCGTTCGCTCCCTGCTTTCCCCCTTTTGTCTGGCTTCGCCAGCCCTTGCGTCCAGTTGCGCTGTCCGCTGCCCTGCGGGCATGGTTGGGCGCGGAATCATGCATGGCTGATTGCGATAGTTGATGATATCAGCCATACATGATGAAAACGCACGACTATGAAAGCCTTCTCCCTCGGGAGAAGGTGTCGAGCGAATAGCGAGACGGATGAGGGGGAGCGCACCGGAAGTAATAGTGCTGCTTGCATTTCCGCCAACAAGCCCCCTCGTCACCGCCTGCGGCGGAGCTTCTCCCCAAGGAGAAGCCTTTAGTGCAGTGTGCTGATGCTGCAATATACTTTCGCCGTCTGGCAACAGCACGACTAAAAAGCCTTCTTCCAAACGGGAGAAGGTGCTGAGCAAAGAGAAGCGGATGAGGGGAGAACGCAGCGCTTTGCGCATACTGGAAATCGCAGCCAACCAAAAGGCTTCCCCTTGGAGGGGAAGCTGTCAGCGAGAGCTGACTGATGAGGTGTAGCCGCCGCAGCGGCGTTATCTCTATATAGTTTTGCTGACGGCTGCTACGCCGCCTACACCTCATCCGAGCGGCTAAAGCCGCCCACCTTCCCCTCCAAGGGGAAGGCTTTTGGTGAGTGTACGCTCCAACTGTTGCCAATCGCTGCGCAAGAGCCACACACCCACGCAACGTACTTCGTGGCACGCTGATCGCAGATCAGCGCAGGGCGTGCGCAGCACGACCGAAGGGGAAAAAGGCAGAAGCGCGCGGGCGGAGCTTGCTCCAGACCGGGCGATTCAAGTTTTTCCCTGCCACGGGGCACAAAACGACAGTGCCGCCTTCCAGTTTTATTAACTTGACTTTTTCGCCACAACGCAGCCTTCTTTGATTCTTTCTTGGGCTCCAAGAAAGAATCGTCCCCCCCGTTCCCACTCGTATCTCCCCCGCACCATCAAAAAACAAAAGGTGATTTTTGCATGCTGAACATTGCAATCGACGGGCCCGTAGGCGCGGGCAAATCCACCATCGCGGACGAGGTTGCCGCCCGCCTGCACATTCTGCACCTGGATACGGGCGCCATGTATCGCGCCGTGGGCCTGGCCGTGATGGACGCGGGCCTGGATATCCAGGATGAAGCCGGCGTGACCGCCCTGTGCGAGGCCGGGCGCGCGCATGTGGACGTGCGCTACCAGGACGGCGCGCAGCGCACGCTGGTGAACGGCCAGGATGTGACCGGCCGCATCCGCACCCAGCAGGCAGGCACCGCCGCCAGCGCCGTATCCCGCTATGCCGCCGTGCGCAAAATGCTGGTGCGCCGCCAGCAGGAAATCGCCGCCGCCCAGCCTATGCTGCTGGATGGCCGCGATATCTGCACCGTGGTGCTGCCAAACGCGCCGGTCAAGATCTACCTGACCGCCTCCGCCGAGGCGCGCGCCCAGCGCCGCCTGCGCCAATTGCAGGAAAAGGGCGAAGCCCCGGATTTTGATGATATCCTGCGCGAGGTCAACGCACGCGACCATCAGGATATGACCCGCGCGGTCGATCCCCTGCGCCAGGCCCCGGACGCGCAGGTGGTGGACAGCACCAATATGAATTTTGAGCAAACCGTGCAGGCAATCCTGGATATTGTGGAGGCAGCGCATGCAGAATAACACAGCGGAAACCGCGCCCAAGCGTGAGCGCACAGCCCTCTATACCCTGGCGCGCATCATCTTTGGCTTTTTGTTTCACACCATCTTCCCCCTGCGCTTTCATAACGCGCAGATCGCCGATGAAATGCAGCCGCCCTATATCATCATGGCCAATCACCGCAGCTTCGCCGATCCCATGGCCCTGGCCATCAAGGTGAAAAAGTATGAGATCCGCTTCATCGGCAAGCGCGAGCTGGCCAAGGGCAAGCTGAAGAACTGGCTGTTCTCCGGCCTGCACATGATTATGGTATCCCGCCATGCCACCGATATGGCCGCCATGCGCCAGTGCATGCAAACGCTCAAGGAAGGCCACATCCTGGGCATCTTCCCCGAGGGCACCCGCCACCAGCCCGAAATGATGCAGGAGGTGGAAAGCGGCACGGCCATCATCGCCCTGCGCGCCCGCGTGCCCCTGCTGCCGGTGTACATCGACGGCAAGATCCGCCCCTTCCACATCACGCATATCTATTATGGCAAGCCCATGGAGCTGGACGATCTGTACGCCCAGGGCGTCAATAACGACACCGCCCACCAGCTGTGCCAGCGCATCCATGATGTGTTCTACGCCATGCGCGATGAGGTTCACGCAAGTAAATAATGCACAGTGTGCAAAATCAGCACGCCCGGATTGTGCAAATTGCTGAATTTGATTTTTAACAGAAAAAATTTGTAATTTTTGCAGGAAAAACAGGAAGGATGGCGAATAAATTTCTATTCGCCAGGAGTAGGGGGATTTTCCAAATGCCCTGTACCGTGGCAAAGCATGCCGGCTTCTGCATGGGCGTTCGCCAGGCGGTGGAAAAGGCCGAGCGGGCAGCCGCCCAGGCCCGGGAGCGGGGAATCCCCTGCTATTCTCTGGGCGAGGTGGTGCACAACCCGCTGGTCACCAGCCGCCTGCGGCAGCTGGGCGTGCAGGTGGTTGAGCGGGTGGAGGACGCCCGCGGCGGCCTGCTGATCCTGCGCAGCCATGGGGTTGCGCCCCAGGTGCTTTCCGCCTGCCGTGAAAACGGCGTGGACTATGTGGATTGCACCTGCGCCCGCGTGCGCGCGCTGCATGAGCGCGCGGCCGCCTACAGTGCCGGGGGGCTGCCCGTGGTGCTGGTGGGCGACGGCGAGCATCCCGAGGTGCGCGGCACGGCGGGATGGTGCCAGGGGCCGGTATACACCGTGTATACCGCCGAGGATGTGGCCGCCCTGCCCCCTTTGCCCCGCGCATTGGTGGCCAGCCAGACCACCCTGCCCATGGAGCGCTGGCAAGCGCTGCTGCCAGCCCTGCGGGCAAGGATTTCCCAGCCGGATTTTTACTGCTCCATCTGCGCGGCAACGCGCGTGCGGCAGCAGGCCGCACGGGAGCTTGCCATTGCCTGCGACCGCATGATCGTGGTCGGCGGGCGGCAAAGCGCCAACACGCGCAAGCTGTATGAGGCCTGCCTGGCGCTGTGCCCACAAACCCTTTGGGTCGAACGCGCGGCGGATATCCCGCCCCGCTTCGCAGATATCCACGCGCATCACATAGGAATAGCCGCCGGCGCATCCACACCGGATTGGTCATTTAAGGAGGTTGTCACTGCAATGAACGACATCGAAAACAAAGTGCTCGAAACCGAGCCCGCCGCCAACGAGGCTGCGAAACCCATCGACGAAAACGATTTTATGGCCAGCATTGAGGCCTCCATGCGTCGCATCCATACCGGCCAAACCGTGACCGGCACCGTGGTGCAGGTGACTGACGACGAAGTGTGCGTCAACATCGGCTACAAGTCCGACGGCCTGATCAAGCGCTCCGACCTGGTAGACCAGGATGTGAAGATCGGCGACGAGATCGAGGTCGAGGTTGTTAAGGTAAACGACGGCGAGGGCAATGTGATCCTCTCCCAGCGCAACATCATCAACAAGAAGGCCTGGGACGCGCTGATGGCCAAGTACGAGGCCGGCGAGTACGTTGAAGGCGTTGGCAAGGAAGCCGTTAAAGGCGGCCTGATCTGCATGGTGGACGGCGTGCGCGCCTTTGTGCCCGCTTCCCGCCTGAGCAAGCGCTATGTTGAGAAGATCGATCAGTTTGTGGGCCAGACCATGAAGCTGAAGATCATCGACGTGGACGCCGCCAAGAAGCGCATCGTCTGCTCCCGCAAGGACGTCATCCTTGAAGAGGAAGCCGCCAAGAAGGCCGCTGCCTGGGAGAAGATTGAAGAAGGCGCGATCCTGCACGGCGTCGTGCGCCGCTTTGCCGATTTCGGCGCGTTCGTCGATCTGGGCGGCGTGGACGGCCTGATCCATATCACCGATCTGGCCTGGCACCGCGTGGGCCATCCCAGCGAAGTGCTCTCCATCAACCAGGAGGTTGAGGTGAAGGTGCTCAGCGTTGATCGTGAGCGCGAGCGCATCCAGCTGGGCTACAAGCAGCTGCAGGCCAAGCCCTGGGACAACATCGAGGAGAAGTATCCCGTCGGTCTGATCCTGGAGCGCAAGGTGGTTCGCATCCGTCCCTTCGGCGCCTTTGTGGAGTTGGAGCCCGGCGTGGACGGCCTGGTGCACATCAGCCAGGTGGCCCTCACCCGCGTGAACAAGGTTGAGGACGTGCTCAGCGTTGGCCAGGATGTCACCGTCAAGGTGCTGGGCGTGGATCCCGCCGCGCACCGCATCAGCCTGAGCATCCGCGAAGCCCTGGAAGACAAGGCCTTCGATTACGGCGAGGGCATCCCCGAGGAAGAATATCCCGTGGACGAGCAGCCCGCCGAAACCCAGGAATAATCGAGCATTATTGTGAACAGTACGCCCCCGTCATCCCAGGATGGCGGGGGCGTTTTGTATGCTGGCGCGCAAGGGCATGCCAATTGAAAGCAGCTTATTTCCATAAAATTCCTGTTGACGATTGCTGCGCATCGGCATATAATAATCGTGTAAAGCAAAATTATATTTATTGCTTTATACGATGGAGGTGTTCATCATGTCTGAAATGACCATGGTCAATTTCCGCATGGACAGTGATTTGAAAAAGAGCATGGAAAGCGTCTGCAAGGAAATGGGCCTCACCATGACCGCCGCATTCACCATGTTTGCCGCCAAGGTCAGCCGCGAGCGCCGCATTCCCTTTGAGGTAAGCGCCGATCCCTTCTACTCCGCATCCAATATGGCGCACCTGGCGCGCGTTACCGCCCAGATCGACGCTGGCGAAGCCAAGCTGACCGAGCATGATCTGATTGAGGAGTAACATATGCGGCTGCTGTGGGATGAGCGCGCCTGGGAGGAATATCTGTACTGGCAGGCGCAGGATAAAAAGACGCTGAAGCATGTTAACCTGCTGCTCAAGGATATTATGCGCAGCGCCTTCGAGGGCCTGGGCGATCCCGAGCCCTTGAAGGAAAACCTGTCCGGCTGGTGGAGCCGCCGTATCGACGGCGCCAATCGCATTGTCTATAAGGAAAAAGACGGTGCAATCATCATTGCCCAGTGCAAGGGGCATTATAATGATTGAACATCCGTAAGGCAGGGAGAGAACCCATGAAACCGGAGGCATGCTCATGCTTGAAAATTATGACTTCTCAAAGGGCGTAAAGAATCCCTATGCCGCCAGGCTCAAAAAGCAGGTAACCATCAGCCTGGATGCCGACGTGGCCGAGTACTTCAAAAAGCAGGCGGAAGAAACCGGCATTCCCTATCAGAAGCTGGTCAGCTTTTATCTGGCCGACTGCGCTAAAAAGGGCAAGCATCTGGAATGGACTTAAACATCATTGTCCGGCGCAAGGAATATTCTCCCTCAAAGGCACATTATTAGAAGAACGGATAATCCTGCTCGTGTACCAGCAGCGACTAAAGGCGGAGGGCTTCCCTCCGCCTTTTAATGTGGGACAGGCTGTTATTCCAAATGACAAACTGCCGCCCGATGGGCGGCAGAAAAAACATGCTTTGTGCTTGTACTTTGTTACACAATCGCGCCTTGCTTCTGCAGCCGCGCGCGCAGCGCGTCCGTATCCATGGCCGTTACCGCGCAGCCGGTTTCTCGGCGGATGGCGGCGGCAGCGCCCGCAGCTTCGCCGAGGGCCATGCAGGTGCCCTGCACGCGCATGGAGGCATAGGCCGCATCCACACAGCTGACGCAGCGGCCTGCGGCGATCAGGTTATCAAAGCCAGCAGCCACCATCACGCGATAGGGCACGGGGCAGGGCGTATCAAAATACTGCGCCGTCTGGGTATTATCCTGGGCCGAGTGAATATCCACCGGGTGCGAGCAGAAGGCCACGCCGTCCGCGCAGGGCGTGGCGGCGAAGGCGGTAATATCCGACAGCGTGTACAGGCCGCGGATGTGATAGGTCTCGCGCACGCCGCCCTGTGCGGCGATTTCGGCAATGCTGGCCTTGGCAAACTCGGGATAAAGCCTGCGCAGCAGCGCCACCAGCTTGTACGCATCCTCGCGCATGCGGCACTCTGCCTGCGTCAGCTGGGCGCGGTCCGCCGCGTCCGCCGCCGCGCGGGTGATGTTTACGCAGATCAGATCATCCTGCATGGTGGTGTTGAACCACGGGCCGCCGAACTGCGGCACGTCCTCGCCCTGCTCGGCCAGCTTTTGCAGCGCGTGATAAATGCCCATGTGCTTGGATTGTCCGTGCAGGCCGGTGTGGTGGATATAATCGCGCAAAAGGTCGGTGGTCACATCCACATTGCGCAGCAGGAAGCACATGCTCATGGGCTGCATGCCGCCCGCGCTCACCTGCATGGGCACGCCCGCGCGGCGGCACACTAAGCCGTCGCCCGTCGCGTCGATTACCGTGCCGGCGGCCAGCGCCTGCAGGCCGTCCTTGCTTTCGATGAGTACGTGGGTGGCGCGGCCGTCCGCCATCCGGCAGGCGGAAACCACGGTGTTGGTGTACAGATCTACCCCGGCTTCCAGCACCATGCGCTGGGCCAGCAGCTTATAATATTCGGGATCGAAGGATACATGGCCCTTGGGCAGCTCAATCTGGGCCGCGCCGGCGGCCACCAGGCGCTGAATAAACTCCCAGCCGACGCCGCCCAGCACGCGCTTGCCCTTATGATAGCCGCCGCTGATGGGGTCCACCAGCCCGGCCGTGGGCGCGCCGCCCAGATAGCTCATTTTTTCAATCAGCGCAGTGCGGCAGCCATTGCGCGCGGCGCTGACGGCCGCCACCCAGCCCGCAGGGCCGCCGCCGCACACCACGGCGTCGTATTGCGCAGTCACGGGCGCCTGGCGCTCGATTGTCAGCTGATCCATACGAAAGTGTACCTCCGCAATAAAATCTGTCTCATTATAGCACATTGAAACGTTAAAATGCAACAGAACCTGCGTATTTTGTGCGGATTCTTTTGCTCGTGCGCCGCATTTGGCCGCAAGCGCCACTTGGTTACACCGGCGCAGCGTGTTTGCAAGCGGCGGCCGCACACACGCCAGCATTTGGATATTATTCAAAAATATTAATAAAAATACTTGCGCCCAGGCCCCTGGAATGCTACAATGCGGTTTGGAAGCGGCGTAGGCCGCTATCCGAAAAAACAAAAGGAGACCGTAAAAATGAAGAAACTGCTTGCCCTGCTGCTGGCCCTGTGCATGGCCCTGTGCGCCGTATCCGCCCTGGCCGAGGAAGGCGGAGACGAAATCCCCGCCGTAGAGAACACCCCCTCCTATGAGGGCGCGGAAATCGCCGTGGCCGACACCGGCGTTCTCTTCACCATCCCCAGCGACTGGAACGCTGTGGACGCGCCCGAGGGCTATCTGGCCACTTATGTATCCGCCGACAACACCCTGTCCCTGAGCCTGCTGCTGGTCAACCAGGGCATCGACGCCTGCTATGAGGAAATGCTGGCCATGGTAGAGGCCGGCACTGCCAAGGACATCACCGAAGTGCTGGTGAACGAAAACTACTATGTGCTCTATACCTCCGCGGACGAGCTGTTCAGCTACGCCTACCTGCCCCTGAGCGATGACTACTGCATCGTGCTGTGCTTTGGCGCGGCCTCTGCTGATCTGCAGAGCGACGTGCCCCTGGAGATCCTGGGCACCGCCGCCGTGGCTGAATAATCGGTTTTTTGCTTAAACACAGCGCCGCCCCCATGCTGCATGGGGACGGCGTTTTTTCGTGGGGAGGCGAGGAGGACGAAGGGTTACGTTTCTTTCTTGAGTCAAGAAAGAAACAAAGAACCTGTGTATGACGTAAAAGTCGATTGAATAAAAATGGAAAGCGGCACTGCCGCCCCACCCGTCCCCGTGGCAGGGAAAATTCTGCGTGTCCGGATCGGCGCAAGCGCCATCCGTCCCCTTGAATATTTCCCTATGGTCTGGCTTCGCCAGCCCTGCGCCGATTGCATCGGCGTGCCACGGGGCGGGGTTGCGTGCGGAAACCATGCGCGATGAATGGCGACTGTTGGGAAACGCATTCACCAAAAGGCTTCTCCTTGAGGAGAGGCTCCGCCGTAGGCGGTGGTGAGGTGTAGGCCATGAAATGGCCGTTATCATAACTATTAATTAAAAGTAAAAGGTAACGCCGCTGCGGCGGCTACACCTCATCCGCTTCACTGCGTTCAGCACCTTCCCCTCCAAGGGGAAGGCTTTTGGTTGGCCGCATTTTCCGGTATAAAATGTTACTTGCATTTCCGCGTAATAGGCCCCATCATCAGGCTCATTGCATTCGCCAGCTTCTCCCCGAGGAGAAGCCCTTCAATGCGGTGTCCTGACATAGATATCGCAGGACACTTGAAAATAATCGCGCGACCATAAAAGCCTTCTCCCAAACGGGAGAAGGTGTCGAGCGAACAGCGAGACGGATGAGGGGAAAACAAACACCTTGCCCATGCCGGAGGGCACAGCCCGCCTTGGGCGTCATTCCCTCTAACTATAGCTCAATCCAATAGCGCTGCACGCGCTGGCCGTTTGGCTCTACGCTGTCGCCCTCGTATACGCCGCCGTTGTGCAGAATGGTGCGGCGGCTGCCCTCGTTTTCCACATTGCAGGTAACCATCACGCGCTGCAGCCCCAGCTGGCGGCAATAGGGCAGCGCGGCGGCCAGCATGCGCGTGGCCACGCCCTGGCGGCGATGCCGCGGATGCACGCTGTAGCCGA
Organism: uncultured Clostridia bacterium; assembly: GCA_934647235.1. Taxonomy (GTDB): domain Bacteria; phylum Bacillota; class Clostridia; order Christensenellales; family Aristaeellaceae; genus SFMI01. Next base: position 32,094 of record CAKUFG010000024.1, read on the forward strand.
TGTGCCCGGCATACAGGCGCAGATAATCGTTCAGCTCGTGCCGCACCTGCAGCATCCCCAGAAGCGCGTGATCAGCCGGGCGCACATATATGAACTGCGTGGCGGGTACCAGCTGCGGCGGGGTGGTCTCCCGGCGCTTGAAATCGCGGCAGGTCTGCAGCCATTGCGCCATATCCTGCGCCGTGCGCAGGCTGCCCGTACCGTCCATGGAGTCCCCTGCGGCCTCAAAGGCGCGCTTATACGCTGCCGCCTCGGGCAGCCATTCCTCGGTCGGTTCGATCAGGATTTCTTCCATCATTATTGCCGTCATCCTTTCGCTCCCTTCCCGGCGCGCAGCGCCGCGTGCTCCATGCATAGCTCCTGATACAAATACGCCGCCGTCCAGCGGCGATTGGCGGGCGTCAGCACCGCCTTGAGCGTAATATTGGGCTGCAGGCACAGCCGCAGCGCGGCCAGCAGCCGATCGCTCTGCGCATCGCTCAGTCCGGCCATCACCAGCATTTCGCCCGCAAAATCGCAGGGCACAGCCAGCGGATTGCGCGCGTCCAGGGCGCACAGCGCGCCCAACGTCTGACAGAAATCCGACGGCGGCACGGCGATGATCGCAAGCCCCTGCGCGCTCGCCACGGCGCGCAGCGTGCGCAGGCGTTCATCCGAAAGCCGAAAGGCCAGAATCGTGGGCTGCATGGCCCCACCTCCCATGCGTGTTTTTGGCGAGTATAGCGCAAAACGCGGCAAAGCGCAACGGTAAAATAAAAAAACAGGCGATATCGTGCTGATATCGCCTGTTCATGCCGCAGCGATTACTTGTTGAGCAGGTCGCCGTAGCGCTTCTTGAACTTGTCCACGCGGCCGCCGCTGTCTACCAGCTTCTGCTTGCCGGTGAAGAACGGGTGGCACTTGGAGCAGATTTCAACCTTCAGCTCCTTCTTGGTGGAGCCGGTGGTGAAGGTCTCGCCGCATACGCAGCGGACGACTGCTTCGCCGTACTTGGGATGGATGCCTTCCTTCATGATTTTCACCTCTTCTGCGCATGCTTATGGGATTCATGGCGCGCAACCATGAGCCACAAAGGGAAGTATAGCACAGTTCTGACCATATTGCAAGGGTAAAAACGGACGAAATCTGCCCAGGCGGGAAAAGGGGCGCGAACGGTCGGGGCGGGGTGACAAAGCGGCGCGGGTATGGTATAATCTGCTTGACGTATTGCGCCGTATCCTGTAAAATTACATATTAAATAAGGAAGCGTTATCCCCCTGCGGAATGCTGAAAGGAGCCTTTTTTAATGAAAATCAAAGAGCTGATGCCCCTGATCGAGGCCCGGAACGACGCGCCCGGCGCGGATCTGGAACGGGAAGTATTGTGCGGCTATACCTGCGATCTGCTCAGCTGGGTGATGGCCCACGGCGCGGAGGGCATGGCCTGGGTGACGGTGCAAACGCATATGAACGTTATCGCCGTGGCCGTGCTGGCTGAGATGGCCTGCGTGATCCTGCCCGAAAACATCCATATGGAGCAGGAAAGCCTGGATAAGGCTGCGGCTGAGGGCCTGTGCGTGCTGCGCAGCCCGCTCAGCGGCTATGAAATCTGCGGCCGCATGCATGCCGCCGGCGTGCCCGACAAGGAATAACCCCATGGAGTACTTTGCCGATCTGCATATCCACTCCTGCCTGTCGCCCTGCGGCGACGAGGATATGACCCCGGCCAACATCTGCGGCATGGCCAAGCTCAAGGGCCTGGACGCCATCGCCATCTGCGATCATAACAGCGCGCGCAATCTGCCCGCCGCCCAGGAGCTGTGCGACGCCTACGGGCTGCTGCTGCTGCCAGGCATGGAGATCACCACCCGCGAGGAGGTGCACCTGCTGGGCTATTTTGAAACGGTGGAGGCTGCGCTGGCCTTTGGCGAAATGCTGCGCGGGCACCTGCCCAATAAAAAGAACAAGCCCCAGTTTTTCGGCCGCCAGCTGGTGATGAACAGCAACGACGAGATCATCGGCGAGGAGGAGGCGTTGCTCATCGGCGCGACCGATCTGCCCCTGGCCGAGGCCGCCGCGCAGGTGACGGCCTTTGGCGGCGTGCCCGTGCCCGCACATATCAACCGCGGGGCCAACGGGCTGCTGATCAATCTGGGGCTGATGCCGCCCGAGCCCTTTTATTCCACGGTGGAAGTCTGGCGGCTGCTGCCCTGCGATGAAGGCGCGCTGCGCGGGCGGCATGTGCTGCATTCCTCCGATGCGCACTACCTGGGCGACATCCAGGAGCGCGAGCATGCGCTGCGCCTGCGCGAGGGCACCACAAGCGCGTTATTGGCCTGGATGAGATCGGTTAAAGATATTTAACTGTATAATTTATGCCAGATTATACAAAAGTTCCGCATTTATCGATAAAAAAATGCGGATTTTTTTCGTTTTTTGCGTGCAATAGCGGCATAAGTATGTTACAATACAATGTAGTGTGCCGGATTCCATTCCGGATACAAACATGCAAGGAGGTCTTATCCCATCATGCCGGACATGAAAGAAAAGTTTGCGCAGCTTGATCAGGCGATCCAGGAGCTCAAGGATCAGCCCGGCGCGCTGATGCCCGTGCTGCAGAGAGCCCAGAACATCTTCGGCTGCGTGTCCCTGGACGTGCAGAAAAGAATCGCCGAAGGCCTGGGCGTCACCCTCAGCGAGGTATACGGCGTAGCCACCTTCTATGCGCAGTTCTCCCTGGTTCCCAGCGGCAAGTACGTTATCAGCGTATGCCTGGGCACCGCCTGCTACGTAAAGGGCTCCCAGAAGGTGCTCGATCGCCTGAGCGAAGAGCTGGGCATCCCCGTGGGCGGCACCACCAAGGACGGCCTGTTCACCCTCAACGCCACCCGCTGCCTGGGCGCGTGCGGCCTGGCCCCCGTTATGACCATCAATGAGGAAGTATACGGCCGCCTGGTTCCCGACGATATTCCCGGCATCCTGGCCAAATATAAGGAGTAAGCGATCCCATGCGCGATCTGTCGCTGCATATTCTGGATCTGGCGCAGAACAGCGTGCGCGCAAACGCGGCGCTGGTGGAAATTATGGTATCGGTGGACGAAAGCAGGCTCATTACCATCACGATCCGAGACGACGGCTCCGGCATGAGCGATGAGCTGAAAGAAAGGGTGACGAGCCCCTTCGCCACTACCCGCACCACCCGCAAGGTGGGGCTGGGCATTCCGCTGATGATGCAGAACGCCCGCCTGGCCGGAGGAGACGTGCGCATTGATTCCACCCTGGGCCAGGGTACAACCCTGACCGCCACCCTGCATGGGGACAGCATCGACTGCCTGCCCCTGGGCGATCTGGCGGGCACGGTGGTATCGCTGGTAAGCGCCAATCCCGAACGGCCCGATTTTCGCCTTTCCTGCTCCTCCCCCAAGGGAAGCATGGATTTTGATACGCGCGAAATGCGGCAGGCGCTGGGAAACGTGTCCCTGAACGAGCCTGAAATTACCGCCTGGATGCTTTCCGCCATCCAGGAAGAAATAGAACCGATCTTTGGAGGTGTAATCCTATGAAATCCATGGCTGAATTGGAAGCCATCCGCAAAAAGACGCTGGAACGCATCAACCTGCGCAGGGAAGATGAAAGCGATAACGTGCGCGTGGTGGTCGGCATGGCTACCTGCGGCATCGCCGCCGGCGCCCGCCCCGTGATGCTGAAATTCATGGAAGAAATCAACAAGCGTGAAATGAGCAACGTAACCGTCTCCCAGACCGGCTGCATCGGCATGTGCCGCCTGGAGCCCATGGTGGACGTATATATGCCCGGCAAGGAAAAGGTAACCTACGTGCACATGACCCCCGAAAAGGTGGGCCGCGTCGTAGCCGAGCACATTGTCAACGGCCGCCCCGTCACCGAATTCACCATCGGCGCTGCCGAGGAATAATTATACCGCTGTCATAGGAGGAATTGCCCATGGATATCTATCGCGCACATGTGCTCTGCTGCGGCGGTACCGGTTGTACGTCTTCCGGCTCTGCGCAGATCATCGAGCGCTTTGAGCAGAAAATCAAAGAAGCCGGCCTTGATAAGGAAGTCAAGGTTGTCCACACGGGCTGCTTTGGCCTGTGCGAGGCTGGCCCCGTTGTTATCGTATACCCCGAAGGCACCTTCTACTCCCGCGTAAAGGTAGAGGATGTGGACGAGATCGTCTCCGAGCATCTGCTCAAGGGCCGTCACGTGCAGCACCTGGTGTATACCGACCATGCCACCCACGAGCAGAACGCCAACAAGGGCCTGCAGGATATCAACTTCTACAAGCACCAGAAGCGCGTCGCCCTGCGCAACTGCGGCGTGATCGACCCCGAAAACATTGACGAGTACCTGGCCTTCGACGGCTACAAGGCCCTGGAAAAGGCCCTGACCAGCATGACCCGCGAGCAGGTCATCGACGAAATCCTCAAGTCCGGCCTGCGCGGCCGCGGCGGCGGCGGCTTCCCCACGGGCCTGAAGTGGAAGTTCACCTATAACTCCCAGGCCGATCAGAAGTACGTGGCCTGCAACGCCGACGAGGGCGACCCCGGCGCGTTCATGGACCGTTCCGTGCTGGAGGGCGACCCGCACTGCGTGCTGGAAGCCATGGCCATCGCCGGCTACGCCATCGGCGCTTCCGAGGGCTACATCTACGTGCGCGCCGAGTACCCCATCGCCGTAAAGCGTCTGGAGATCGCCATCAAGCAGGCGCACGAATACGGCCTGCTGGGCGAAAACATCTTCGGCACCGGCTTCAATTTTGACATCAAGATCCGTCTGGGCGCGGGCGCGTTCGTATGCGGCGAGGAAACCGCTCTGATGCGCTCCATCGAGGGCAAGCGCGGCGAGCCCACGCCCCGCCCGCCCTTCCCGGCGGTCAAGGGTCTGTTTGCCAAGCCCACCATGCTCAACAACGTGGAAACCTACGCCAACGTTGCCCAGATCATCCTCAACGGCGCGGACTGGTTCGCTTCCATGGGCACCGAAAAGTCCAAGGGCACCAAGGTGTTCGCCCTGGGCGGCAAGATCAACAACACGGGCCTGGTGGAAGTGCCCATGGGCACCCCCCTGCGCACCATCATCTACGATATCGGCGGCGGCATTCCCAACGGCAAAAAGTTCAAGGCCGTGCAGACCGGCGGCCCCTCCGGCGGCTGCCTGCCCGCAGAGTTGCTGGATACCCCCGTGGACTATGACAACCTGATCGCGGCCGGCTCCATGATGGGCTCGGGCGGCATGATCGTCATGGACGAGGATAACTGCATGGTGGATATCGCTCGCTTCTTCCTGGATTTCACCGTGGACGAGAGCTGCGGCAAGTGCACCCCCTGCCGCGTAGGTACCCGCCGCATGCTGGAAATCCTGGAGCGCATTGTAAACGGCAAGGGCGAGGAGGGCGACATCGAGCGCCTGGAAGAGCTGGCCAACACCATCAAGTCCACCGCCCTGTGCGGCCTGGGCCAGACCGCGCCCAACCCCGTGCTCTCCACCCTGAAGTTCTTCCGCAGCGAGTATGAAGCCCATATCCGCGAAAAGCGCTGCCCCGCGCATCATTGCCGCGCGCTGCTGCACTATGTCATCAATCCCGATCTGTGCCGTGGCTGCACCGCCTGCACCCGCGTCTGCCCCGTGGAGGCCATTTCGGGCGAGCTGCGCAAGCCGCACCAGATTGACACCAGCAAGTGCCTCAAGTGCGGCGCCTGCGCTGAAAAGTGCAAGTTCCATGCGATCACGCGCGAGTAATAGGAGGACAGCCGAATGGATAACATGATTAACCTGACCATCGACGGCGTGCAGGTATCCGTTCCCGCCGGTACTACCGTGCTGGAAGCTGCCCGCAAGGCGAATATCAAAATTCCCACGCTGTGCTATCTGAAAAACCTCAACGCCATCGGCGCGTGCCGTATGTGCGTGGTGGAAACCGGCGCCCGCGCGCCGCAGGCCGCCTGCGTGCTGCCCGTTGCCGAGGGCATGAACGTAAAGACCAATACCCCCCAGCTGCGCAAGTATCGCCGCACGCTGCTGGAGCTGCTGCTCTCCATCCACGATCGTAAGTGCCTGTCCTGCCCCCGCAATAACAACTGCGAGCTGCAGGATCTGTGCCGCGATCTGGGCGTAGAGGATGAAACCGCTTTTGCCGGCAGCGTCAACAAGTACGCCATCGACGACGCTTCCCCCTGCGTGGTGCGCAACAACAACAAGTGCGTGCTGTGCCGCCGCTGCGTGGCCGCCTGCCATCAGCAGCAGAACGTGGGCGTCATCGGCGCGGTTGGCCGCGGCTTCAAGACGCAGATCGCCTCTCCCTGGGATTTCGAGCTGGCGCAGACCGGCTGCGTAGGCTGCGGTCAGTGCATCGTGGCCTGCCCCGTGGGCGCGCTGCAGGAGAAGGACGGCATCAAGGCCGTGGACGATCTGCTGGCTTCCGATAAGCATGTGTACGTGCAGACCGCTCCCGCCGTGCGCGCCGCGCTGGGCGAAGAGTTCGGCCTGCCCATGGGCACGCCCGTCACCGGCAAGATGGTGGCCGCGCTGCGCCGCCTGGGCTTTGAAAAGGTGTTTGATACCGATTACGCCGCCGACCTGACCATTCTGGAGGAAGGCACCGAGCTTGTGCACCGCATCCAGAATCAGGGCGTGCTGCCCATGATCACCTCCTGCTCCCCCGGCTGGGTTAAGTACTGCGAAACCTATAACGCGGACTTCATCCCCAACCTGTCCAGCTGCAAGAGCCCGCACGAAATGCTGGGCGCGGTCATCAAGACCTACTATGCGGACAAGACGGGCATCGATCCCCGCGATATGAAGGTTGTCTCCGTCATGCCCTGCACCGCCAAGAAGTTTGAGGCCAAGCGCCCCGAGCTGAACGAAAACGGCGAGCAGGATGTGGACGAGGTCATCACCACCCGCGAGCTGGCGCGCATGATCCGCGCCGCCGGCATCGACTTTGCCAGCCTGCCGGACGAAGAGTTTGACTCCGTCCTGGGCGAGAGCACGGGCGCTGGCGTTATCTTCGGCGCCACCGGCGGCGTTATGGAAGCCGCCCTGCGCTTTGCCTATGAAGTGCTGACCGGCAAGACCCTGGAGAACGTGGAGTTTGAAGCCGTTCGCGGCCTGGAAGGCGTGAAGGAAGCCAGCCTGGAGCTGGGCGGCCTGAAGCTGAACATCGCCGTGGCGCATGGCACTGCCAACGCGCAGAAGGTGCTCGACAGCGTCCGCAGCGGCGAAAAGCACTATGACTTCATCGAGGTCATGTGCTGCCCCGGCGGCTGCGTCACCGGCGGCGGCCAGCCCATCGTCAAGGCCTCCGTGCGCGATGTGGTTAACGTATCCGCCGTCCGCGCGCAGGCGCTCTACACCGAGGATGCCGGCAAGGCCCGCCGCAAGAGCCAGGATAACGAGGAAGTCAAGGCCCTGTACAAGGACTACCTGGGCGAAATCGGCGGCGAACGCGCGCATCATATCCTGCACACCACCTATGTGGCCCGCGATAAGTACGAAAACTGCAAATAAGCAATAACCCCATAAAACAAACAAGGCTGCTGCGCATCACACGCAGCAGCCTTGTAATTTTATTCATCCACCGGAAAATCGCCGATGTATTTGTCGTTCACGCTCCATTTTTCGGGGCGCTCGCCATCCAGATCATAGAAAATGCGCGTCAGCTCCAGCCCGCTGGCGGGGGCGGTCACGCCCAGCGCCAGGCGGTTCTGCGTGGCCAGGGCCTCGTCCAGCGCGTCGGGGCTGAGCCTGTCCTGGCCGATGGCCACCAGCGTGCCGGCCAGGATGCGCACCATATTGTACAGGAAGGCGCTGCCTGCCACCACGATGGTTACATCGTCGCCCTCGCGGGTGACGCTGATATCATACAGCGTGCGGATGGTGGATTTGGCTGTGCCGCCCGAGGCTTGAAAGGCGCCGAAATCATGCGTGCCCAGCAGCCGCAGCGCTGCGGCCTGCATCCTGCCCTCGTCCACCGGCACGGGGATATGCGTGGTCCAGTTGCGGCGGATGGCGCTGGCGTGCCGCGCGTTGTGGATGCGATAGGTGTAGATCTTGCCCCGGCAGGAAAACCGCGCGTGCAGCCATTCAGGGACCACGCGCGCGGCGGTCACGCGCACATCGGGCGGCAGCATGGTGTTGAGCACAAAGGGAAATTTCTCCGCCGGGATGGTGCTGTAATTGTGAAAATGCGCGCGCTGCCCGGTGGCGTTCACGCCTGCATCCGTGCGGCTGGCCCCCCATACGGTGGTTTCGCGCCCCGTGGCGCGGGCGAGCGCGCGTTCCAGTTCCTCCTGAACCGAGCGCAGCCTGGCCTGCCGCTGCCAGCCATAAAAGGCCGAGCCGTCGTACTCGATGGTCAGCAGCACCCGTTCAAAGGGCTCAAAATCCGGCATGGGAACACCTTCTTTGTAAAAATTGCTTCATCATTATAGCAAAGCTGCGCAATGTTTTCAAGAAACGCAAAGGTTTTACAAAAAGAATATGTTGCAATTTCGTAAAATGTGGTATAATATTTTCGTAACAAGTATGCGTATTCCGTAAAGGAGGGAAGCCATGGCCAAGCATGTGCTCATTATCGGCGGCGGCCCGGCGGGCTGCTCGGCGGCCATGACGCTGCGGCTGCGCGGCGAAAACGTGACCATCCTCTACAGCGGCGAGGGCGCGCTGGGCCGCGCAAAGCGGGTGGATAACTATCCCGGCCTTGCGCAGATGCCCGGCGAGGAAATGCTTTCCGCCTTCCGCCGTCAGGCGGAAGAGATGGGCGCGGCGCTGCGGCCCGGCGTTGCGCGCTATATCCAGCGCACCCGGCGCGGCTTCAACGTGCTGGCGGGCGAGGATATGATCGCCTGCGACGCGGTGCTGCTGGCCTCGGGCGTAGCGCGGGTTAATCTGATCCCCGGCGAGGAAGCGCTGGTGGGCCGGGGCGTCAGCTACTGCGCCACCTGCGACGGCATGCTTTATCGCAATCGCCCTGTGGCGGCCGTGGTGCTGGGCGCGGGCTTTGACGAGGACGTGCGCTTCCTGCAGGAAATCTGCCAGGTGGATGTGCTGACCAAGCCGCCCCGCGCGCTGCGCGCCGAGGGGGAGCGGGTGATCCTGTCCACCGCCGGTGCCGATACGGCCTACGACTGCGTGTTCATCCTGCGCCCTGCCGTGGCGCTGACCACCCTGCTGCCCGCGCTGGAAGCTGCGGACGGCGCCGTCCGCGTGGATGCGGACATGCAAACCAATATTCCCGGCGTTTTCGCCGCAGGGGATATCACCGGCGCGCCCTATCAGGCCGCCCGCGCCGTGGGGCAGGGCAACACCGCCGCGCTGAGCATTGCGCGGTTCCTGCACCAGGGCGACGCGATCAATCACGAATCTACTAATTAAAAAGGAGAGATCCCAATGAAAAAACTGCTTTGCTTGCTTCTGTGCCTCATGCTGCCCGTGGCCGCCATGGCCGCTCCCATGCGCGCGATGCGCGACAGCGTGCTCAGCGAGGCTGAGCTTTCCACCATGCGCTCCTGGTTGGACGGCGTAGTGCGCGATGCGCTGCCCCTGCAGTATGACAGCAATACCTATGTCGGCGCTTATGTGTACTCCTGCGTGGAGGACGGCGGCTGCTACGTGCTGGAATGCGACGTATATCTGGAAGAGGGCGGCGATTCCCTGCCTGAGTTTGCGGCCGATAACGCCCTGACCTGGCTGTGCGACGCCACCGTGTGCGTCAAGCGCAACGGCAACGAGTACGAGCTGGTCAGCGTGGAGGCGGGCGATTACTACGCCGCCACCGGCATGAAGACCACCGTCAACACCGAAAAGGGCTTTGAAGTAAGCCTGCCTGACGCCTTTGTGCCCGCTTCCAACGGCGTGGACTACAGCTACAGCGAAGAGGACAAGGTAGTCGCCACCGTGACCTACCGCTTTGAGGCGGGCAACGGCGTTTCGCTGGAGGACTATGCCAAGTCCCTGGGCGGCGAAGGCATGATCGTGGAGGTAAACGAGGAGCTGGCGCAGGCCACTGCGCAGGCTGCGGGCATGTACCTGGTCATCTGCGCGGGCGAGGACGGCTTCCATTCCCTCACCCTCAGCTATCCTGCCGAGCGCGAGGCGGAGTTCACCCTGTACGCTGAATTCATGCGCAATTCCTTTGTCGTCAGCGGCCAGAGCAACGGTTGACGCGCGGATAAAAATAGGCTATACTGTTTGTGGGCGGCGATCTGATTGCCGCCCACAATTCCAATTAAGGCGAATTTATTACCGAAAGAAGTGCTGTGTCATGCCTGAAGAATCCCGCAAGCCCGTGCTGTATTCGGCCGTTCAGCCCTCCGGCACGCTCACCATTGGCAACTATATCGGCGCGCTGCGCAACTTTAAGCTGCTGGAGCAGGATTATGACTGCCTGTTCTGCATGGCTGATCTGCATGCGCTGACCGTGCGCCAGGAGCCTGCCGCCCTGCGCCGCCGCACGGCGGAGCTGGCCGCGCTCTACATTGCCTGCGGCCTGGACCCCAAGAAGAATATCATCTACGCCCAAAGCCATGTGCCCATGCACGCCGAGCTTGCCTGGATTCTCAACTGCTTCACCTATATGGGCGAGCTGAGCCGCATGACGCAGTTCAAGGATAAGTCCGCCAAGCACGCGGACAACATCAACGCCGGCCTGTTCACCTATCCGGTGCTCATGGCCGCCGATATCCTGCTGTATCAGACCGACGTGGTGCCTGTGGGCGCGGATCAGAAGCAGCATCTGGAAATCTGCCGCGATATCGCCAACCGCTTTAACGGCATCTATGGCGACGTGTTCCGTATCCCCGAACCCTACATCAGCAAGTCCGCCGCCGCGCGCATCATGAGCCTGAACGATCCGTCCAGCAAGATGAGCAAGTCCGGCGAGCCCGATTCCTTCATCTCCGTGATGGATACGCCCGACGATATCCGCCGCAAGCTGCGCCGCGCCGTCACCGATAGCGACGGCGAGATCCGCGTGGATGCGGAAAACAAGCCCGGCGTAACCAACCTGATCACCATCTGCGCGGCCATGAGCAACCGCACGCCCGATCAGGTGTGCCAGGATCTGGCCGGCCAGGGCTACGGCGCGCTCAAGGATGCGACCGCCGAGGCCGTTATCGATACGCTGTCGCCCATCCAGGCCGAGCATAAGCGCATCATGGCCGATAAGGCGTATATTGCCGATGTGCTCAAGGACGGCGCGGAGCGCGCCAGCGCCATCGCCTTCAGAACCCTGCGCAAGGTATACAAGAAGGTCGGCCTGTATCAGGGCTGATCAGGCATCAATACAAGCAAAACCGCAGCGCCGTCCGCAAAGGGGAGACGCTGCGGTTCTTTATATTGGATATGCTGAAAAACGGCGTAATCAGATCAAGTATTTTGCGGCGGGGCGTTATACCACCAGCGCCAGCGCCAGCAGAAACTGCCCCGTAAAGTACGCGCCCAGGCTGATGTTGTCCAGCCGGCGGCTCTTATGCTCCATCATACCCAGATAGGCCAGCGTCGCATCCGAGAAGGCAAACAGCGCCGCTCCCGCCAGGAACAGCGGGCGCTGCGCGGCGGCCAGCGCGACCATCACACACAGCACCGTGGCGTAGGCATAGGCGGGGAAAAAGCGCTTGGGATTCACCCGCGTGCGGAAGCGGCTGAACAGCCAGGTAGCCAGCAGAATCAGCGCGATAAACAGCGCCAGGCTGCCCCAGCCGGGACGATTCATCATGCAGAACGCGACAATATACAGCAGGTGCCCCACCGCAAACGCCGCGCCGCCCACCATGAACCGCACGCACAGCAGGCCGTCGGCCAGCATGCAGGCGATCAGCCCGGCGGCCATCACCCAGTTGGAGGGCAGCCCGCTGCGCGCCGCGCCCAGGACGCCCACCAGCACCGCCATGCCCGTGGCGGCGCACTTGCAGGCAATGGTCAGCGCCCTGCGCCGCTTGGGCTGACGCTTGAGATGCTGAAACGCCCCGTAGAAGCCGATCATGGCGATGAACGCTGCGCAGATGACATAATACATGCTGGCTGCCCCTCTCGAATGCATAAATTGTCTCTGTAGAGAATTATACCATCCCTTGCCGTCTTTGTAAACCAAGACAATTGTAGGAAGAGGGAAAGCTGTCATCGTTTCAGCTGATGCTGTCGTATAATAAAAATGTATAATGCTATACTATCATAACGGAAGAACCGGCGATTGAGGTGGCGGAACGGACGCCTTTTGAGGCAAAATGGCGCCTGCTGGCGAGAGTGGGAGTCCGCTGCTATATTCTGATTTCCAATGTATCAGGTGCGGTAAAAGTAGCCCCGCTCCAGATTCTTCAATTTCCGGTGGTGCTGCCGCACAAGTTTCAGGACGCAGAAAAGTTCAATTTGCAGTTCCCGGACTTCTCGGAAATCACCGAAACAGCGGACAAGCTGCGCTGGCTTCGATACCAGAATGGCCTGCGGCAGAGAGACGTTGCAGACTACGTCGGGATAGACCGGAGCACTTATGTCCACTACGAAGAATACGGAAAAGACCTCTACCCGCTGGAGCACATGGAACGAATTGCTCAGCTCTTTGAGGTTCCGGTCGAAAGCCTTCTGGATGACTACAATCTCTTTCTGAGAAATGGTCAGGACGGGCAGATCAAGGCAATTCGAATGAAACTGGGACTGACGCAAAGGGAATATGCGGACAAGCTGGGCGTCAGCCTTGGAAATCTCAAGCATTGGGAGCAAAACCGTAAGCAGATTTTCAAATCCACATGGGAGAAGTATTTCAAACAGAGTCTTGAAAGGCGTGAATAATTCCGATAGAATTATTACAGAATCATTCAGGAGATACAGACCCATGATTATCAAATCTTCGACTGCACTGTGCAACGACTACAGCATGATCTCTGATCTGGCACATGAAATAGCCGAACAGCGTGAGGAAACCTTGAAGCTGCGCGCAAAGCTGGAGGCAGCAGAGGCCGTCCGGCTTTCCGGCGCACCTGCCTACACACTGATGGAATCCAGAAAACGGCTGGAGGCGATCTATCAGCGTGACTGACCTTGCGCTCAGCGGGAGGTTGAAGCAATTGCACAGCTCCACATGAACCTTGTGGGGCCTAATTCAGCGAGAAACATATGAAAAACGAGCAGACCGGCGTTCAATGCTGGTCTGCTCGTTTGCTATGTATTATTGCTGCGCTTTCAGATGCTTCACGGCGGCGTCCACCAGTTCCAGCTTCTGCTCCGTGGAGCAGGGCAGCTTCTGGATAGATTTCAGCGCCTGCTCGGACTGGAACTTCGCCAGCTCCTGCCCAAGCTCCTGCTGCGCCTGCTTTGATTTCGGGAA
>CAKUFG010000025.1 GCA_934647235.1 uncultured Clostridia bacterium
AACAGCCAGCCCATAATGCTCTCTTCATGGGCAAACGCCTGTCCGCCGGAATGCTGATCGCGGAAGCCGCGCTCGGTGAAGAACTCTGCAGGCTTTACATCCAGTACGATCAGCCTGCCAATTTCTTCTTCCGTCAGCCCCTGCGCGGCGTACAGCCCGTGCAGCGCGTTATAGGTTTGAATGAAGGATTCGGAGCCGTAATAGCTGTCCTGTGCGCCGATGGCGAAGTAGACGGGCGTGCGTGCCTGCGCCAGTACGTTCAGATCGCCGTCCCACTGCGAGCTGGTGGCGAGGTACGCTGTGAACAGCTCCGGCTTCGTGCCCATCACCAGCGAGCCGGTTTCACCGCCGCCGGACATGCCGTGCAGGTAGACGCTGGATGTATCTATGTTATAGTTTTCGATAAAGTATTCTGTCAGGGCAATGGCTTCGTTGGCGGAGGTCTGGCCCCAATCGTTCAGCTGCGGCGAAAGCACGATCATCTTGTCGTTATAGTGGATGGCTTCAACGCCGAAATCCTCCACCATGTTTGCGCCGACGCCCTGAAAATACAGCCCTTCCCAGCCCGGCAGGGTCACGAACAGCGCATAGGGCTCGCTGCCATCGTAGCTTTCGGGGATGTAGCTGCTGAAATGGATGTCTCCGATCTCGCTGTGCAGCACGTTGTCGTTGATGAATCCGCGCTGGGTCTGCGTGCCCGGCATGAGGGTCTCCTCGGCTGCCGCCGTGCCGCACAGGCAGCACAGCAGCAGAAGGATGGACAGAAAGCGCTTCATGAACTACGCCTCCCTTGGTCAGTTCAGGCCGTGTTCGCCCAGCCAGCTTTCGATGTTCGCAGCGATTTCATCGCTGTTCATTTCCTGGAACATGAAGTGACTGTTGCCGGTGATGCCGATCTTGGGCAGATCGACCACGGTGCAGTCGCCGCCGTCGGCGTTATAATGCTCGGCGAAATCCAGCGCGCCGTCGCGTACCATCTTCCAGAAGCCGGTGGAGGCAATGTCCTCGGGGCCGTTGTCGATGTAATCGCCAAAGTAGATGGCAATCGGAATCTTCGCCTCCAGCAGGCGGTTATACTGCTCGGAGCCGACCTGCGGCGTTCCGCCCGGCTCGATGGCGACGATCGCGGCGATATTTTCCACCGGTACGTCCCAACCGACCGCGCCGCCCTGTGAATGGGTAACAAAGATGGACTTATTGCCCGTGCGCACGGCGCGCAGGAAAAGGGCGTGCTCATCGGCAGCGGCGTGTACGAGCCGGGCAAGGTGAAGGACACGCCCGCCATGCAGCAAGCGTATCAGATGGGCAAAAATGTATAAAGGAGAGACAAGCATGAGCATTCTGTTTATCAACGGCAGTCCCAACAAGCACGGAAATACCGCTTCTCTGGCGGCAGTGCTTCTCAAGGGCAGGGAATACGAAACCCTGAACCTGACCGACTATACCATCGGCGCTTACGGTCAGCAGCTTCCCGGCGACGATCTGGATACGGTCATCGCCGCGATGGAAAAGGCGGACACCATCGTCATCGGTTCGCCGCTGTACTGGCACAATATCTGCGGCAGCGTCCGCAATGTGCTGGATCGCTTCTATGGCCGCGTGGAAAGCGGCGGTCTGTCCGGGCGGAAGCTGTATTTCGTGTTCCAGGGCGCTGCGCCGGAAAAGTGGATGCTGGAAGCTGGCGAATACACCATGAAGCGTTTCGCCGCGCTGTACGGCATGCGCTATGAGGGCATGGTGACCAGCAAGGCGGAAGCCGAAAAGCTGAGCAAGACGCTCTGAGGAAGCGTCGCTATGGAAACGTCACCATGTATTCTCCCGCGTAGCTGAAAAATTTCTGGAGGAATTCCAGCTTACCGCCGCACACGAAAGCGCGGAGCGTTGATAACGGAATCCATCCTCCGCAAAAATATATACCCGCAGCAAAAGCGCCCTTGCCTAAAAGGATGACTCCGGCATGGGCGTTTTTTGTTAGTTTATTTTAATGAGGTCTTTTACACTCGTTCCGCTTTTCCATCTTTATTCAAGGATTCTCCCGTCCGTAGAAATGGTCACAACCTGCCAGGGAATGAACTTTTCACTCTGCTGCAATGCTATTTTTGCGGCATGCTCCAGACCGCCGCAGCAGGGAACCTCCATGCGGACGATGGTGACGCTCTGGATATCGTTATTGCGGATGATCTCGGTGAGCTTCTCGGAATAGTCCACGCCGTCCAGCTTGGGGCAGCCTACCAGCGTGATATGCCCCTTGATAAAGCGCTCATGGAAGGCGGCATAGGCATAAGCCGTGCAGTCGGCGGCGATGAGCAGCCTTGCGCCGTCAAAGTAGGGCGCGTTCACAGGAACCAGCTTGATCTGCACCGGCCACTGGGAAAGCCGGCTTTGCGCCTGGGCAGGAGCCATCTCAACGCCTGACGGCTCTGCGTGCTGAATCGTTTTCATCCGCGTTCCGGGGCAGCCGCCGTGAAGGCGCAGCCCCTCCTGCTGCAGCTTCTTCTGCTTGTTGGCCAGCACCGCCTGCTCATCATAGGCGGCAGCCTCGCGCTCCACAAAGGTAATGGCTCCGGTGGGGCAGGCGGGCAGGCAATCGCCCAGACCGTCGCAATAATCGTCCCGCATCAGCTTCGCCTTGCCATCCACCATGGCAATTGCGCCCTCATGACAGGCAGCGGCACAGGCGCCGCAGCCATTGCACTTATCCTGATCGATTTCAATGATTCTTCTTTTCATAGCAAAGTCTCCTTCCTTGCTTTTTCGCTCGTATTATAGTATATTGAATTCATCAAGTCTGTTGAATTTTCAACAAAGCGAGGGCTTTTATGAGAGAATTTTTGCCTGTTATCCGATCCGCTCAGCTATTTTCGGGCATTTCTGAGGAGGAGCTGACCGCGGTGCTTTCTTGCCTTCACGCAGAACAAAAGGCTTTTCCAAAAGAAGCCTTTGTGCTGCGCGCCGGCGACACGGTGGAGTCCATCGGCCTGGTGCTGTCCGGCAGCGTCCTGATCATCCAGGAGGATGTCTGGGGCAATCGCAACATTCTCTCCAAGGCGGGGCCGGGGCAGACCTTTGCCGCCGCCTATGCCTGTGCGCCCGGCTCGGTGCTGAACGCAGGCGTCATCGCGGAAACGCCTGCGACGGTCATGTTTTTCAATGTAAAGCGTATCCTGGATGTGTGCCCGTCCGCCTGCGCGTACCATGGCCGCATCATCCGCAATCTGCTCGGCGAGCTTGCCGCGAAAAACCTGCGTTTCAGTGAGAAGCTCACGCACATGGGGCAGCGCACCACGCGGGCAAAGCTGATGTCCTATCTGTCCGCCCAGGCCCGGCAGCGCGGAGAATACGAGTTTGACATCCCGTTTTCCCGGCAGCAGCTTGCGGATTATCTGGGGGTGGAGCGCAGCGGCCTGTCGCTGGAGCTGGGCAAAATGCGCAGCGAGGGACTTGTGGACTTTCGCAGAAACCATTTTATTCTGAAGGTATAACTGCAGAAAAGCATGCGCGTTTTTTGTCAGTTAAATGCTGTCCGTGACGAAGAGCGGCAGACGCTTGTCCCGGACAAGCATGCTTACAGCATTCGGCTCCTGCGCTGAGCTTTTCCTTGACAGCTTGTCCGTTTACGTGTTACGATCGCGTCTGGAAGGGGATGCGGCGTGCGCCGCAGCTTCATCCTTTCCAGAACCTTCAAGGAGGGTCCGAGCATGCTGATTTTTCATCATGGGCACAGTGAATTTCTATTGGAGCTGGCCGACGGCTATCGCATCCTTACCGATCCCTTCGACGCGCATGTGGGCTATCCCATGCGCCGGGTACGCTGCGACGCGGTGACGGTCAGCCACGCGCACGGCGATCACAGCGAGGTGAGCAAGGCGGAAAATTACACCGCACTGGTGGATCATGCCGGAACCACCGTGCTGGCCCCCGGCGTGGTGGTCACGGGCATTGAAAGCTGGCATGACGATCAGCAGGGCGCGCTGCGCGGGCCCAACCGCATTTATATTTTTGAAGCCGACGGCCTGCGCATTGCGCACCTGGGCGATCTGGGCGCGTGGGACGACGCGCTGGCCGAGCGCCTGACCGGGCTGGATATCCTGCTGATTCCGGTGGGCGGCTATTATACCATCGATGCGCGCAGCGCCGCCGCCCTGTGCCATCGCGTGCAGCCGCGCATGGTCATTCCCATGCATTACCGCACGCAGGCAAACGCGGCTTGGCCCATCGCGCCGGCAGAGGATTTTCTTTCCGTCATGGATGCACAGGATGCGCCGCGCATGCCGCTTTTGCGCGTGACGGCCAAGGACCTGAGCGAGCAGCCGCGCGTGGCTGTGCTGACCGAAGCAATCGTTCCCACAGGCGCGAAATAATGCTTGCCAGCTCCTGCCAGGGCATGGTATAATGATTGTGATTCTAAAGAACGGAACAAGCACAGCATGAATATGGATCAACGCCGGGAAAAAATCGTCAGCCTGATCAACCGCGAGGGGTCGGTCAGCTTTACCAAACTAAAGGAAAACTTTCACCAGGTATCCGAGATGACGCTGCGGCGCGATCTGGAATACCTGGACCGCAGCAAGCGCATCATCCGCACGCATGGCGGCGCGCGCTCGGTAGAGGTGCTCATCGGCACGGACGATCTGTACCTCAAGCGCACCACCCGCAATGCGGACGAAAAGAAGATCATCGCCGAAAAGGCCGTCGGCCTTCTGCAGGAAAACACCACCATTTTTCTGGATTCCGGCTCTACCTGCACGGAGTTTGCCCGCCATATCCCCGACGGGCCGTACATGATCTTTACCACCTCGCTCAGCGGCGCGCTGGAGCTGGCGCGCCTGCAGCAGGCGCAGGTGCATATCATCGGCGGGCATATGAACGCCTCCAGCCTGTCGCTCAAGGGCGCCATGACGGTGCGCGATCTGTCGATGATCAATTTTCACACCGCCTTTATCGGCGTAACGGGGTATATCCACTCCCGCGGCTTCACCTGCGGCTCGCCCGAGGAATGCGAGCTGAAGCGCACAGTGATCGAGCACTCCGAAAAGGCCGTGATGCTGATGGATACGCAGAAAATCGGCGTGACCAGCATGTGCACCTTCGCCCGGGCGGAGGATGTGAGCGCCGTGGTTTCCGACGGCGCGCTGGATGAAAAGACGCTGCGCGAGTTTGAACGCGCTGGAGCGGAAGTGCTGTAACAGGCCGTATATCAAAAATATGAAACGCCTTCCTTCATGACTGAAAGAAGGCGTTTTTGCGTCGGAAAAACCGCCGCCCGGAGCTTTCTCGGATAAACAGGCCAGTCATTCCGCCAGCAGCTTTTTCAGCAGACCTTCGCGCTGCTCGATGAACATGCGCGTCACCTGGTAGCTTTCGGTATCGGTATAGGCGATGGGGCGCAGGGCGTCGCCATCCAGGGAGAGCAGCTCCGCGCCGGGCAGGCCCAGCAGGATGGGCGAGTGCGTGACCATGATAAACTGCGCGTGGGCCTGGGCAAGGCGGTAGATTTCCAGCAGCAGCGTCAGCTGGCGCTGGGGAGACAGCGCGGCCTCGGGCTCATCCAGCAGATACAGCCCCTCGGGCTGAAAATTGGCCTGCACCATGGCCAGGAAGCTTTCGCCATGGGATTGATGATGCAGCGATTTGCCGCCGTAGCGGGCGTAATAGTACTCTTCTAAATCGTCGTCACGATAGTTTTCAGCCTGCGTTGCTACATTATAAAAGCTCTCCGCGCGCAGGAAATAGCTCCATGCAGGCTTGCGATAGCTGCGGATCAGCCGCATCGCGCCGCACAGCTCGGAATGCGAATCATAGGTGGAAAACCTGAAATTGCGCGTGCCGCCCTCGGGGTTGAAGCCCGCAGCCACGGCGATGGCCTCCAACAGGGTGGATTTGCCCGTGCCGTTCTCTCCTACCAGGCAGGTGACGGGCTGCATGAAAGAAAGCTCGTTCAGGCTGCGCAGGGCGGGAATGCCGCGCAGATAGCTCCCCTCCGGGATGCGCGACCAGTCGATCTGCAAGCCCTGGATAAAATTACTGTTCATGAGAGCCTCCTTTCCTGCTTTATGCCATGGGGCGGCTTTGAGTATACCACACCTTTATTTTTCTGTATAGAGATTCATGTGTATGGCAAACAGGCAGGGAACCGTCCGGAGTCTCTCCGGGCGGCTCGCTGCCTATGCGCTGTCTCTTTATGATATTAGCCCAGTACGCCGTCGATAAAGCGGATCAGCCCCGCTTCCACCTCGTCGCGCAGCTCCAGCTCGTTGTGGATTTCGTGCCGGTAGCCGGGGTAGGCATGCACGCTGACGCGGTGGCCGCTGCGGGCCAGCAGGTTGGCGCAATGATACAGGCCCTCGCCGTAATTGCCGCAGGGATCCTGATCGCCCGCAATCAGATAGGCCGGGATATCGCACGGCACGCTGCGCGCCCACTCATCGTTCTCAATATAATGATACAGCTGCACAAAGTCCCACACCAGCTCCAGGGTGGTATCAAAGGTGTTGAACATATCCTGCCCGTGATCGATCACCACGCGCGGATCGTTGGCCACCCAGGCGGAGGCGTTGATGGGATTCTCGATGCGATCGTTCGCGCCCGCCAGCACGCGGCCAAACCACGCCCCGCCCGGCTGATAACGATCGCGCTCATACTCCGCGCGGAATTCTTCACTATGATACATTTCCTCGCAGCCCGGAATCTGCGAGCACACGCCGCACAGCATCAGCGCGCGGATATCCTGCCCATACAGGGCGGCGTAGCCGCGGGCCAGCATGCTGCCCCAGCTGTGGCCGAACACCATGAACGGCGCATCCGGGAAATCGCGCACGGCGATATCGTGCAGGCTCTTTTCATCCTTCAGGTAGGTCATAAAACCACCCGAGTGCGGATCGCCCAGCGTGCTGTTATCCACGCCCGTTTTGCCATGGCCGATATGATCGTCCGCATACACGGCGAAGCCCGCCTGATTGAAGGCGGAGATCATATGCAGATAGCGGCGGGAATGCTCGCCGTAGCCGTGCATCAGCTGAATCACCCCGCGCGGCGTGCCCAGCGGCGTGTAGGCCCAGGCGCGCACGGTATCGCGGCCATTGGCGGAAGGAAAGGAAATCTCTCTCAAGGACATAAATGCGCCTCCGTTTCAGTTATAAAATGCAATTTAAAGTGCTTTCCCGTTTGAATGTCTTAATAATATATGAAATCGGCCATTTTGTCAATGATAAGAGCACATGCAAATGGAACTGGAAGATTTTAGCGTTTCAAAGGCGTTTTTTTCCCGTATTTTGATTATTTTTTATGGGAAATTTAACATCCGCGCGTTAAAATTTGTGAATACCGCTTGATTTCTGGCACAAAACATGTATAATATAAGCAGGTTTGCGGACTGGATTGTACTTTTCAGCTTTTGAAAGGCAGTTTTTTTCGCTTTCAAAAATTGAAACGTTCCATTTTAGAAGCACCGCAGATGATCTTTTTCCAGCATCACAGATAAACAATAGGAGGCATTTTTACGATGGCGCAGGTCCAGCCCTACCAGCCGCAGTATAAGCAGCTGCCGCTTGCACGCCGTTTTTGGCGCGCAATCCGGCAGTATTGGCCGCTGTACGTCATGCTTATCCCCGGCATGCTGTTTTTTCTGGTGTACAAGTACGCGCCCATGTACGGCATCCAGATTGCTTTCAAAAACTACTCCCTGAAAAAGGGCATTTCGGGCAGCCCCTGGCTGACGGAAACGGGCAAGCCCCTGCTGTACTGGTTCCAGCGCTTCTTCAAAACGCCTCAGTCCCGGCAGATCATCAGCAACACCCTGGTGCTGAGCCTGTCCAAGCTGCTGGTGGGCATGCTGCCGCCGCTCATTTTCGCCCTGGCCATCAGCGAGTGCTCCTTCAAGCGCTATTCCCGCGTGATCCAGACGGTCAGCTACCTGCCCCACTTCCTCAGCTGGGTTATCATTTACGGTATCTGCGCCACAATGCTGGGCGAAACCTCGGGCGTAATCAACAACCTGTTCAAAAAGCTGGGCTGGAACACCGTGCCCTTCCTCAACAGCAGCAAGTACATCCGCGGCGTGCTGGTCGGCTCGAGCCTGTGGCAGAGCATCGGCTGGAGCTCCATCGTGTACCTGGCCGCCATCGCGGGCATCGATACCAGCATGTACGAGGCTGCTACCATCGACGGCTGCGGCCGCTTCCGCCAGATCTGGTATATCACCCTGCCCAACCTGGGCCGCATCTTTGTGGTGCTGCTGATTACCAAGGTAGGCAACATTCTGGATGGCGGCTTCAACCAGGTATACGTATTCATGAACGACCGCGTGCGCGCCTCCGCCGAGATCATCGACACCTGGGTGTACACGCAGGGCCTGGGCAAGGCGCAGTACAGCCTGACCACCGCCGTTGGCCTGATGAAATCCGTGCTGAGCTGCGGTCTGGTGCTGGGCACCAACGCGCTGGCCAGAAAGTGGGATAGTTCGCTATGGTAAAATCAAAAAACGATATTGCCTTTGAAATTCTGGTGCTGGTGATCATCACCCTGGTCGGCCTGGCCTGCCTGATCCCGATTCTGTTTGTTATCAGCTATTCGCTTACCCCCATGGAGGAAATGCTGCGCAACGGCGGCTTCTCCCTGATCCCGCGCAATATCACTTTCAGCGCCTACAAGCAAATGCTCAACGACCCCACGCTGATGAACGCCATGAAGGTATCGGCCTTCATCACCATCGTGGGCACCGCGGCCAACCTGGTTGTTACGCTGATGTTGGCCTACCCCCTCAGCCGCAGCTATCTGCCGGGCCGCAAGGTGTTTGTGCAGCTGATCGTATTCACCATGATTTTCAGCGCCGGCACCATCCCTACCTATCTGATCGTCAAGGCCACGCACATTCTCAACACCCTGTGGGCGCTGATCCTGCCCAGTCTGGTGGCAGTGTATAACTTCATTGTTATGAAGGCCTTCTTTGAGGGCCTGCCCAACGATCTGTTTGAATCGGCGCGCATCGACGGCGCAGGCGAATTCAAGGTGCTGTTCCGCATCGTGCTGCCCCTGTCGCTGCCCATCGTAACCACCATCAGCCTGTACTACGCCGTGGCGCACTGGAACGTGTATACCGCCGCCATCCTTTACATCCAGGATACCAAGCTGATGCCCCTGCAGGTCATCCTGCGCCGCATGATCAACAGCGCCAGCACGGGCGACCTGAACATCGACGATGAAATCCCGCCCGAAACCCTGCGCATGGCCGCCGTGTGCATCGCCACCGCACCCATCGTGATCATCTACCCCTTCATCCAGAAGTACTTTGTCAAGGGTACGCTGGCCGGCGCGGTAAAGGGATAACAGCGCTGAAAAGCGCAGCCGTCTCCTGATAGCGACACTATAAAAGCGCCTTCCCCCAGAAGGGGGAAGGTGTCGAGCGAACAGCGAGACGGATGAGGAGGAACGCAGCACTTTGTTTATGCTGGAATGTGTGACTACCCAAAAGGCTTCCCCTTGGAGGGGAAGCTGTCAGCGAAAGCTGACTGATGAGGTGTAGCCGCCGCAGCGGCGTTACCTTTTAGCTAGTCATGTAACGGCCATTACATGGCCTACACCTCACCACCGCCTACGGCGGAGCCTCTCCTCAAGGAGAAGCCTTTAGTGCAGCGTGCTTATGCAGCTATCGCCAAGTGCTTGTTAACAAGCACGCGACAATGAAAGCTTTTCTCCCCAAGCTTTAGCAGTCAGTATGACTCGCACTGCTCACGTATAAAAAACGCTCCTAATATGCGGACGCATATTAAAATAAACAAAAAGGAGAAACGAACATGAAAAAACTCATCTCTCTGCTGCTCGTAGCGATGATGGCGCTTTCTCTGTGCATGGTATCTGCCAGCGCGGACGAGCCCGTCGAAATCGAAATCGCCGTAAGCGGCCTGGGCAACGGCTGGCCGGCCGACCTGAAGGACGACTTCATCTACCAGAAGATCCTGGAAGACACCGGCGTCTCCATGAAGCTGGTGCTGGTAGACGATTTCTACACCGCCGTTAACGCCCGCATCACCGGCGGCAACACCCCTGATATGATCAAGACCGACGTGGACCACATGATCACCTGGGTGCGCATGGAAGCCCTGAAGGACATGACCCCCTATCTGGACAACGAGCTGGCCAACTACAAGGCCTGGCTGGGCAGCACCGAAATGACCGCCTGCTATGTGGACGGCAAGCTGTACGCCCTGCCCCAGATCTACGATGGCTCCAAGCATCAGTACTGCGTCAGCATCCGTCAGGACTGGCTGGATGCGCTGGGCCTGCAGATGCCCACCACCGTGCAGGAGCTGTATGATGTGGCTTATGCCTTCACCTACAACGATCCTGACAAGAACGGCCTGAACGACACCGTCGGCCTGACCGCCACCAAGGGCATGTATGTGTTTGATACCATCATGGGCAGCTTCGACACCGTGCTGAGCAACCAGATCATCATCCGCGACGGCAAGGTCACAAATACCCTGCTGCAGCCCGGCATGGTGGATGGCCTCAAGTGGTGCAAGAAGTTTGTTGACGACAAGCTGATCGACCCCGACTGCGTCACCACCTCCGGCGCCGATAAGTTCAAGGCCGGCACCGTCGGCATGCTGTCCTCTTCCTGGACCGGCATCTGGAAGGCCTATGGCCAGGAGCAGATCCACAACGTTAACCCCAACGCCGTGACCAACTTCTTCACCACCCTCAAGTCCGAAGTGGGCGCGCCTGACGCGATGTTCACCGACGACCTGAACACCACCAACACCGTGTACGGCATCAGCGCCGACATCTCCGACGAAAAGCTGAACGCCATGTTCAAGCTGATCGATTACCTCGTATCCGACGACGGCTCCAAGCTGGTGTTCTACGGCCTGAAGGACGTGCACTGGAAGTATGACGACAACGGCAACATCGTCATGACCGACCGCGCCAAGGAAGCCAACTACATCTCCACCTATCAGCTCTTCAGCCGTAAGGAAGCCGAATACCTGAACGTGAAGTTCCCCGAAGCCAAGGAAGTATTCGACGCCACCATGTCCGCCAACCGTATCCAGGTGTACAACTCCCTGGTGCGCGAGCCGGAAGAAATGTTCCTGTCCGACATGGAAAGCTATGCGAAGCAGGAGCTGCTCAACTTCATCTATGGCGATCGTGAGCTGACCCAGGAAGAATACGACAAGTTCATCCAGGAGCTGCGCGATCTGTACGACTTTGACGCCTACATGGAAGCCGCTACCGAGCAGCTGACCGCTTACGGCCTGGTCAAGTAAGATCATCGCTTCAAAACAAACAACGCGCCCCGAATTTCCGGGGCGCGCTTTTGTATGACGGCAAAGAACGCTGCCTGCAAAAGCGCCCGGCAGGATTTCCTGCCGGGCGCTGTGTTTATGTTTATGAAACGCTTGCTTATGACTGGAAGGCTCAGGAGCGGATTTCCGCGCCGAACTTTTCGCGGCAAACCTTCATCACTTTCTTCATCACCGGGGCCAGATGCTCCTCGGTCAGCGTCTGGTCGGGGGCGCGGAAGGTCAGCGAGAAGGCCGCGCTCTTCATGCCCAGGCCTACCTGCACGCCGCGGAACACGTCGAACAGGCGGATATCCTCCAGCCATTCGCCCGCCGCGTGGCGGATCGCATCCATCACGGGGCCCAGCGGCTGCGCGTCAGGCATTACCAGCGCGATATCGCGGCTGACAGCCTGCATGCGGGAGATGGGCTTTACCTGGCCCATGGGCTGGGCACAGGCATACAGCGCCACCATGTCCACCTCGGCCAGCAGCGTGATTTCGGGCAGATCCATGGCCTGTGCGAGATCAGGATGCACCTGACCCAGCGTGGCGATAACGGTTTCACCGTGCATCAGCCGCGCGCTGCGGCCGGGATGATAATAGCAGTCGCCGCCGGGCACAACCGTAACGCTTACGCCCTCCTGCGCGCACAGCGCCTGCACCGCGCCGCGGATGGCGTAGAAATCCAGATCCTTGCCATACGCGCCGATGGACAGGGCGGGGGACTCGGTGATCAGGCCCTCCTCCGTGCGGCGGGTCGCGTCAAAGAGCGTACCGAACTCATACAGCATGGCGCAGTCGTTGCCGCGGTTGTAGTTGCCGGCCAGAATGCGCAGCATATCGGGAGCCAGCGTGGTGCGCATGCAGGCGGTATCCTCGCCCAGCGGGTTGCGCAGCATCAGCGGCTGCATGCGGGGATCGTCCGCCGGCAGGCCCAGCGCGGCGATGGACTTGAGGCTGACGAAGGAGAAGGTCATCATTTCGTCATAGCCCAGGCCGCCCAGCACGCGGCGCACGCGCGCCTTATGCTGCATCAGCGGGTTCAGGCCGCCCTGCGTGCTTTCGCCGCGCAGGCGTGTGGAGGGAATGCGCTCGTAGCCTACCATGCGCAGCACTTCCTCGCACACATCGGCTTCGCCCTCCATATCCTGGCGATAATCAGGCACGGTGACGCGCAGGGTATCGCCCTCGCGCTCCACAGTGAAGCACAGCTTGCGCAGGGCCGCTTCCATCTCTTCGCCCGTGATATCCACGCCCGTGCGGGCGGCGATGCGGCGGACGGAGCAGACGATGGTCCTGGGCGCCTCCAGATGCTCGTAGTAGTCGTAATGGCCGCCTACCACGTCGCCCGCATCCAGCAGGTTCACCAGCTGGCAGGCGCGCTCCAGCGCGGTCATGATGGTCTTTTCGGATACGCCGCGCTCAAAGCGGCCGCTGGACTCAGTGCGGATGCCCA
Organism: uncultured Clostridia bacterium; assembly: GCA_934647235.1. Taxonomy (GTDB): domain Bacteria; phylum Bacillota; class Clostridia; order Christensenellales; family Aristaeellaceae; genus SFMI01. The sequence goes on from CAKUFG010000025.1 coordinate 12,738, forward strand.
TGCGGCGGGCGGAAATGCGCGTGACGGCGCGGTCGAAGGTGGCGCACTCGAACATCACCTCGCGGGTGCTGTCGGTGATTTCGCTTTCCTCGCCGCCCATGATGCCGGCCAGGCCCGTGGGGCCTTCCGCGTCGCAGATCAGCAGATCGGCGCTGGTCAGGGCATGATCCTTGCCGTCCAGCGTGCGCAGCGTTTCGCCGTCCTGGGCGGTGCGCACGATGATCTGGCGGCCGCGCACCTTATCCAGATCAAAGGCGTGCATGGGATGGCCGGTTTCCAGCATCACATAGTTGGTGATATCTACAATGTTATTGATGGAGCGCATGCCGGCGGCGTGCAGCACCTGCCGCAGCCACATGGGCGAGGGCGCGACGCGCACGTTTTTGATCACGCGGGCGGCGTAGCGCGGGCAGCGGGTGAAATCCTTCACCGTCACCTGAACATGATCGGCAATATTGCCGCCCACGTCCTTGACCGTCACCTCGGGCAGCGTCAGCCTGGTGCCCAGCGCGGCAGAGGTTTCGCGCGCGATGCCCCAGGCGCACAGGCAGTCGGGGCGGTTGGCCAGAATTTCAAAATCGGCCACATAATCGTCCAGGCCGAAGATCTTGCGCACATCGGTGCCCAGGGGATAATCCTCATTGAAAATCAGCAGGCCCGCGTCGCCTACGGAGGGGTACAGCTCCACCGGCACGCCGATTTCGGGGCCGGAGCAAAGCATGCCGCAGCTTTCTACGCCGCGCAGCTTGCCCTTTTTGATTTCGTGGCCGCCGGGCAGTTTGGCGCCGATCAGCGCCACGGGCACCAGAATGCCCTCGCGCACGTTGGGCGCGCCGCAAACGATCTGCAGCGGCTCGCCCTGGCCCACATCCACCGTGCACACGTGCAGATGGTCGCTGTTTTCATGATCGCGGCAGGTCAGCACCCGGCCGACCACCACGTTCTGGCATTCCTCGCCCAGGTATTCAATGCCCTCCACGCCCGTGCCGTGCATGATCATGGTGCTTTCGTATTCGGCGGGCGATACGGGAATATCCGCGTACTGGCGGATCCAGTTCATCGAAATTTTCATGTCCGTTTCCCTCCCTTAGCGGAACTGGCGCAGGAAGCGCTCGTCGCCCTCATAGAGCAGGCGCATATCCTTGATGCCGTAGCGCAGCATGGTGATGCGCTCCAGGCCGATGCCAAAGGCAAAGCCGGTATACTCGTTGGGATCGATGCCGCACATGGTCAGCACCTTGGGGTTGACCATGCCGCAGCCCAGCACCTCAATCCAGCCCGTGCCCTTGCATATGCGGCAGCCCTTGCCGCGGCAGGAGATGCAGGTCAGATCGACCTCGGCGCTTGGCTCGGTAAAGGGGAAGAAGGAGGGACGGAAGCGGGTTTCGATATCCTCGCCGTACAGGCGCTTGAACAGCGCGTCCAGCGTGCCCTTCAGATCGCCCATGTTCACGTCCTTATCGATCACCAGACCCTCGATCTGATGGAAAACGGGGCTGTGGGTAGCATCCACCTCGTCGGCGCGGAACACGCGGCCGGGGCAGGCAATGCGGATGGGGGGCTTGCGGGACAGCATGGTGCGCGCCTGCACGGGGGAGGTGTGCGTGCGCAGCACGATGTTGTCGTCCACATAGAAGGTATCCTGCGCGTCGCGCGCGGGATGGTTCTTGGGCAGGTTCAAAAGCTCAAAGTTGTAGTGATCCAGCTCGATTTCGGGGCCTTCCACCACATCAAAGCCCAGACCCGTCAGGGCCGAGAGCACCTCGTCCAGCACCAGCGAGGTGGGATGCGCCACGCCCAGGCGCGGCAGGTCGCGCGGCTCGGTCACGTCCAGCGCCTCGCGCTCCAGCTTGCGCTCGCGCTCGCGGGCCCTGAGCGTGGCCAGGCGCTCGTCCAGCATGGCGCTGATCCTTTCGCGCCCGGCGTTGATCATCTGCCCGGCGGCAGGACGCTCCTCGGGGCTGAGCTGGCCCATGGAGCGCAGCAGCGCGGTCAGGCTGCCCTTTTTGCCAAGCACGCGCTGGCGGGCCTCCTCCAGCTGCTTTACATCGTCCAGACGCTGCAGCTCCTGCTCCAGCTCCGCACGGATGGACTCGATATTTTCTCTGATGCCCATACATACCCTCCAAAATAAAAAATCATCCCATGTAAAGCACATGGGACGCATGCAGGCGTGGTACCACCCAATTTCCGCAGGCAGGGATGCTGCCCGCGCTCTGATCCTGTAACGCGGATAGGACGGCGCACCTTACTAAGCCTTCGGGCGCGCGGCTCCAAAGCGAATGCCCCGCCGCCGCGCGGACGCCTTTCAGCCGGTGGGCCGTCCTCTCTTTTGCACGGGGGAAACCGGGGGTTGTTCTTTATCGCAGCCTGTTTGCAGGTAGCACAAACGCGCAAGGCTATCTGGCCCGCGCGCCGTACTATACACTGCCGTGATAATGATGAGTAGAGATTTGTTGATTACGCCTTCGCAACCATCTTGGCAAGACGGGCCTTTTTACGGTTGGCCGCGTTCTTGTGGATGATGCCCTTGGCTACCGCTTTATCAATCGCGGAAGTCGTGGCGACATACTGCGCAGCAGCAGCATCAGCACCCTCGGTCATGGCCGCATTGAGCTTGCGGATAGACGTCTTGACGCCGCTCTTTACCATACGGTTACGCAGGTTCTTGGTTTCGCTCACCTTCACGCGCTTCTTGGCAGACTGAATGTTCGGCACTTCCTTCGCCTCCTGTAAGTCTTGGTGCCGGACGCTATGGACCAGCATCAGATATATTACCACAACTATCTGGTAAAAGCAAGTATTTTTTTCACCTTTTTGGCGAGTATGGGCGTTTTCCATGCGTTGCGCGGCGGTGCCGGGTGTGGTACAATCAGGTATACGCAATTACAAGGAGGCAACGTATGCGAAAACGCGCATTTCTGTATCGGCTGCTGACGCTGCTGACGGCGGCGCTGCTGCTGTGCGCGGCCGGCTCGTCCGTGCTGGCCGAAAAGGTCATCGCCCTGAACGCCGCCGATTACCCCGTGACGGAGGACGGATGGTATTTATCCATGGAGGAGGTGGCCGTGTACCTGGCCACGTTCGATCATCTGCCCGATAACTTTATCAAAAAGAACGATGCGATGCGCCTGGGCTGGGACAGCCGCAGCGGCAATCTGGACCGCATGGCTCCCGGCAGAGCCATCGGCGGCGATCGCTTCGGCAATTACGAGGGCGCGCTGCCCGATCAGAACGGCCGCCGCTGGACCGAGTGCGACGTGAACTATGACGGCGGCTACCGCGACAGCCAGCGCATTGTGTTTTCAAACGATGGGCTGATGTATTATACCAACGACCATTACAACACCTTTACCCCCATCCGGGTGAGCTTTGACGCGCCCACCGCCGCGCCGACGACTGCGCCAACGGCTGCGCCGTCTGGGAAGTCTACGGCGGCAGCCAGCCAGAATCCCACCGACCGCGATGTGGTGGCGGCCTACCTGCACGCATACGGCAGGCTGCCCGAGCTGTACCTGACCAAGACCGCCGCCAAAAAGCTGGGCTGGGTCAGCAGCAAGGACAACCTGGGCGAGGTGGCCCCCGGCCGCGCCATCGGCGGCAGCCAGTTTGAAAACCGCGAGGGCCGCCTGCCCGCGCAGAAGGGCCGCACCTACTTTGAGTGCGATGTGAACGTGGTGGACGGCCATCGCGGCAGCGCGCGGCTGGTATACTCCAACGACGGCCTGATCTATTACACCGAGGACGGCTACCGCACCTTTACCTGTCTGTACGGAGGAAAATGAGCATGGAACAGATTGAGCTGAACCTGGCCGGCTGCGCTACCCGCGAGGAGCTGCACAGCCGCATCCGCGACGCGCTGGAATTTCCGCCGTATTACGGGATGAACCTGGACGCGCTGTCTGATATGCTGACCACTGAAAGCCGCCCGCTGCGGCTGCTGGTGCGCTACCCGGCCGAGCCCTGCGAGGCGCTGCGCGGCTATTGGCCGCGCCTTCTGCGGGTGATTGACAACGCCGCGCTGGATAACGAGCGCCTGCAGGTAATTTATCGGGAGGAATAAAACAAAACATCGCTTAACAGGCTGTCAGCCTGACACAAATCGCCCCCGCCGGTTTTCAGGCGGAGGCGATTTGCTTATTCCGGGTTTTCAAAGATAGACGCTTCCTCGCTGCCGTCGCCGCCCAGCCAGCCCAGCAGGCGATCCCACAGCGCCGCGCCCTTGGAGGGAGCGCGGGCCTGGGCAATCTGCACGGACTGCGTGCCCTCTAGCAGCACGCCGTTCTGCAATAGCTCGTAATTGACCGGGATCACGCGATAGGTATACACCACGCCCAGCTTGGCGGTGGAATCGGCATAGTACAGCGTTTTGCCTGCCGTGCCGCTCAGCTCGGTAATGATCAGGCTTTCGCCGTCGCAGTCGCGCTGCACGCGCATCAGGGCGCTTTCGGACGGGGTGATGCACAGCACGGGGTTGCCCTTGTCGTTGTGGGTGATATAGAAGGCGCTGGGGCTGGCCGGCGCTTTCCAGGCGGTGGATTGCTTGACCAGCTTGTTGCCGGCGGCGAACACCTCGGAGTAGCGATAGCTCTTGGGCGTGGTCTGGGTGGCCAGCATGGCCTCGCCCAGCCATTCCACGCTGGCGCGATCCACCGTCTGCCACACGATGTTGGGCGGGGTGTCGAAGGCAGGCTTCTTTTTGCCCGCATAGGCGGATTTGAAAAACGCCGTGGCCAGCGCCGCCGTGTGATCGCCGCCCGATACCCACGAAGCTAGCTTGTGCTTGCTGTCCGGATTGTCAAAGCCGATCCAGAACGCGGTGGAGATCTGCGAGTTATAGGCCGCCATCCAGATATCGCGGTTGCCGCCGCCTTTCATGTTGACTGTGCCCGTCTTGCCCGCCACTGGCGTGCCCGCAGCGGACAGCTTGGCACCCGTACCCTCGGCAGTGACGGATTGCAGCAGGCTGTTCATCAGGTACGCCGTTTCGCGGCTGACCACGCGGCGGCCCTCGGCCGTGTGGGCGTAGATCACGTTGCCCTGCGCGTCCTCCACCCGGCGGATGAAGAACGGCTCGTAGTAGGTGCCGCCGTTGCCGAAGGCCGCGTAGGCGGCCGCTAACTGCACGGGGGATACGCCGTAGGTCATCGAGCCCAGCGCCAGGGACAGGCCCCAGTCTGCATCGGACAGCGGAATGCCCACCTTCTGCAGATAATCGCGGCCCGCCGCCACGCCGATGCGGTCCAGGAGCGATACGCAGGCCACGTTCATGCTCCACTTGAGGGCCTGGCGCACGGTGACGAAGCCGTGATAGTTGTTGCCGCTGTTGCGCGGGGTGTAGTTGCCGGCGAAGGTGGTGGGGTTGTCGTTCAGCACCGTGGCTGTGGTGCAGCCGTAGCTTTCGATGGCGGGGGCGTACACGGCCAGGGGCTTGATGGCCGAGCCCGGCTGGCGCTGCAGCTGCGTGGCGCGGTTCAGCCCGCGCTGCACGGTGTATTCGCGCCCGCCCACGATACACAGCACCGCGCCGCTTTCGTTGTCGATGCAGGCCATGGCGCTCTGGGGCTTTTCGCCGTCCGAGGCCGCGTCCGGAAAAGACTTGCCCGCGGCATACTGCGCATCGGCAATCTGCTGATACTCCTGATCCAGCATGGTGTAGATGCGGTAGCCGCTGCCCAGCAGCGCGTCGCCCGATACGCCCAGCACGCTGCCTGCTTCGTCCAGCACTGCGTCCAGATACCAGCCGTAGCGGTTTTCGGTGGTTTTTTGCGGGATGACGGCGATCTCCTCCGCCGCAGCCAGGGCATATTCCTCCTGAGACAGCAGGTTATTATCCCGCATGGTAGCCAGAATATAATTGCGGCGCTTGGCGTTGCTTTCAGGGTTCTGCTGGGGAGAATAGGCGGACGGCGCTTTGATGATGGCTGCCAGCGTGGCTGCCTGCGCCGCTGTCAGTTCGGCCGCGCTGCAATCAAAATACGCCTGCGCGGCGGCCTCCACGCCATACGCGCCGCGGCCGAAATAAACGTAATTCAGGTACATCTGCAGAATTTCATCCTTGCTGTACATGGCCTCCAATTGCAGCGCCAGGTAGATTTCCTCCAGCTTGCGGGCGATGGTTTTTTCGGAGGATAGATGCGACAGCTTGACCAGCTGCTGCGTGATGGTGCTGGCGCCCTCGCTGAAGCCGCGCGAGCGCAGATTGGCCATGACCGCGCCGAAAATGCGCACCACGTCGAAGCCCGGATGGCGATAAAACCGCAGATCCTCGGCGGCGATAAAGGCGTTTTTCACATGGTCGGGCAAGCTGGATAAGGCGATGAGCGTGCGATCCTCGCTGCCCTTGAGGGCGCTGATCAGTTCGCCGTACCGATCGTATATTGCGCCGGTCTGCTGCACGGCGGTGATCTTCTGGATATCCAGCCGCTGCCAGGAGGGCACGTCAAACAGAAAATACCCGGCGACCAGCGCGGCGGCGATTGTCCCCAGGGCGATCAGCAGCACATTGCGCAGGATGTGGCGCTTGGGGCGGCCCTCCAGCTGCTTCAGCTCCCGTTCATCCTCCTGATCCATGCGTTTTTCCATCTTTTTCAGCTCGCGGCGCACGGCGTATCCCTCCCTTGATCGCATGCGCGCTGCACGCGCACGCAGTGCTATTTTTGCCTGAAATTGCGCGCACAACCGGCCCAAATAACGGAAAACAGGGAAAAACGGGGCTGTTTTGCTTTTTGTAATGAAAGCTTCATCAAAACGCCGTTGCCTTTTGGACGGACAAATGCTAAACTGATATGAACGATAATATGGAAGGATGCCGGATATGAAAAAGCGCCTTGCAGTTCTGCTGATTCTTCTTTTGTGCCTGCCTGTGCTGGCGCAGGCCTATACGGGCAGCTACGGCGGCAGCACGCTGTTCACCTTCAGCTATGACAGCGGGCGTTTCCGCATGGATCAGGACAGCTATCTGGGCGGAAACCGCAGCAATCAGGTCTGGTTCTTTATGCTGTACGACAGCGACTATACCATCGACTGCGGCATGCTTGTAAACGATTCCACCCAGTCCATGGGCAGCGGCGATACCTCCGCGCTGTCGCTGTACCTGGCCGGTTACTATGCGCGCTACGGCGCATCCAGCCTGGGCACCTGCACAATCAACGGCCAGGGCTACGCGCTGTTTTCGCTGTCCGGCGTAAGCACGGGCGGCAGCTACCTGGCCGCCACGCTCATCAACGGCTGCGTCGTCACATTTGAAATTTACAGTCCCTCCGCGGGCGCTGTGGATGCAGGCGCGCTGAGCACGCTCAAGACCGTGCTGGCGGGGTGCAGCCCGGCAAACTGAACAAAACTGCCTCGGCCGCTGAAAAGCGGCCCTTTTTGTTTGCAAAAGCACATCTAACGTATTATAAATCAAATGTGTTAAAAATAGTTCGGATAATATGCCGAATATTTTTGCTATTGACATTTATAATATTCGGATTTATAATAGCCTCGTTGAGACGGAGTGGCCAGCCGCCTCATCTGCTTTTTCCGGAACCTTTCATACCACAGACGACGAGAGGAGATTTTTATGAAAAAGACGCTTGCGCTGCTCCTGACGGTTCTTCTGCTGATGTGCTCCGTGCTTCCCGCTTTTGCCCAGTCCGCTGAGAAGGTTAAGATCAAGGTGCTGATCCTGCCCAAGTTTGAGGTGGGCGAGCTGACCGGCGATTTTCCCGGCGAGGGTCAGTATTACTATGAAGCTTACTGCCAGGGCGGCGACGAATATGAAATCAAGGGCGGCTTCGCCGATAACAAGCTGTATGTCAAGGACGGCGTGGCCCTGTATGTAACCGGCATGGGCAAGGTTAACACCGCCCTTAGCCTGAACGCCATCCTGCTGGACGAGCGCTTTGATTTTTCTGACGCTTATATCCTCAGCACCGGCTGCGCCGGCTCCGCCTATGAATATGGCGTAATGGGCGATGTGTTTGTCATCACCGCCGCCATCGATTATGATCTGGGCCACCATGCCGATGTGCGCGAGCTGCCCGAGGGCAGCGTGACCACCTGGTTCCATGACGGCGGCTACGACAGCTCCTCCTGCAAAATCCTCAATCAGGAGCTGATGGAAAAGGTATACAGCCTGGTCAAGGATGTGAAGGTGGAAACCACCGACCGCACCCGCGCCTTCATGGCCGCCGCCTTTGATAACGCCGAGTGGGCCACCCGTGATCCGCAGGTGCTGCGCGGCACCACCGTCAGCGGCGATAACTACTGGAAGGGCGCTTACGACCATGCCAACGCCATGCTGATGACCGAAACCTACCAGTGCCCCGATCCCTTTGCCCTGACTGAGATGGAGGACGTGGCCCTGGCCGTGGCGGCAGAGCGCCTGGGCATGCTGGATCGCTACATCATCATCCGCGATTCCGTCAATATGGACGTATTCATGAACGGCGCTTCCCCCGTCAGCCTGTGGGATCCCAATTTTGACGAATCCCTGGCCTCTGAGGAAAGCGTAGAGGCCGCCGACATCTTTGCCACCGCGATGGAAAACAACTTCAAGGTAGGCAAGGTAGTTGTGGATGCGATCCTGAACGGCTCGCTGTAAGGAAAACACAATAAAAAGGCCGTCCGAAAGCTCGGACGGCCCTTTTGCTTTTACACTGCCTGGCCGGTTGCTGCGTCCAGCAGCACATGGGTCATGATTTCAAAGCCGTCGTGATAGCGCGCCAGCACGCGCACGGCCCATACGGGGCGCAGGGTGAAGCCCTGCCTGGCGGCGGAGGACGTGTTTTTGCTGGTCAGGGTATACTCCAGGGCAATTTCGTATACAGTCACGCTGGCCAGTCCTTCGCCCGGCCACGCCGCATAGCGCTGCTGAAGCAGCGGGATAACATCCGCAGCGGCAATGGGCGCGGCCGCGGGCGTATTCGGGCTCATCGCCGCCGCGTCCAGCAGCGGGCCGTCCAGGGCAATCAGCCGACCCTGAGGATCCACCGTGACGCGCAGGCTGCTGAACCAAACCTCGCGGGTATTGCCGGGGTCGCTGCCCGTTTCAGCGCCCGCGTACAGGCGCAGGCCGTTCACATACACGGGATACCAGGCGTCCGCCGCGCCGCTTGGCAGGATACGCACCCGCACCGCGTCGCCCAATTGCAGCCCGCAGACGCGCACCGCCAGCCCAGCCTGCGCGGCCGCCGGATCCTGCGCAAAATCATACAGCCCGGCCGCGTACAGATTCACCCCGTCCGTGCCGTATTGCTCCGGCGGACACAGCACCAGCTGCACCGAGCCAAGCGCGCCGACGGCGGCGTATGGATACCCGCCGCGCGCGGAAAAGGCGTATTCGGGAAAGCCTGCGGTGGGATTGCGCCAGCTGCCCTGCGCGGTATCCAGGCCAAGCGCCGCCCAATCGATGGCCTCGCCCAGCGCAATCAGCCGCGCCCGGCTCAGCCTTGGCGCACGGTAGCTTTGCACCGTCGCGCCCGCGGGCAGGATCATCGCCCGCGCGTCCACCGATAGCCGCACGCCGCCGCAGTCGTACTCACCCGTGAGCTGCTGCCAATTCTCCCGCACCCAAACGTCTTCCGCCCACGCCGCGCCTGCGGCCAGCAGGCAGATCAGCGCCAGCGCCCAGGCCGCCATGCGATTGCGCATACCTGCCACCCCCTTTATCCATAGACGCGCAGAAGGACGAAAAAGATGCATCTGCGCGCAATCAAAACCACCGGCTAAGCCGGTGGTATGCACCATGCCTTCAAGGCAATGATACCTGCCGCGCCTAAAGGCGCATTGAACAGTCCAGCAACTGCAGTACTTTCTCGGGCCGCCGCTAAAGCGGCCTTTTCTTATGCCTCGGGGTTCTTGCTTCCCGTAAACGGGTCTATGTACTCCTTGAATGACAGCTGGTCCGCCATGATATCCTCGTCCAGCTGATGCCGGATGTATTCTGCAGTTTTCTCTTTGTTACGTCCCACCGTGTCCACATAGTATCCCCGGCACCAGAAATGTCGATTCCCATACTTGTACTTCAAGTTCGCATGTCTGTCGAATATCATCAATGAACTTTTTCCCTTTAGATATCCCACAAACTGCGATACGCTGATATTTGGCGGTATGCTCACTAACATATGGATATGATCCGGGCATGCTTCTGCCTCGATGATTTCCACTTTCTTCATCTCACATAGCTGCCTGATTATCCTTCCTATATCTGCCTTGATTTGCCGATACACCACCTGCCGCCGATACTTTGGCGCAAATACGATATGGTATTTGCAATTCCACTTCGTGTGTGATAAACTACCATTGTCATTTGCCATAAATGGCTCGCCTCCTTTGCTTTTGCTGCGGTTGCCAGACCTGCTTCCATTATAGCAAAGGAGGCGCTTCCTGTATCTTAAGCTTTTCCCTCTCACCAGCTCTGCTGGTGGTTTTCTTTTTTCGCTGAAGCAACAAGAAAAGCACCAGCCTTTGTATCAAAGGCTGGTGTTCTTTATGTATCTGTACGGGTATTCAACGCAGCAGATAGCAGATGCACTGACTGCTCTGGAAAAGAAGACCTATCTGGGCAATGTGAAGTGGACTGCTTCCGGTGTAGCAGCATCCATGCGCAATGAACGATACTGCGGTGATGTGTATACCCGAAAGACATTTACGAAAGATGTTCTTTCTCATAAATCAATCAAGAACCGCGGCGAGCGGCCTATCAGCCATTATTACGATGAGCATAAAGGTATCATCTCCCGGGATGATTTCATTGCAGTTCAGCACATGCTGAAGAACTCCAAATACGGCAATAAATCCATGCTGCCCGAATTGCGTGTCATTACAGAGGGATTGCTTAAGGGATATGTCATCATCAATCCACGCTGGAGCGGATTCCGAGAACCGGAGTATTTGCATGCTTCAGCGAGTGCTTATGAGGCCAGTGAGAACCAGCAGGCAGAAGACTTGTGTTTTGAAGTGGAAGCTGGCGACTTTGATATGCGCGGATTTGAAGTGGCGCATTCAGACCTTTTCAATGTTCAGCAGACTCCGCATGTCACGTTTTACGATGATTCGATAAAGTTTGGCGTTGAGTGCATCCGCCGCATGAAGTCTGATTTCTACGTTGAACTCCTGATCCACCCTACGCAGCGCAAGTTTGCAGTTCGTGCATCGAATAAACAGAACAGAAATGCCGTAATCTGGGCAAAAACAAAAGATGGCCGTACGGAAGCACGCGCCATCGCATGCTCCGCTTTTGTCGATACCATTTATTCTTTATTTGGCTGGAACCGTGATCACAAGTACAGAATGTACAGCACACTCATTTCAAATGGTGATGAAGAGGTGTTTATCTTCAGTGCAGACGAAGCCGCAGCGTACATTCAGACCGAGAGAATCCCCGAGCGAGACAGTTCTCAGGCATTCGTTGAGCCTGTTGCTAAGACTTTAGCACACGTAATGGGCATCCCAGCATGCTATACCGACTCGTTTGGCAATGACTTTTATGTAGAACAGACATATTCCGCATTGGCGAACCAGACCCGTGAGCAATGGAAAATCCGTGTTGAAGGACAGCTGTGCAATATAGGCATGCAGTTGAACGTGACCGGTTACGATACGCTGCGGACGTTCATCATGCATGAATTGGGTGATTGGTGTCCGCAGGAGGATGAACAGTATGAACAGCAATGATTTCTGGAACAGAGACACACCGGACGATTCGCCGCTGCCGCTTGATCCGACTGGAGATGCACAAAATGAAGGCAATGAGATGCTTACAGTCGTTCCTGTTGGTGAGGATCAGATTGAAGAGGATGATTCCTTCAGTCTGGACAAATTTCAGGTTGTCCGCCGTGAATTCTTTTCCCACATCAGCGAACCGTCTATCACCTTCAACAATTATAAAATCGGTCTGAACTCCGCCTGCATCAAGCGTCTGCCGCAGATCGATTACATTCAGTTTCTGGTCAACCGACAGACACGCAAGCTGGCTATTCGCCCTTGCCTTGAATCGGATTTGCATTCTTTTCAGTGGTGTACCAATAGCGGTGGCAAGCGCAAGCCCCGCCAAGTAACGGGCAAGATTTTCTTTATGAAGCTGTTTGATATGATGGGCTGGAACCCTAACTACCGATACAAAATTCTGGGAAAACTCATCCGCGCAAATGGTGAGTATCTCTTTGTGTTCGATCTGACCTCTACTGAAGTGTACCAGCGGATTAGCAAGGAAGGTACGAAACCCAAGATGAGCCGCATGCCCGTGTTTCCAGCTGAATGGCAGAATCAGTTTGGCGTTCCGTTCGAAGAACATCGCAAATCCCTCCAGATCAACATCTTCGACAATTATGCTGTGTATGGCATCAAGGACAAGGAAGCTGAACAGGCTGCTCCTCCAGGCATTCCTACACAGACAGAACAGCCCAGGCTTCCTGCTGAAACTCGTTCGGGAGGTACAGATTCATGGCAGAACAGATAAATGTTCCAATCACAATCAGCATGGCGCTCGATATGAGACGGAATCGAATCCGCATCCATATGAAAAATACAACGATTTTAATGGGATTCGCATTTTCAAATGGTATAGGCATGGCTATCAATTTGATTAAGGATTTACACCTTGTTTGTGCGGGAGAGATCATTGTAATTACACGGCTATCCCAGCTGGGGCGTGCCGCTTTTCTTTGCTTGGCGGCAGCAAATATTGCTCTTCGTTTTTCCGGAAAATTTGCGGAGGCAGAGCGCTTGAGCATAGAACTTAATACATTAAGCGCTTCATTGGACAATCAAGTGGCTGAACGCACGAAGGAACTGGTGCGAAAAGATCAGCAAAAGCATCAGTTCATGTTGAACATTTTTCATGACCTACGCAGTCCAATTCTAATCGCACGCAACTGTGTGGAATCACTTGAAGCAGAACATAATACGCCGGAATCATTGAGAGTTTTGCAAAACAGTATTGATTTTATGGGACGAATGACGGAAGATCTATTTCTGAGTGCAAAACTTGAGGATAATCAGCTTTTCTTGGTAATGGATAAGGTGAATTTGAGCGCTGTTTGTTTCGAACTGGTCCATGGTAGTGGCTTGCGGGCGGAAGAAAAACAACTTCAAATGGAGAGTATGATAAATCCAGATCTGTTTATTTGGGGTGATGAAATGCGTATTCATCAGATTGTTCAGAATCTTATAGATAATGCGATAAAGTACACGCCGAAAGGCGGCAGGATTTCTGTGAAGCTGGCAACAGCACATTGTGAATGCGTACTGGAAATTGCAAATTCTGGTTCTGGCATTCCCAAGGAGAAGATTCCCTTTATTTTTGATCGATACTACAGTTATGCGAGGTCATCAAACAGAGAATCTACTGGACTAGGATTGGCAATCGCGCGCGATTTGGTTAAGTTGCATCGCGGCAGCATCAGCGTTGAAAGTGAACAGGATGTCCAGACTATATTTACAGTTAGATTTCCACTGCTTGCTGCAGATGGGAAAATGCCAAGAAACAAATCTGACAGTTAGGCCTAAGGTTTTTGTACTTCTCGGTTTTCTGCCAAGAACCAGCAAGCATTTTTCGCAGTCCATACTTTGGTAGTTCATGAAGATAGAAGTCGAATGCACTTTCAAGAAAAACAATTTGGGAGCGATAAATGTTTTTCTGATCATCAATTTTTCCGTCGGATTCCAAACTTGAAGCCACTTCGAATTGATTATTAATAGCTGTCAAGTTTTGCTCAAAGTGATCTTTGATTTCGCTCAGTTCAAAGTTAACAACAATTACAGACTGTGCCTCTCGCGTATTTTCAGCACGGGAAGACAAAGAAAGATTCCGTTTGCTGCTACTCATAAGTATTCTCAGTCTGCTCTGCACTCTTGCCCTGAGAAGCATCGTCCGACACGACTTCAAATGCATAGGTATAAGGAACCTTGCCCGCAAATGCCTCAACTGTCCAAGTAATTGCTTCCTCGGTCTGGCTGGTAGATACATTCGCAGTCAGAGACGTAATCTCAATCGGACGCAGTGCAACTGGCACTGCCAGTTCATATACCTCGGACTCGGTGCCAAGATCGTCCTTGACCTTAATCGCCAACGTATAATCGCCCTCATCCACAAACTCGTAGGAGAAAACTGTTTCCTTAGAATATGCTTGTTCAGCAACCGTCTCTCCATCTTTCGTCAGAGAGAATGCAAAAGCATAGGGAGCCTGACCACCAGTAGCCGCAGCAGTCCATGTGGCTATCTCAGCAGTCTGAATGGAATCAAGATCACAGGCAACATCAGACACCATCAGTTTTTCAAGTCCGACAGTAATGGTATCACTTTGTACAGAAACGACTTCGCGGTTGTCATCCTTGATGCTAAGAACGACATAATAATCGCCGGTTTCTGCAAAGCTATGTGCCAATCCTTGCATGTAGCATATGTTTCAATTGATATTCCTTCGTCAGCAGCACTCCAGCTTGCCAGTAAACTATTGCCCTCATACAGTTCCAGATAGTTCATGTCGAGATTGGTAGTAATATGCATCGGCAATGCCTCACCAGCAACGGCCGATTCATACCAGGTCTTGATGATTGCAGGTCGCTTGATGGTTACAGGCTCGGGTTCAGAAAATGCATTCTCCATATTTACGCCATCTGCAGACGCCTTGTACCACAAATAGTAGTCTCCAGGCTCCGTGAAGGTGTAATTGACAGTCCAATCCTTACAGGTCGAATACTCCGTGATCGTAACTTTCTCATCGTTGATATTCCAGCTATCAAGGATGTTATCTCCAAGATAGAGATACAGATACTGCATATCGAGATTAGTTGTCACGCACAATGTGGTAGGTAGCTTTTCAACAGTATCTGCATACCAAACGCCAATGATTGCAGGACGTTCAATCACCAAAGGTTCGTCAGGCGAATATGGAATTTCTTCCGTCACTCCATCTTTCGAGGCCTTATACCACAAATAATATGGACCAGACTCTTCAAATGTGTAAGTTACAGTCCAGTCTTTGCAGGTAGCATACTCAGTAATTGTTACATCTGCATCAGAAATAGACCAACTATCGAGCAGCGTATCACCCATATAGAGTTCCAAATGCTGCATATCGAGATTGGTTGTTACATGAATATATGTGGGCTGTGCCTCAATCGTCTGATCGTACCAAACACCAATCAAAGCAGGACGTTCAATATTTATAGGATCAAGCGTGTACGGCGTGCCAAAGTTTTCTCCATCCGCAGACGCCTTGTACCACAGATAGTAATCACCTGCTTCCTCAAATATGTAAGTCACAAGCCATTCCTTGTTGTATTCATTCTCAGTAATAGTAGCTTCCGAAACAGACCAATCAGCCAGTTTCGTTTCGCCCATATACATCTCTATATACTGAGCACTCAGATCAGTTGTAATATAGATATTGACAGGCTGATCTTCAAAGCATAGATCATACCACACACCAAGAACGGATGCATTGCCGCTTATATCGGAAAAGAGATTTATTTCGTTAGTGACTGCTTCAGCTTCCAGCGAGTCCTCCTCAGAATCATCAGTTCCCTTAAGCATGGTTGCAGATTCAACAGTCGGTTCTATCGTAGGCTCAGTCGTGGGTTCAACAGTCGGTTCTGCCGTAGGTTCTACCGTGGGTTCGGCAGTAGGCTCTACCGTAGGTTCAATCGTGGGTTCGGCAGTAGGTTCTACCGTAGGTTCAATCGTAGGTTCGGCTGTCGGCTCCATCATAGGTTCAATCGTGGGTTCGGCTGTCGGCTCCATCATAGGCTCAGTCGTGGGTTCGACAGTCGGTTCTACCGCGGGCTCAACCGTGAGGTCAGCAGTAGGCTCTGCTGTGGGCTCAGCCGTCAGTTCTGACGTGGGCCCGGAGTTCGTCGCTGGCGTCTCAACAATATCAACCAAATCAGCCATCACATACGCCGTGAAGCCATTGTACTGAATCTGATACCATTTCTCACCATTGTTTTCTACCAAATCAACCAGAGTAACTTGCATTGGCTTTTTCTATGAAAAATAATTAGCAGTGCAACTGCTATCATCGCATATTCTGCAGCTTTGGCAATGGCAAACCAGTTCACACCTCTACCGGCAGCGAGAATAACAATCTGATATGCCGAAATCAAAACATAAGCAATCAGCGTGATTATTGCGGTATATTTGGAAAGCAGCTTCGCCTGAAACCAGTATTGAATCAGTTCCGCACCCTGCGAAAGGAGAAGCAAACTATATAAACCACAGACCACCAATGTTTCGGGTTCATTAGGATTCGAAACCGATACGAATAGCAGAATACCCAAAATGCACAAGACACTGGATACAAGCGAGGATATGATTGCAGTTCCCATGACCCGACCTTCGTGATCAGCGTCTGGGCAGGACACCACTTCATGTACCAATGTAGCTGCCATGCCCAATTGGGCTACTGGTGTGACGAACAATACCAGCGATGCAGCGTAATTGACCAATCCATAGTTGACAGGGCCCAGTATCCGAGCCGAGATTACGGATATGATAACGCCCAGAACAGCTTGCAATCCTTTGCAAATTACAATCCACAATGCATTGGATACAACCTTGCTCCTAAGCATTCTAAGCAATAACTTCAACATACGCATCATCCTTATCGGTGTTCGGTTCGGGTGATTACCCATTGATAGAGAGGCAATGCTAAGCAAAAGGTCAATGCTTGCATTTTTTTCATCAGCGGAAGATTACTGCTACGCAGCACACTGGGAAGAAACCTTCTGGCTACATTCCTCAGCTTTTTTTCCAACTGTTTTGAGCATACCTGTCCACTTCGCAAGTATGCGGAATAGATTCCCATATGGGCAAATGCGCAATCCGCCTCCGCCACATATACAATATCCGGATAATGCTTTTCAAAGAAGGCAAGCTGAGCAAACGATGCATCTGTGGGGGCAAGGCTTATCTGCTTTGAGCGCGAGTTGCTGTCACCACGCTGCACATAATGATACAGTGGCTTGGAGATATACGCGACCTTCCCGCAGCGTGCAATAACCTGATGTAGCAAATAATAGTCTTCACATAGTGTACCTGCCGGGAAACGTAGTTCGCCTATCGCTTTGCGAGAGAACAAAGCGCAGCAAAAAGAGGTGTACAGATAGCGATAGCTGTTCAGTTCCACAAGAGCATCTCGAGTTTCCCAGCACTTTTCGATTCCTTCAGGAACTCGGCAATATTTCTCTCCGTTAATCTTTTCGACCCACATAGCGCAGCATGCCATGTCTGCACCAGTCTCCTCAATCTGATTGAGCAATTTCTCATATATATCTGGCTCAACATAATCATCCGAATCTATGAAAGAAAGATACATTCCCCTTGCGCGATCAATGGCACAGTTGCGCGCAGCTGAACTTCCCTGATTTGTTTGATGTATAACAACAACAAGTTCTGGCCACTGCCTTGCGTATTCATCGCAGATAGCAGGACATTGATCTGTAGAACCATCGTCCACAAGAATGATTTCACAGATATATTGCCGCTGTGCTAAAACTGAATCCATACATGGTCGAAGATACTTCTCTGTATTATAGACAGGAACAATGACACTGATCGAATTCATGATAGCCACCTCGTGAAAATCGTCTGGTATGGAAGTACATTATTGCTGTTTTGAATTCCGACAGTGTACATGGTATACAAAAAGTACATTAATACCAGTATTGCCATGACTATGCTGCGTTCCTTTTTGTCCGCCAATTTTTCTATAGAAAGAGGGATCAAAATGATTGAAGGCAATCCGAATGCCCACATCATACGCAGAATCAACACAACCTGCCCGCTGTAGATGGTAATCCATAGCGCAAGATTCTGAAAAAGATAGTAGATGCGATATCGTGGCTCATCTCTATACAACACAGAAGCGAATACCAGCAGCATGAGGTTTATCGCCAGGAATACATATGCGGTTTCACCAGTGTCAAATATCGAATCAATATATAACTGGTATCCTGTTCGGGAGATAATATAATGAATCAGCCGAGAGAGAGGTTCCATCAGAATCACCATTACAGCTGTCATTGTAAACGATGTCAGCGGCTTTATTCTGATCCGGCTTAACCAGTAGGTGATACAAAACACATAACAGGAATTATGGAATCCGCCTGCGACGACAACACAAAGGAGAAATTTCCAGAGTTTCCTTTCTTCTATATACCGAACCGCATACAGGAGAATTCCGCACCCTATCATCTGACGCACCGCATTGAAGGACACAAACAGATATCCCATCCCTGTCAGCAGGAATACACTCAACGCCGGATAAGGTGAAGCGCGGAATATTTCCGAATATACACTCGTGAAGAATAACAACGCCGCAACAGCAAACAACCACATATAATCAGCATTCAGCAATGCTAGTGCCTTATTGATAAGGTGCCACAACCATTCCAGCCGATTCTGACTGTTGACCATTTCGTTCTTTACCAGATCGAAATAGCCAACATAAGTGGGCAAATAGTCGTAACCTACATCATAGCGGAGTGCTGATATCAGGATCAGCGGTAATGCCGAAAAGAAAACCGCTACCGCTCGATTGCTTTTCCTTTTTGATGTGTTGCTGCATAGATAGGCCATCAGGGATGATGCTGCGCAACCCAAACAATAAACAATCACGATTCACACTCCCAAAGTCTTTCGTAACGTGCGATCATCTTCTGTGTGCCAACGGCAGCGTCAAATCTATCTGTATACGGCTTGAACGCAGCACGGTCAATAGTTCGCCGATATACCTCAGTTAACGCATTTACCCACAGATCAATATTTTCTTTGCCAATTGGAAGAAAGCGTGCTTCGGAAGAAAAACTTACTTCCGTCGATACTGTATCAGAAAACAGGCAAGGCAAGGATGCGAACTGTGACTCAATACCTGAAAGCGGGAGTCCCTCATACAGGGATGGCATCATGAATACATCCATCGCATGATAATAAGGAGCGCAGTCCCGAATAAGACCCATGAAATGTACAGATTCTGCAATACCAAGTTCCTGCATTTTCCCTTTGCAGGAGCTCATCAGCTGTCCCTCGCCCAATAAAACCAGTTCAGCATTTGGGATCTGCGTTTTCACTTTTCTGAAAACCTCAAGAATGTACTCATGATTCTTTTCATAGTAAAAACGCCCTACATGCCCAATCACAAACCTGTTTTCCAACCCATATCGATGCCGAATTTCATCCCGATAATCTGGATTATAGCGAAAATGCGCAGCATCTACACCATTTGGTATAACCTCAAAGCTGCGCTCCTTAAAAAGATATTTCCCGGCTTCATTAGAGCATGCCAATCGAATATTGGCATTCAGGGGTGCGAACTGTGAAACAACGTGTTTTAAATTGCCCTTGATTGTATTGATCTTTCCGGGGCAGTGGCAATGCAAAATACGATTTCTAATACCGCATCTTTTAGCAATACCTAGATAGAAAAATGCAGTGCTGTTTAGATGACCATGTACGATTTTGTACTCAGGATGTTCTCTGAACAGCTGCATCAGAGCCTTAAGGTATTGGGGCAAATTGAAATCATCCAGCAGTGTCGTGTGATAGACATGACCGCCCAAGGCTTCAATCTCGTCCTCGAATACACCCCGGCGCGCATGATGTACCAAAAAGTCGAATTGAACCCTTGTGCGGTCAATACGGCGATACATATTCATAATGTAACTTTCCATGCCGCCGATATCTAGAATCGACACAACATGCAATATCCGCATCATTTACGCAACAGCCTCCTATACAGCCACGAACGCAAGTGAACCGGTGCTAAGCCGAAAATGATATTGCCGCAGGACCGAACGATGAAATCTGATGGTTTCATCCATCCTGTTTTTAACAACTGAAAATTGTATCCCAATAATGTCAGGACATTAATAATCAATGGAGTAATATGTTTTGCATTATCATCAATCACGCAAAGCAATAGAAAAGCTGCCTGTCCTCCATTCCGATAAACTCCAATTGATGTATCCTGCTTCTCATCCTTATTCTTATCAATGCCAATAAGGAGCAATGTAGAAATACGTTTTCTGGGTCTATAAACACTTCCACCATATTCTATCTGCCCTGCTTTTGTTCTTTCTTCCGGGTCTCCAACAACCGTTTCGCAAGATGCATCAAATGATACAAAAACAAGAATCGAGACGAACATGATCAGCAGCCAAATCATTCTGGTCTGTCGTTTCATGCAAAAACACATCCTTTCTCTGCTAATCGATATCTTCATGCAGAGCTTTCATGCTGCGGAAGGAATGACTGCGAATCGACTTGGCACATATTGTAGACATTTTTTTGCAAGAGTAGTATAATTAAGATCAGTGGGTATATCTGTACGAATTCAGGCGTTTCTGCTTGGGCTTGTCGCCATTCTGGAATGAATTTTGCGCGAAAACAGCCGGCATATATAGTCTACAAGTTGTTCCATGAAACCGTAAAAATACATCGTATATTTTGTAATGCAATCAAGTAGCAGTTTCAGTTATCACTTTAGATTTAGTATCATTATACCAGACTTTTTCCTCGATGTAAATCAATACATGACATGATGAGAAAAGAATAGCAAATAAGCAAATAGATACTCCATGAACTGAGTAGTCTATTTGCTTATTTTATAGTCAAGTAACCTTTCTATAATTGACTCGAAAATATGGACTTTCTAACACGTTGGACGATAGAAACAGTGGTGTGGACGATAGCCTGTTATCGTCCAAAGTAGGGTGCATTCCATGATAAATCTCTGATTTCGACCCCGAAAAGCAGTCATGAATAGACTAAAAGGGGACGGAAAGTGGAAACCTCCATCTGACAAAATGACGCTGAGCAGCCCGTTTCTTGCGCCTATAGCCCATATTTTGTAGTCATAGCCTGTATTCTGACGGTTTATCAGTCTATAAATGCAAAAAGAAATCCTCATGCTTTGTATCAAAACATGAGGACTTAGTTGGCGGAGACGGTGGGATTCGAACCCACGGACCCTTGCGGATCAACTGATTTCGAGTTTTCCCCGTCTTTGGGAACTTGCGAGAACCTTTCGGAAGATGACCGAAAATATTGGAAGTCTCCAAAGGCATTATAACACGGGCAAAATCGGACTTCAAGAGAGAAAATGGAGAGAAAACCCAGGCGGCACAACGGGTTCAAACATTTTGCTCAAAACCGGGGTATTTGGAGATCAATTTTGCACGTTGGAGAGAAAGAGGAGAGAAAACAGGTTCCCACCCCCCCTACACGATCAAAAATCAGGTCCTATGAGATTCACCGAATTAGAAAGGGGCAGGTGCATCCTGTACCATGTGATGAAGAATCAGGTACTTCACAATTCACCATTGAAATCAGAACTTCACTATGTTATACGCACGGCAGCACTTCTGCTGATTGGCAATCAGCTGCGAGGAGGGTTATCGTGCTTACAAATAAAGAAATTCAGGCAATGCTTATTCGGTATCCGGATGGCGTCAACAAGGAGATGTTCAGAAAAATATGCCATATCAGTCCGCGGATGGCACAGTATCTCTTGGAAACGCAGTTGGTGCCATGTGAGATCAAGGCTCAGCGAACGCACCGTTATTGGATAGCGACGGCTGACATGGTTGCCTATCTGCGGGATCGGGAAAAGCACCCGGAGCGCTACTTCTATCCCAACCAGCGAGACAATGGCGAACATGAGCCCAAACGAAAACACAGACGCATAAAGGATCGGCCATCAAAATATCAGCTGCAAGCTCTGACAGATAACGACTATGCAAAGGCTTGCCAGGAAGCAGTAGAAAACTGCCCGGACGTGATGACGATTGAGCAGGCCAGAAGAATCATTGGGTATTCCTATAAAAGCTATTTATCCTGGATACAAGAAAAGAAGCTGATATGTGTCAACGTTCGTGGGCAGCACCTTGTGCCCAGGCTGGCTCTGTATGAGTTTATGCTGTCAAGCCATTTCAGATCCATCCCAACTAAATCCGATCGGCACTGGGAACTTCTTTCATCTGCTGTGAAGCATCAGAAGGATTCAAAATAATCTATCTGCCTGCTGCATGTGACCTATGCGGCATTGATAAGGCGTTCAGGCAACAAAACCTGAATGCCCTTTTTTTATCTTTTTTTGCCGCAATAGCACCGAATGCATGGAACAAAAACGGAAAAGGAGGAAGAATCATGTCTGTCATGCGAGTAGAAAAGAACAGCAATTATACTGTCATGGCAAACTATCATCTGAGGGACAAGGGAATCTCACTAAAAGCCAAGGGCCTTCTTTCAGTCATGCTTTCTTTACCTGCAGAATGGGATTATACCCTTGCAGGGCTTGCCCATATCAGCAAAGAAGGCGTTGATGCCATTGGCACTGCCGTGAAAGAATTGGAATATGCGGGATATGTTGTTAGAACGAGGCGTAGAAACGAAGCGGGTCAGCTATTGGATACCGACTATACCATATATGAGTTCCCTCAGAACAAGAAAACTGAGGAGGCCAATGCAAACGAACATAAGCCTGCTCCTCTCACACCTATACCCGAAAAGCCAATACTGGAAAATCCAGTATTGGATAATCCAGTCCAGGCCATTCCTTCACAGGAAAAGCCTATTCGGGAAAAAGCCGTACAATTAAATACGGAAGAAAAAAAGAAAAAAGAAAAAAATACTGATATATCAAATCCTTATCAATCAAATATCCATCCATCAATCCCTGAAACGGAGCGTCCTCCACAGATCGACGAAGAGGCCGAGCTTCCTTGCGAACAAGATGAAGCATTGATCGGTCTTCTCAATTATCAGGCACGATCAAGCGGGCTGACGGAACGGCAGCTCTACGCAAGCCAACCGACAAAGCTGCCGGACATGCGGAAAAGGCTCTCCTACAACGAATTGGTGCGAAAGGTTAAGGATCAAATTGATTACTGGGAATTGATGGATGACAACAGCAGGGATGAAATCGAAAATATCTTGTCAATCATGGTAGAAGTGATGTCCACAAAATGCGAATACTTCACCATCTCCGGGAAGCAGTATCCAGCCGATTTGGTACATCAACGATTTAGTCAAATCAACAGCAGCACCATCGAATATGTGTTGGAATGTCTTCACAAATGCGGAAGTGACATAAGAAACATCAAGCAATATCTGATAACGGCATTATTCAATGCCCCGGCAACCTGTGACAGCTATTACAGTGCTGCGGTTCGCCGGGACTTTGAGTTTTTACGGCGGTAAAGGAGGCACAACAGTGTACAAAAACCATGAGGGTTATGCCGATCCTACGGCAGGAGCAGCTTTAGCCCATATCATCTATGAACAGCGCCAAGGTAAAAGAAAAGCATCTCAACGGCGGTTTATTTCTGAACACACTCGAGAGAAAACCCAACGTAATTCTGCGGCAGGGAGGATGGGAACTGATGATTATCCACATCATAAGCGACAAGAATCCGCCCTATGATCCATTTGACGATCTCGTCATCGCCATTATTAAGCAAGCTACGGATGATTATCGTTCCGCAGCCAAAATGATAGCAGAAACCGGCAGCCGGTTTGAGAAAAAACGATTGGAGCGGGAAATGAAATCCATCAGTCGTTTTTTTCTGGGTGATTGGTATCTTTTATTGAGCGGGCGTGATAATGGCCCACAAATACTTGAACGTCTCGATCAGGAGGTTTTCAAAAATGATTGATGCAAGAGAATATCTTCATTCCTTTCGTATTGCTGATTCCAAGATTCAGTTAAAAATACAGCAGGTGCAGAAGCTAAATGACCGGCTTCTCAGCTTGACAGCGCCAATGGATAAGGAACAAGTTTCACATACTAAAAACGTGGGAATCATGGCTGAAACGATTGCGACAATCGTCGATAAGAAAAATGAAGTTGATCGGGAAAACAGTGAATTAACGAAGAAGAAATGTGAATTGATAGAGTTCATGTGCCAAATGCCTGCAGAGGATGCGAAAATCTTGCTCGATCACTTTCTTGACGGTAAAACGATTCTCGCAATCGGCAAAGAGTTATTTATATCAAAGCGACAAGCACAAAGGCGTGTTAATGAAGCTGTGATTGAATTCCAAAATTTGCTTAACGAGCAGGAGATCCAAGCAAGAGAAAAATAAAAACGGATTTCCTGTTGATAATTTTCAAATTTGGGGTTATAATGGAGCTGTAAGAAAAATAAAAACGGAAATTCCGTTTTTATTTGAAAGGATGATGCTTATGAAACTTCTCAGTATCTCAGCCAAAGGTCTGCCGCTTTTCAAAGAGGAACTGCATATCACTTTTTTTGCGGGACAGCGTGTAAGTGAAGCGGACAGAAGTCAGCTTCATCTTCTTCGCAAGGGCTCCAGCTATTATCTGAACAATGCTATATCACTGATTGGTATCAACGCATCAGGCAAGACTTCGGCGCTTAAAGTTGTTTTGCTTGCACTGAATATGCTGAATAATGAACCAATCAATCACATTGAAACGCGGGATATTCTTGGGCAATCGAAAAAAGTAACGCTGGATATATGCTTTTTCTCAGATTGCGATGAAATATGCCGCTTAGAAACGGTCATCGCAACCACTCTGGGTAAGAACAAAGAAATCAAGTACACAATCAAAGAGGAAACATTGTGGACAAAACCCGCTTCGTCAGTAACAACAAAAAAGCAATTACTTGATTTTGATGGAATTACTCCTTCAGCTAAACGAAGCAACGACGAAGCCTTTCTTCCAAGCGACATCAGTATCATCATCGCTTACAACAAGCAACATCAACAACATATTGAAGTAGCCGATCTTTTATCTTTGACCAATATAAATGTGCTGCCTATATCTGATGATATACCGCTAGATATTGTTACTTATCTTGATCCAACAGTGGAAAATCTTTCGTTTGCGCATGAGGATAACGATAACAAGATATCCGTTCATCTGAAGTTTAAAGGGAAGTCAGAAATTATACTGTCTGATCCTGTTGAACTAAATCACTATCTCTCTTCTGGTACGATCAAAGGAATTGTTACCTTTACTTTAGCGATTCGTATTCTAAAATCTGGTGGCTATCTGGTCATTGATGAATTGGAAAACCATTTCAACAAAGAGATCGTAGCGACGCTGATACGCTTTTTCATGGATGCTGCTATGAATCGCTTCGGTGGTACTTTGATCTTTACAACCCATTATCCGGAATTGCTGGATGAGCTTGAGCGAAATGACTGCATTTACATCGTTCGCAATCGAGATGGCATTACCGTCAGCAATCTGACAGATATTCTTAAAAGAAACGATCTCAAGAAAAGTGACGCTTATCAGAGTGGTTTTCTGGAAGGCACTGTCCCTATCTATGAAGCCTACTTGAACCTGAAAAAAAGCATTCGCCTGGCGCTCGGGAAGGAGGGCTGACGGATGAACTATGTGGCTTGTATTGCGGAAGGGGCAGCGGAAACCGCTATCATAGATATTCTTGTGGATCATCACCTTCTGATATTTGAGAGAGAGCAAATGCTGGATGAACAAGTGCTGCGCTGTCGAAATGCCAGCACGTTTGAAAGCAGGTATTTACGGAAAGGATTCAGCGGAAAAATCACAGTTTACCGTATTCTCGATTCCAGGCGGGAAAGATTCCGTCTTAGCAAAGCCTATGAGCATAAAGTAGATGTAATCAATGTAGTCACTGCGCCAGAAATCGAAATGTTGATTATTCTCAATGAGAATCGGTATGACGACTTCAAGAAATCCGGCATGAAACCAAGCGCATACTGTACGATTGTACTGAAGCTTCATGATGTAAAATCCTATGAGTTTGTTGAGCGGTATTTCTCAGATCCGACAGTTTTGATCTCAGCAATGAAGAAATACACAAAAGTTTCAAGAATTCCCAAAGGCGAATGGGCTTTGCTCAATCTTGTTAAAATGTGAAAGGCAAAAATCTATGGATCGCACGAAAATAGAAAAACAATGTACGAAAAGGATTGGTTATTTATTGAAGTGAAAACTGTGATAAATCATATTATCTAAGGGTGCCCTTAATCGTTTGCTCCGTTTGAAGCGAAATAAAGACACCAAGGTCATGGAAAGAATCTTCCGATTAATCGGAGTCTCCAATTGGTTGAGTTGTAATTCAAAGTTTAAGTTGAAAGGAGAGTATACTCAGGTGCATATACAAAAAATACAAATTAAGAATTATCGCTTGCTTAACAATGTAACCATTGATTTTGATAAAACTCTCACTCTTTTTGTTGGGAAAAACAATACAGGAAAAACATCGCTAATTAGCATATTTGAATTCTTGCTTTCTGATCAAAAAAAGCTATTATTCGAGGATTATCCTTTAAGCTGTCGTGAAACACTCTATAACGCAGTAAACGTATATTGGAACAGTACTGATGAAAAGAAAGATGAAATATTTCAACATACTGTACCAACAACTTCATTTACATTATATATTGATTACTCCGAAGATTCGGAAACATTTGGTGCGCTAAGCAATTTCATAATTGACTTAGATGATGCCAGTAATACGGTAATAATATCCATAACATTAGATGTTATTTCAAACATAGGGGAAATTTTAACAAATTACAAAACGAAGTTTGATACACTAATGTCCTTACCCGATCACCCTGAAGAAGGCATTTGCATTTCTGAACTAGTTCAGAATGCTTTTCCTGATTTGTTTGAATTGCGAATTGTAACAGTGAACCCTTCAAACCCAAAAGACACGATGGTTTGCTCAAAAAACGATTTAAAAAGCCTGTTTTGTGCACACACAATTAAGGCAGAAAGAAGTCTTGATGAATCCAATGATTCTGAGTTGAATCCACTTGGAAAAATCATGAGAAAACTTTTTGAGACTGAGATTAGCGAAGTTACCGATGAGGTGCGCCCTGCTTTAGAAAGCCTACAAAAAATAGTTACAGATGTGAATTATAATATACAAAATCAAGTTACGGTTCATATGAACAAAATTGTTTCTTCTATGAGGCCATTTGGTTATCCAGATGGAGAAGATTTAGCGCTTAAAGCGAAGACAAAAATATCTCTTGAAAAGAGGATTACGGATAATACCGAATTAGCCTATGAATCACCGGGGATTGGAGAAACACTTCCAGGTTCTCACAATGGCTTGGGATATAAGAATCTAATCAAGATATCAATGGAACTTCATGAGTATGTACAAAGAGTAAAAGAAGATAGAACTAAGATTCCCGTATTAATTATTGAAGAGCCGGAAGCTCATATGCATCCACAGCTTCAAACAACTTTTGTTGAGTTTTTGGAAGATTTTATTGCTACTGAAATAGGTGAAAATGTCGTTCAATGTATTCTTACAACACATTCAGCACATGTTGCAAATACAATACCATTTAACCAAATAAGATATATACGGCGTTACAAAACGTATGTGGAATATAAGAACCTTAGCGATTTTCCAACTAGTGGTGCAAATGATGAGGAAAAAAAGCTGCACTTGGATTTCTTGCAGAAGTATATGAAAACTAGTTATTGTGATCTATATTTCTGCGACAAAGCAATTCTTGTCGAAGGTGCCACAGAACGACTTCTCATTCCCGATATGATCAGAAAACTAGAACAAGACGGAGAAATGGGTGAAAATATGCTATCATCACAGTATTATACAATTGCTGAAGTTGGTGGTGCCTATGCTCACCTATTTTATGATTTTGTTGATTATCTTGGTGTTCCAACTTTGATTATTACCGATATTGATTTTGTTAATGAAGATGGGAAGGCTTGTCAAAAAGATGAAGCAAAAAGAACATCTAATGGCGCAATTATAAGATGGTGTCATGATGTATTTCATATTGCCATAACCAATAAAATCCCGATAGAGCATGTTCTTGAAATGGCAGGAGACGAAGTTAAGCGAACTAATGGACTTAGAAGGTTAGTGTATCAAAAGGAGGAAGGAAACTTTCACCCAAGAAGTCTTGAAGAAGCAATAATAAATGTTAATCGTGCTTTGTTTGGAAAAACCATAGATGAGACCATCGACTTCTCGGAAGAGAACGACAAAAAAACTGACTTTGCAATACGCTTGTTATATGAGCCCCAATATGCTGATTACCAAATACCTTCATACATTAAAGAAGGGCTTGTTTGGTTAAGTTCTATGTCCAGGTTTTCTGCTGGGGAGGAACCTGTAACAATGCATCGCAGACAGTATAGGAGACACTGAGGAGAGTACAATGACAAACCGAGAAATAGCTGAAGCACGTGCTAATGAAATTGATCAAAAAATAATTGAAACAGTACAATCAGGCAAAAGCTTTCGAGTAGAGGCAGGAGCTGGGGCAGGAAAAACATTCTCATTGGAAAGAGTAATAGAATGGCTTGACAAAGAAAAAACGACTTGCTTTAAAAGGAATGGACAAAACGTTGCTTGCATTACCTATACAAATGCGGCAGTAGAGGTAATTAAAAAAAGATTATCCTCCAATTCGTTTATAAAACCTAGCACTATTCATACATTCGCATGGGATTTAATTAAGCAGTTTCAATCTTCTCTAATAACAGTAGTTGGCGAGCTTCAGTTACTACCCCCAAAAAGCGATGGATCAGGAATACTAATTGATATAAACGAAGTGAAACAAGTTTCATATTCTCTTGGAACTCGCTATATTGACGATGGGATTTTGTATCTATATCATGATGATGTAATCAAGCTGTTTGTTAGTTTCCTTGACAAGCCTAAATTTAGATTGATCCTCTCTAAAAAATATCCTATCGTATTAATTGATGAGTATCAGGATTCGTTCAAAGTAATAATAAATCAATTCATGAAGTATTTCGTAGAAAAGGACACAGGGCCGCAGTTTGGTCTATTCGGTGATTCTTGGCAAACTATTTATGCTTCACAAGGGGCGTGCGGAATTGTTGACAACAATAAATTAGTCGTAATCAATAAAGAAGCAAACTTTCGATCTCAGGAAGTTATAGTTAACGCACTAAATAAAATCAGGCCTGAGCTTCCACAGATAACCGCTTCTGATGACACTGATGGGAGTATTACCATTATAACGACAGAGGAGTTTTCTTGTAGAATACAAAAAGGATACTATAAGGGAGAATTAGAAGATACTGTATTATTTAGCTGTATTAATGATGTAATAGAGGTATTGAATAAAATGTGGAATGGCTCAACAAAAAGACTTATGTTGACACATAAACTATTGGCAAAGCAGCAGGGCTATTCTCACGTATTAGATCTTCTTGGCGATCACCTAAAGAACAAAGAGGATGAACACTTTCTGTTCTTCCAGAATAAAGTTGAGCCAATATTCGAAGCATTACAAACAAATGATCCTAAGAAACTATTTGAAGTACTAAATGTAGAAAGAAAACCAATAGAATCTAGAGATAATAAACGTCAATGGAGGGAACTAAAAGATCAACTATCTATAGCTCGGCAGGGAACGATTCAGGATGTTTTAAAAGTAATTGTAGCCTATAAAATGTTGATTGGAATTCCTCCAAAGGTTGAATATTGGCTGAATGAATCTGAAAAGCCAGAACAAGATCAGATTTTATATGGCGACAAACCAGTAACTTCTTTGTATTCCACTCAATATATCGAAATGTTGAAAGCTATAGATTTTTTCAAGCCAGAAGCAGAATTCTCAACGAATCATGGAGTCAAAGGGGAGCAATATGATAATGTATTCCTTGTAATAGGCCGAGGATGGAATGATTATAAATTTGATGAACAATTATATCTTGACCCTACTCAGCTTGACGAGAATGCTAGAAAAGCTTATATTAGAAATCGTAATCTGTTTTATGTTTGCTGCTCAAGGCCAAGGAAGAATCTTGCTATACTGATTACTGTTCCAATTAATAGACAATTCCGAAGCTATTTGGAAAGGGTGTTTGGCTCAGAATGCATCCTCCCATATAGTCAATTTATGAGTTTAGGAATGGCAAAAGAAAACTAATAAAGCTGAACAAAGGATTCTTTAACAATAAGATATATAAGGGGCTTAATCATGGACAGGCTTGCATTAGAGTATGTTCACACTATTGACAATAAAGAAATATCTGATATAATGGAGCCATGCAGATAACGCAGGAGCAGTATGAAAAGATAGCAAAGTATCTCCCGAGACAGCGTGGAAACGTCAGCATGAGCAATCTTCAACTGATCAATGCGATCCTGTATGTCACGGAAAACGGCTGCAAGTGGAGGGCGCTGCCGGAAACCTATGGAAATTGGCATACGAT
>CAKUFG010000026.1 GCA_934647235.1 uncultured Clostridia bacterium
CGGCTGTCCCTGTAACTGAAACATCAAACGACAAAACAAGAAAAGGAGAACAACAACTATGCAGGCTCTTATTGAAACGCTTTTTGACGCTGTCTATCTGGTATCTGTTATCACCATCGGCATTCTGATGATTCGCGGAAGCAAGGGAAACAAGCAGTTCTGTCTGTTCGGTCTGATGGCGGTTGTGCTGGGCGCGGGCGACTCTTTCCACCTGATTCCCCGTGCGCTGGCACTCTGCACGACGGGGCTTGAGAACTACACCGTGCCGCTGGGACTGGGCAAGTGGATTACTTCTGTGACGATGACCATCTTCTACGTGCTGCTCTACTATGTGTGGCGTCAGCGTTACCAGATTAAGGGCAAGGGCATCCTGACTGCCGCGGTTTATGCGCTGGCTGCCGTGCGTGTCGTGCTGTGCATGATGCCGCAGAACCAGTGGCTGAGTGCGAACGCGCCGCTCTCCTGGGGCATCTACCGCAACATTCCGTTTGCGCTGATGGGTCTGCTGATTATCGTGCTGTTCTACCGCAGCGCGAAGGAAAATAACGATGCGTCCTTCCGCTGGATGTGGCTGACTATCGTGCTGAGCTTTGGCTTCTATATCCCGGTCGTGCTGTGGGCGGACGCCATCCCGATGATCGGCATGCTGATGATCCCGAAGACCTGCGCCTACGTTTGGACGGTTTTGATCGGCTTCTTCGCGATGAAGAAGGAATGCAAGTAAGAAGCGGAAAATGGCAGCTGTCCTTTGGGTGTCTTCACATATGCTTGGTTTTATGCACAAGGTTGCATATATGCTGCTTATGGTAGATTACGGTTGCTATGTCGATGGGAACGATTGAAAAGATTGAAAGGAACAGATTCAACAACTGATAATGTCGTGATGCATATTGCCGAAGCGTCATCAAACTTATCATTGCAAGCTGGAATGCTTTTTGCCGGATGAAAACCTTGTTATTCTTACGATGATATCATAAACGCCTCAAGGGTTATGCAAGCCTCGGCTATAGTGTTTTGACCGAGCAGGATGCTGCTCCCGGCAGTGACGTGATTTATGATCAAGTTACCTTCCAGAACAGATTTCTGCAGGATATCGCGCAGGCAAGACAGTCCGTATTGATCTTCAGCCCGCTTGCCACGCCAAGACGAGTTCAGTGGCTTGCAGCTGCGCTTGAACAATGTGCGCAAAAACGGATTTCTGTGACTGTTGTGATGCGTTCGGCGGAATCATTGCCGGAGCGCTCTCGCAAGTCAGCGCAGATCGCCGTCGAGCGCCTGAAAAGCCAGAACTGTTCGTTGATTTTTCAGTCAGACATTCATCAGAAATATGCAATCATCGATGACTGCATCGTCTGGTACGGCAGCATCAATCTGCTCAGCTTCGGCTCATCGCAGGAAAGCATGATGCGGCTGGTCAGCGGCAGCATCGCCCATGAACTTATGAAAACGGAGGCATTCAATGAAAATCACTGAACTGAAAAGGCAATTAAACGCCATGGATAAAGCAGAGCTGATTTCCATGCTGTGCAAGCTTTATAAAGCAAACAAGCAGTGTCAGGCAATCCTTGATGTGGAGGTGTGCGGTGCGTCCGCGGAAGCTCCACTCATCGAATCGTGCAGGAAGAAAATCCACGCCGCTTTCTTCGGGAGACAGTTGTCGCTAAAAAACGCACGCACCGTAATCAACGATTTTCGAAAAGCATCGCAAAATAAAGAGAGTATCGCAGATCTGATGCTCTATTATGTCGAATGCGGCGTTGAGTTTACAAACCTTTACGGGGATATCGACGAACGCTTTTATTCCAGCCTGGAATCCATGTTTGCCGATTTTGTCATGCTCCTCAACAGCATGGAGAACGACTCGTTCTATCGCAGGCAATCGAAGCGTATTCGAGCAGTCTTTGAAGATACACGCAATATCGGATGGGGATTTTCCGATGAAATAGCAAGAATTTATTTTGATATATGTTTTTTGACGTGATTCACGGCCGCAGATAAGAAAAAGAAGCGGAGAAGCAACATTGAATCGGCTGAGAACGGCATTCGGCGGAAGAAGACTCGGTACGGGACTAAAAACACCATCTCTGAACGAGACTGCCAAGAATAGACTACTCCTCCGCTTAAGTAGTCTATTCTCTACTATACCGTATTTGAACGACTCTCCGCCTGCAAACGACCACGGTTGGGCCAGTAAAATTATAAAGTGAGTGAGTTTCAGGCGTTATTTTGCGATGCTTTGGACGAAACCTCGCATTGTGGACGATACCCTGTTATCGTCCAAAGTAGGGTGCATTCCATGATAAATCTCTGATTTCGACCCTGAAAAGCAGCCATGAGCAGACTAAAAAGGGGTGGAAAGCGGAAACTTCTATCTGGCAAAATGACGTTAAGCAGCCCTTTTCTTGCGTCCATAACCCGCATTTGGTGGTTATAATCTGAATTCTGATGTTTTATAAGTCTATATATGCAAAAAGAAATCCTCATGCTTTGTATCAAAACACGAGGACTTAGTTGGTGCGGCCGACGAGACTTGAACTCGTACAGGTTTCCCTACACGCCCCTCAAACGTGCGCGTATGCCGATTCCGCCACGGCCGCATGCTTTCACAACGAGGTATATTATATAATACTCATGGCCAATTGTCAACCAATTTTTTGCAGGCCCCGCATTGCCCCGATTCCCGGACGAAGGGGGGGCTTGCTCCCCCTTCATCCAGGCCAAAAGCGCTTTTACTGCTCCGACGTCAGCTCCCGGGCCAGGGCGGCGATCTGCGCGCGGCTGTCGTCGCTCAGGGCTGACAGGATGCGCACCGTATTCTCAGCATAGGTCAGGCCCTTGCAGCCCTCCAGCATCCTCTGCATCACCTTGGCCGCCATGGGCGCCCAGGTGCCGTTTTCCACCAACGCGACGGTGCGGCTGCGATAGCCGCGCTCGGTCAGATGCTCAATAAAGGCGCGCATGCATGGGAACACATCAGCATTGTAGGTGCTGCTGCACAGCACCAGCTGATCGTAGCGGAAAGCGTCCGCCACCGCCTGGGGCAGATCGCAGCGCGCCAGATCATACAGCACTGCCGTGCGCCCCGCGGCGCGCAGCTGCGCGGCCAGCTCCTGCGCGGCGGCCCAGGTATGGCCATATATGCTGGCGCAGGCGATCACCGTGCCGGAAGCCTCGGGCACATAGCCCGACCAGCACTGATACAGATGCAGATAGTGCGCCAGATTCTCGCGCAGCACGGGGCCGTGCAGCGGGCAGATTGCGGCGATATCCAGCGCCGCAGCCTTTTTGAGCAGCGATTGCACCTGCGCGCCGTATTTGCCTACGATGCCGATATAGTAGCGCCGGGCCTCGTCGTCCCAGGGCTCGTCCGCATCCAGCGCGCCAAACTTGCCAAAGCCATCGGCGGAGTAAAGAATTCTATCTGCCGCATCATAGGTAACGATTACCTCGGGCCAGTGCACCATGGGCGCAGCAACAAAGGACAGCGTATGCTTGCCCAGGGACAGGGTATCGCCCTCGCCAACGACGATGCGGCGCTGGGCGTAATCCTGGCCGTAGAACTGGCGCATCATGGTAAAGGCCTTGGCGCTGGATACCACGCGCGCGGCAGGATAGCGCGCCATAAAGGCGTTGATGTTGGCCGAGTGATCGGGCTCCATGTGCTGCACCACCAGATAATCGGGCGTGCGGCCATCCAGCGCAGCTTCCAGATTGCTCAGCCACTGCGCGCCAAAGCGCGCGTCCACCGTATCCATCACGGCGATCTGCTCATCCAGGATCACATAGGAATTGTAGCTCATGCCGTTGGGCACATGATATTGGCCTTCAAACAGATCGACCTCGTGGTCGTTTACGCCGATATAGCGCACATCGTTTGAGATTTCCATGGTTGTTTTCCTCCTGTCTTTTGAAAAATCACAAGGGCGTCAGCAGCGGCGGAATGCGCTTTTCCAGCCGCGATTCCAGATAGGCCTGCAGCAGTGGCAGCGGCGCATCCTCGGGCGGCAGCCCGCCGCGCACACCCTGGGCCAGCGCCTCGGCCAGCCAGGCGCGCTCGGCGGGCGAAAGCATGGCTCCGCGCCGCGATTGCCCGGCGCAGCGCTCACACACCACGCCGCCCTGTTCGATATCAAACAGCGCGCCGCCCTCCTCCGGCAGCTTTTCGCCGCACTGCACGCAGTGGTTCAGGCGCGGCCGGTAGCCCATGGCGACGGCATAGTGCAGCAGAAACACGGACAGCACCTTGCGCGGCGCGACGCTTTGATAGCTCAGGCACCCCAGCGCCCGCGCCAGCAGCAGGAAGGGACGGCGCGCATCCTCCTCCGGCTGCACGGTGGCCTCGCACACATTGGCCATGTAGGCGGCGCAGGATAGCTTGTCGATATCCATCCGCAGGGGATAAAAGCTGTCCGTCAGCAGGCAGCCGGTGATCACGCAGTGGTTCCTGCTGCCCAGCAGCTCGTAATTGGCCAGCGTAAACACTTCGCTGCCCGGCAGCAGGGGGGATCTGGGGCGCTTGCAGCCGCGGGACAGCGCGTCCACGCGCCCGCGCGGGGTCAGCAGGGTGAGCATGCGGTCGTTCTCGCGGTAATCCGCGTGCCGCAGCACAATGCCCTCGATGGAATAGGACGCCATGCAATCAGCTCCCTGTGGAACGGTAGCGGCGCAGGCCGCGATAGAAAACAAACGTCATCAGTCCCAGAAACGCAAAGCCGCTCAGCGGCGCAAGCAGCGACCAGCCTGCGCCCGCGCCCCAGAGGGGCTTATCCAGGATATACGAAGCGGGCAGATGCGTGGTCAGGGCGAAGGGCGCGACAAGCGTGAACAGCAGCTGCAGCCCCCTTGGATAGATATCGATGGGATACTGGCAGGTGCTGCGCCCGCCGTAGGTGAGGATATTGACGAGCTCAATGCGCTTGACGGAGAAGAAGGACAGCGTGGCCTCGATAAGAAACAGCCCGCACACCAACGCCATGCCGCCCAGAATGGCCCAGATCAGCAGCAGCACCTTGAAGGCCGTCCAGTGAATCTGCGCGTTTACGCTGCCCAGAACCAGCGCCAGCACGCCGATCAGAATGGCGCCGAAGCGGCGGGGGTCGGCGCGGCTGCAGATCACCTGAAACAGCACGCCGCGCGGGCGGATGAGCATGCTGTCCAGATCGCCCTGCGCAATCAGCGGCGGGAACTGCGTGATGCCGCGCGCAAAGCACTCGCACAGGTAAAACGATGTGGAGATGACCCCGAAGAAGAACAGGATTTCCCCTCGGTTCCACTGGCCCAGCACGGAAAAGCGATCCATCAGGATCAGCACGGCCAGCAGCTCGGTCGTCATCATCACCAGCTGGGTGAAGGTCTGCATCAAAAAGGACGCGCGATACTGCATCTGGCTGCGTATCAGCATGCGGCAGGATTTGAAATACAGGCAAAGTGAATTGATCATGCCGCTCAGCCTCCCTGTATTACGATGCGCCGCAGCGTATGCCGCCACAGCATCCGGCCGATCAGCACCAGCAGCGCAATCCAGAAAGCCTGCATCAGCGCGATCTGCGGAAAGCTGCGCAGCGCGTACTCGCCCGTATACAGGCGGATGGGCGCATCCAGAATCTGCGCGAAGGGCTGCCATTGGATAAAGCGCTGCCAGCGGTCGGGAAACAGCGTCAGCGGAATGATGTTGCCGCACAGAAACAGAATCAGAAAGGTAATGACGGCGTTTACCCCGCGGCTGTCCAGCGTGACCAGCACCAGCCCGGCGCTGATGTTGGACAGCGCGGTTACGGCGACCAGCCCCAGCAGGAGCGACAGAAGCGAGAGCATCAGCGCACCAGCGCTGGCAGGCGCGGACAGGCCGACGCCTGCGGGCAGCAGCGCCGCAATCAGCAGCAGCGGGAAGGCGCGCATCAGCGCGCCCACCAGCTTCATGGCCAGGTTGCGCGCAAACCAGAAGCTGTACTGATCCACCGGGCGCACCAGCTGGTAGGCCATATCGCCCTTGATGATGGCGGCAGTCAGCGTGTTGTCGTCCGCGCAGACCATGCGGAAAAACGCCTGCTGAATCCACACATAGGTGGCCGTGGAGGCCAGCGTGGCCAGATCGGCGCGCGCGCCGTACAGCGCGCGATAGAGATACACCAGGATCAGCCCGAAAAACAGCTGCGTGGCCAGCCCGCTCAGGGCGGCGGCGCGATACTGCGTTTCCATCTTGGCGCGCATCAGGAAAGCGGCCCAATAGGTTTTCATAGCGCCATCTCCTGATACATGTCGGCGATCATGCGATCCATGCTGCGCTCGTGCAGCGTCAGCTCCGCGATGGGGCCGGCGCTTTGCAGAAGGGATAGGATATGATCAGTGGGCACCTGCTGCTGCGGATAGGCCAGCACATAGAAATCGCCGTCGCGGCTGATCTGCACGCTTTCCGGCAGCGCAGGCAGGGTGATCTCCCCGGCATAGCGCACACGCAGCGTGCGCATCGTGTCATAGCGCGCAAGCAGCGCGGGCAGCTCGCCGTCAAACAGCTTTTTGCCGTGCCCCAGCACCAGCACGCGGCGGCACAGGGCCGAGATATCCTCCATATCGTGCGTGGTCAGCATGATGGTGGTGCCATGCGCGTGGTTTTCGCTCAGCAGGAAATCGCGCAATTGCAGCTTGCTTACCGCGTCCAGGCCGATGGTCGGCTCATCCAGGAACAGAAGCCTGGGCGAATGCAGCAGGCTGCCGCCCAGCTCCGCGCGCATGCGCTGCCCCAGACTGAGCAGCCGCAGCGGGGTATGCAGAAAATCGCCCAGCGACAGCGCGTCGGTCAGCTCGCTCAGACGCTGCTGATACTGCGCCTCGGGCACGCGGTAGATATCGCGAAGCAGCTGATAGCTGTCGATTACCGGCACATCCCACCATAGCTGAGAGCGCTGGCCGAACACCACGCCGATGCTTTGCGCGTGCTGCCTGCGGCTTTGCCAGGGGACCAGGCCGCCCACCGTGGCTGTGCCATCGTCGGCGGTCAGGATGCCGCACAGCAGCTTTACCGTGGTGCTTTTGCCCGCGCCGTTGGGGCCGATATAGCCCAGCAGCTCGCCCTGCTCTACCTGGAAGGAAACATGATCAAGCGCGCAGACCGTGCTTTTTTCGCGCAGCAAATGACCGTCTCGCTTTTTGCGGACGGTAAAGGTCTTTGTCAGACCTTGAACGTCAATATACGGCATGGTTATTGCCTCTGCCGGAGGGTTTCCTCATCCTCCTCCAGCACACGGTACATTTCCGCCGCGCTTTCCTTGCGCACCACCTCGCGCACATCGGTAATCTGATATCGTCCCAGGCGCGCGCCAAAGCGAATTTCCAGCACGTCGCCCTCCTTTACTTCGGCTCCGGCCTTCGCAACCTTTCCGTTGATGGATACGCGGCCGCCGTCACAAGCCTCCTTCGCTACGGTGCGGCGCTTGATGATGCGCGACACCTTCAGGTATTTATCCAGTCTCATAGAGAACTCCTTATTTAATTTTCTTGAAGTTGCCAAGCGTTTCGTTTACGCTGGAAACGCAGGCGAAGGTATCGGGATACTGGCTGATGATCTTGGTAAACTCGGTAATCTGATGCTTATTGATGATGCAGATGAGCATGGTTTTGCCCTGATGGGAATAGCCGCCTTCTGCGTGGATAATGGTGGCGCTGTGGCGCAGATCGCGGATGACGTGCTGGGTGATTTCATCGGGGTGGGCGGTAATCATTTCCACCTTCAGGGCTTCCTTGCCGCCCTTGAGGATAGAATCGCTCACGCGGGTGGTCAGGTAGCAGTAGACCACGCACAATATCACCGGCTCAATCTTGAAATCGTATACAAAATACGAAATGCCGGCTACGCACAGGTTGATGGCAAAGGTGATGTGCACCATGGAAAACTCGGGCTTTCTTTTGTGGATCATGGCCGATACGTAATCCATGCCGCCCGTGCTGCCGCCATGCTTGATGGAATTGGCAAAGATAAAGCCGTTGATGGTGCCCGCAGCCACGGGAGCAAGAATCGTGCTGCGGCCGTCGCTTGTGTGATACATGAAGCGGCGAACGTCGATGATGTTGTTCTGCATCAGAAGCAGCGTGCCGGAGAAAACCAGCACGTTTACCAGCGTTTTCAGGGCAAAGTCGCGGTCAACACGCCAGAATGCCATGGCGAAGAGGGGAATATTGATGAGCAGCGACATGTAACCAACGCTGAAGTTGAACACGTACTGAATCATCGTGTTGATGCCGCCCAGCCCTGCGGGGGCGAAGGCATTGTTGAGAATGAATACCTGATAGTTGAGCGCCATCAGCATGGCCAACGCCGCCACGATGATGTAGTCCATTACCTGCGAACGCTTTTGAGACACGGGCATACGCAGTTCCTCCTTTGCCGGTAAAGCAGCGCTTCATTATAGCACCGGCAGGCATGGCTGTAAACCGGTTTCAATAAATATCCTGTGGTCATTTCAGCAAAGCCCGCAGGCTTACGCTGTCTTACAGCCGCAGCGCCGCCGCAGCATCCTCCACATGATCGCAGAACGCCTGGAAGTCAGGGTCAGGGCGCTGCATATCCGGATGGGAAAGGAAATACTCTACCGAGCGGCGCGCGCCCACGGCGTAGGACGTAAAATCGATGCGGCCAATGCCCGTTACGCGCTGTACTTTGCTGTTGTCAAAAATCACGCTGTTCGCCTTATCGCCCAGGATCGACCCGTTAAAATCATACAGCCTGCTCTGCGCCAGCAGCCAGGCGGACACATAGCAGGGGCGATAATCCACCCCCAGAATGTCCGCCAGCGCTCGATACGCCTGGTTCCAGGTGATTGTTTCATCGCTGGTGATATGAAAGGCCTCGCCGATGGCGGCCGGATTGCCCAGCAGGGCGCAGAAATACACAGAAAAATCCTCTGCCGTGGTCATCACCCACAGCGATTCGCCATCGCAGGCAACGGGTACGCGCTTGCCCTGCAGCATGCGCTCCAGCACCGCCCATGCGCCGCCCGCACCGTGGATCTGCACCGGCAGGCTGCGCTCGCTGTAGGTATGGCTGGGGCGCACAATCGTAACCGGGAAGCCCGTGCGCGCATGCTCGGCCAGCAGCAGCTCCTCGCACGCCGCCTTGTTTCGGGAATACAGCCAGTACGGGTTGTTTAACGGCGTATCCTCTGTGATGGGCAGACGCGGCAGGGGCTTGCAGTAGGCGGAAGCCGAGCTGATGAACACATACTGCCGGGCGTGATCACGGAACAGGCGCACATCGCGCGCAGCCTGATCGGGCGTAAAAACAATAAAATCGCATACCGCATCGTACACGGTATCCCCCAGCAGGGCCGCCACGCGCGCCTCATCGTTGATATCCGCCGTAAGCTGCCGCACATTGCCGTCAAAGGGGCGTTCCAGGGCGGCGTGCTGCCCGCGGTTGAGCAGCGTTACCTCCCAGCCCTGTTCCAGCAGTCTGCGCGTTACGCTGGTGCTGATTACTCCCGTTCCGCCGATCATGAGCGCCTTCATTGCCATGCCTCCCGTTGCTTTTTGCTTTCATTATAGCGTATCCCGCCGCGCGCGGCAAGCCCGGCCGTTGACAGGGAAATTCCGGGTTGCTATAATCAAGCCATCAGGATACGGAGGACGCGGCCATGGGCGATTTGTTTTCGTTTATTGCGGAATGCGGGGCGGATGATTTTTCACTGCGCCCACTTTGCGATGTGGACAGGCTGATTTTCGCGCAGCTGTCCTACTGCGATTTTCTGCCCGCCATGCCCCTTGCGCCCTGCCCGCTGCCCCAGGCTGTCCGCACCGTGCTTGCCGCCGCGCCCAGCCCCGACGCCTCGGAGGAGCGCTTTGCCTTTCAGCGCAGCGATGATCAGCGGCTGCTGTCGCTGCTTCTGCACGCCCCGCGCTATGCGCACGTCACGTTCATCGACTTTACCCGCCTGCTGTGCCCGGACGGGCAGCAGTTTGCCGCCCTGACGCTGGCAATCGACGACGCGCGCCTGCTGGCTTATCGCGGCACGGACAACACGCTGGCCGGCTGGAAGGAAGACCTGGCCTTAAGCTGCCAGCCCTGTATTGCCTCGCAGCAGGAGGCGCTGCGGTATCTGCTGCGTCAGGCGCAGGCACACCCCGGCGCGCTGTCGGTGTGCGGACACAGCAAGGGCGGCAATCTGGCGCTGTACGCAGCCCTGCACGCCCCCGCCGGCGTACAGGATCGGCTTGACTGCGCGGTCAGCTTCGACGGCCCCGGCTTTCCCAGCGAAATGCTGGAGCGGCTTCTGACCCCCGCCCTGGCCGCGCGCACGCGCGTGCTGCTGCCCGAGGGCTCGCTGATCGGCGTCCTGTTTTCGCAGCCGCCGCAGGTGCGCACCATCGCCTGCAAATGGATGGGCCCGCTGCAGCATTATCCCTACTTCTGGCAGGTGGAGGACGGCGGCTTTGTGGACAGCCCGCAAACGCTGTTCAGCCGTGCGGCGGCGCTGACGATGGAAAAATGGCTGCTGCGCCTGACGCCTGCCCAGCGCGAACAGTTTACCGGGCTATTGTTTGATATTCTGCAAGCCACTCAGGCGCAGACGCTAAACGATCTGGTGCGCGGCTGGTTTTCAAACACCCTTCCCATCGCCCGCGCTATCCTTTCGCGCGTGGATATGCCCAACCTCCGCCTGTGCGCGCACATGCTGTTTTCATTCTGGCGCGCGCTGGCCGAAAGCGCAGGAATTCTGCTTTCCGGGCCCGAAAAGCCTTGAATATCGCGGCAATGCATGATAAAATGTAAATAATTTACGCGAGAGGAGCGAAAAGGTATGAAAAAGTTCTTTGAGGAGTTCAAAAAGTTCGCCATGCGCGGCAACGTGATGGACATGGCGGTCGGCGTTATCGTGGGCGGCGCGTTCGGCAAGATCGTCACCTCCCTGGTCAACGATCTGTTTATGCCCCTGATCGGCCTGCTGACGGGCGGCGTAAACGTATCGGGCATGTTCCTGCTGCTGGGCAAAGCGCCCGAGGGCACGGTGATCAACACCATCGACGAGGCCGCCGCGGCGGGCATCGCCACTTTCAACTACGGCAATTTCATCCAGACCGTGATCGACTTCATCCTGGTTGCGCTGTGCATTTTCCTGTTTATCAAGCTGGTCAACAAGCTGGAGCATAAAAAGCCCGCCGCCCCCGCGCCCGAACCGCGCAAGTGCCCCTACTGCTTCAGCGTAATCGACGACAAGGCCACCCGCTGCCCCCACTGCACCAGCATGCTGGAGGAAAAGAAATAAGTGAAGTTCACCGGCTTTTTCTGGGATTTTGACGGCACGCTGTTTGATACCTATCCGCGCATCAACCGCGCCATGCAAAAGGCCTTTGCCGAAATCGGCATGCAGGTAAGCATCGAGCAGCTGATTCCGCTGACCAAGGTATCCCTGCCGCATACCGCGCAGACGCTGGCGGGCGAGCGCGCCAGAGAAGTGCTGCTGGCCTATAACGCCCACGCCGAGGACGAGGACTACGATACCATGCCGCCCTTTCCCGGCGCAATCCGCCTGCTGCAAAGCGTGTGCGCCCACGGCGGGCATAACTTCCTGTATACCCACCGCAGCCGCAACGCCATCGACGCGCTCAACCACTACGGCATCGCCAGATATTTCACCGATATCGTCACCTCGGAGGATCATTTTCCTCGCAAGCCCGCGCCCGACGCGCTGCTGTACCTGATGGATAAGCATCGCCTGTCCCCCGCGCAGTGCGTCATGATCGGCGACCGCGATATCGACCTGCTCAGCGGCATCAACGCGGGCATGGCCGGGGCGCTGTTTGATCCCGAGGGCTTCTACCCGGATTTTGATACGCCCTATCGCTATAACACGCTGACCGAAATGATGCGCGACCTGACCTGGGAAGAGGAGGAGCTTGACCTGAGCCTGGCCGACATGCTGGAAATGCAGACCGAGCTGCACGCCGAGCACCCCGAATGGGGCGCGCTGGACGCCGCCGCAGGCCGCAATCAGCTGCTTTGGCTGACGGGCGAGCTGGGCGAGGTAATCGACGTGGTCAAAAAGAACGACGCGGCGCATCTGACGCAGCCCGGCTATGTGCGCGATTGCCTGACGGAGGAGATCGCGGACGTGATGATGTACCTCAACGACGTGCTGCTGTGCTATGATATCGCGCCCGGAGAAATCTCCCGCGCCTATTATAAAAAGCACCTGTACAACCTGCGCCGCAATTACCGGCAGCAAAACGAGGATCGCTACGGCAAATAAAAGGAGGCGCTGTCCATGCCCGGCAAGCCCCAGCACCGCATCACCCAGCCCGGCCCGCTGCACGATGAGCGCGGCCGCCTGATCCAGCGCGGCTACGCCACATCGCTCCTGCTGCAGTATGACCGCAGCCGCGTGGCGGCCTCTCCGCTGCGCATCAAGGAGTGGGATTATTACTATATCGGCAATGATTCCTTCGGCCTGGCGCTGACGATTGACGATAACGGCTACATGAGCCTGGACAGCATCTCCCTGCTGGATTTTGACGCGAAATGGCAGCAGACCACCTCGCGCATGGGCTTTATGCCTTTGGGGCGGCGAAAGCTGCCCGCCACCTCAGCGCGCGGGGATATCGACGTATCCGGCCGCGGGTATGAAATGCACTTCAAAAACGACGGTCTTCGCCGCAGCCTGTATGGCAGCATGCAGAATTTTCGCGGCACGGACGCCATTAGCTTTGATATCACCCTGACCGACACGCCCCGCGATAGCATGGTCATCGTAACGCCCTTTGCCCAGGATGAAAAGGCGTTCTACTATAATCAAAAGATCAACTGCCTTCGAGCCGAGGGGAGGGCGCTCTTCGCCGGGCGGGAGTATCTGTTTTCCCCCGCAACGTCCTTTGCGGTGCTTGATTGGGGACGCGGCGTGTGGACCTATGAAAACACCTGGTACTGGGGCTCTGCCTCCGGCGTCGCGCAGGGGCGGCGTGTCGGCTTCAACGTCGGCTACGGCTTTGGCGATACCAGCGCGGCCAGTGAGAACATGGTATTTGTGGACGGCGTCGCGCACAAGCTATCGCAGGTGACGTTCAACATCCCCATGAAAAACGGGCGGGAGGATTACCTGTCCCCCTGGACGTTTACCAGCGACGACGGCCGGTTTGAGATGGATTTCACGCCCATCCTGGATCGCGCCGCCTGCACGGACGCAAAGCTCATCCTGTCGGATCAGCATCAGGTGTTCGGCCGATACTCCGGGCGCATGATTCTCGATGACGGCAGCGCGCTGGAGGTAAAGAGCCTAACAGGCTTTGCCGAAAAAGTACACAACAAATGGTAATCATCTGCCGCGCCTGGCGTGCAGCCGGCGCGGTCTTTTTGTAAGGAGGAATCAGCTTTTATGGAGCATTTATCGCAGGATGCGGCTCTTTTTGCCGCCATTTCGCGCGAGGCACAGCGCCAGCGCGACAACCTGGAATTGATCGCATCGGAAAATTACGCCAGCCCCGCCGTACGTGAAGCCATGGCCACGTGTCTGACCAATAAATATGCCGAGGGCTATCCCGGCCGCCGCTATTACGGCGGATGCGAGTTTGTAGACGAAGTAGAAAATCTGGCCATTGCGCGCGCCAGGCAGCTGTTTGGCGCGGAGCATGCCAACGTGCAGCCGCACTCGGGCAGCCAGGCCAACATGGCTGCCTATATGGCCCTGCTGCAGCCCGGCGACGCCATTCTGGGCATGGATCTGAATCACGGCGGCCACCTGACGCATGGCTCGCCTGTCAATTTCAGCGGCAAGCTGTACCGCTTTCACAGCTATGCTACCGACGAAAACGGCCTGATCGACTATAACGCCGTCCGCGAGCAGGCGCTTGCCGTGCGTCCGCGCATGATCGTGGCGGGCGCATCCGCCTATCCGCGCACGATTGACTTTTCCATTTTCCGCAATATCTGCGATGAAGTAGGCGCATACCTGATGGTCGATATGGCGCACATCGCCGGGCTGGTGGCGGCGGGCTGCCATCCGTCGCCTGTGCCCTATGCCGATATCGTCACTACCACCACCCACAAAACGCTGCGCGGCCCGCGCGGCGGCATGATTCTGTGCCGCGCAGAATACGCCAAGGCCGTGGACAAGGCGGTTTTCCCCTGCACGCAGGGCGGCCCGCTGCTGCATGTGATCGCCGCCAAGGCCGTCTGCCTGGCGGAAGCGCTGCAGCCTGCGTTTATCCAATATCAGCAACAGATCGTCCGCAACGCCGCTGCGTTGGCCGATACGCTGCTGGGGCAGGATTGCCCGCTGGTATCCGGCGGTACGGACAATCACCTGATGCTGATGGATCTGCGCAGCGCACCCATGACCGGCAAACAGCTGGAGCAGGCACTGGA
Organism: uncultured Clostridia bacterium; assembly: GCA_934647235.1. GTDB lineage: Bacteria > Bacillota > Clostridia > Christensenellales > Aristaeellaceae > SFMI01. The sequence goes on from CAKUFG010000026.1 coordinate 14,348, forward strand.
CGCGGTGCACATCACCGCCAACAAAAACATGATTCCTAACGACCCGCGCAAACCCAACGAAACCAGCGGCCTGCGCCTGGGCACACCTGCCGTGACTACGCGCGGCATGCGTGAGGACAGCATGGCGATCATTGGCCGCTGCATCGCCGACGCCCTGTATCAGCGCCGCCCGGCGAAGGAGATTGCCACCGAAGTATTGTCGCTGACGCAAAAATACAGCCAATATCTATGAGGTGCATATGACGCATAATTACCCGTTTCTGGACGCGCTGCTGCGCAGCTATCCCGGCTCGACCTGGGATTACAAGGCCGAGTGGGGCTGGGAGCGCTATCAGGTGGGCGGCAGGATGTTCGCCGCCGCCTGCCTGCCCGGCCCCGAACATCACGCCTATGCCGGCCATCCCCTGCTGACGCTCAAATGCGATCCCCTGCACGCGCAGGCCCTTTGCGCCGAGTATCCCGATATCCAGCCCGGCTTTTATATGGATAAAACAAACTGGATTTCCATTTTTCTGGATGGCAGCGTGCCCGAAACCCTGCTGCGCGATCTGTGCACACAGAGCTACCAGCTGATCTTCGGCAAGCTGACCAAGAAAATGCAGCGGGAAATCAAGGGAGAATAATCACTTTGCGGCAACTGGTTTTACAGTTGCCAATCTTTTTGCTCTTTTTAGAAATCATGGTCATATTTTTGCCCTATTCTATTGACATTTATCTCCTGATATGATGTCTTATAAAGGATTACGATAAATCTTGATTGAATTCTACACATGGATGGAGCTGATTGACATGACACCTGTCCCCCACCCGTCTCTTCGCCGCCACACGCCTTTATATATGCGTATTTGGCGCGCTCGTTACCTATATCTATTGTTGCTGCCCGGCCTGGCGTATTTCTTTATTTTCCGCTATGCGCCTATGGGCGGTTTACTTTTGGCATTCAAAAAGTATAATGCGCGTCTGGGCATTTTAGGCAGCAAATGGGTCGGTTTGGATCACTTCCGGCGTCTTTTTATCACGCCGGATGCATTGAACGCTATAAAAAATACGTTGATTATCAGCCTTAGTCGCATGGTGTTTCAATTTCCCATGCCAATTATTCTGGCAATCTTGCTGGATGAAATGCCCGCAGGCCACTGCAGAAAGCTGTATCAGACCGTATATACTTTCCCTCACTTTCTTAGTTGGGTGGTTGTATCTACCATCATGATTAACCTATTCAGCAGCAATGGCACCATCAATATTATCATCGAAGCCCTGGGCGGCGCGCGCATATCATTCTTAGCCCAGCGCAGTCTCGCTCGCCCGTTCCTGTATTTAACCGCCAACTGGAAGGAAATGGGCTGGTCCTCCATCATCTTTATCGCCGCTATCTCGGCAGTTGATCCAACGCTTTATGAAGCTGCCTACATCGATGGCGCTGGGCGCTGGAAGCGCATCTGGTATGTTACTCTGCCCTGCATCCTAAGTACCATCGTCATTCGCTTCATTTTAGACATTGGCCACATTATGAATTCTGGCTTCGATCAAATCTTTTTGATGAAAAACGGTATTACGCAATCCGTTGTAGACGTGATTGATACCTATGTATACCGCATCACCTTCGAGGCCACTCCTAACTACGGTTTTTCTTCCGCGGTCGATTTGTTCAAGTCCGTCGTCAATTTCATCATGCTCCTTCTCTCCAATCAGATCGTCCGTCAGCTTAGCGGGCAAGGTCTGTTCAACTAAAACAGGAGGGATATGACTATGGCCGTTCATAATGCTATCCGTAAGCGCACCACCGGCGATTATGTTATTTTCGTTATTCTCACGTTTCTCATGCTTGTAATCGCCATTCCCTTTTATAACACCATCGTGATTTCAGTAGAGACCAGTGCCGCCTACGCACGCAATCCACTTTCACTTTACCCCGCCGAGTTTTCCCTGGATAACTACCGTTTCATGTTTAAAAACAACGCCATTCTATATGGCTATCGCAACACTGTATTCATCGCAGCAATAGGCCTTGTATACGGCATGACGATCTCCGTCATGATGGCCTACGCCTTTTCCCGCCAGTTTCCAGGCAAAAAGTTCTTCTTTCTGCTGATGCTGTTCACCATGTTCTTTGGCGGTGGCACGGTGCCCACCTTCCTGATCATGAAAAAGCTGAAGCTGATCAACAAGCTGCTCGGCATCATTCTGATGAGCGGCGTATCTTCCTTCAATATCATTATCATGAAAAATGGTTTTGAAAGCACACCCCCAGCATTAGAAGAAGCAGCGCTCATCGACGGCGCAAACGACCTGCAGATCTTCCTGCGTGTCATGCTACCACTGCAAAAACCGTTACTGGCCACATTCTCGCTTTTCACCATCGTAAGCTACTGGAATAGCTGGTATTGGCCGCTTCTGCTGCTTAATTCCCCCACCAAGCAAACGCTTCAGGTTGTACTGCGCGCCATTGTTAACGATGCATCGCAAGCAACAGAAGTCGCTTCTTCCGGCTCCGCTACGGCCCAAACCTTCTCTCAGGGTGTAAAAATGGCAGCCGTCATGATCACCATGGGGCCGATCATGATCGTATACCCCTTCCTCCAAAAGTACTTTAATAAAGGCGTCATGGTAGGCGCTATCAAAATGTAATCCATCGGATCATTGGGCCGGCCTGGCCTGTAAAATAAGAAAGGAGACCCCCATGAAACGACTAATCGCACTATTGACCGCAGCATTGCTGCTGCTGTCCATCCCCGCTGCAATCGCTGAATCCAAGTACGACAAGCATGTCACCTATACGGGAAACACCGTTCATTCCCTGCTTGCGCCCGGTGACGATTATCATGACGCACTCTACGATTACATCAAGGATCTGTTCAATTTCGACTTCGATCTGTGGTATGTAGAATACGGCAATATCAACGAAAAATGCAACACCTGGATTAACACCGGCTCCATGCCTGACGGCTGCTTTAACCGCGGCTTTAACTACAGCACCTACCTGGAATGGATTGACCAGGGCTTGATCGCTCCCCTGCCGGATGGCTGGGAAACAGCGTATCCGAACCTGCATAAAATGGTGAGCGTATCCGGCATTCTGGATTACATTACCGTAGATGGGAAAGTATATACCATTCCCCACGCTGTGTTTGGCAATTTCAATAAGGCCGAGCACTTTACCAGCCATCGCTCCATTTATTATCGTAAGGACTGGCTGAAAGAACTGGGCATGGAAGATTTCGGTTCCTCCGTCACCTTCGATCAGTTGGGCGAATACATCCGCCTTGCCAAGGAAAAGGATCTGGCTGGCAATGGCAACACCCGCGGTCTGATCGGCTCTCAGAGCGAAATCGTAGAGGTTTTTGCTTATCAAACGGGCCGTCGCTACAGCAGCTTTGAGCGTACTGATCACGGCTACGAATGGGGCGCTTTCGCTCCCGGCTTGACCGATATTATCGCCATCCTGCGCGACTGGTATCAGACTGGCCTGATTGACTCCGACTTCTACCTCACCAGCAAGCAGGATGGCTTTGCGCTGTTTAACACTGGCCTGACGGCGGCCTGCTACTACGATGGCTCCGTAGAGCAGATTATGAACAGTTGGAAAGCCTTTGAAGCTGCGAACCCTGGCAAGATTGGCAAGGAATGCATTGGCGCAACCGTACTGGCTGGCAACGATGGCATCCCGCATCGTCCCGAAACCACGAACTACTGGACCGTTACCTACTTCAATCCTGAAATTAACGCGGACGTTTTCGATCGCATTCTGGCTGTAATGGACTGGCTGTGCGATCCTACCTCCGGCCAGATTATCAGCCGCATGGGTCTTGAAAACGTTGACTGGAAATGGGTTGGAGAGAACAAGATCGAGCGCTTGACCGATACTAACTACATTTCTTCTTATCTGTACGGCATGTACGGCTATTGCACCGATGACGTGGGCCTCATTCGCCCCGACTATGATCCGGATGCCACCGCCATGGTACTGGCCAACTATGCTGCCAGCGAGCCGGGCATGATCCCCAACAACTTCGACTATTCTTTCTTCAGCAGTGAAAGCAAGGCAAACTATTCTGTCAGCTTTTCCGAACCGATCGTCAACCTGATGGTAAACGCCACGCTGGATATCCCCACTGAATGGCAGAAGTTCATCGATACCAATGAAGCCATGTGGAAGCCCGTTGTGGAAGACCTGAACGCCTATTACAACATTCAGCCGTAACAACTTAAACAACAAGGCCGTGCCGTGGTTCGCCCACGACACGGCCTGTTTTATTTTTCCTTTTTCGCAAACAATCGCACAAGTCCGCGCAGCACACGGGGCAGCTTTACGCACACAATCCGAACCGCCATGGGCATCCCTCCTATTTGCGAAGCAGCAGCAGCCCCACGATCATCAGCGCCGCGCCGATCAGCGACAGCCACGCCCACAACGGCACGCACAGGATAATCAGAATTACGCCCGCCGCAATCAGCACAATACCGATGATGCGGGTGATCTTTCCGCCTTTGGATGGATACTTGGCAATGCGCACCGGCTCGCAGGGCATACGCGCCACCTCCTTGTGCTCCATCCTATGCGGCTAAGGTGGCTGTTATGCCGGGATGCGATACAGGCGCATCGCGTTCTGCGTGGTAATCTGCGCCAGCTCTTCCGCGCTTACGCCGTGTACCTCAGCCTGCTTTTCCAGCACATAGCGCACATAGGCAGGCTCGTTACGCTGGCCGCGCAGGGGCACTGGGGTCAGATAGGGGCTGTCCGTTTCAATCAGCAGCCGCTCCAGCGGCACAGCCTGCGATGCGGAGACAACCGAGGCGGCTTTTTTGAAGGTGATCGGCCCGGCAAAGGAAATGTAAAAGCCCATTTTTACATACTCGCGCACCAGCTCGGCGCTGGCGGAGCAGCAGTGAATCACGCCCTGCGGCAGCCGGTCCGCCCGCGCGCGCAGCATATCATAGGCGTCTCCGTGCGCATCGCGGATGTGCAGAATAACCGGCACATCCAACTGCCAGGCAAGCTCCAGCTGCTCGGAGAATATCTGTTTCTGGATATCCCTGGGAGAAAAATCATAGTAGTAATCCAGCCCGATTTCCCCCAGCGCCACGCATTTGGGCTGGGCAAGCAGGGCCTTAAGCTGCTCCAGATAATCCGCCGGCGCATCCTTGGCCTCGTGCGGATGCACGCCCGCCGCAGCGTAGATAAAATCATATTGCTGCGCCAGCTCCAGGCAGCGCCGCGAGGATGGCAGATCGCTGCCCACGCAGGTGCAGCGCGTTACGCCCGCCTCGCGCATACGCGCGATGGCCTCCGCGCGATCCAAATCATATTTTTCATCATCCAGATGGCAATGGGAATCAAACAGCTGCATCATCATTAACCTTCGTTTTGCTTGGCAGTATCCGGAAATTTACGGTTGTACGCCGCAATACAATTCCGGATCACGCTGATCGCCTCTTCACGCCCGCACATCTCGGTCACCTTGGTCTTTTTGTTTTCCAGCATCTTATAGACCTCAAAGAAATGCGAGAATTCGTCCAGCTGGTGATGGGGCAGGCCGGAAATGTCACGATAGCAATTCATGGAAGGATCGCGAAGCGGCAGGGCGATGATCTTTTCATCTGCCGATTCGCCATCCACCATGCGGATCATACCGATGGGATAGCAGCGCACCAGCGTCAGCGGCAGGATGCTCTCCTGGCACAGCACCAGCACGTCCAGCGGGTCGCCATCCCCCGCATAGGTGCGCGGAATAAAGCCGTAGTTGGCCGGATAGTGCGTGGCCGTGTACAGCACGCGATCCAGGATCAGCATGCCTGTTTCCTTATCCAGCTCATATTTATTTTTGCCGCCTTTGGAAATTTCAATGCAGGCAATAAAATCCTCCGGCGTAATGCGCTCCGCCGATATATCGTGCCAGATGTTCACTGTGCTTCCCTCCATCCGATTCAGCCGGCCTTGCCGCCAGCCCAATTACACACATAGTATACCATAAATGCGGCAAATTGAAAACCGCCGAATCCATAGAAAAAGACGCTTTTCCTATCAGCGTCTTTTTCGCATTTGAATTCACAATTCTATGTGCGACTTTATTGTCAGCGGAGTCAACCGCCTTTTGTTATTCACTAAAGACACAAGCTTATATCAGTGGATATGAATTCCAAAAAACTTCTGCGTTTGTCATATCATCCTCGCAGATCACTTTTCCATCCGTATTTAGCCAATAGCCCTCATCATTAATGGAGACCCAAATAGCATTCGGCAGAATGTGGGATACATAGAAATAACTGCGGTTTGTAATCATATCTCCGTTTTTCTTGATCAAATACCAACTGTCAAATGAGTTGACCGCCGCTATTCCATTGATAAACGGTTTTCCCCAGTGAATAGGCGCAAATTCCGATGGATAGTTCTCACGATTGTCGAATATAGACAAAACTCTCTTTCCATCCTTATTCCAATACTCGCCTTTTCTTAGCCCATCCTCATAAATGAACACCAAGCCATCCGAATAGTCACTGTTAAAGGATGATATTGAAGGAAATGACATAACCGTTTCTCCGTTTGCATCGATGTACTCCGTACTGTATTCTCCGTTCGACTTATCCCTTACTGCTACGCGAGCAAGACCATCACTAAAAGGATACGCGGCGATATATGTTTTGTCTTTATTTTCAATGGCTATTTGATTATAAATATCTATATAATAGTATGGGCCATCCTTATAATCTTGCACTGCCGCCAATCCTTCGGAAAAAGGCGATGCATCTGTATAACGGCATGGAATAATCAGCGCGCCTTTGCGGTTTATATATCCATTTTCCTCCCCCTTGCCGACACGTGCAAAGCCGTTGGAAAATGGCGATCCAGGCTGCTTCCATTTAGGCTCGCAAATCATTGTGCCGTCTACCGCAACATACCCAACTTTTCCATCTTTATATACCATTCCACTTGCACATTCATCATCATAATCAAATGAAAATGCATAATCCCATTGTGCTTCCGAGATAATTTCGCCTTCCTTGTTGACGTATCCCCACTTGGAGCCAATCCGAAATGCGGCAATCCCATTTTCTGAAAAAGGCTTAATCGCATCGTAAATTGGTTCAATAATTATTTGCTCATTTCGATCGATAAGACCAATCCTCTTTCTATCCGTTTGAAAACACGCAACATCTCCCTGCCAGGCCCAAACCCTATCTGCTTTTGCGCCAATCGCTGCCAGCATTATTGCCACTAGCACTATTGCCCTGATGGTTTTTTTCATTTATTATCCACCCTTTTCATTTCTGTTATTTAGAAGATTCCTAAAAACTTCGGAATCTTGGGAATCATCTCATACTGCGTATCTCCACAGCCCTCGCAATGACGGCGACGTTCGCCCTCATGCTGCTTGGTCGCTTCAGTCAAGATTTCCCATTCAGTATATCGATGTCCCAACGCAGGCTGTATTTCATTTTCCAGTACCACTCCGCAAACAATGCAGCTTTTCTCCCGAAGACCAGATTGCAGGCATGCCGCTTCACGGACGGTTTTCCACTCGCCGCTCTGATGCCCCCTTGCCGGGATGATTTCGTTCTGCAGCACTTTTCCGCAAGTCTCGCATTTTTCTTCCCGCAGCCCATCCGCAGTACAGGTTGCTTTTAAGGTCTCAACCCATTTGCCGCGATGACCGGTAATTGGCAATTCCTCAGATGAAAGCACTTTATGGCATGCTGTACACTGCGTCACACGAAGCCCGGCGGTCAGGCAGGTAGCTTCTCGCGCGATCATCGCTTCTCCAGTGCGATGTCCTGCCGGCGGAATACTTTCCACCGCCAGTTCTTTGCCACATCTGCTGCAATACTGCACAGAGCGTCCGGACTGCTCGCAGTCAACAGCCGGCTCGCTTTTCCATTCGCCAGGCTGATGTCCTAAGGCGGGAATATCCGTATACTCGCATGGCTGATTGCAGAGCGTGCAGTAGGCGGCCAGCTTGCCCGGCTCCGTGCAGGCAGGCGCCTTCGTCTCCTTTTGCAGCATGCCGGCATCATGATGCTTGCTGCTGCAAAGGGAGAACTGATATTCCGTCTGCCACGAATGGCCAAAGCACAGATAAACTGTTTCACCTCGCAGCACCTCAAAGGAACTGATCGAAAAAGTATCTGGCAATACATTAATCTTTTTCAGGTCGCCTTGCTCGACATTGCTTTTATAGCAATCAAAGCCATCCACCACTGTGTAATACATACTGCTTCTGCCTGTACATTCTACCGCAAGGAACCAGGTATCGTCTTCATCACACTCAAACTTATACCATATACCATCGTACTTGCCGTCTATAATATACCGTTTGGCCATATTCGCTTCCGTCAGCAAACCAGCCTTTCCGCGGTTTCTGCCATATGCCGGTGCTCTTTCCGCACCCAGCGCAGCTGCAGGCAATAGCGTAAGAATTATCAAGCAAAAGATGCAGAGTATCCGCTTTTTCATTGTTGATATCACCTTTCCATATGTATATATTTCGATATTATTGTATCATTTCTCTTTGCTGCTGTAAAACCGTTTATGTCAAAAACGTAACCGTTCATGTCAATCAAATAAACTTTATGCCAATAGCGCCCCGCAGAACGGGGCGCTTCAAGCTTTCGCTGCAAGCGCTGTTTGGTTTCAGCCTTCGCGGTTATAGTTGCTCGCCAGGGTATTCATCGCGTCGGCTACCTTGTGCACGTAAATCATCGGGCCAATGCCAAGCAGCAGGATGCCCAGCACTGACCAGCCCCAGAAGGTCTTGCCGGATATCATGCGGTCCATGCCGCGGCGCTCCAGCTCATCCCCGATGCGGTTGCACAGCTTATGGTTCCACACAAAATAGGCGATGCCCAACGTCAGCGGATCAATGATAAAGAAGAGCAGGCAGTAGTGCATTGTCTTTTTGCCGTCATAGCGGGCAGCAATCACATTGATATCATTGGAGATGCTGGACCAATACACAAAGTGATAAATGCCCAGGGTGATCAGGGACAGAAAGAAGTAGCGCCAGAAGCCGCGATCCGTTTTCAGCTGTCCTACCGGCGACGGGTTGGGAGTACGAACGAAGGTGCTCTGTTCAGCCATCTGATTTCTTCCTCACTTTAATCTTTGATATGGGAAAACGCCTGCGCTGCAGGCGTTTTCCACAATTAAGGAGCGCTTATTCCGCCAGGGTCTTGCCAATATGCTGCAGCATGCTTTCGATCGGCTCACGCCATTCCGCGCGATAGGGGCGGAAAACAGTAACGAATTCGTCGGTATGCATGGCCTTATTGCACATATACAGCAGCACGTCGGTATCGCCGCCCAGGTCGTTGGCGATGCTGTATTCCACATCGTATTCCATGCGATTCTCAATTTTTTCGGGCTCCACGGTGGTTACGCTGTCATAATCCGCAAAGAAGGTGAAGTAGGTGTAATCCTTCTCTTCCGTTACATTGGGGATGTTGTACTGATAATGCACCTTCACCTTATCGCCTTCAACAGCAACGCTGACCGTGCCGACCACATAATGATCGCCAGAGATCATATCAAACATCTGAATGCCATCCTGGCTCAGATCAACGGGGGTGAAGCGGAACCACTTGTCGGTCAGCTCAGGCGTGATATCGCAGAAGCGAGGGCCCAGCGAGCGGATGTTGTTCAGCTGATAGCGATAGCGGCGGACGGGCATGGGATCGCCGTTTTCGTCAAGTACAATTTTAATCTCATTGGACAGCTTGCCGCCCTTTTCCAGAAGCATATAATTGCCTTCCTTGACATATTTCCACGTATAGTCAAAGGCAACACTCTCAAAATCTTCGCCAAGCAGCAAAACCAGATAATCGATCTTTTTCCCTGGATTCTGCTTCATCAATGCGTTAGACTTAGGATTTCCGGGGTATTGAGCCCACAGAGTTTCGCTGCTAGCATGTTTGCCAGAATTGTCATACTGATAAGTTCCGTCCAGATCTTTCCATACGCTCATCCAGCGATAAGTAGAGCCATTGTACGTGATTTTGAAAACCGGTACCTGCTTTCCATAATATACCTTTTTGGGCAGATCCCCACTGATGGTCGGCGCGGCGGCGAGGGCGGCGGTGCTGCACAGCAGCAGTACCAGTACGGACAGGATACTCACGATGCGTTTCATTTGGATTTCCTCCTCGTTTTTTGTTTTTATCACAGCCTGTCAGGCTGTCATAAACGATTATCAGGATGCGCGCACCGTATATTCAATCAGCGTGCGGCTTCCTTTCAGTGCAAAGCTATGATATCATTTTTTCCTGATAACGCAAAACCGTTCGTACCGCAAAACATGCCGTTCATACCAAGACTGAAAATTTTTTATAAAAAAATCGCCAATGCACTGCTGCACTGGCGAAAGCCGAATGGGATTGCTTATTCATCCATGATCTGCGACTGCATTTTCAGGTAGTCCTCGCGGGTAATCAGGGTGCGGCGGGGCTTGGGGCCCTCATCCTGGGATACGATGCCCATGTTGGCCATGGTATCAATCAGCTTGCCCGCGCGGGAATGCCCCAGCCCCAGGCGGCGGCGCAGCATGCTGATGCTCATCTGCCCGCTCTCCACCGCCATGGCGATGGCGCGCTGCAGCAGCTCGTTTTCAGTATCCGCCTGGAATTCCGGATCGTCCGCATGCCCGTTCTTGCTATTGGCTGCCTTTTCCTCCTCAGCCGTCACGCGCTCCATATGCTCGTCGATGCGGTCGTCATAAAGCGCGTCGTTGTGCTCCTTGATGTAATCGGTAATCTCGGATACCTCGGTATCCGATACGAAGCAGCCCTGCACGCGCAGAGGCCTGAACTCGCTGCGCGGGAAGTAAAGCATATCGCCCTTGCCCAGCAGCTTTTCCGCGCCGACGGAATCGATAATGGTGCGGCTGTCCACGTTGTTGGCCACGGCAAAGGCAATGCGGCTGGGGATGTTGGCCTTGATAACGCCCGTGATCACATCCACCGAGGGGCGCTGGGTAGCGACGATCATATAAATGCCCGCAGCGCGCGCCAGCGCGGCCAGGCGCTGAATGGACTCCTCCACGCTCTTGCGGCACTGCACCATCAGGTCGCTGAACTCATCGATAATGGCCACGATATCGGGCATTCTGTCGTTCTCGTTGGTCATTTTCTTGTTATAGCCTGCAATATTGCGCACGCCCGCCTGCTGGAATTTGCGGTAGCGGTCGCCCATTTCCTGCACCAGCCAGTCCAGCGCGGCGGCAGCCTTCTTGGGATCGGATACCACCTCGGTCAGCAGATGCGGAATGCCGTTATAGGGCTGCAGCTCTACGAGCTTTGGGTCAATCATGATCATGCGCACCTGCTGGGGCGTGGCGCGGTAAAGGATGCTTTGAATGATGGCGTTGATGCACACCGATTTACCGCTGCCGGTAGCGCCGGCAATGAGCATGTGCGGCATATCGGACAGCTCGCAGATGATGGGCGTGCCAGTGATATCCTTGCCGATGGCCACAGCCGTGGGCGAGGGATTGGCGCGCATGGCGGGGCTGTCCAGCACCTCCTTGAGCGTGACCATGCTGACCTTCTGGTTGGGCACCTCGATGCCCACCAGCGACGTGCCGGGGATGGGAATTTCAATGCGCAGGCCCACGGCCTTCATCGTCATGGCCAGGTTGTTGGAGATGGTGTTGAGGCGGTTTACGTTTACGCCGTCGGCCAGGCGCAGGGCAAAGCGCGTAATCGCCGGGCCATGCACCACATACTCCACGCGCGCCTCGATATTAAAGGAGGCCAGCGTATGCTCCAGCAGCTGCGCGCGGCCGTTATCCTCGGCGGAGGTATCGGTCAGCTGGCGCTTGGGCTCCTGCATCAGCGTCAGCGGCGGGAAGGCATACTTGCCCGTAACGGCGCGGATTGCCTCGGCCGTGTGCTTCTGCGCAAAGGGATCCTGCTTGGGCGCGTTTTCATTGCGCGGAGTGATGGGAATGCGCTCGCCCGTCAGCTTGACGGCGGGATCGGTATATACCTGCCTGACCTCGCCCGAAACATGCCGCCCGCCGCTGACCGTGCTGGTGTTCATCGGAACCGGCACAGGCTTCATGGAAGCGGCCGGAATGCGCTGCTGCTCTACCTGTGTATCATCGATAGGCGGAATATCCTCGCTGCGCTCGTACCAGGGCAGCTCATCCTCGGACTCCTCCTGAGGCTGTTCATCGGGCTGCGGCGCGCCGCTCGGCTCCGCAGTCTGTACGGCAGGCTCCGTTTGCTCCGTCTGCTTTTCCGCTGCGCGCTGACGGCGCGTTTTGCGCGCAGGCTCGGCGGCCGGCTGCGTATAAGACTCGCCCACCGGGATATGCTCCTCATACAATACGCCCGATTCCACCGGCACAAAGCCGCGCTGCATCATTGGATCGGGCTGCGGCTCGGTCTCCGGCTGCATCACGGGCGCATCGTCCGGCACCAGATAGGAGGGCTCGGGATCGCTCTGCACGCTGGTGGTGGTATAATTGACCGTCTGCGGGCGAATGAGCGGCTCCACGGGATACTGCTGCGTCTGGGGCGCGCTCTGATATGCGTCGGTCTGGGGCGGCAGCTCCTGCTGCGCCAGTTCCTGCTCCTGCTGGTGGCGCTGATAGCGGCGGTCGCTCATGGAGGTGATGAAATCCGCCGGGTTCAGCCGCAGCAGCACAAGCACAAGCACCAGCTCCAGCATGATCAAAAGCGTCGCGCCGCCCACGGTGTTGAACACGCTGTACACCGGATAGGCAATCATCATGCCCAGCAGCCCGCCGCCGGCCAACTGGCCGCCGTTAAAGCCGCGCAGGTTGTACGCGCCCGTCAGGTACGCGCTGAAGGAGGTATTATCGATCAGTCCCAGCACATTTTTATTGTTGTTGGCAATATAATTCATCAGCGTGTTGCCGCGGCTGGATACGCTGGTGACCAGCGTCAATATGCCCAGCAGGCACAGATACATGGCCAGCAGCAGCAGATAGGCGCGCGGGGATACGCGCCTGCGCGCGGATACGCACAGCAGCGCCCCGCCAGCCAGCGTAAAGACAGGCAGCAGCGGGCACAGCACTCCCGCCAGGCCGTTGGCCGTATCGCGGAACAGCCGCAGCGTGTTCCAGGCCGATACCGTGCTCATCACCATAGCAAACGCCCAGCCCAGGCCGATCGCCAGCAGCACGCCGCCCAGCGCCAGGCGCAGGGGGCCGCCGCGATCGGTTGTCAGTATCTGCGCATTCTTTGCTTTCGCCTGCGCCATGAATTCTATCTCCTTATCAGCGATTGTTATGGATTGACCGCGGCGATTTCCGCCGCATAAAGCAGCTGCGTCTCCGCGTCAAAATACAGCGTCAGGGTGTATGCGCCGCAGGCATACTGCAATCCCTGTCCCACAGGCAGGCGGTTGTATTCCGCCGTCCCGGCGCTGATTTCCACGCTTGTCTGCGGCTCGCCCAGCAGGGCGACAGCATCCTCCTGCGTGGACGCACCCGTGCTCAATCCGCCCAGGCAGATTTCACGGCTGCGCACGGCGGTGATCAGCGCGGCTTCGTCATCCTCCGCGCCCCGGGGCGCGACAGCATACGCGCCATACAGCAGAGGGGCTTCAAATTCAAAAATCTCGCCATCCTCGATATAGTCCGGCTCGGTCAGCGTACCATAGGCCGTCAGTGCTGCGTGCAGACCTTCCCCCACGCGCAGCTCTGGCAACCCGGCCAGGTATCCCTGCGCCGCCGCATCGCGCACCTGCTGGGCCAGCTGCCCGGCCGTCAGGCCATCCTGGGACGATACGCCCGCAGGCAGAAGGTCTGCCAGCAGATCATAGCGAATCAGCACCGCGCCGCTGTTGCCCGAAAAGAAACTGAAGCGCTCCGCCGGATAATGAATCAGCATGCCGCGCGGCGTAAAGCACACGCTGTCCAGCGGCACGGGCAGCAGGTCGTTTGCATCCAGATAAGTGTTCAGCTGCTCCTGATAGCCCTCCACATAGGCCGTCAGGCGCTCCTCCAGCGCCGTCTCATCCAGGATCAGCGCGTCCAGCGATACGCTTTCGCCCGTATCCAGATTGATCAGCGCCGTGCGCACCTGCTGGCCATATCGGCCGAAGCGAATGCTGCCCGAGGCCGTCAGGCACAGGCTTTCCAGGTGCGTACCGTCGGCAAGGGTAAACGCATAGCGCTGCGTCTGCAGCGTTACCCCTTCGCCCAACGCCAACAGCTGTGCGGATTGCTCCGCAAGCCATTGCGCCGAAAATGCGTTGTCCTCCGTCTGCGTTATCTCCGCGCAGGCCATGCCCAGCGACAGGGTCAGCAGGCAGGTCAGAATGATCGCAAGCAGTTTTTTCATCATGCATTTACACCTCCGTTTCTACGCTTTATTGTACCGCAAAGGGCTTTTGCCTGTCAAACGCCTTGGAAGATTTTACAGTTTGGCCGTGAAATCGCACAGGCTTCCGGCAATATAATCCAGGTTTTTCTGGTCCGCCTGGGTATCGCGCCTGGTGTGGATATCGGTGGTATAGAAGCCCACGCCCTTCTTGCGGCGGCAGGCCACGATGACCACGCCGCAGCGGAAGGCCTGATGATCGGAATTGCACACGCTGCCCGTGATGCCATAGCAATGCGGCTGCAGGCCGTCGCGGGGCGTAAAGCTCTGCTCCAGCAGCGCGTACTCCGCCTTGGCGCGGGCATAGTTTTTGCCGATCACCAGAATGTGCTCGCCCACGCCCACGCAGTCCATGTTGATCAGCAGCGTTTGCTTTTTGATCCTGGGATTGGCCGCCGCGAAGGCGCGGGAGCCCAGCCGGCCCTTTTCCTCATTATCAAACAGGATGAACGCGGCCTTATCGCGCTGCTCTTTTGGCATGCGCGCCATGGTTTCCAGCACTGCGGCCACGCCCGAGGCGTTGTCGTTCACATTGTTTGGGTTGGCCGGGCCGGCAATCATCAGCAATAGCAGCGCGTAATAGACCACCAGGGCAATGATCAGCGACAGGCTTGCATTGCGCAGCAGCAGCTGCGCGCCCACAAAGGCAATGACGGCAGCCAGCAGCAGAATCAGAATGATCCCCAGCTGATACAGGGCGAACATGGGGATATTGCGCGGCGTCATCAGGTTGGGAATGGGCAAGCGCGCCGGGGTATCATAGTGGGCGGTATAGATCACCTGCGCATGCTCGGGGCTGCCGAACACCACGTTGCAGTGCCGCCCGCGCGCCAGCTCATCCACCCGCGCGGAATAGCCCAGCGCCTTGCCCTGCGCCAGCGCCCACTTGCGGAAAGCCTCTTTTTCTTCATCGCGCTTGCGGATGGGAAAGCGCGAGGTTATCTCCTGCAGATAGCTCATTTTTCTGTCTCCCGTATTTTATAAGCGTGCGTTTTTCATTATAATGTGCGCAAAAACGGATGTCAATTGCAGGCGCGGCAAAAAGCCGCCTTTCGGCGCAAGCGCCAAAAAGGGCCGTCCCGAAATGATCGATCCGATCATGCGAGACAGCCCCGGGCCGGAACAAATGCGAAAACCAATGGCTGCGCGGGTCGTTCCGGCCGCTTGGCGCGGGGACGCAGAAGAGGGCATCAATCGCCTGTTCTGCGTCTTTTCCGCCTGACAGTCTTTTTTCTTTCAACTGTCAATGCTAATGTATCCCGCGCGGCGGCGTTTTATGCGCAGCCTGAAAATTTTATTTGTGGATATACAGAATGCCCAGCGTATTGGGGCCGCAGTGGCAGCTGATGGTGCCGCGCGCGTCGGTGGGCAGGATTTCGGCAAAGGGCTGATACTGCAGGATTTCGTCGCGCACCATCTCCACAATGCCGTCGTCCACCGGCGTATGGGTGATCATGATGCGATGCGTGCGCAGGGTATCGTTGCCCTCCAGGCGCTCGCGCACATAATTGCGCAACGCTTTTTCATATGCGCCGCGATACTTCTTGGCTACGCCCATCTGGCCGTTGTGCACCTCGATGCAGGGCTTGATGCCCAGCAGGTTGGCGCCCAGCGCCGCCACGGTGGAGCAGCGGCCGCCCTTGCGCAGATATTCCAGGTTTTCCAGCACAAAGCTGCCGTCCACCTTGGGCACGATCTCACGCATGCGCTGCGCAATCTGCACCTCGTCCAGCGTCTGATCCTGCGCCAGCTCCGCGCCCTCCATCACAATCAGCCCCTGGGCGGAGCTGAGGTTGAGGGAATCAACCACCTGCACATGCTCAAAGCGGCGGGCGGCGTTGCAGGCATTCTGATAGCAGGCGGACATCTTGCTGCTCAGCGTCACATGCACAAGGCCGTCGCACTCCTGCAGCTGGCGGGCAAAGAACTCGTTGTAGTCGTTTTCGCTTACGGCGGAGGTGGAGCACAGCGCGCCGCCTGCGGCCACATGGGCGAAAATCTGCTCGGTGGTGATATCCACGCTGTCCTTGTAGGATACGCCGTCCATGATGACGTACAGCGGCACGGTGGCAATGTGAAAGCGATCCAGCAGCTCCTGCGTCAGGTCGCAGGTGCTGTCCGAGGTGATCCTGATCTTCATAAGAGAAAAATCCTTTCAAAGTGCGCGGTGCTGCCGCGCGTTTCCATGGCGGGTAATATACAACGCATATTATTATGGCGCAGGATCTTCAACTGAAGATCAACGATTGTTAACAATCACACTTTCGCGCCTTTTGTCATCACTTCTTAAAAGGAAAGTAATGGCTTCGTGCCTTGTTTTTTCGCATGGGGCGTGGTATCCTTAAATCCAAAGGGGTGAAAACGTATGCCGTCCTGTCCGCTGAACCGCTTTTTTTCGCCTGCGCAGTGCGCGCGCTATTATGGGGTGATTACCCGTCGGTACAGCTGCCGCGCCTATGCCGCTGCGCCAGATGCGGGCGAGCTTGCCGCGCTCAACTATGCCGCCGCGCGCGTGTGCCTGCCGGGTACGCGCATTGTGATTGCCGACTGCACGGATCAGCTGTTTTTCGGCGTGCCGCTGGTGGAGCGCATCCGAGGTACGCGCAAGTGCGCCTATGTGCTTGCGCAGGATGGCATGGAAAACCCCAGGCTCCTTGCCGGTATTGGCGGCGAGGCCTTTGTGCTGGAGGCCGCAGCGATGGGCCTGGATACCTGCTGGGTGACGGGCACGTATCGCCGCGGCGAGGTGCCGCAGGAAATTCTGAACGACGGCGAACGGTTGATTGCCGTGATCGCCCTGGGGCACGCCAAGGAGCCGCCGCAGCAAATTATCCGCCATCGCAAAAGCCTGTCGCAGATTTGCCTGAACGCGCCCGATCAATGGCCGTTGTGGGCGTATCGCGCGGCGGAGGCTGTGCGTATCGCGCCCTCGGCGGTCAATCGTCAGCCCTGGCGGCTGGCCTATGCCCAGCGCTCGCTGCGCCTGATGGGCAAGAACCCCGACAATGTGGATCTGGGCATCGCGCTGATGCATATGGAAGCGGCATCGGGCGAATATAAACGATATTGGGAGTGGGGAAGCGGCGGCTGCGTCGCTCACCTGACGATCGAGGAAAAAACATGACGCTGCTGGATCAGTTAAATCAGGAAAACATCAAAAAGAACGCGCCGCTGGCCGAGCGCATGCGCGCGCGCACGCTGGACGAGTTTTATGGGCAGGAGCATCTGCTGGGGCCGGGGCGGCTGCTGCGCCGCGCCGTGGAGGCGGACAGGCTGACGTCCAGCATTTTTTACGGCCCGCCCGGCTGCGGCAAAACCACGCTGGCGCATGTGATCGCCGCGCATACCAAATCCGCCTTTGCGCGCATGAACGCCGTCACCTCGGGCGTGGGCGATGTGCGCGAGGTGCTGGAGCAGGCGACCCAGCGCCGCGCCATGTACGGGCAAAGCACCTATCTTTTGCTGGATGAATGCCACCGCTGGAACAAGGCGCAGTCGGACAGCATTCTGCCCGCCATCGAGGAGGGGCTGATTCGCTTTATCGGCTCCACCACCGAAAACCCCATGATTTCCATGACGCCCGCCATCGTCAGCCGGTGCCGGGTGTTTGCCTTTCATCCGCTGACGGATCAGAACGTGCGCGCCATTTTGCTTTCGGCCGTCGCCGATCATGAGCGCGGACTGGGCGATATGAACGTGCATATCGACGAGGACGCGCTGTCGCACATTGTGCGCGTGGCCAACGGCGATGTGCGCTCGGCGCTCAACGCCCTGGAGCTGGCCGCGCTGACCACGCCCACCGGGCGCGACGGCATCCATATCACCCTGAGCGTGGCGGAAGAAAGCATTCAAAAGCCTGTGGTGCGCTGCGACGATACGCTGTTTTATGATATGCTGTCCGCCTTCTGCAAAAGTCTGCGCGGCTCGGACAGCGATGCGGCGCTTTTCTGGTTCAGCCGGCTGCTGTACGCCGGGGCCGATCCCCGCATGCTGGCGCGGCGCATCATTGCCCATGCCAGCGAGGATGTGGGCCTGGCCAATCCCATCGCCATGCTGCAGGCTGTGGCAGCCGGGCAGGCGCTGGAATTGATCGGCATGCCCGAGGCCAGGCTGCCCTTGTCGCAGGCCATCATCGCCATCTGCGAAAGCCCCAAGAGCAACAGCGTGGTCTGCGCCATCGACGCGGCCATGGCGGACGCCGAATCGGCGCGCGGGCAGGTGCCGCCGCCCCTGCGCGATACGCATTATAAGGGCGCGGACAGGCTGGGCGCGGGCGGGGGCTATCTGTATCCCCATGATTACCCCGGGCATTGGGTCAGGCAGCAGTATATGCCCGATGAAATCAAGGATCATGAATACTATCACCCATCCGATCAGGGCCACGAGGCCAAGATCCACAAGCATGAAAAATGACACGGGGTGATACAACCATGAAAGGCATATTGATTACCAACGCATTTATGCGGCAGGGCAGCTTTGCGCGTATGCGCGGGCTGTTTGAGCAAGCGGCCAACCGGGCGGACATCAGCCTGATTCCGCGCGTGAACACGGATTTTATGCTCATGCCTGCAAGCGCCCACCTGAAGGTGGCCTTTATCCTGTTCTATGACAAGGATATCCGCCTGGCCGCGCGCCTGGAGGCGGCGGGCCTGCCGGTGTTCAACAAAGCAAAGGCCATCGCGCTGTGCGATGACAAAACGCTGACCTATCTGGCCTTGCAACGCGCGGGTGTGCGCCAGCCTGATACCGTGCTGTGCCCGCAGACCTTTCCGGGGCTGGGCTACGGCGATATGGATTTTCTGGAGGGCGTGGGCGTGGAGCTGGGCTGGCCGATGGTGATCAAGGAGGGCTGCGGCTCCTTTGGCGAGCAGGTATACCTGGCGCAGGATGAGGCGCAGGCACGCGATATCCTGCATCGCATCGGCGCAAAGCCCGCGCTGTTTCAGCGCTTTATCGCCCATAGCGCCGGGCGCGACCGGCGGCTGTTTGTGGTGGGCGATCAGGTGATCGCCGCCATTGAGCGCCGCAACGAGCATGGGGATTTCCGCGCCAACATTGAGCACGGCGGCGTGGCGAGCGCGTACTCCCCCACGGCGCAGGAAAGCGCGCTGGCGCTGGCTGCCTGCCGCGCCCTGGGGCTGGACTTTGGCGGGGTGGATCTGTTGGAGGCCGAGGACGGGCCTGTGGTGTGCGAGGTGAACAGCAACGCACACTTTGCAGGGCTGCTGGCCGCCACGGGGGTAAACCCCGCCGACCATATCATGCAGTATATCCGGAGAACCGTATGCGAGGAATAATCTGCTACGAAAGCCATGAAATTGCCCGCAATCAGGGCTTTATTGATCTTTGGCTGCGCGAAAGCGCGCGGCGCGGCATTGCGCTTACCCTGGCGCGGCTGGAGGAAATGAGCTTTGGCCTGCGCGAGAACGCGCCCTGCCTGCGCATCGGCGGGCAGGATGCGCACCCCGACTTTGCTGTGATGCGCATGAAGCAGCCGCTTTTGTCCCGCCATCTGGAGCGGATGGGCGTGCGCGTGTTCAACAATGCCTATACCAGCGAAATTCTCAATGATAAGCGCCGCACACACGCGCTGTTCAGCCCGCTGGCCCCCATGATGGATACCGCCTATATCACAGGCGATTCGCCCTGCCCCTTCGATTATCCTGTGGTGGTCAAGGCGGCAGGCGGCTGCGGCGGACGGCAGGTGCGGTTGTGCGGCGATGAGACCGCCTATCGAGCGGCCATCCGGGAGTTTGCCTGTCAAGCCGTCGCCCAGCCCCTGTGCGATACGCCGGGGCGCGATCTGCGCGTGTACATGCTGGGCACGGAGTGCGTGCAGGCCATGCTGCGGCAATCAGACAGCACGGATTTTCGCAGCAATTTCGGCCTGCATCACTGCGCACAGCCGGTGGATATCCCCCCTGAGGCGCGCCGCGTGGCCTGCGCCGTGGCGGAGGAGCTGCGCTCGGCGCTGATCGGCGTGGATTTCATTTACGATCACGGCCGGCTGCTCTTCAACGAGGCCGAGGACGCAGTGGGCACGCGCATGCTGTATCAGTATACCAGGCTGGATATCGTAAGCCTGTATATGGATTACATCGCCGTGCAGATGGGCGAATAAAAAAACGCTTCAATTATTGTTAAAAATGAATACCGCGCGCTTTATTGCATTCCGCATCAGAATGTGATATGATTTGATCATATGATACAAAGGAGATGGCGGCATGCTCAAGATGCACATTTTTCTGGTCGGTATGGCAGGCGCGGGCAAAACAAGCCTGGGCAGGCGGCTGGCGACCAACCTAAATATCCCCTTTGTGGATACCGATCAGCGCGTAAGCGAAATCATGGGCATGTCCGTGATTGAGATTTTCCAGACGCTGGGCGAGCAGTTTTTCCGCAACGCCGAGGCCGGCGTGCTGATGGAGCTGATTGGCAAGCCCCCGTGCGTGGTGTCTACCGGCGGCGGCCTGCCCACCGTGCGCGAAAACGTGCTGCTGATGCAGAACCACGGCGTGATCATCCATGTGGATCGTCCGCTGGATCAGATTCTGTCCGATATCAAGATGGATCGCCGCCCCACCCTGGCCGGCGGCTCGCACGAAAATGTGATCGACCAGTACAACGAGCGCATCGGCCATTACCGCGCCTGCGCTGATTACCGGCTGGATAACTCCCACGGCTTCGCCATCGGATTGCAGACGCTGACCCAGATGGTGGAGAATATGCGATAAATCAAAACCGGGAAGGCTGAAATGGGCCGTTCCCGGTTTTTTATGCTTATATATGATAATCAATCAGTGCTTTTTTCTGCTTCCCGCCGCAGCAGCGGCAATCAGATAAAACGCCAGCACAGGCAGGGCGTACAGCAGCGCACCCGCGAAGGCGTAGTCCGTGCTGCTTTTGATGATATCGTTAAACGCAGTAGAGAGCGGGCGCAGGCGTGCGTCCGGCAGCAGGATCAGCGGCTGCTCAACCATGTTCCACACCTGGGCAAAATACACCAGGCCCAGCGCCGCTAACCCCGGCGCAATCTGCGGCAGCAGCACATAGCACAGAATCTTGAGCGCGGAGTCCGTCTCCAGCGAGGCGGCCTCCCATTGGCTGTCGTCCACTGTGCGCAGCAGCATGCACACCGCCACCGGCCCGATGGGCGCAAAAACGTTCAGCAGTATGACGCTCCAAGGGCTGTCGTACAGGCCGGTGTGCAGGCTCAGCTTGTATACCGGCAGCATGATGATCTGAAACGGCGACAGCAGCGACAGCACGTACAGAGCCAGCAGCGCGCGCTGCCAGCGGCGCGGCAGACGCGACAAAAACAGCCCCGCCCCCAGCGCAACAGGCATTGCCAGAGCCAGCGATACGCCCGTCAGCATGGCCGAGTTATAAAACTGGCGGCCGTATTCGCGGTCGCTCAGCGCGCGGACAAACTGCTCCGTGCTCAGGCGCAGCCCGCCCAGGGAGGCGGCTTCCTGCAGGAAGATTGCCTGCGCCGTTTGCGATGGCAGAAAGGACAGCAGCGTCAGCGCGGCTGCCGGCAGCAGAAACAGCGCCAGCAACAGGGTCAGCAGCGCGCCGGAAAGCCTTTTCATGCGCGCCCCCTTTCCCGCCCCGCCAGCGGATAGGCCAGCATGTACAGCAGCAGGGCCAGCACCGTCAGGCTGACGGCGCTGGCCGCCACGTTCTGAAAGTTCAGCTTGTTGAAGTGATTGCTGATATAGTGCTGTATCATGTACATATTGCGGCACGGATACGCCCCGAACAGCAGATAGCTTTCCTTGTACAGCTGAAAGGCGTACATCAGCAGCACCAGCAGCATCAGCCCGATATTCGCCTGCACGCAGGGCAGGCTGATGCGCAGATAGGTGCGCACCTCGCCCGCACCATCCAGCGCCGCCGCGTCCAGGATATCCCGCTCCACCCCGCGCAGCCCGGCATACAGCAGCGCCGCGCCTGTACCGCTGTATTTCCACAGGTAGAGACTGACCAGCGCGCAATAGGCGCTGCCCGCGCTGCTGAAGGCCGACGTGTGAAACGCCGCCTGCCACAGGGTTGTGATGGATACCGAGGGGATAAACAGCGGCAGCACCAGAATGGACAGCGCCAGGATTCTGCGCCGCGCGCGCAGCAGCAGATACGCCAGAAGGCCGGCCAGCAGCGATGCACCGCCCACCGTCATCAGCAGGATGATCAGCGTATTCTTTACCGCCAGCCTGAAGTTTGGGTTGTTCAGCACCCTGGCGTAGTTCTGCAGCCCGACAAACTGCCGCGAAAAGCTGTTGCTCAGCAGCGAATACCAGCCCGTTATGCCAAAGGGCACAATGTAGAGCGCAAAGAACGCCAGCGCGGCGGGCAGACCCAGCAGGCACAGCTTCAGATCGATCAGCCGCTTACTGTTTTTCATTCGGACAGCACCATCTCGGCGCGCATCTGGCAGGTCTGCGCGTATTCCTGAGGCGACACCTTGCCCTCCAGCAGCTGCGGATACAGATGCTGCCACTGATCCTTGTACAGGTCGCCGATGTAGTAATCCTGCACAGCGTTCTGCAGCATGGCGTACCACACGCGCTTGTTGCCGCTGGGATCGTTTTTCAAGTCATTTTCCATATCCGTCTTCAGCAGATATCCGTTATTGGTGAGGAAGGCCGTGCTCCGCAGCGCATCCTCTGTAAACAGGCAGGCAAGCAGATACTCCGCCGCTTCCCTGCAGGGCGAATTGGCATTGATCACCGTGCGCACAACGTCCGCCGGATAGCGCGTTTGCCCGTCAAACACCGGCGGCAGCAGCAGCGGGCCATATTCGCCTTCGACCGCCGAGGAATAGCCTGCGCCGCCCGCATACAGCAGCGCGCGGCTGTTCATTGTCTCCTGCTCGCGGAACAGCACCAGCCCATCCCGGCACAGCTGCGTCCAGCGTGTCAGATCATCTATAAAGCCCGCGTCGTCATAGCTTGCCGTGCCGCGGAGCACATCCACCGTGTTGGCGTTATACTGCACCAGAAAATAGGGCAGCGTGCCCACCTGGTCCTGCAGCAGATAAAGCTGCGTGCCATGGCTGGCGTTATACTGGCGCACCGTTTCGCCCAGGGCAAAGAAATCCGCCCAGGTCCAGCCGTCGCGCGGAATTTCAACGCCCAGCTCGGCCGCCAGCGTCTCGTTCAGGCTCCAGATGTAGGGCTGATAGAAGTTCGGAATGCCAATCAGATGCCCTTCCGCCGACATGGGCGCAAAGACGTCCGCGCACCGGGCCAGCGTATCGGCAATTTCAGGAATCTCCTCCAGATTGACCGCCGCGCCCGCGCGGTACATATCGATGCTGGAAATAAACGTCGAGTTTTCCTGAATGGTGGTAATATCGCAGCCCTCCGCCCCGGCCATAATGTCCGTGGCGATCACGCGCACATCGTTTTCCAAGCGTTCAGCCAGCTGTACATCGGGATAGCGCTCGTAAAAGCGCGCAAACGCCGCCGCTTCATAGCCGGAGGGCTGCTTCAGATTGATAAACGTGTTCAGCAGCGTCAGCGTGCCGGCCTTTTTGCCCGCCTGCGCGGACAGCTTCACGGCGTACAGCGCCGTGCCGTCGGCCGACAGGGTGTACAGCGTATCGGCGCTGCGCCGCAGGCCCATGCTGCCCTCGGGCACGCTGATTTCCGCCTGCTGCACCTGCCCCGTGCGGGCGTTGATATCCAGCAGGCCGGCTTCTGCTCAGGATCGCGCAGGGCGTACAGGTGCACCTCGCCTTCCGCCATCTGCCCCACCTGAATATACGTAAGCCCCTCCACCGTGACGCTGGGATACGTCAGGGTGCTTACGCCCTCCGCACTGCGCTGCATCACCGACAGCCTGCCGGTCTGCCCGCTGTAGGCGCAGAAGTATTGTCCGTAGGCGGCAATGGCGGTGATCTTTTCATTTTCCCAGCCCTGCGCCGTCAGCTTTTCCGCATAATAGGGGCCGCGGATGCCCCTGCCCATCGCCGTATACACGCAGCCGTCGTCGCCCAGCAGATACAGGGAACCTGCGGCTTCCAGCTGGCGCACGGTAAAATCCGCCTCCAGCACGCGGCCGTAAGGGCTTGTTTCGGAGGGCGTGCAGGCGTATATCAGCTGTTGTCCGCCGTCGTTTGCCAGGCAGTACAGCGTTTGATTGTCCGCCGCCAGACGCGCCGCGCCCTGGATGACGGCCACATCGGTTCTGATCATTTTGCTGTCATAGTAGCTGACCTGGCCCGCCTCCGTTACCGTCCAGAGCAGCTGATCGCTGACTGCATAGCGCAGCCGCTCGGCCCCGCTGATAATGGGCTTTGCAGCTGCCTGCGCCGTGCCCAAAGCCAGGGCAAGGCAAAGCAGCAGGATCAACGCGCAAACGCTTCTCTTTTTCATACGCATAGTTCGCAGGGCCTCCTTTTGTTTTTTTCAGTCGGCTGAACAGCTATGTGTTTTTCGTTGCTTCGTGCTTTTCCGGATCAGCGGGGCCGCGCGGTGCGGGCGGTCGGGTTTCCATTGTCGTTCTGGAGAATTTCTCTCATCTGGCTACAGGATATCACAGATTTATCCAAATTGCAACATGCGCTTGCACACAAAAAACGAGGATGTCACAGACACCCTCGTTTTTATACCCGAATAACAGAAGCTTAGTCGCGGCTGACGTCCTTGATCTTGGCGGCCTTGCCCTGCAAACCGCGCAGGTAATAGAGCTTCGCACGGCGCACCTTACCACGGCGGATGATCTCGATATGATCAACGCGGGGAGAATGCAGCGGGAACGTGCGCTCTACGCCGATGCCGTAGCTGACGCGGCGAACCGTGAAGGTTTCGCGGCAGGAGCCGTTGCGGCGGGCGATTACAGTGCCTTCAAACGCCTGAAGACGTTCGCGGTTACCTTCAACAACCTTTACGAACACACGCAGGGTGTCGCCAACGTTGAAGTCGGGCCGATCGGTACGGAGTTGCGCCTTTTCGATGGACTTGATGATTTCGCTCATTTTGAGTGTTCCTCCTTCCCTCATAGACGTTCATACCCGGCCGCTTCGGCACGAAGCGTTTTGCCGGCAGAGGACCGTCCGTTTCACACAAAGCGTATTATACCACATCCTGTGCCTTTTGCGCAAGGGGGAAAAAGCGTTTTTTGTCCAGAAAAAGGCGTTTTTGCTTATTATTTCGTGCGATTGGAATTGCCAGCAAAATGCTGCGCAGCACTATTTATCTATTTGAGGAAAAAAGCTGGGAAAAGGAAGTTCGGGATCTTCGTTATGAATAATCCCTGTGATTTCATCAGCATTGCAGAGATGATAAGTATAGGTCTTTCCAAGTTTTGGGCTAACACACAGGAAATAGCTGGATGCCGATCTGCGAATGGCTGTTTGAATCAGCGAGATCTGATCAGGGCTATAATGGGTAAGCTCCCCACTGGAGGAAAGCCCGGGAGCAGAAAAAAACGTAGTATTAAAATGAACTAATTGCATCATTGCTTCTGCCAACGAGCCATAGCAGCAGCTGGAAATTGCTCGAATTCTGCCTCCAATCAAAACCGTCTCAAACCCAAGGTTTGTCGCCTTCAGCGCAGTTTCCAATCCATTGGTAAATATAGTCAAATTTTTAAATGAAGAAAGATATTCCAAAATCGTGCTGACTGTTGCAGATGCATCTAAAAACAAGACATCCTTTTCATTGATAAGTTTAACTGCCTTCTGTGCAATTTCTTTCTTCTCTTCGATGTTTGTTTTCTTAAACATATTTAAGGGCAGATCATCGGCTTTTTGCACCAAGCATGCATTGCCTTGCGTAATCTTTGCCAAATTCATGCTCTCTAGTTTTTTCAGATCCCGCCGTATGGTCGCCACACTGGCGTATAGCCTCTGCGCTAGCTCCGGGATAGTCAGAAAACGGTTCTCTCTTAGCTGGTTCAGCAGCTGTTTTTGTCTTTCATTTATATCATCCATCGGATTTTCAAATGCCTCCTTTGGCATATATATGTATAGGATTATTTTATCATGATCTATCTCACCTGTCAAAATGATAATCACAGCAGATGAAAACCGGTTTTGATCAATTATCAACTTACAGCATCAAAAGCGCCAAGCATATTGATTTTTGAGCACTGCTACATATAATAAAGGTATAAGCCATGTGTGCTTAATCTCTTTTCCATTTCCTCAAGAAAGAACAAAAAACAACGGATGCATAAACTGAGAAAGGAATCAAAATGAGACATATATACGCAAATCATGCCCATATCTTCCCTGAATTTGCACGCAAAGACGGCACTATCGCAGTGCTGAGACAGGTTATGCAGGAAAACAGCATTGAAAAATGCATATGCTTTGCTCCTTTTTACGAATACTTTTCAGACGCATTTTCTCCCAATGATTGGCTGGCCGAACAGCTTGCATCAGATAATTCACTGTTTGGCTTTGGCGTAATCAATTTTCATGGAAGCGATATTGCAGATCAGGTTCAGCATATTGCAGATTTAGGTTTCAAAGGCATTAAGCTGCACCCCGCTTTTCAAAAAGTAAAGATCGATGGTCCGGAATGCTGTCAAGTATATGATAAAGCCCAGGAACTGAACCTTTTTATCTCTTTCCACACAGGCATACATTGGCATCGTATTTCTGATTACAACATGCTCTTATATGATGAGGTTGCTTATCGCTATCCGAAGCTTCGTTTTTCCATGGAGCATATGGGCGGCTATTGCTTTTTCAGCGAGGCGCTTGCCGTAATGCTGAACAATCAAAGAAGCAAATACGCCCCCCGTGTTTTCGCAGGAATCACCAGCGTTTTCGATCGTGAGATGAATAAACCATGGTTTTTAAGCGACCAGCAAATCAAAGACCTTCTGTGGCAAATGGGTGAAGACTCTTCCATATTCGGTTTGGACTTTCCGTTTAACAGCAGCGCCAAAATCCACGATGCCATCGAGCATATCATCAATATGGATATTCCAGAGAGCGCAAAGAACGCCATTCTGGGCGGTAATCTGGAAAGGATTCTGAAATTGGACGACTGACGGGAAGGAGGAATTCACATGAAGCGCATCCAAGGGTCAACACGCGCACAGCATCGAAGCACGCTTAATCTGGCAATTCGGAACAAAGCCTTGTATGCAATGGTTTTGCCCGCCCTGATCTATGTGGCGTTATTCTGCTATTGGCCTCTCTATGGTGTTCAAATTGCTTTTCGTAATTTCAAATTTCCTGATGGTATTACAGGAAGCGCGTTTGTGGGCTGGAAATGGTTCAAATACTTTTTCAGGTCCAACCAATTCCCGATTGTTGTGCGCAACACGCTCATACTGAATTTCTACAATCTGCTTGCCGGTTTTCCAATCCCCATTCTCCTGGCTTTGATTATGAACAGTATCAACAGTAAGAGATTCCGCCGTATTGCTCAAACCGTGACTTATTTGCCGCATTTTATTTCGGTTATTGTTTTAGTAGGCATGATGAGCTGCATGTTCTCTATTAATACTGGCTGGTTCAGCACAATTGTCCGTGCTTTGGGCGGAACACCTGTACAGTTGATGGGAGAAGCGAAATATTTTCGTCATGTCTATGTGTGGTCTGGCGTATGGCAGGAGATGGGCTGGAACTCCATTATTTACCTTGCCGCCCTGACCAGCATTGATCCTGGTCTTCATGAAGCTGCCATGATCGATGGCGCGGGCAGAATCCGCAGAATTTGGCATGTTGATTTGCCTGGCATCAGTGCCACCATTGCCATCATGCTGATTCTTCGCTTCGGCAGCATGATGTCCACCGGCTTTGAGAAAATCTACAGTATGCAAAACGATCTTAATCTGAGTATTTCTGAAGTCATAACTACTTATGTTTACAAAATGGGCATCAAGAACTATAAATACAGTTATTCTGCTGCTATCAGCCTATTCAACAATGCAGTAAACTTTATCCTGCTTATTACCGTGAACAAATGCTCATGTACGGTAAGGAAGCAAGCAACCGAAAACAAGAGATAGACCGCCAGCACTACACTATTCCGAACC
>CAKUFG010000027.1 GCA_934647235.1 uncultured Clostridia bacterium
CGCGCCGTGCTTGCGCAGCTGCAGGACTCGCCGGCGGAAATCCGGGCGCTGGTCATGGACGGCGACCCTCTCGCGCAGGCGCTTGCGCGGAACGTTCGCGTCATGACGGGCGACGTGTGCGACGAGGCCGCGCTCGAACGCTTCTTTGCGGGCGCGGATGAGCATACCTGCGTCATTCACTGCGCGGGGATTATCTCCGTGGCCACGCATCCGGGCGACCGAATCTACCGGGTCAACGTGGACGGCACGAGGAATATTCTGAAATTCTGCCGCCAATGCGGCGTTGGAAAGCTGGTTCATGTCAGCTCTGTCCATGCGATTCCGGAAAAGCCGAAGGGCACGGAAATCGCGGAGACGACGACCTTTTCCCCGGAGCTTGTCAGGGGCGATTACGCAAAGAGCAAGGCCATGGCCACGGCGCTGGTGCTGCAGGCGGCGAAGGACGGGCTGAACGCCAGCGTCGTGTTCCCCTCGGGCATCATCGGGCCAGGCGATCTGGGAAAGGGCAGCATTACGAATATGCTGCTGTCCTTCCTCGCGGGAAAGCTGCCGCTGGCGGTAAAGGGCGGATATGATTTCGTGGACGTGCGGGACGTCGCCTCGGGCGTCGTCGCGTGCGCGGAGCGCGGTCTGCCCGGACACGGCTACATCCTTTCGGGACATTACGCCACCATTCGGGATATCCTGGAGATGGTGAAAAAGACGGTGAACCTGCGGCGCAGCGTGTCCTATCTGCCGATCAGCTTTGCGAAGCTGGTCGCGCCGATTTTTGAAAAGATCAGTCTGCGCAGGCGGGAACCGCTCTACTTTACGCCCTATTCCATCGCGGTGCTGGATTCCAACGGCGCATTCAGCCGCAACGCTGCGGCAACGGCCCTCGGCTATACGCCCAGGCCGCTGAGCAGTACGATACGGGATACCGTGGTATGGCTGAAGGAGAAGATGGGCGGCAAATCACAGGCGTAAAAAGATATGAAAGGTATGCATAGCTACGGGTGACTTGACCAGCCGCCCTTTCTTTTCGGTAGCGCTAAAAACCTCAAGCATTTGGCCGTTTGCTGCATCGGTGCATCTGCACAGAGCCATAATTGCTCTGTAAGCGTCGGGTGCAAATGCACCCGCTGTTGCACCCTGAAAGGCGCATCGCCCCTTGTATCATAGTCTGCCAGATTAGCCAACTAAGTCCTCATGTTTTGATACAAAGCATGAGGATTTCTTTTTGCATTTATAGACTGATAAACCGTCAGAATACAGGCTATAACTACCAAAGATGAGATATAGATGCAAGAAACGAACCGCACGGCGTCATTTTATCAACTGTCAGTTCCCGCTCTCCGGTCCTTTTTAGTCTACTCACAGCTGCTTTTCGGGGTCGAAATCAGAGATTTATCAAGAAATGCACCCTACTTTGGACGATAGCAGGGTATCGTCCACAATGCGAGGTTTCGTCCAAAGTACGGGAAAAGGGTGGGCGGCGTGAAAAGCGTCGCCATCCAGGCGGAGGACTGGCTGCCGGATGGGACAGGCCGGCGGATTGTTTTTTCGGTCGCCGGGGATGCGTATCAATCCGGCGCAAGCTTTTATCTGTGCAGCCGGGAGCGGTATGAGTCCATCGCGCGCTTCAGCGCAAACATGATTCCCATCGTCACGGGCATATTTGCCATCATGGCCGTATACGGCTGCTCGCTGTATCTGTTCAAGCGAAGCGAAAAATACCTGATGCTGTTTGCGCTGTATGCCGGGGCGCTGGCGCTGTGGTTTCTGCCAAGCATCTGCACAATCCGCACGCCCTTTTTCCGCTCGGTCTGCTATAACTCCTACAACTGCGCCATCCTGCTGAGCATTCTGATGTGCGCGCAGATGAGCGGGATCGGACGAAACAGCCCCGTTCAGCTTCTGTATCGGTGGTACGCCGCGCTGCCGGTATGCGCACTGATTACCTGGCTGATCAGCCTGCTGCCGGTATCCTCCCATGGCATGGAGGTAATGCGTTTTGCGCTGTACCTTGTGCAGATCGTCATCCTGCTGGAAGGCATTGCCAAGGGCAGGCGCTCCTTCTGGATTCTGATGCTGGGGCTTCTGTTCAGCCAGGCGGTTCGCCTGGTGGTCATTCAGCCGCATTACGGGCCGATTCACGTTTCTGTCGTGTGGCTGCTTGTCAAATACCTGCGCCTGGGCATTTTTGTGTTCGCCCTGTGCTGCATGGTGTTTACAAACCGGCTTTTTGCGCGCAAATATCAGGAGGCCGAAACGCTGGCGCATGAGCTGGACGCAAAGGTGCAGCAGCGCACGGCGGAGCTGGTGCGCCAGCAGCAGGAGCAGCGCAACCTGGTAACCAACATTTCGCACGATCTGCGCACGCCGCTTTTTATCATGAAGGGGTGCCTGGAGCGCGTGCGTGAAAACGGCAGCCAGCCGGAAATTCTGGCCATTGCGGAGGACAGGCTGGCGTTTATCACGCGGCTTGTGAACGATCTGTTTACCGCCTCAAAGCTGGACGACCATAAGCTGCTGATGGAAACGGAGCCGTTTGATCTGAGCGCCGCGCTGCAGGGCGTAGTAACCGCCCTTGCGCTGGAAAGCGAGGATCGGGGAATCGCCATGCACAGCCGGATCGCGCCGGGCGTCATGGCCTGGGGCGATGAAAACAGGCTTGCCTCCGCCCTGCAGAATGTGATTGCAAACGCAGTCGCCTATACGCCGCAGGGCGGGCAGATTGAGGTGCAGCTGAAGGAGGCGGACGGCAAGGCCCTGATTACGGTCAGCGATAACGGTCCCGGCATTGCGCCGGAGGATCTTGGCCGGATTTTCGAGCGCTACTATATCGCCAACCGGGAGGAGCATCGCGTTTCCAACGGGCTGGGGCTGTCCATCGCGCGGGAGATCGTCCGCCTGCACCGGGGCGATATCGAGGTATCCAGCCGCGTGGGCGAGGGAACGGAATTCCGCATCACACTGCCGCGCTGGCAGAAGCGGGAGCAATAAACCGGCGGCGCCGCGTCGGGAAAAGGCTGTTCTTTTTTCAAGGACAGCCTTTTTTATATTGAAAACGGCGGCAATACGCCAAGCGGCCCGCAGCCAGCGTCGATCAGCCGCTCCGCGAACGTCCTGCCGGCAAATCCGTCCATGATTTTCTGGCGTTTTTTATCCCAAATAGGTTGACATTTTGGCAAAACAGCGTTATGCTGACAATGCAAACGTTTGCACGAAATTGGGCGCTGTTCAGGAGCGCCCGGAAGCCCGATGAAGCGCTTCAATCCCTGCCTTTCATTCAGGGCGCATCGCGCAGCCGCGCCGGGCGGCGGCGGGCTGGCATATCAATAACGGAGGAAACGCATGAACATTCCGGCTGTCACGCATCGCGGGCGCGGCATTGACTGCTATCCGCTGGATGAGCACACCTTCCGCATTCGCCTGACCACGGCGAAGGGCGATTTTGACCGCGCCGAGCTCTGCTTCTGCATGAACAAATACGCCTGGAGCACGCAGCGCCGGACGCTGCCCCTGCCCAGGATCGCCGAGGACGATACGCTGGATTATTATCAGATCGACCTGACCGGCGACGATACGCGGCTGTGCTATCTGTTTTTACTATATCATAATGGCGAGTGCTTTTACTTCAGCGAAGAAGGGATTTCGCGCACTTATGATTTTGAGCGCGCTTACTACACCTTCTTCCAGTACCCCTATATTTTCCCCTGCAATGTACACCGGCATATTCCCTGGACGGATACGGCCGTCATGTACCAGATTTTTCCTGAGCGCTTTGCCAACGGCATGGGCGAAAAGCCCTATATCACTGCGCCGTGGGATGCAAAGCCAACCCCCAGGATGTACCTTGGCGGCGACCTGCCGGGCGTAACGCAGCATCTGGATTACCTGAGCGACCTGGGCGTTAACTGCCTGTATTTTACGCCCATTCACCCCTCCCCCACCAACCACAAATACAGCATCGTGGATTATTATGATGTGGACGCGGGGTTCGGCGGACAGGCTGCCTTCCACGAGCTGGTGCAGGCTGCGCACGCGCGCGGCATGCGCGTGTTGCTGGACGGCGTGTTCAACCACTGCTCCGAGCATCATTCCTTCTTTGAGGACGTCAAGCGCCGCGGCAAGGCCTCGCCGTATTATGACTTTTTCCTGATCGACGGCGATTTTCCAAGCCATGAAAAGGGCAATTACAGCACCTTCGGCTTTTCCAGCGACATGCCCAAGCTCAACACCGGCAATCCCGCCGTGATCGATTATTTCTGCGGCGTGGGCGCGTGGTGGATAAGGGAATTCGGCATCGATGGCTGGCGGCTGGACGTGATGGATGAAATCAGCGATGATTTCCTGCGCGCCTTCCGCAAGGCTGTCAAGGCCGCCAACCCGGACGCGCTGATTCTTGGCGAAGCCTGGCACGACCCGCGCGCGTGGCTGGCGGGCGACGAGCTGGACGGCGTGATGAACTACGGCCTGACCAAGGCGCTGATCGATTATCTGGTGGACGGCGCGCTGACGGCGCGGCAGGCCGCCTCGCGGCTGACCCGCCTGTTCTTCCGCACCACATCGATTTCCGCCCGGATGATGATGAACCTGCTCGATTCCCACGATACCGATCGCTTTCTCACCCTGCTGCGGGGCGACCGGAAGCGGCTGAAGCTGGCGCTGTGCCTTCTCTTTTTCTTTCCCGGCATGCCCTGCGTTTACTACGGCGATGAAATCGGCATGACCGGCGGCTACGATCCGGACTGCCGCAAGGGCTTTGTCTGGGACGAAGCGGCGTGGAATACGGCTCTTCGCCGGCATGTACAGCTTCTCGCCCGCCTGAAAACGGGCGGCCGCCTGGCGGGCGACGATATCCGCATTTCCGCCTCGGGCAATGTGCTGTCGCTGGAGCGCGGGGAGCTTACCCTGCTCGTCAACGCCTCCAGCCGCGCCGCGCGCTATTGCGTTCGCGGCCGGGAGGGGAAAATCGCAGCAAACGGCTTTGTCATTCTGGATGCCGACGCATCCATTATCAAGGAGGAATAACCCATGAAAAGGACGCTTGCATTGCTGCTGTGCCTGGCGCTGCTGTGCGCCTGCGCGCCGAGCCTCGCCGAGGGAAGCGACCGCTACAAGGCCGTCACCGCCCGCTTTAACGGTCAGCTTGAAAAGGGCGCCGTAGTCAACGTGCTGGAAAACAACACGGCCATCGAGCTGGGCTATGTGCAGCAGCTCATCGACGCCTTTAACGAGGCCTACCGCGATCAGGGCGTTTCCGCCCAGATCATGGACATCGACCAGTACAGCGACCTGGCGACCGACGGCCCCTATGGCTACGGCCCGGACGTGTGGTATCAGGCCAACGACATCCTGATGAAATACGCCACCAAAAAGCACCTGCTGCCCCTGCCGGTCTACAGCCTCGAAAGCTGGGAGCTAATCCCGCAGAACGCATGGGACGCCTACAGGATGCAGATGTACGGCGAGGATTTTTACTGCGGCGTACCGATCAACGTGCAAAGCGGCATGCTGTTCTACATTGAATCCATGCTGCCGGACAACTGGCAGGCGGAATGGGACCTGAACCAGAACGGCACGCCCGACTTTTTTGAAACCTTCACCGCCCTGTACGCCCTGAGCCAGGATATCCAGCAGAACGGCGGCAAAACCGAATACGGCTATCTGGACGATCTGGTGGACGTATACTTCTCCGTGGGCTATGCGCTGACCTACGGCGCGTATGTCTTTGGCAACGGCAATACCAACCCCGATGATATCGGCCTGGCCAAGGGCGGCGCAGCCCAGGGGCTGAACATGCTGCGCCAGTGGGCCGCCCTGATGAACAACACCGAGGTGCTGGACAAAACCTTTGCCGCCGCTGCCTATGCCTATCTGGCGCAGAGCAAGATGCTGTGCACCATCACCACGCCGGACGTGAAGCAGATGTTCATCCGCGCGATGGTCAACACCGGCAACTGGACCAAGGAAGAGGCCGAGGCCGACCTGAAGATGATCAACGTGCCGCGCCTGCCCGCCTCCGCCGATCTGACCAGCGACGCATGGCAGGATACCATTCTCGATATGGAAAACAAGACCGTCCGCACCAAGATGATGGGCGGCGTGAACGGCTACGGCATTTCTGCCTACACCGAATGCCCCAACGCCTCGCTTGCCTTCATTGAGTTTGCCGCAGGCTATGAGCAGGTTATGCTGCGCAACCAGGTGCTGGGCGTTACCCCCGCCCGCAGCGACGCTGCCGCCGCCATCGGCCAGACCGACGCGACCGTGCAGATGATCTTTGACAACCTGAACGAGGGCTATATCGACGTGATGCCCGCCATCAACGAAACCGCGCAGATCTGGACGCCGGGCGAATCCTTCCTGATCGATCTGTGCACCGATGCGTTCCGCCTGTCCCGCGGCGAAGCGGAGCTGTATGAAACCATCGAAAAAATCCAGCAAGGGCTGGAGCGCATGGTGCAGCAGATTTTCGACGCGATTCACACCCTGGCGTAAGCAGCGCTTTTTCGGAAGGAGTCGTCCGTCATGACTATGCAAGCGACCAAACAAGCCGCCCGCCGCGCCCCCTTCGCCCGCCTTCGGGCGGGGGCGCAGGCGCTTGCCCGCTTTATCCGCTGGGCCCCCGTCCGGGTGTGGCTGTCCGCCGCCGTGATGGGGCTGGGGCAGCTTTGCTACGGGCAGATCATCAAGGGCCTGCTCTTTATGGGCCTGGAGGCGGCGGGCATATGGTATTTCATTGTCCGCGGCGCGCGGGATTTCATCGGCTTTTTCACCCTGGGCACGCAGGAGGAAGACCTGTGGATGGGCATAAAGGGCGACAACAGCATGAACATGCTGATTCTGGGCATCTTCGCCATCATCCTGCTGTGCTTCCTGATTCTGCTGTGGGTATGCAATATCCGCGACGCAGCCTTTACTGCGCGGCAGGTTGAAAAGGGCAAAAAGCCGCGCTCCTTCCCCGAAACGCTGGCCGCGCTGGCGGATGAGCGGTTTCACGTTGCGGCGCTGTGCCTGCCCCTGGTCACGGTGATGATCTTCTCGGTGCTGCCCATTATCTTCATGATCCTCATCGCCTTTACCAATCTGGGCGGCGATATTGTGTATCCCAGGCTGGCCGACTGGAGCTTTTCCGCCTGGCAAAAGATATTCAGCGTGGGCAAGCTGGGCAGCACGTTCGGCAAGATTCTCACGTGGAACGTCATGTGGGCGGTAAGCACCACGGCCATCAACTTTCTGTGCGGCCTGGGGCTGGCGCTGCTGCTCAACAAAAAGAACGTGCGCGGCTCCAAGATCTGGCGGGCGTTCCCTATCCTGGCCTACGCCATCCCCGGCTTCATCTCCATGCTGGGGTTCAAGTTCATGTTTTCCCAGTCCGGCCCCATCAACAGCCTGCTGGCTGCCGCCGGGAAGGATACCATCTTCTTCCTTACCAACGACGCCTCGGCCAAATGGTGGGCGCGCGGCATCGGCCTGTTTGTCAACGCATGGATTTCCGTTCCCTCCATCATGCTGATGACCACCGGCATCCTGACCAACATCAACCACGACCTGTACGAGGCCTCCTCGCTGGACGGCGCAACGCCCTTCCAGCAGTTCCGCAAGATCACGCTGCCCTTCGTCATCTTCTCCACCACGCCCGTGCTTATCAGCCAGTTCGTGGGCAATTTCAATAACTTCGGCATCTTCTTCTTCATGCGCAGCGGCGTCATATCCAACTACGGCGATTACTTCCTCGCCTCGGATACCGACCTGCTGATCAACTGGCTCTACAACCTGTCCGTGGACAACAATTACTATTCCGTCGGCGCGGCTATCTCTCTGATGATCTTCGTCATCACGGCCACGCTCTCCCTGACGGTATACATTCGTTCCGCGGCCTATAAGCAGGAGGATACCTATCAATGAGCGCATACGCCATGCCGGCCAAGGCCGGAAAACGAAAGCTTACGCTGCGCCGCGCCCTGGACGATGGGTTTACCTATCTGGCGCTGATCATCGTTTCGCTGATCTTTCTGCTCCCCTGCCTGTGGCTGATTCTGGCCTCGCTGAGCAAATCGGGCAGCCTGTACGAAATCCACGGCTTCTTCCCGACGGAATACAGCCTGCAGACCTTCATCGATCTGTTTACCGACGATGTGAACGGCCTGTATCCCTATCGCCAGTGGTTCATAAACACCCTTTACGTCGCGTCCATGAGCTGCGTTTTCGGCACGGTACTGGTCATCCTGACCGGCTATGTGATGAGCCGCTTCCGCTTCAAGGGGCGCAACGCAATCAAGAACCTGACGCTGGTGCTGGGTATGTTCCCCGGCTTTATGGGCATGACCGCCATCTACATCATCATGGCGCAGCTGGGGCTGCTTAACCGGCTGGAAGCGCTGATCTTCCTCTACGCCGGCACCGCGCCGATGGGGTATCTCGTGCAGAAGGGCTACTTTGATACCATCCCCGCCACCATCCACGAGGCGGCGCGCATCGACGGCGCGACCAACCTGCAGATCTTCACCAGGATCACCCTGCCGCTGTCCAAGCCCATGATCGTCTACACCGCGCTTACGCAGTTTGCCTGGCCGTGGAGCGACTGCCTGCTGCCCAAGCTGCTGCTCAAGAACCGCGATCAGTGGACGGTCGCCGTCGGCCTGTTCTCGATGCCTGAAACGCACTTTTCCCGCTTTGCGGCAGGCAGCGTGTTCATCGCCGTGCCCATCGTGATTCTCTACTTCTGCCTGGTCAAGCACATCGTCAACGGCCTTACCGCCGGCGCTGTGAAGGGTTAAGCAGCAGGCGAAGCTCCCTGCCTTGCCCCTGCTTTCCAAATGAAAAATGAAGGAGCGTGCCCATGAGAAAAATTCTTGCGTTCCTGCTGGCAGCCTGCCTGCTTGTGTCCGCAGCGCCCGCCCTGGCGCTGAAGAACGACGATGCGGCGCTGGCTGACAACTGGTACGAAATCTTTGTCTATTCGTTTGCCGACGGCAACGGCGACCGGATCGGCGATTTTATCGGTCTGAAGGAAAAGCTGCCCTATCTGCAGTCCCTGCATGTGGACGGCGTCTGGCTGATGCCCATTCATCCCTCACCCAGCTATCACAAATACGATGTGACGGACTACCGGGCGATCGACCCGCAATACGGCACCATGGAGGATTTCCAGGCGTTTCTGGAAGCCGCGCACGAGGCGGGCATCAAAGTAATCCTTGATCTGGTGGTCAACCACACCTCCAGCGAGCACCCGTGGTTCCAGGCTGCCAGGGCCAGCGCCGACTCGCCCTACCGCGCGTATTACAACTTCTCCGATACCCCCAAAACGGGCTACAACGCGCTGCCGGACGGCACGTACTTTGAATCCCGCTTTGTATCCACCATGCCGGATCTGAACCTGGATAACCCGCAGGTACGCGCGGAAATCGAAGAGATCATGCGCTTCTGGCTGGAAATGGGTGTGGACGGCTTCCGCCTGGACGCGGTGACAAGCTACTATACCGGCAATAAGGAAAAGAACATTTCCTTCCTGCGCTGGCTGAACGACGCGGCCAAGGCCATCCGCCCCGACTGCTTTATCGTGGGCGAATGCTGGGACAGCCTGTACACCATCCACGATTATTACGCCAGCGGCGTGGACAGCTTTTTCGCTTTCCCGGTGGCGCAGGGCGGCGGCTACATCGCCAAGATTCTGGGCAACGATGTGGAAAAGAAGGGCGAAAGCCTGGGCAACGTCATCAATCTGCTTCAGCGCGAGCTGGGCGAATACGTGATGACCCCCTTCCTGGGCAATCATGATACGCCGCGCATCGTCAACAGCGTGGGCACCACCTCCCCCACAAACGCCAAAATGGCGTGCGGCCTGCTGAGCATTCTCAACGGCTCCATCTTCGTCTACTACGGCGATGAAATCGGCATGGCGGGCGCCGGCAACGACCCGAACAAGCGGCTGGGCATGTTCTGGGATAAAAAGATGAACATCACCCTCTGCCCGCCCGGCACGACGATTGCCGATTATCCCTTTCCCTCCGTGCTGGATCAGGAAAGCAACCCGCTTTCCATCCTGCAATACTATCGCGCGGCGCTGGCGCTGCGGCATCAGTTCCCGCAGATTGCGCGCGGCACGCCGACCATCCTTGAAAGCCCCGATTCAAACCTGTGCCTGATTGAAAAGGACTGGCAGGGCGATAAGCTTCTCATCGCGGTCAACCTGTCCATCGACGATCTTTCCTTCCCGCTGCCCGGCGGCTATACGCGCCTGGCGGGCGAGCTGGAAATCTGGGGCGAGGCCGAGGCAAACGACGGCGAAGCGTTCGTTCCTTCCTACGGCATTGCGATTTTTCAATAAGAGATGAACCCCGCAAGGGGATTATCAAAATAAAAGGAGGAATATCCATGAAAAAGGCTCTCTCTATCCTGCTGGCGCTGGTTCTGTGCCTGTGCTGCTGCGCGGCGCTGGCCGAAGGCGAAAAGGTGAAAATCACCATCGTGGACAGCGACGGCGTGACCGTCCTGAATGAGTTTGAAATCGCCAAGGGCGAAGCCGTCACCGATATCGGCTATGCAAAGGAAGGCTATGTGCTGCAGGGCGTCTACGTCACGCCCGCGCTGCTGCGCGCCTATGACGGCAAGCCCATCCAGAAGGACACCACCCTGTTCGTGGCCTGGCAGAGCGCCATGGCCGATGAGCGCCCGTGGATGCTGGCCGGCTCGCTGACGGGCTACCCGGATAACGCCTGGGGCAAGGTCTGGCCGCAGGACAACTACCGCCTCCAGCCCGTTGAAGGCCAGTTCAACACCTTCTCCATCGACGTCAACCTCTACGCGGGCGATGAATTCAAAATCGCCGTGATCGG
This sequence comes from uncultured Clostridia bacterium, assembly GCA_934647235.1. GTDB lineage: Bacteria > Bacillota > Clostridia > Christensenellales > Aristaeellaceae > SFMI01. The sequence goes on from CAKUFG010000027.1 coordinate 10,827, forward strand.
CGAGGGCTACGCCTGGTCGTCCGTGGACAGCCTGGACAGCCGCAACGTGGTCAAGTCCGAATACATGACCGGCGGCGAGGACGCCTTTGACACCGGCGCGAACATCAAGGTGCTGCAGGACGGCTTCTATCGCCTGACCCTGACCACCGACGCGGAAACCATCTCCCTGTGCAAGATCAGCGCCGAGCGCCTGGGCGATGCGGCGGCGGCCGAGTATTCCTTTGACCTGCAGGTGCACGCCTCCTTCCTCGGCTGGGATGTGGAGCAGAACGTAAAGCTCCAGCAGAACGGCTCGGACTACGTCTGGTACGGCGAGTTTGACTGCAACGATGACGAAGGCGAATTCGGCGTGAAGAACTACGCTTCCGACGCCTGGTTTGCGGCCGACGACGGCAACATCAAGGTCACCAAGGGCCACTACATGGTCTTCGTCAAGCTGACCGAGGACAACAGGCTGGCCGCGCCCATCGTGTGCGAGACCCCCGCGTACTACGTAGTCGGCACCTGCGGCAACGGCGGCTGGGCTGCGGACGCGAACGCCGAAAACGAAGCCTATAAGATGGCCGACAACGGCGACGGCACCTACTCCCTGAAGGTGAACTTCACCGATAAGGAAACCGCCGAATGGGCGGGCGGCAAGGTCGCCTTCAAGTGCGTTTACGGCTGCGGCGGCAACGTGGCGAACGAATACTGGTTCGGCGCGGAAAACGGCGATAACATCCTCGTCGCTCCCGGCGAATACACCATCACCCTCAATCCCGCTGAAAAGACCGTGACGATCAAGTAATCCCATTTCATCTTTTGCAGCGTGTGCTTTGTTCTGAAGCACACGCTTTTATTTTGCAATTGTGAAGCAGAATTTTGCATTCATTGGCAGGGAAAGGCATGGTGTGTGTCGAATTATTCCCTATATGCAGCAATGCAAGGAAAGAGGAAGAACGCATGAAAAAGCGCGGATGGCTGGCTCTCGCAATGATTCTGATCCTGGCAGCGGCAATGACTGTCTTCCCTGCAATGGCAGGGGGAGAAAAGGCCGTTTACATGAGCGGGGACTATCAGTATATCCTCCTGGCCGATGGAACGGCGGAAATCACTAACTGTGCCAGCGAGGCAGCGTCCCTGTCCGTTCCCGATCAGCTGGATAGATATACTGTAACCAGCATCGGTCGCTGGGCGTTCGCTGGCTGCAGATTTCTTACGAGCATCACGTTGCCGGATCGCCTGACAAGCATCGGAGAGCATGCGTTCGACTCCTGCAGATTCCTTACAAGTATCACGTTCCCGGACGGCCTGACGAGCATCGGAGACGAGGCGTTCGCTGCGTGCAAGTCCCTTGCGAGTATCACGCTGCCAAACGGTCTGACAAGCATCGGAGAAGAGGCGTTCAAGGACTGCTTCTCCCTGACGAGTGTCATACTCCCGGACAGTTTGACATCTATCGGGGATTCCGCATTCTTTCAATGCCAATCTCTTGCAAGCATTACATTTCCGAACAGCCTGACAAGCATCGGGGGATTGGCGTTCTATGGCTGCAGTTCCCTCACGAGCGTCACGCTTCCGGACAGCCTGACCAGTATCGGGGAAAACCCGTTTACAGGCTGTGACCAATTAGCGCAAATTCAGGTATCTCCTGATCATCCAGCGCTTGCTGTAATCGATGGCGCACTGTTCAGCAAGGCAGAGAAAGCGCTGATTTCCTATCCTTGCGCACTTATGCAGGAAAGCTATGCGGTTCCCGGCGGCATCACGAGCATCGGAAATTACGCTTTCTATAATTGCAATTTTCTTACGAGCATTACGCTGCCGGACGGCCTGACGGGCATCGGAGAGCAGGCGTTTGGCAGCTGTAAATCCCTTGTAAACATCGTGATTCCAGACAGCGTGTCGACCATCGGCGACTGGGCGTTTACTGAGTGCTGCTCCCTTATGAGCGTCGTACTTCCGGACAGCCTGACGAGCATCGGAAATGAGACGTTCTCCTGGTGCAAATCCCTTACAAGCATTTCGCTGCCGGACAGTGTGACAAGCATCGGATACCGGGCGTTCATTGGCTGCGACTCCCTTGCGGGCATCACGTTTCCAAGCAGCCTGACAAGCATCGATGGATTGGCGTTCTATAACTGCAGCTCCCTTACAAGCGTCACCCTGCCGGACGGCCTTACAAGCATCGGAGAAAAGGCGTTCAGTGACTGCAGTTCCCTTACAAGCATCACACTGCCGGATGGTCTGACGAGTATCGAAGAGCAAGCGTTCAGCAACTGCAAATCCCTTACGAGCATTACGTTACCGGACGGCCTGACAAGTATCGGAACCTGGATGTTCTCTGGCTGCGAATCCCTTTCAGGCATCACGCTGCCCGGCAGCCTGACGCACATCGGATGCGAGGTGTTTGAGAACTGCAAATCCCTTACGAGCATTACGCTCCCGGACAGTCTGACAGATATCGAAGACAACCCGTTTATCGGCTGTGATAAACTAACGCGAATCCAAGTGTCTCCCGATCATCCAACGCTCGCTGTGATCAATGGCGTACTGTTCAGCAAGGCAGAGAAAAAGCTGATTTGCTATCCTTGCGCACTTACGCAGGAAAGCTATACGGTTCCCAACGGCGTCACAAGCATCGAAGACGGTGCGTTCAAGGGCTGCAGATTTCTTAAGAGCATCACCCTCCCGGACAGCCCGATCCATATCGAAGAAAACCCGTTTACAGACTGTGACGAATTAATGCGGATTCATGTGTCTTACAATCATCCAACGCTTGCCTCAATCAATGGCGTGCTGTTCAGCAAGCCAGAGAACGAGCTGATCTGCTATCCTTGCGCGTATAAGCAGGAAATCTATTCGGTTCCCAAAGGCACCACGAGCATCGGGCGCGATGCGTTCAAGGGCTGCAGATTTCTTAAGATCATCACCCTCCCGGACAGCCTGGTCAATATCGAAGAAAACCCGTTTACGGACTGTGATGAATTAACAAAAATTCTGGTCTCTCCCGATCATCCAACGCTTGCCGCAATCAATGGCGTGCTGTTCAGCAAGGCAGAGAAAGAGCTGATTTCTTATCCCTGCGCGTCTGTGCAGGAAAGCTATACGGTTCCCGACGGCATCACAAGCATTGGATGCGATGCATTCTATAACTGCAGATTTCTTACAAACATCACGCTCCCCGACAGCCTGACGGGCATCGGAGAGGGGGCATTTACCTTCTGCGCAAACAAGCTTACCTTTGCAGTTGGCCGCGGTTCCTGGGCGGCAAACTGGTGCCACAAAAACAGGAAGGAATATACCTATCCCGACTCGCTGGACTGGCTGCATAACTAAGGATCAATATGCAAAAGCGCCATGCTTTCATCAGGAAGCATGGCGCTTTTCAGTTGCTCAGGCTTTTATTGCTTTTCTTTCTCCTGCATTTCGCGCAGGGCGATGTCATTCAGCACGCGGTCCTGATGCAGCTCAACGCGCACCAGGAGCAATAATACCAGCACAATCAGCGCGGCAATGACAAGGGCCGCGCGCGACAGGACAATCTGCCCGGCCCAATGCAGAATCAACCCCGCAAGCCCCAGCGACCGCAATTTTCAGCATGCGGCAGCCCGGCTCCAGCATGTTCAGCTTATGGCGATAGCGCTGGTCATAATCGGATTTTTTGCCCGTGTTCAAGCTTTTTCCCATGCTGCGCCTACTCCCCCATCGCGTCCACCAGCACGCTGTTCATCACGTCCATGCCGTGCTCGGTCAGGTACAGGCGGCCATCCTGCCGCATCAGCCGGCCATCGCGCAGCGCGGGCGCAAGCCGCGCGCCGTATACATCCCATAGCGCGCGGCCATGGCGGCGGGCAAAGTCCGCCTCGTCCAGGCCCTGCGTCAGGCGCAAGCCCAGCATCAGGCTTTCAAACATTGCGTCATCGGGCGAAATCTGCTCCGTTTCCGGCGCGTCCCCGCGCAGATAGGCAGCCAGATCGGCCGGATTGGCGCGCCGCGTATTGCGCCGCAGGCTGTGCGCCGCGCAGCCAAAGCCCAGATAATCCTCCCGCCGCCAGCAGTTGACATTGTGGCGGCACTCCTCGCCCGGCAGCGCGAAATTGCTGATCTCATACTGATGAAAGCCGTGCGCGCGCAAAATATCGCGCGCCGCGCCGTACATATCGCGCTCCGCCTCCTCGCCCGGCAGGGCAATCTCCCCGCGCGCAAGCTGCGCGGCCAGGGGCGTGCCTTCCTCCACAATCAGCGCGTAGCACGAAATATGCTGCGGCGCAAGGCTGAGCGCCGCGCCCAGCGTATCGCGCCAATCCGCCATGGTCTGGCCGGGCAGGCCCAGCATCAAATCCAGATTCAGCCGCCCGATGCCCGCCGCGCGCGCGATGCCGACGGCCTGCCGCACACCGTCCATATCATGGATACGATTGAGCCGCTTAAGCAGCGCGGGCTGCGCTGCCTGCATGCCCAGCGATATGCGGTTGGCCCCGCAGGCGGCCAGTGTATCGGCAAAGGGCTGCGTCAGCGTGCCGGGATTGCACTCCACCGTCCATTCGGCGTCCGGGGCGATATCAAAATTCGCTCGCAGCGCCTGCGCAAGCTGTCTGAACAACGCTGGCGGCAAAAGGGACGGCGTGCCGCCGCCGAAAAACACCGTATCTGCGGCGGGATGGCCGCATTCCGCCGCGCGGCGGACGATCTCGGCGCACACCGCGTCCGCATAGCGCGGCATATCGTTTTCGCGCCCCGGCCAGGACGCAAAATCGCAGTAGGCGCACTTGCGCGCGCAGAACGGCACATGGACATACAGACCCAGCGGCGGCATGGAAAATCGCCCTCCTTTGGGGAAAATTGCGGGGAAGAGGTACGGAAGGTACGATTCTTTCTTGGAGCCCAAGAAAGAATCAAAGAAGGCTGCGTTGTGACCGTGAAAGTCGATTGAATAAAACTGGAAGGCGGCACTGCCGCCCCCCGTGGCAGGGAAAATTCTGCGTGTCCGGATCGGCGCAAGCGCCATCCGTCCCCTTGAATATTTCCCCTATGGTCTGGCTTCGCCAGCCCTGCGCTGATCTGCGATCAGCGTGCCACGGGGGCAGTGGTTGGGTGCGGGAATCAGGCGCGGCGGGTATAGCGATAGTTGGTGAGTGCATTCACCAAAAGGCTTCTCCTTGAGGAGAAGCTCCGCCGCAGGCGGTGGTGAGGTGTAGGCTGCGCAGCAGCCGTTAGCAAAACTATATAGAGATAACGCCGCTGCGGCGGCTACGGCCCTCACAATTCGGCATAGTCATTTTGCGGCGCTGACGCTAGCAAAACTCATTGGCGCTGCATCCGCCTTCATCTGCCACAGGCAGCGGCGGATTACGCGCCTCATCCGGCTCATTGCATTCGCCACCTTCTCCTCAAGGAGAAGGCTTTTGGTTGGCTACGATTTCCAGCATACGTAAGCTGTTGCATTCCCCCTCATCCGTCTCGCTATACGCTCGACACCTTCCCCCTTCTGGGGGAAGGCTTCTATAGTCGCGTACTTGCTAACAAATGGTCTGCGATAGCCATATCATCGAACTCACAAATAAGGCTTCTCCTTGGGGAGAAGCTCCGCCGCAGGCGGTGATGAGGGGGCTGGTTATGCGGAAACTCAAGTAATATTTATATGCTGCATTCCCCCTCATCCGTCTCTCTGCGCCTCGCCGCCTTCTCCGCATCAGCGGCAAATCCTCCATTTCATTTATGATAGCACGTTTCCCGCGCATAGTAAAGGCGCGGCGCGCCCATACTTTGGATAGCCGCAATCATATGGAGGGTGCGCCATGCCATTGGAATATGCAAGCAATGCCGCGCTGACAGGCGATTTTGACGAAAAGGTGCAGCTGATATCCGATACCCTGCGCCGGCCGGTGTGCGAGGATGCGGTGCTGCGCCGCTTTCGCGTGCTGGGACGGCGCGCGGCGCTGTTTTACATCGACGGCATGGCGGACGATAACAAGCTGCTGCGCGGGGTGATCGCGCCCTGTCAGCAGGCGCGGGATATGGAATGGAGCCAGGATACGCTGCTGGGCGAGATCCTGTCCATTGCCAGCGCCACGCCCACCACGCGCCTGCCCACGGCCATCGGCAGCCTGATGAACGGCGACGCGCTGCTGCTGTGCGAGGAGATTGACGGAGCCATCGCCCTGGATGCAAAGGGCTTTGCCAAGCGCGGCATCCAGCAGACCACGGGCGAGCTGGTGGTGCAAGGGCCGCAGGAGGCGTTTTCGGAATCGCTGCGCGATAACGTGGTGCTGCTGCGGCGCATGATGCGCACGCCCGCGCTGGTCAGCGAGGCGGCAAGCGTGGGCTCGCGCGTGCCTGCGCGCGTGTGCATCCTGTATCTGGACGGCGTGGCGCGCAAGGAGAATATCGATGAGATCAAGCGCCGCCTGGACGGCTGCAATGTGGATTATGTATCCTCCCTGGGCATGCTGGAGCAGCTGTTGGAGGACAGCCCCTATTCGCTGCTGCCGCAGATTGTCACCACCGAGCGGCCCGATCGCGCGGTCAGCTTTCTGCTGAGCGGGCAGATTCTGCTGGGCCTTGAAAACGCCCCGCAGATGCTGTCCATGCCCATGAACATGGCCGAGCTCTTTCACGCGCCAGACGATTCCTCGCTGCGCTGGCAGTACGGGGCGTTTTTGCGCCTGCTGCGCATGCTGGGTCTATTGCTGGCGCTGCTGGTGCCGCCCATGTTTGTGGCGCTGACCAACTTTCACACCGAGGGCATGCCCCTGCCGCTGCTGACCAGCGTGCAGGAGGCGCAATCGCATGTGCCCATCGGCGTGTTCCCGGCCACCATCGGCATGCTGATCATCTTCAGCCTGATCAACGAGGCCTGCACGCGCGTGCCCTCCATGATGGGCGGCAGCCTGGGCGTGGTCAGCGCGCTGATCCTGGGTCAGGCCGCGGCGGAGGCCGATCTGGTCAGCCCGCTGCTGATTGTGCTGGTGGCGCTCAGCGGCCTGGGCAGCTTTGTGATGCCCGATTATACCTCGTCCATCGCCCTGCGCATTGCGCAACTGGCGCTGGTGGTGGCGGCGGGGCTGGCGGGGTACTTTGGCCTGGTGCTGTGCCTGCTGATCCTGATGCTGCACATCTTTGCGCAAACCAGCCTGGGCGCGCCCCTGTGCGCGCCCTTTGCCCCGCGCCGCGCGCGCAATCCCGATCTGGCGCTGCGCATGCCTGTGTGGCGGCAGCGGCTGCGGGGATATCTGAGCAATCCGGCCGCCATGCTGCGAAGCCGCGGGCGGATGCGCGCCTGGGAGAAAAAGGATGAATAAGCTGTTTCAAACCGCAACGCCGGTGCACGATGAAAAGCAATCCGACCTGAGCCGCCGTGCCGACCATATGCACGAGGGAGCCATCATGCTGGGCATGACAGTGTTTTCGCAGCTATTGGCCTTTTCGGCGCTGTATATGCTGCCTGCCGCAGCCACCAGTGCCTGGTGGGGCGCGCTGCTGCTGATCGTCCCCGCGCTGCTGCTGTGGGGCTTTGGCATGCTGGCTGCGCGCGGCATGCCGCAAAACGCCTTTGAGCGCGCGCCATACCGGGTGATTGCGGGCGCGCTGGCGGTGCTGTTCCTCAGCGATATGGCGGTGGATCTGCTGGCGATGATCGAGCTGACCTGCGCGTTTATCCTGCCGGGCACGCCGCGCTTCTGGCTGGCCATGATCGCCGCCGTCGCGGTGGGCGTCGGCACGCCCTATAAAGCGACTGACGCGGCCTCGCGCACAGCGCGGTTCCTGCGGTGGTTCTTTATCGGGTCGTTTGTGTTCTGCGCCGCCACGGTAATGCCGCAGGGCGAGACGGGGTATCTGTTTCCCTGGGCAGGCTACGGCGTGCGGCACACCCTGCGCTGCGCGGCGCTGGGCGGCGGGGGCTGCTGGACGGCGGCGGTGCTGCCGCTGTTTTCGCATGCCGAGCCGCGTCAGGCGGCGCGCCGGGCGCGCACCTGGCTGCCGCTGCTGGTGGCGGTATTCATGATCGCGCTGCTGCTGCTGTGCTGCGCCTATGTGCTGCCCGCCACATCGTTGAGCGGGCGCTGGGGCTTTGCCCTGCGGCTGCAGATGCTGATGAACATCAGCCCCAGCACCCTGGCCTGGTCGCTGATGCTGATCACCGAGCTGCTGCTGTTCCTGGTGGCCTTTGCGGGCTCGGGCAGCTTTCTGTGCGCGTGCGTCAAGCGCGCGGCAAAGCTGCGCGTGCCGCTGCTGCCCTTTGCCGTATTGTGCGTGCCGCTGGCGCTGATTGGTGCGGATCGTGCGGAGGAGGCGCTGATGGCTGTCCTGCCGCTGCGCTATCCCATCGCCGTGCTGCTGGTGGGGATGATATTGATTTTTAACGCTTTTGCGCGCAAAAAGGAGGGGAAAGCCGCATGAAACGGGCGCTTTGCGCGCTTTTGTGCGCGCTGCTGCCGCTGCTGTGCGGCTGCTCGGACGGGCTGGATTTAAGCCTGATGATCATCTCCATGGGCGTGGATGTGACCGAAAACGGCGTGGTTGTCACCATCAAGGCGCCCGATTACACGGGAAAATCCGCTGCGGGTCAGGATGATGGCGGCGGGCAGGAATACCTGACGCTGAGCGCCGCCGGCGTGGATTGGCCGCACGCCCTGGCCGCGCTGAGCGGCTCCACCCCGCGCGCGCTGCGCTTCAGCCAGCTGCGCGAGGTGGTGATCAGCCTGGATTCCCTGCAGACCGTCCGCCTGCAGGATATGCTCTCCCAGGTTGGGCAGCTGCAAAATATCCGCTCCCAGGCTGTGCTGGTGCTGTGCCGGGACGACGCGCGCACGTTTCTGCAGCAGCAGCAGCCGCAGATCGGCAAGCGGCTGAGCAAATATCTGGATGCGACGCTGGAAAACTACGACCAGCAGGGATATATTCCCTCCACCACGCTGGCCGCCGTGCTGCGCGATCTGAGCGGCTCGTGGCGCGCCCCGCTGATTACTTATGCGTCCCTGAACGTATATGACAACCTGGACGCGCCGCAGCCCGGCCAGCCGCTGGATGTGGAAAGCGGCGAGCTGCCCCGCCAGGGCGCGTCCACGGCGGAGTACGTGGGCGGCGTGGCCATCGGCCCGGACGGGGATTATACCATCCTGACGGGGTACGAGGTGCAGCTGTATCACCTGATCATCGGCGAACCGCAATCGCTGTTCTTTGCCTTTGGCGATCGTTATTACAGCGCCAAATGGAAAAAGCCGCACCGCCTGCGCATTGAAGAAAAGGGCAGCCGCAGCGTATTGACGCTGGAGCTGCCCGTGATCATCGAGTATTCCATTTTCAGCGGCGAGCCGGAAGCCGGCGTGACAGCCTTTTTAGAGGCCGAGATCAGCGGCCTGATGCACAAGCTGCAAAGCGTGGATTGCGACGCGCTGGGCTTTGGCAGCGTGGCCGCGCGGCGCTTTGCCACCCTGTATGAGTGGAACGCCTATGGCTGGCATGACCGCTACCGCGAGGCGGACATTGTGGTGGAGGTCAAGGCGCAGATGCGGCAGGCGGGGCGGCTGTAACGGCCGCCTGATAGCGTGCGGCGATTTCACGCGCGCAATCTTCAATGCTGCCATTGTTGGATACAATGATATCCGCGCAGGCGGCATACAGCGGCGCGCGCTGATCGTACAGCGCCTGCAGGCTGGGGCAGCTCTGGGAGATGGGACGCCCCGCCAGCGGCAGCGACTGCAGATCGCGCTGCACCCACACCGCCAGGCAGTTCTGCCTGAGGTGCCGGCGGTTTTCCTCCCGCAGCACGGCTCCGCCGCCTGCGGCGATTACGCGCCCACCCTGGCTGCCTGCCTGCGCCACAGCCTGCGCCTCCAGCGCGCGGAAGGCGGCTTCACCCTGGCTTTTGAACAGCTCCGGGATGGTTTGCCCCGCGCTTTGGGCGATTTCATCGTCCGTATCGTGCAGCTCCAGCGGCAAAAGCTGCGCCAGCCTGCGCGCCAGCGTGCTCTTGCCCGCCCCCGGCATGCCGATCAGCGCAATGCCCAACCGCTGCCGAAGCAGGGCCTGATAAGCTGCATCCGCATCGGGCAGCGTGCCGGTCAGCAGCTCGCGCGCCCGCGCAGCCTGCGCGCAGAGCATATACAACCCGCCCATGGCGGGTATTTTTAATGCCTGCGCCTGCTGAATCAGCGGCGTGCGCAGGGGATTGTACACCACGTCCAGCACGCCGGACAGGGCGGGAAAATCCGAAAGCTTGAGCAAGCAGCCATCCACATTTGGATACATGCCGACCGGCGTGGCGTTGACGATCCAGCGCGCGTCGGCGTGCCTGCTTAAATTCTGATAGTTGTTTTCGCCCGTGCGGGAGATGATCACCGCCTCGCCGCCCGCGCTTTCCACCACATAGCGCGCCGTGCGCGATGTGCCGCCGCTGCCCAGAATCAGCGTTTTGCCCTGCGAAAAGTCCACGCCCGCGCGCCGCGCCAGGGCGGCAAAGCCATAGGCGTCGGTATTATCGCCATGCACGCGGCCCTCGCGGCAGATCAGCGTGTTCACGCTGCCGATGCACCGCGCGGTATCCGACAGCGTATCGCAATCGGGCAGCACCGCCTGCTTGTAGGGAATGGTCACATTGGCCAGGGCGAAATCCCGTCTTTGCATAAAATCAGGCAATTTGTCGGGCGTGATATCCCACAGCTGGTAGCCCGTATCGCCGTACAGGCCGTGCAGCTGCGGCGAGCAGCTATGCCCCAGCGGATGGCCGATCAGCCCCGTCCTGGCAAGCAGGGATTGCTGATACTCCCGGCTCAGGGCAAACAGCGTGCGGTACAGCCGCTCCATGTAGGGGGCCAGGCGCGCGCCGCACCCTGCCGCCATGCGCGCGGCCACCGCATCCTCACGGCGCTGATCCAGCACAGGCAAGCCGTTTTCGCGCTTATAGGCGGCAATCCGTGCCGCAATCTCCATGCGCCGGGCAAAGGCGGCGCTCAATTCCTGATCCGCGCGGTCGATCTCCGCGCGCAGCTCATCCAATGCCATCGATCAAGCCCTCCTGATACAGATCCAGCAGCGCGATGGCTGCGGCGGCTTCCACGCAGGGCACGGCGCGCAGCGCGGCACAGGGATCGTGCCGCCCAGGCACGCACAGCCGCGCGCTCTCGTGCGTTTGCAGGTTGACGCTCTCCTGCGGCAGGGCGATGGAGGGCGTGGGCTTGATGTGGCAGGTCAGCAGCAGCGGCATGCCCGTGGTCATCCCGCCCAGCACGCCGCCGTGGCGGTTAGTACGGGTGCGCACGCGGCCCGCTTCATCATAATAAAAGGCGTCGTTATGCGCGCTGCCGCGCAGGCGCGATACCGCCGCGCCCGCGCCGAACTCCACGCATTTGACGGCGGGGATGGCGTACAGCGCCTGGGACAGACGGTTTTCCATCCCGTCGAAGGGCGGCTCGCCCAGTCCGGCAGGCAGCCCCAGCGCGCACAGCTCCACCGCGCCGCCCAGGCTGTCGCCCGCATCGCGCGCCGCGTCGATGGCGGACAGCATGCGCTCCCCGGCCTGCTCGTCCAGCGCCGCCGGGCTGCGCGCAGCCAGCAGGTCGAAAACGGCGGGGTCGGTCATCAGCGGGTCAAAGGGCGCGTCCTCTTCCTCCCCCACGCGCAATAGATGCGCGCCCAGGCGAACGCCGCGCCGGGCAAGAATCTGCAGGCACACGGCCCCGGCAAAGCACAGCGCCGCCGTCAGCCGGGCGGAATACATGCCGCCGCCGCGCAGATCGGCCTGCCCGTGAAACTTGACGCGGGCGGGGTAATCGGCGTGCATGGGGCGGGGAATATCGCACAGCGCGTCATAATCGCGGCTGTTCGCGCCATGGTTTTCTATCACCGCGCACAGCGGCGCGCCGCAGGTATGGCCGTCCGTCAGGCCGCTGAGCACATGCGGAATATCTCTTTCCACCCGCGCGGTAGCGTGCGCCTGGCCGGGCGCGCGGCGGCGCAGAAAGGCCTGCGCCTGGTCCAGGTCAATTTCTTCGCCCGCAGGCAGCCCGTCGATCACCGCGCCGATGGCCTCGCCGTGCGACTGGCCAAACAGCGTCACCCGCACGCGCCTGCCAAATTCACAGGACATGCATTTGCCCTCCCAATCGTTTGTAATCCGCCCAGAAGGCGGGATAGGATTTATCCACGCACTCAGCTCCGCGCAGCAGCACGCCCTGTGGACAGGCGCAGGCCGCCGCGGCCGCCGCCATGGCCATGCGATGATCGCCGTGCGCGTCGGTTTCGCCGCCCGTTAACGGCCGGGGCTGCACCAGCAGCGCATCCTCCTCAGCCAGAGCCAGGCCGCCCAGATCGCAGATCAGCCGCGCGCAGCCGGTCAGCCGGTCGCTTTCCTTATAGCGCAGCCGCCCGGCATGCGTAAAGCGCGTGGCGGCGGGCTGGAAGGCCGCCAGCACAGACAGCAGCGGCAGCAGATCTGGAATATCGGCGATATCCACCGTGCCGGGCAGCGCGCAGGCAAGCTGCGCCATGCGGCGGTCGGACTGCAGGCTGTCGTCCTTCAGCCCGCGCAGGGCGATGCGCCCGCCCAGGGCGTTGACGGCCAGCCACACGGCAGCGCCGCTCCAATCGCCCTCGGGCGCAAGCTCGTGCGCAGGCAGACGGTACGTCTGCCCGCCGGGCGCGGAAAAGCCGTCCTCCGTCCGCATACTGCGCACACCAAAGCGCCGCAGCACATCGCGCGTCATATCCACATAGCCTGCGCTGCGCAGGGGGGAGGTGAGGCGGATCTGGCTATCCTGCCCAAGCAGCGGCAGGGCAAAGAGCAGGCCGCTGATGAACTGCGAGGAGATATCGCCCGGCAGCGTATAAACGCCGCCGCGCAGCGCGCCCGACAGGCTGAAGGGCAGGCAATCGCCCGATATCCGGCAGCCGTTCTCCGCCAGGGCATGCAGCAGCGCGCCCATGGGGCGGGCGGCCAGCTGATGGCTGCCCGTCATGCGCGCCCCGCCCAGCGCCGCAGCCACGGGCGTTAAAAAGCGCAGCACCGCGCCCGAATCCCCACAGTCCAGGCAGGGCTCAGGAGTGCCGAGCGCGTGCAGGCAGCGCACGCAGGCGGCGATATCGGCGCTTTGAGCGCCGTTTAGCTGCACGCGGTCGATATCCCCGGACAGCCAGGCGGCAATCAGCAGCCGCTGCGCGTCGCTCTTGGAGGGCGGCGCTGTCACCTCGCCCTGCAGCGCGGCGGACAAAAGCCGCGCGATCATGACTGAAACCCCAGCTGCAAAAGCGCGGGCAGATGCGTGACCGGCAGGGTGTAAAGCAGGCACTGCCCCAGCCTTTCGGGCAGCACCCAGGTGATTTCATCCCCGCGCCGCTTTTTATCGTGCATCACAAAGTCGCACAGCGCGTCCGGCCCGTAAGGGCAATGGATGGGCAGGCTGGCGGCGTTCAGCGCCTGAATGACGGCTGCAGGCACATCGGGCGCGCAGACGCCCAGCCCCTGCGCGATGCGCGCCGCCAGCACCATGCCGATGGCCACGCACTCGCCGTGGCGAAGCTGGTAGCCGCTCAGCGCCTCGATGGCGTGCCCCGCCGTATGGCCGAAGTTCAAAAACTGCCGCTGGGTCATATCGCGCTCATCCTGGGATACAAAGCGCTCCTTGACGGCGATGTTGCGCGCTGCCAGCTCGACGTAATCCGCCGCAGGCAGACGGGTCAGGGGCAGCATTTCCGCATCGGCGATCACCGCGTGCTTGATGCACTCGGCCAGGCCGTTGGAGATTTCCCGCTCGGGCAGGGTGTCCAGCGCCGCTGTATCGCACAGCACCAGCGACGGCTGCCAGAAGGCCCCGCAGGCGTTTTTGCGGCCGGGCAGATCGACGGCCGTCTTGCCGCCCACGCTGCTGTCCACCATGGCAAGCAGGGTGGTGGGAAGCTGCACATAGCGCACGCCGCGCAGATAGGTGGCGGCGGCAAAGCCGCACAGATCGCCCGTCACGCCCCCGCCCAGGGCGATCAGGATGTCCTTGCGCGTCAGATCGCACGCGCACAGAAAATCCAGCAGCTGCTGGTAGGTTTGCATGTTTTTGCTCTTTTCGCCATGGGGAAAGGTGAATTTGGCCGCATCAAAGCCCGCGCGATGCAGGCTTTCCAGCACCTTATCGCCGTAAAACGCGTCCACCGTATCGTCCGTTACCAGCACGGCGCGGCAGGGGGACAGCACGCGGGCAATTTCCTGCCCGGCGCAGTCAAGCAGCCCCGGCGCGATCAGCGCGTTATAGGGATGTTGGGTGCGGATGGTCAGCGTTCTCATGTACAAATCCTTTCATGGATAGCTTAGCAGCGAATCAGCGCGTCGTACAGCGCGCGGGCCGCCCTTTGCCAGCCGTCGGGCGGCAAAATCAATAAAAGCGCGCCTTCCTCCCGGCAAAGCATAGCGGGCTGCGCGCCCAGGCTGAACAGGATATCCAATACCCGCGCGGCCAGCCCTGGGCTGTCCGGGCCGATCACCCCCAGTGCTGCGCAGGGAGCCGTGCTGGCTACGTGCGGCAGGGCGGGAAGGGATGCGTCGGCAGGCACGGCCATGCGGATTTCGCCGGGCGACAGGACGGCGGTCAGCGGCGCAGGCAGGGAATCGGGCACGTGCCGGGGCGCGTCCGCCTCCAGCGGCAGGCGGCAGGTAATCAGCCGCAGGTCGCCGCGCCCGGCAATCAGATAGCCGCGCGCCTGCCCCGCAGGCAGGGTATCGGCAATCACCGTGCCCGGCGCGTCCGGGGCAAAGGTGCTGCGCACATGGGTGGGAATGCCCGCCCGGCGCGCGGGCGCGATGGCCTGCGCGTGCACCACCCCTGCGCCCAGGCGCGAAAGGAGCTTGAGCTCCCGATAGGTCAGAAAGGGCACGGGCGCGGCCTCGGGGATGAGCCTGGGATCGGCGCGCAGCACGCCGGGCACATCAGTCCAGTTTTCGTAAGCTTCGGCGTTGACGGCCTGTGCGGCCAGCGCGCCGGTGATATCCCCGCCGCCGCGGGAAAAGGTGAAGATTTCGCCGTTGGCCGCGGCCCCGTAAAAGCCGGGCAGCACGGCGCAGGGCAGGCTGCGCAGACGGCCGGCCAGCAGCGTCTGCGTGGCGGATGCATCCAGCGCGCCGCCGGGGCCAAAGCGTACCACCTCCGCCGCGTCCACAAAGGGCCAATTCAGATATCGCGCCATCAGCTGCGCGCACAGGCGCTCGCCCAGGCTGGCCGCGCGGGCGGGCGAGGCATGGCGCAGGGCGGCGCGTGCTTCATCCAGCAGCGGGCCGATACCGCGCAGCCCCAGCCCCTGGGCGATTTCCAGATAGCGCCCGGCCACACGGTCAAACAGCGCGGAAAACCCGCGCCCCTGCGCGGCGGCGCTTTGGCAGGCATAGAGCAGATCGGTCAGCTTTTCATCCTGCGGATTGCGCCGGCCGGGGGCGGATACCACAACGCAGCGGCGACGGGAATCGGCGGCTAAGATGGCCGCCGCCTTTTGAAAATTTGCGGAGCAGGACAGCGAGGAGCCGCCAAATTTGCATGTCAGCACGCCGTCTATCCTCCCATCATGATATTGTAGCGAAGTTATCCCGCACTGTCAACGATGGGCGGCGGCTTCGCCTTTACATTTTTCCCGTTTTTCCATATAATAAAAGCGGCGCTTGCGGGCATCCTGTAATAAGGGGCCGGAATGATATGGAAATGCTGCTGCAAGCGATACTGACCCTGCTGGGCCGGATAGAGGAAAATCAGCGCGACCGCCGGGGCCGCCTGCGCGACGCCTTTTGGCTGGGCGTGCTGCGCGGCGTGGGCAGCCTGCTGGGCTTTGCTGTGGCGGGCACAGCGCTGGTGTATATTCTGCAATATCTTGCCGAGCGCAATCTGCCCGTGATCAGCGATTTCCTGGCCAGGGTGGTTACAATGGTGCAAATGAGGCTGCAATGAAAAAAAGCTTATGGATCGCCGCGCTGGCGGCGCTGATCGACCGCGCGGCCAAGCTTGCCTGGGCGGCGGCGGATTTTGTGCTGATTCCCGGCGTATTGGGCGTGCGCGGCACGCGCAACACGGGCATGGCCTTTGGCATGCTGGGCGGGCAGCCCTATCTGCTGGCCGCGCTGACGGCGGGCGTGATGATCGCGCTGTTTGTATATCTGCGCAAAAAGCGCCTGCCCGGCTATGCCTGGGCGGGCTTTGGCTTGATATTGGGCGGCGCGGCGGGCAACCTGTTTGACCGCCTGGCCTACGGGTATGTGATCGATATGCTGGAGCCGCTGTTCGCGCGCCTGTTTGTGTTTAACCCCGCCGACGCGGCGGTGGTGTGCGGCGCGGTGCTGCTGGGCGTTTATTTGCTGTTTGGAAAGGAAGATACCCCCGATGAGCGTGCTTGAATATACGGCGGACGGCTCGCGCCTGGATGTGCTGCTGAGCCAGGATGGGGCGCTGTCGCGCTCCCGTGCGGCGGAATTGATCAAGAGCGGCGCAGTAACGATAGACGGCCGCGCGGAGGGCAAGCCTTCCGCCAGGCCCGCGCCCGGCGCGCTGGTGCGCGTGGAGGTGCCCGAGCCGCGCCCTGCCCAGGCCGAGGCGCAGGATATCCCGCTGAAAATCCTTTATCAGGATGCGCACCTGGCTGTGGTGGTCAAGCCCTGCGGCATGGTGGTTCACCCGGCGGCGGGCAACCCGGACGGCACGCTGGTCAACGCCCTGCTGTACCATCTGGATCAGCTCAGCGGCATCGGGGGCGAATTGCGGCCGGGGATCGTGCACCGGCTGGATAAGGACACCAGCGGTCTTTTGCTGGTGGCCAAGGATGATGAGACGCATCAGGCGCTGTCGGCGCAATTGAGCGCGCGGCAGATGGAAAAGCACTATTACGCCGTGGTGGCCGGGGTGATGAAGGAGCGCGCGGGCGTGATCGACGCGCCGATTGGCCGCAGCCATGCCGACCGCAAAAAGATGGCCATCGACCCGAACGGCCGGCCCTCGCGCACGGAATGGCAGGTGGTACGGCAGGACGCCGACCGCGCGCTGCTGGATGTGCATCTGATTACGGGCCGCACGCATCAGATCCGCGTGCACATGGCCTCCATCCATCATCCGGTGCTGGGCGATCCCATCTACGGCGCCAAGGGTCTGCCCAAGGCTCCCCGGCTGATGCTGCACGCCTATTCTCTGTCCTTCACGCACCCCGCCACGGGCGAGCGGATGCGCTTTATCGCCCCGCCTGACGCCTGCTTTCATGTGCCGGACGACCCGGCATAATCCGCCCGGCGGCTTTCCTTTTGCGGCATGATATGCT
Organism: uncultured Clostridia bacterium; assembly: GCA_934647235.1. Taxonomy (GTDB): domain Bacteria; phylum Bacillota; class Clostridia; order Christensenellales; family Aristaeellaceae; genus SFMI01. The sequence goes on from CAKUFG010000027.1 coordinate 28,080, forward strand.
ATAATCAAGGGCAATACAAAGGAGGACTGACCCCATGAAACGAATGATGCTGATCGCCCTGCTGCTGCTTGCGCTGCTGATTCCCTCCGCGCTGGCGGACGCGCAGCCGCGCGTATCCTTTACTGCGGAGCAGCTTACGGCGCAAAGCGGCGATACGGTGCAGCTGACCCTGACGGCGGACGTTGCCCCCAGCCAGGATATCACCGTTACCATCGCCGATTCGCGCGATAACCGCTATCCCGTCACGCTGCGCCAGGGCGAAACGCAGGCCGTACTGGAGGTAACGACGGAGCGCTCCAGCTATAAAAAGCGCTTTGAATACACCATTCAGCCCAGCCTTGCCTACCAGCGCGGCACGGCGCGCACCGTTACGGTAACGTACGCGGGTGCGATGATGGCGCAGTTCAACCGCGAAATGCAGCAAACCTACCTGGGCGAAACGCTCAATATCGGCTTTATGGTGACCGGCGCATCGGCTGAAAACAAGGGGCAGATCATCTATCTGCGCGATCAGAACGGCAAAACCCTGGCCGAGGTGCCCTATACCGGCCGGGACCAGTATACCGTATCCCTGCAGATGGATGCGGACTGGCGGCCCATGAAAACGCTTTCGCTGCATGTGGGGCAGGATGCTCCCGCCGACAGCAGGCAAATGGTGTTTGTCGGCGACCTGAGCGAAATCTCCATCGTGGGCGTGCGGCGCGACGACAACAAAATTTCCTTTACCATGGACTGCGGCTCGCGCAGCAACTATGCCCAGACCGTCCTGGACATTCTGGACAAATACAACGTAAAGATCACGTTCTTCGTAACGGGCGATTTTGCCAGATCGCACCCCGAAATCGTGCAGGAGTTTGTGGCCCGCGGCCATGAGATCGGCAACCACTCCTATCATCACGAGCATCTGCTGCGCGCCGATACCGCGACAATCTGGAATGAGGTGGCCCCGGTCAACGATATGCTCAAGCAGATCACCGGCGTGCTGCCCACGCTGTACCGTCCGCCCTACGGCGACAGCCACGAGCGCATCCGCGCGGTGGTGGAGGGCGCGGGGCTGAAGGTGATCCGCTGGTCGCATACGCTCCGGGATTCGGACGACGCCAGGCAGGATTCCAGCCGCAGCTATTTCTTTGCCACCCAGGATATCGTGCCCGGCAGCATCCTGCTGAGCCACCTGGACAGCAAGGCCACGGTTGAGGCGCTGCCCGACATTCTGCAATGGTATCAGGATAACGGCTTTGAGGTGGTGCCGGTATCCGAGCTTCTGCTGCAGGGCGACGTAACCGTGGACAGCGAGGGCTATCAGGTGTACCGCCAGCAGCAATAACGGCCTTTCATCAGACGCAGAACCGCGCCGGAGGATGCATCCCCCGGCGCGGTTCTTATGTGATAGGCTTAATACTCGTAATAGTTCAATCTGGTTACGCCCTCGTCTCTGTCATAGCGGATGACCATCTGCGTGCCCGGATAATGCCCGTCAATCAACTGCTCGCCCTTCAGCTGGGTTGTGAAGATATAGCCGTTGTCATATAGCTTCGCCTCAAAGTCGACGGCCTTTATGCCGGATTCCGGGAAAGCGCTTTCCAGCCAAACGTCCAGGCCGTCCTGCGCTTCCTCCAGCGTAACCATCGGCCGGAGCAGATTGCAGTCTGCCTGATACAGCGTGCCGTCCTTCTGCCAGGTAAGCGCCCAGCGGCGGAAGCCGTACAGCTCGTCGCTCGAGTAAAAATACGCATAGGTGATGCCCGTTTCCAGCTGCACTTCATGCGCATCGTAAAAGGTCATGTTTTGAATACTTACATTGGAATAGCGCGGGGCGACCTGCGTGGACAGCCCGAAATCCGAACGTCCTGCAAAGGGCTGCAATTCGCTGCCGGATACCTCCGGGGAAGGCGCGTCTTCATCGCAGCGAACGGTCCAGAGATGTACGCTTCCATCCTCCGCAACGCCGATCAGGCTTTTTACGTTTCCTTTTTCCAGCATCCCGTACAGCCGATAGCCGTCGAATACGGTTTTCCCGCATTCATTCTGAATGGCCGTCACCGCGTCGATGCGCGGCGAAACGGTTTTCCTTGTCGTTTCGGCTGTCGTATCAGCCATTGCCGTCGCTGCGCCGCACAGCAGCAAAGCAGCCAGCAGTAACGCAAGCACTCTCTTCATCATCGCTTATTTCCCTTTCTTGGTTGTCGGTCGTTCATGCAATTGTTTTCAGCCATTTCAAGATATTCCATGGATTTAATTTTACATTATCATACCAGGCAAGGTTTGTCAACGGCTTTTCCGTGCTTTGTTATATTTGCCCGGCACGCTTTCCCTTGCCCTGCGCGATGGAAGCGTGTATAATAAAAAATGGGAAAATTTCGTTCCCGCTTCTGAATCCATTATCAAAGGAAGTCCATCATGACTGAACGACATAAGAAGGCGCTTTATGCCGCCGCTATTGCTATTTTTATCCTTTTTACGCTGGCTGTATCCTGGTTTGTGGGGCGGCCGCTGATTCGCTTTGTGCGCCAGCCGGAGCAGTTCCGCGCCTGGGTGCAGGGGCACGGACTGCTGGGTCAGCTGGCCTTTTTAGGCATGACGGTGCTGCAGATTGTGGTTGCCATCATCCCCGGCGAGCCGCTGGAGCTGGGGGCGGGCTATGCCTTTGGCTTCTGGCGCGGCACGCTGCTGTGCGAAATCGGCATCCTGCTGGGCGGGCTGCTGGTGTTCCTGTTTGTCAGGCGCTTTGGCATAAAGGCCGTGGAGGTGTTTTTCCCGCGCGAGAAAATCGAATCGCTGCGCTTTCTCCACAATGAAAAAAGGCTGGCGCTGTGGGTGTTCATCCTGTTTTTCATCCCCGGCACGCCCAAGGATATCATGACCTACATCGTGCCGCTGACCCCGATGAAGCTGAGCACCTTCCTTTTGCTGTCCACCGTGGCGCGCCTGCCATCGGTGGTCACCTCCACCATCGGCGGCAATGCGCTGGGCACGGGCAAGCTGACCTTCGCGCTGATCGTCTTTGGCGCAACGGCGCTCATCAGCGCGCTGGGCATTCTGATTTATCGCCGCATCTGCAAGCGCAGTGAAGTCCGGCAGAAGGAGGATCAGGCATGAGCGGCAGCCTGACTGTGGGCCTGCTGGCGCATGTGGATGCGGGCAAGACCACCCTGTCCGAGGCCATGCTGTATCAAAGCGGCACGCTGCGCAGGCTGGGGCGTGTGGATCACCGCGACGCCTTTCTGGATACCGACGCTCAGGAGCGCGAGCGCGGCATCACCATTTTTTCCAAGCAGGCAGAGCTTTCCTGGCATGGACGTGCCATCACCCTGGTGGATACCCCCGGCCACGTGGATTTTTCGGGCGAGACCGAGCGCGCCCTGCGCGTACTGGACTGCGCGGTGCTGGTTATCAGCGCCGCAGACGGCGTGCAGGGGCACACCGCCACGCTATGGCGCCTGCTGCAAAGCTACCATGTGCCCACGTTTCTGTTCATCAACAAGATGGATCAGCCTGGCGCGAACCGCCGCGCGCTGATGGAAGAATTGAAAAACCGCCTGTCCGACGGCTGCGTGGACATGCTCTCCCCCGACCGGATGGAGCAAATTGCCACCTGCAGCGAGGAAGCGCTGGCGCACTATCTGCAAGATGAGGCCGTGCCCGACGCGCTGATTGCCCGGCTGACCGCCCAGCGGCTGCTGTTTCCCTGCTTTTTCGGCTCGGCGCTGCGCCTGGAGGGCATAGACGCGCTGCTGAGCGCCCTGTGCGCCCTGCTGCCTGCGCCGCAATGGCCGCAGGCTTTTGCCGCGCGGATCTACAAAATCAGCCGCGATCCCCAGGGCGCGCGGCTGACCTGGATGAAGATCACCGGCGGCAGCCTGCGGGTGCGCGCGCTGCTGTCCGGCCTGTCCCCAGATGCGCCCGGCGGCGCGTGGGAGGAAAAGGTCAGCCAGCTCCGCATCTATTCGGGCGCAAAGTTCCGCACCGTGGAGCAGGCCGAGGCCGGGACGCTGTGCGCCGTGACGGGACTCAATTACACCCGCGCCGGGGACGGCCTGGGCGCGGAGCAGTCGGGCGGCGCGCCGCTGCTGACCCCCGTGTTCACCTATCGCGTGCTGCTGCCAGCAGGCGTTGATCCCCACCGCGCGCTGGACATCCTGCGCCAGTTAGAGGAGGAAGACCCGCAGCTGCACGTTTTGTGGAACGAGGGTCTGCGTGAAATCCACGTGCAGCTGATGGGCGAGGTACAATTGGAAATCCTCAGCCGCGTGCTGCGCGACCGCTTCGGCCTGGCCGCCGGCTTTGGCGAGGGCGGCATTCTTTACCGCGAGACCATCGCCGCGCCCGTCCGCGGCGCGGGGCATTATGAGCCGCTGCGCCACTATGCCGAGGTACATTTGCTGCTGGAGCCCGGCGAGCGCGGCAGCGGCCTGCACTTTGCCGCCGACTGCCCCGACGAGGTGCTGGAGCGCGGCTATCAGCGGCTGATCCTGACCCATCTGATGGAAAAGCGCCATCCCGGCGTGCTGACCGGCGCGCCGATCACCGATATGAAGATCACCCTGGTGGCCGGACACGCGCACCCTAAGCACACCGAGGGCGGCGATTTTCGCCAGGCCACCTACCGCGCCGTGCGGCAGGGGCTGATGAGCGCGCAAAGCGTGCTGCTGGAGCCCTGGTACGATCTGCGCCTGGAGCTGCCGCAGGATTGCGTGGGCCGCGCGATGAACGATATCCAGCAGATGGGCGGCAGCTTCACCCCGCCCGAAACGCTGAGCGACTGCGTGCTGCTGCTGGGCAGCGCGCCCGTTGCGGCGGCGCGGCACTATGCGCGCGAGGTAACGGCCTACACCCGCGGGCGCGGGCGGCTCACCTGCACGCTGCGCGGCTACGCGCCCTGCCGCGATCAGGAAGCGGTGGTGGCCGCAAGCGGCTACGATCCTGAGCGCGATCTGGGCAACCCAGCCGATTCCATCTTCTGCGCCCACGGCGCGGGCTTTACCGTCAAATGGAACGAAGTCAATCGCTATATGCACCTGCACCCCGAGCAGGCGGATCGGGCTGACGCGGCGCAGGCTGCCCCCAGCGCGTCCAGCCGCAGCGGCTATCGCGGCACGGCAGCCGAGGATGAAGAGCTGCAGGCTATTTTTGAGCGCACCTACGGCCCGGCCAAGCCCCGCGCCATGCGCCAGCCGCCGCGAACCAGCCAGCCTACGGTCAACAATCGCCCCATCCCCACACAGCAGGACGGGCCGGAATACCTGCTGGTGGACGGCTACAACATCATCTTTGCCTGGGAGGAGCTCAAGGCCGTCTCGCGGGAAAGCCTGGAGCATGCCCGTCAGTGCCTGATGGATATCCTGGCCAACTATCACGGCTTCCACCCGTGCGAGCTGATCCTGGTGTTCGATGCCTACAAGGTGGCGGGCAATGTGGGCGCGGCCGAGGAATACCACGGCATCCACATCGTATACACCCGAGAGGCCGAAACGGCAGACAACTATATCGAAAAGACCATCTACAAAATCGCCAGGGATCACCGCGTGCGCGTGGCCACATCGGACGCGCTGGAGCAGATGATCATCCTGGGCAGCGGCGCGCTGCGCGTATCTGCCGCCGAGCTCCACACCCAGGTGCAAGCCGCCAGGGTGGAAATTGACGCCATCCTGCGCCGCAACAACGCCCGTCCGGACGGCGCAGCCTCCGTGGGCGCAGCCATGCGCCGCGCGATGGAAAAGGACGGACAATAGGTTCGCCTGCCAGCACATCCACCTTCCTGTTGTGAAAACGGCGAAGTAATGCTATAATGAACCGGAAAATCAACGAGAGGAACGGCTTATGGCGCAGAGAAATAACGAAAAGCGGAATCAGATTCTTTCGGTGGCGTATGAGTGTTTCAGCCGCATGCCCTACGCGCAGGTCTCGCTTGCAAACATCGCAGAGGGCGCAGAAATCAATAAATCCCTGCTACAGCATTATTATGCCCGCAAAAACGATATCATCAAGGCGCTGCTGGACGAGCTGCTTGCCTTTTCCTCGGTCTTTATGAACGAGCTGCCCTATGATTACAGCGATATGTTTCTGAAAATTTCGGATTTCAACATGCTGTTTTTCAAGGCTGCGGCGAAAAGCCAGAAGCTGGATCAGTTTATTACCGCGTCCGTAAGCCAGCCGGAGCTGCTGGCCCTGTGGGACGACAGCATCTGCGGCTGGCTGCGCGGGCTTTGCGGCGAGGATACGTTTACCTATCTGCAGCTGCGCACGGCCATTTCCTTTTCCATGGCCGGCTCCATGCACCTGTATCAGCACCGCGACGAACTGGGCATCGATTATCGCTTTATCTGCCGCAACCACATTCACTCCATCATGAGCCTGCTGCAGTTTGAGCATGCGGACATCGCGGCGATTTGCGATCAAACGGACGCGCGGCTGCCCGACCTGCCGGTAGACAGCTATCTGAACTACTGTGAAGAGCACATCAGCTGGTTTACAAGATAAAATCGCCTCTATCATAGGCCGCAAGCCCGCCTTCGCCCCTCGCCCAAGCCGCGGTTGTAATAAATACAACAAAGCAAATGACACCGTCTTATTTCTGCCGCCCTTGGGGCGGCATTTTTTTGATCCGGAGCGGCGGCGATATCGCCGCCGCCCATGGGCCGCATATGCGGCTCTTTTTTTATGCGCAAATTTTGTCTGAATTAGGGCTTGGCAAAATCGATAATCAAGATTATGATTTGCATATAGGATATGCGTATACTATATGTATCAAGGAGGCATGTATACGCACTCCCGTCGCAGTATCAGCAGTGTATAGGAGGAATCAAGTATGGGCACGACAAAAATCACCCCCAACAACGGTCGGGAATTCGCCATCGACCAGGGCTATGTCGCGCATATCGACACCAGTCGATGCGTCAACTGCGGCACATCAGCGTCCCGCCTATCCGCGCATGCACGATGAGCGCATCGCCGTCATCGGCGCAGGCCCTGCGGGTCTGTCCGCCGGTCATTTCCTTTCTTCCCTGGGCTATGACGTAACCGTGTTTGAGGGCAACACCGAGCCCGGCGGCATGCTTGTGCGCGCCATTCCCGCGTTCCGTCTGGATCGCAGCGCCGTGCGACAGGATATCGCCAGGCTGGAAGAAGCCGGCCTGAATATCCAGTGCAGCGCGCGCCTGGGCAAAAAGCAGATTGAAGATCTGCAAAAGGAATATGACGCCATCGTTGTGGCGGCGGGCACGCCCCACGGCAAGGAAATCACCTGGGTGCCCAAGTGGAACTATGACAGCGTTTACACTGCCATCCAGTTTATGGACTTTGTAAACAACGATCAGAACACCTACCGCATGCCGCACCAGAATTTCGTGGTGAAGGGCAAGGAGGGCGTCGTCATCGGCGGCGGCTCTGTGGCCATGGATACCGCCCGCGCTGCTCTGCGCCTGGGCGCGACGAAAGTGACCGCCGTCTGCCTGGAATCCGGCGAGCATGTTCCCGCCCACAAGTGGGAAAAGGACGAGGCCGCCGAAGAGGGCGTGCAGTTTATGGAGGGCTACAGCCCCAAGGCCTATACCGGCCGCGTAAACACGCTGGAAGGCATTGATTTTGTCAAGGTGACGGACTTTGGCAAGGATGAAAACGGCAAGATCACCTTCAAGACGGACGACAGCCAGCTTGTGCATCTGCCCGTAGATACCGCTGTTATCGTCATAGATGGCCGCAATGGGCTTTCCCTGGTAGTACCACAGCTTTTCCTTTTCTGTAATCCCGACCGCAACGTATTCCGCGCGCGGCTTCAGGCCCTCGCCGGCTGCAAACGCCTCCGCGCCGCCCCGCGCGGCGCCGCTGTTTTCCTCAGCAACCGCGCCGGCCCTTTCATTGGGATTGGGGTTTGGGATGGGAGCCGATGTAGCAAAGGCTGTCACCGTCCCGGCAACAAGCGCCGCAGCAGCGGCAAACGATAAAACAGTCGTCTTTTTGATTTTCATGATTGCCGTAATCCTTTCTTCGATTGCATTCTTGCTGAAATGATTGCAGAGCGGCGCAAACCCGCTTTTTGTTTCTTCCATGCTGATCAGAACGTTGGCATAAGCGGCTCTTTTCCCGCCGCCAAAGTGACGGACGACGCTTTCATCGCAGGATAGCTCCAAATCCCTGTTTGCCAGAACATACATCACCCACACCAGCGGATTGAACCAATGCACGCAGGCGGCCGCAATCAGCAGCAGCTTGGAAAGCATATCAAACCGCCTGATATGAACAAATTCGTGTTCCAGAACGTATTGAAGCGTCCGTTCATCCTGCCAGTCCGTTTTCTTCGGCATCAGTATCACCGGGCGCAGCATGCCGAATGTAAGCGGCGAGGAAATGCGATCGGATTGTCGGATGGTCATTGCGCGCCGCAGAGGATGCGCCTGCAGCCACCGGCGGCACGCGGCGTTATCCACCGGCAGGGACGTCTGAAACTCCCGATAGCATTTCCAGTAAGCCACGGCAAAAGCGGCTGCGCAGGCAAGCAGGCCCACGGCCCACACAACGCCCCAAACAGAAATCGCTGCGCCATTCACCTTGCCAGGCTGCGGCGAAACAGAAAGCGTCTGCATCGCCGGGTCAGCCTTCAGCGCTGCGGCAGGCACATCCGGCATGACCGCCGCTGTTTTCCGCGCCAGCAAAGCATAGACGCTCAGCCTGGAAGGCAGAGAAAATGGAATCAGCAGCCGCAGAAGTACCGCGCCCCAAAGCGCCAGGAAGGTCTTTTTAGGCACGCGGTTGATCGTCAGCGCACGAATCACCGTGATTGCCAGGATCATCGCAGCGCCCGCGACGCTCATATGCAGAAAGCTCATATTCCCTGCCTCATTCCAGCTTTCCTACAATCTGTCTGAGCTTTTCGATCTGCTCGGCGGAAAGCTTCTTTCGGCCCAGCAGCGCGGCAAACAGCTTATCAACGCTGCCGTCATACACCTTATTGATCAGCTCGTCGGTTTCCGCCTCCTGCACAGCAGCTTTGGGAATAAGCGCATGGCACATAAAGCCCGGCTCGCTGCGCTGGATCGCGCCCTTTTTCATACAGCGCTTGATCAGCGTATAGGTTGTATTCACATTCCAGCCCAGCTCGCCGGTCAGCACCCTGGCAATTTCTTTTGCAGGGGTATCCCCCTCGCGCCAGAGAACCTCCATCACCTTCAGCTCGGAATCAAACAATTTCATCTCCATGGAAGCACCTCGTTTCATAAGACTGCAGTAGTGGCCATGTGCTCATACTACTACAGTCTTATTGTATTGTCAATACTACTGGCGTCTTAAATGTCAGTTTTCAGCGCAGTTCCTCTTTGCGGGCCTCGCAGGCAAACGCAAAAATGCGGCGCTGGATATCCAACGCCGCATTTCAAGGTGCTGTATTATTTATCAAACAGGCTCTTCATTTTTTCCAGAAAGCTCTTGCGCTCGCCATACTCGCGGCCGGTGGTGGCCTCGTCAAACTGCCGCAGCAGCTCCTTTTGCTTTTCGGTCAGCTTGGTGGGCACCTCCACGCGCACGCGGATGATCAGATCGCCCACATAGCTGGAGCGCACCTGGGGAATGCCCTTGCCGCGCAGACGGAATTCCGTGCCGTTCTGCGTGCCTTCAGGCACGGTATACTTGACGGTACCATTCAGCGTGGGCACGTCGATTTCGCCGCCCAGCGCCGCAGTGGTAAAGCTGATGGGCATATCCAGGTACAGGTTGGTGCCGTCGCGCTTGAACAGCTTGTGCGGGCGCACCGTCACCACGATGTACAGATCGCCGTTGGGGCCGCCGTTCACGCCCGGCTCGCCCTGGCCGTTCATCACGATGGTCTGGCCGTTATCGATGCCGGCGGGAACCTTGACCGTGCAGGTGCGCTTCCGCTTTACGCGGCCCGTGCCGAAGCACTTGGGGCACTTGTCCTGGATCACCTTGCCCGTACCGCCGCAGGTGGAGCAGGTGCGCACCGTTACCATAAAGCCGCCCTGCACGCGCACCTGGCCGGTGCCCTTACAGGTGGGGCAGGTCTTGGGCTGCGTGCCGGGCTTTGCGCCCGAGCCGTGGCAATCCTCGCAGATTTCGGAGCGGTAGAAATCAAAGGATTTTTCACAGCCGAAGGCCGCTTCCTCAAAGCTGATGCGCAGATCGTAGCGCAGATCGTTGCCCTGCTGAGGGGCGTTCGCGCGCTGCGCGCCGCCCATGCCCGCGCCGCCGAAGAGCTGATCGAAGATCGAGCTGAAGCCGCCCATATCGCCGAATCCGCCAAAGCCGCTGGTATCAAACCCGCCGGCTCCGCCCGCGCCGCCGTTCATGGGGTCGTTAAACCCAAACTGATCGTAGCGCGCGCGCTTGTCCGGATCGGACAGCACCTCGTTGGCCTCGTTCAGCTCACGGAAACGCGCCTCGGCCTCCTTATCGTTGGGGTGCAGGTCGGGGTGGCACTCCTTGGCCAGCTTGCGGTATGCCTTTTTAATTTCTTCCTGCGAGGCGTTTTTTTGAACGCCCAGCACCTCGTAATAATCGCGTTTCGTTGCCATTTTGTCCTCTTATCTTAAACCCGCAATGCGCAATGCGCAGGATACGCCCACGCATTGCGCATTCGAGTACGTTTGATGTGCGTGCCGGAATAGCGACATTCTATTCCTGTAAGACTGCGTCTTCGTTTGATATTTGCCGGTAGATATCCTCGCAGACATCGGCAAAGCTTTGTTTCACTTGCCAGTTCGCATAGCGCAAAACCCGGCAGCCTTGCGCTTGAAGATAAGCGTCACGCACCCGATCTTTTTCCTGCTGTGTTTCTTGACCATGCTGCATGCCGTCCACTTCAATCACTGTTTGCGGACAAGCGACATAAAAATCCACAATATACGGGCCAATTACTTTTTGACGGTAAACTGTTTGCGGCAGCTTCTTAAGGAAATCATACCAAAGATGTTTTTCCTCTGGCGTCATATTCTTGCGAAGCATTTTTGCCGTTGGCGTTAACTGTGGATTATGAGCTTTGTTCATCGCAAGCTCCTATCAATCGACGTTGCGGAAGTCGTTCGTGTTGCCGCTTCCTTGCTGTCGCAAACCCGCTGTGCACGTTGCACCTTCCGGAAGCCTTCTCCTTGAGGAGAAGGTGGCGAGTGAAACGAGCCGGATGAGGTGTAGCCGCC
>CAKUFG010000028.1 GCA_934647235.1 uncultured Clostridia bacterium
TGCTCACCACGCTGGATAACGGCTTCACCCAGGTGCGCATCGGCAATCTGGTAGGCTATATGAAGACCGAATACCTGTCCACCAGCTATGTAGCCAGCGCCATGCCGCTGCTCAAGGTCAACTCCTCCGGCAAGGTCAACCTGCGCGAGCAGGCCAGCACCTCCAGCAATTCCCTGGGCCTGTATCCCAAGGATACCGAGGCCATCCTGCTGGGCTTCAATGGCAACTGGGCACATGTCATCGTGGACGGCAAGATCGGCTTCATGCTGACCACCTATCTGAAGTAACGCCATCGTTTTTCGGGGCGGCTCGATATCGAGCCGCCCTTTTCATTTGGCATAAAACGTCCCATCCGCACACACACTAAAGCGTGGCGGCATATCACGCCGCATGCTTTAAGATAGGAGAAATCAACATGTGCGGAATCGTTGGATACACCGGCAGCCGTCCCGCCGCGCCCATCCTGCTGGCAGGGCTGTCTCATCTGGAATATCGCGGGTATGACTCGGCCGGCCTGGCTGTGCGCGAGGGCGGCGGGGAAATCGAGATTGTCAAAACGTGCGGCCGCCTGCGCGCGCTGTATGATATGACCAACGGCGGGCAGGCGCTGCCGGGCGACTGCGGCGTGGGCCATACCCGCTGGGCCACGCACGGCGCGCCCTCGGTGGAAAACGCCCATCCCCTGTGCAGCGACGACCGCACGGTGGTGGCCGTCCATAACGGCATCATCGAAAATTATCAGGAGCTGCGCGATAAGCTAACCCACGCAGGCTACGCCTTTCATTCCCAGACCGATACCGAAATCGTGGTTAAGCTGATTCACTATTACGCGCGCAAATACGCCCTGGGGCCTGTGGACGCGCTGGCCCGTGCCATGTCGCGTATGCGCGGCTCCTATGCCCTGGCCGTGCTGTTTGCCGACGCGCCGGGCGAAATCTACGCCGCCCGCAAGGATAGCCCCATGATCCTGGCCGTGCGCGAGGGCGAGGGGTATCTGGCCTCCGACGTGCCCGCCATCCTGCAATACACCCGTGATGTTTATTACATCGGCAATCTGGAAATTGCGCGGCTGGGCAAAGGCACGGTAGCGTTTTTCAATATCGACCGTGAGCCGATTGAAAAGGCCCCCACGCACATCGATTGGGACGCCGAAGCTGCCGAAAAGGCAGGCTATGAGCACTTTATGATGAAGGAAATTCATGAGCAGCCCAAGGCTGCCCGCGATACCCTGCACGCGCTGATAAAGGATGATCAGATCGATCTGAGCGCCGCTGGGCTGGACGACGCTCTGCTGCGCGCTATCCGGCAGATTGTCATCGTCGCCTGCGGCTCTGCCTACCATGTAGGCGTCGCCGCGCAGTATATCATCGAGGATCTGTCGCGCATACCCGTGCGGGTGGAAATCGCCAGCGAGTTCCGCTACCGCAGGCCCATCTTAGGCGAGGGCACGCTGGCCATCGTCATCAGCCAATCCGGCGAAACGGCAGACAGCCTGGCCGCGCTGCGTGAGGCAAAAGCGCATGGTGTGCGCACGCTGGGCATTGTCAACGTGGTGGGCTCCTCCATCTCCCGCGAGGCGGACAGCGTACTCTACACCCTGGCTGGGCCAGAAATCGCCGTTGCCACCACCAAGGCGTACAGCACGCAGCTGATTGCCTGCTGCGCGCTGGCGCTGCAATTGGCGCAGGCTCACGGAACGCTGGGTGCTGAAGAATACGCCGCGATGATTGCCGAAATGCAGACGCTGCCGGACAAGATGACACGGCTTTTAGAGGACAAGGCGCGCATTCAGTGGTTTGCGGCCAAGTTTGCCAACGCGCGGGATATCTTTTTCATCGGCCGGGGACTGGACTACGCCGTCAGTCTGGAGGGCAGCCTCAAGATGAAGGAAATCAGCTATATCCACTCCGAAGCCTATGCCGCAGGGGAACTCAAGCATGGCGCGATCAGCTTAGTGGAGCCGGGCACGCTGGTCATCGGCCTGGCTGCCCAGCCCGCGCTGTATGAAAAGACGCTGAACAATCTGGCAGAGGTTAAAAGCCGCGGCGCGTACCTGATTGGCCTGACTGCCTGCGGGCGCTATGCGCTGGAGGATACCGCCGACTTTACCGTGTATATCCCGCAGACCGACGCGCATTTCGCCCCCAGCCTCGCCGTCATCCCCCTGCAGCTGCTGGCCTATTACGTCAGCGTAGCCAAAGGCCTGGATGTGGATAAACCCCGCAACCTGGCCAAGAGCGTTACGGTGGAATAAGCGTCATCGCCACACCCTATCAAAAAGCCGCCGGGCCGCCTCGCAAACGAGACAGCCCGGCGCTTATTATGTCGTTAAATATTGCTTACAGATCTTCCAGAATCTCGTTGATACGCTCGGCGCACTCCTGCAGCGTGGCCTCAACCGGCGCATTCTCGCAGAAGATCAGGCCCAGGGACTTCATCCATTCGTTGGTGCAGCTGCTGTAGTAGGTGCGGCTGTCCTGCGGCAGGATGTTGTCAACGCCTGCAAACATTCCCTGATAGGCAGGGGTCTTTTCGATCAGCGCATCGTAGGCCTCGCCCTGCATGGCAGAGTAACGGCCAGGCATATAGCCGGAAATTTCCGCCCAGAACAGGCTGGCTTCGCCGCTGGTAACCCAGTTAGCAAACAGGAAACCGGCGTTTTTCTGGGCCTGAGAGGCCTTCTTGGGAATGACCAGATGGTTGCCGGACAGCAGCGTATACGCCTTATCGCCCACAGCCGGGAAGCCGCTGATATCAAACTCGAACGCGCCGTTGATCTTATCGCGGTAGGTGGTAATCAGCGAGCAGGTGTGCACCACGCCGAATACCTCCTGGTCCCAGAAATGCTGACGCATGTTCGTGGAAGCGCCCGAGCCATAGGCCCAGTAGCAGTAGCCCTTGTCAATCCATTCGCGGATCTGCTTGGTAATCTCGATGGACTTTTCATCAGCCACGCCGCTGGTGCCGTCTTCCTTGATGATTTCCACGCCATAGTTGGTAAAGAAGGTTTCAAAGTACTGCGCGCCCCAGCCCGCAAAGATCATCGCCCAGCGCGCAGTGGTGCCGTCGTCGTTGAACTTGGTCGCCTTCTGCATGAAGTCGTCCATATCCTCCCACTTTTCAGGCAGGGTGATTCCCTCGTTCTGCGCCACGGTCTTGTTGTAGTAGATCACCTGCGTGGAGGCCAGGAAAGGCAGGGAGTACATGTGGCCGTCCTCCTTACGGGTGGCGGTTTCACGATAGCCCTTTACGAAATCGTTCTTATCTACGCCGTAGGCTTCCAGGTAAGGTTCCAGATCCGTGCATACGCCGGAATCGAAGTACTCGGCCAGATAGCCGACGTTTACCTGCGATACGGCAGGGACGGAATCGGCCGCGTGAGCGGCGATCAGGTTTTCAGCCAGCACAGTGCCGCTGCCGATGTAACGCGGAATCACGGTAATCAGGGGATACTGCTCATGAAACTTCTCGCACAGCACGTTGATGTCCTCGGTATACTGATCCTCGTTGCTGTGCCACCATTCGATGGTGATCGGCTCGGTGACTGCGTAGGGGTTGTTCTCGGCCAGCGCGGCGCTCAGCGAGAGCGTCATCAGCAGGGCCAGGAGCAGCGCGGTAATCTTCTTCATGGGGTTCTCCTTTCTCTTTTTAGGGTAACAGATTGCAAAGCGTCGCCGCTTTAGGCACGGTTTTACTTCATGCTTGCCTTGGACAGGCCGGTCATGATGTACTTCTGCAGCACCAGGAACAGCACCACAATGGGAACGATCGCCAGTACGGCGGCAGCCATGATTTCGTTGTAGTTGGATACCTCCAGGCCCGCAAAGGTCTGACGGATGTAGTTGATGCCCACAGCCAGGGTTCGGCGGCTGTTGTTATTTGTCACCATTTTCGGCCAGAAATAGCTGTTCCAGCCATTGATGAAGGTGATAATGGACACCGTAATCAGCGTTGGCTTGCACATGGGGCACAAAACATAGAAGATCGTGCCGATGCGTCCCATGCCGTCCACCTTGCCGGCCTCCAGATAGCTGTTATCCACGCTCATGAAGGTCTGGCGAAGCATGAAGATAAAGTAGGCCGATACGAGATTCGGTACAATCAGGCCAGGGAAGGAGTTGATCCAGCCCAGCTTGGCCACCATGACGTAAATGGGCACGAACGTCACCTGAATGGGAATCATCAGCGCGCCCAGCACCACCAGAAACAGCGTGTTTTTGCCCTTGAATTCGCCCTTGGAAAAGCCATAGGCAGCCAGAATGCCAATGCCCAGCTGGAAAACCATGATAAAGAACGTGCTGACAATGGTATTGAAGAAATACAGTCCGAAGGGCGCGCGTTTCAGCACGTTGGGATAGGTATCAAAGAACCACTGCTCCGGCCACAGGGTGGGCGTGGGAGCCAGCAGCTCGTCGCTGGCCTTGAATGAGGAAATAATCATCCAATAAATCGGAAACAGCATCACGATGGACACCAGCGTTGCGCCAATGGTCTGCGCCGCATGGCTGACCCTGCGCATGGCAAGCTGACGGCGCACCGTGCGGTTGAGCACCGGGCTTACAAAGCGCATCAGCAGCAGGCCAATTACCGCAAAGCCCGCAATCAGCGCCGCGATTACCGCCAGCACAGCGCGGTTCTTGGCAAACCACCCCAGCGCCTCTGCGCGCTCGTAATCGCCCATTTCAGCGGTAAAGCCTTTGGCGGTAATCGCATAGCTGATCTGTCCCACCAACGCGCCCAGTCCAATCGCCAGGGCGATGGCCAGCAGCTTGATCAGCACGTCAAACCAGCCGTGCATCTGCATACGCCGCAGTTGGGAAGCAAAATCCGTCTTTTTCATCTGTTTTTCCTCCCTTACTGGTCGTAATTGACGTTTTTGTTGGAATACTTCATTGTCAGCGTGGTAAAGACCAGCAGCACAAAGAAGAATACCAGCGATGCGGCCGCCGCGCGGTCTACGCGGAAATCCTTGAACGACAGGTTGTACACCCACTGCACCATCACCATCGTCGCGTCGTAGGGACCGCCGGAGGTCATCACGTCCACCGACTGGAACACCTTCATAGAGCTGATAAAGGTGGTCACCAGCAGGAACAGCGTGGTCGGCGCCAGCATCGGCAGGGTGATGAAGCGGAAGCAGTGCATCTTATCAGCGCCGTCGATGGAGGCTGCCTCATAATAATCCTGCGGAATGCCCTTCATCGCGGAAAGATAAATCATCATTGCGTAGCCCACCGTGCGCCAGAAGGTCAGCATCAGGATGCCCGCCAGCGCCGTGGAGGAATTGGCCAGCCAGTCCGGCCCGACAATGCCCAGCAGCCCCAGCGCCCAGTTGACAATGCCGTGCGGGCCGTTGAGCATCCACACAAAGATGATGGCGCTGGTGGAGGTGGCGATATACTTGGGCATGAATACCAGCGCGCGCAAAGCGTTGAAATAGCGGGTCATCCGGTCAAAAAGCAGCGCCAGCAGCAAGCCGCCCGCCAGAGAGAAAAAAACCTCCCAGAAGGTGTAGCGCAGCGTAACCCACAGCGTGTTTTTCAGATACTTCCAGCCGGAGCCGGCGAAGAGCCATTTGTAGTTTTTAATGCCTACAAATTTGTATTCTTCCTTCATCAGGTTCCAGTTGGTAAAGCTGATGCGCACCAGATCCAGCAGCGGATAGTATACAAACAGCGCCAGGGCAATCAGCGCGGGCAGCACGCAGGTAAAATCGCGATAGCGCTCCCAGTGCTGACCCAGCAGCATGTATGCGTTCAGCAGCAGCAGCAAGCCGATGAGCATCATCACAACCGCAAACTTCACCGCGTAATAAGCCGCCGTATCGCCAAAGGAAAGGGGCTGGCCGGTGGAAAGGTACTCCGCGTATACGCTTTTCAGGCGGCTGTTGATGCCGGCAAAGGCCGGCATCTGCAAATCTCCGATCAGGAAGCAGAACACGCCCAGCAGCAAAATCAGCGCGCCTGCCGCAAAGAGAACGGCGGAGAGCGTTTTTTGCTTTTTTTGAATGCGGACGGGGGGCAGCGGTCGGATTTCAGCGGCTTTCATGGGCACTCCTCCTTTGGCGTATCGCCGGGAATATCTTCGTCCTCTATCAGCGCTTTGCGCAGCGCATCCATGCTTGCATACTGATATGGCGTCGGGGCCTGGCCCTGGCAAAAGCCCTCCGGGTCAAAAAGCGCCCCCTGCATTCCTGCATTCAGCCCTGCCTGCACGTCCAGCACACGATCGCCCACCATCACCGCCCTGCCAGGTTCCAGGCCATGCTTACTGATCAGGTGCAGCAGCGCGTCCGGAGCCGGCTTGCGCGGAAAATGATCGTCCTTTGTAATAAAATCGCTGAAATACGGCTTCAGTCCATAATGCTCCAGCGCGTCGATGGAGGCGTGATCCCGATGCGAATACAGATAATTTTTTCCGCCGTGCTCGCAGACGGCGCGCAGCGTCTCGCGCGTGCCGGGATAGGGCCGCATGGCCTCCAGCGTTTCCTCCTGCGGTGCGAAGGCATAATATGCATCCAGAATGTCCTGCGCCGCCGTGCCATAGCGCTGCTCCAGCTGCTTCGCGGCCCAGCCGAGAGAATGCTTGGTCAGCCAGCGCAGCTCGTCAAAGGCAATCTCGATTCCGTTTTGCTGCGCCGCGCGGTGATACGCCCGTGCAACCGCATCATAAGTATCAAAAAGCGTACCATCATAATCCCATATAAAGTAGGAAAACCTCATGTTCACTTTGCCTTTCCTGTGCGCATTTTTGCATCATTTGTCATTTGTTCGCGTTCATATTGGTCTGCTAAGACCAATTTCTGGCCAAAATATACCATGTGCTCTTGTTTTCTGTCAAATTCGATGTTACAATACATCCATAATTAAAACTTATGGAAGCAGGGGTGCATATGGATTTTAAGGATATCAGCTATATCATCGCCGTAGTAGAGCATCAAAGCATCTCCCAGGCTGCGCGCAGCCTGTATATCTCCCAGCCGGCGCTGAGTCAATCCATCCGCAAAACCGAGCTGGAGCTGGGCAAGCCGCTCTTTCACCGCATTGGTCGTGCCATGACGCCCACCGCCGCCTGCCAGATGATCGTAGCCAGCGGGCGAAAGCTGCTGCTGGAGCGCGAGATGCTGCTCAATACCGTGGCCCATTTGCAGGACGAGCCGCACGAGGTGCTTCGCCTGGGCATGTCCTCCTTTTACTGCCGCCACCTGCTGCCCGGCATTCTGCAGCATTTCCAGCAGCATTTTCCCAATGTGCAGCTGGACGTGGCCGAGGTCAAATCCTACGAGCTGGAGCGCCGCGTGGCCGACGGCCAGCTGGATTTCTGCGTGCTTCCCGTATACCCCATGCATCCCGAGCTGGAATACACGCCCGTCGGCGTTGAAAACATTTATTTATGCATGCACCGCAGCCATCCCCTCAATCAGCTGGCCGAGCCCAACCATACCATCAATATCCAATACGCGCGCGAAGAAGGCTTTGTGCTGCAGAACAGCGTCGCCAAGGCGCACTCCCTGCAGGAACGCTTATTTGCTTACGCAGGCTTCAAACCCCATATCATTTACGAATCCAGCACCTGGGAGGTCGCCATCGCCTTTGTAATCAGCGGCATCGGCATCAGCCTGCTGCCTGATTTCATGCTGGGCGATCAGCCCGAGGAGGAGCGGCCCTGCTATTACCGTATCCAGAACATTGACACCACGCGGCCCTTCGGCCTGGGATATCGTCACGGCGCGGTGCTCTCCCCGGCCGCAGAGGAGCTGGTAAAGGTAATCCGCAGCGAGTTCTCCCGCCTGCAGTCCCGCGTTCCCGCCGTATAGCCACAAAATACAAAACAAAAACCAAATCCATCGGTAAACGCCTTGTGCCGGGGCTGTCAGATGTGATAAACTGACTGAAAATACGTAAGCGGGGAGTATCACAATGAAGAAGCGATTGAACGGAAGAGAAACGCTGCTGATCGCCACGATGCTGTTCGGCATGTTTTTTGGCGCGGGGAATCTGATTTTCCCGGTTTATATGGGACAGCTGGCGGGCCGCAATATCTGGAAGGCCATCGCCGGCTTTATCATCACGGGCGTCAGCATGCCGCTGCTGGGCGTAGCGGCCATCGGCGTCAGCCGCAGCAACGGCCTGTTTGAGCTCAGCTCCAAGGTCAGCCGCCCCTACGGCTACTTTTTCACCTGCGCGCTGTACCTGTCCATCGGCCCCTTCTTCGCCATCCCGCGCTGCGCGACGGTGCCCTTCACCGTGGCGGTATCCGGCCTGCTGCCCGCCGAGGAGCAGGGGCTGGCGCTGGCTGTTTTCTCGCTGATCTTCTTTGCGCTGGTGCTGGGCTTCTCGCTCAATCCGGGCAAAATCCTCACCTACGTCGGCAAGGTGCTGACCCCCGTTTTTCTGGTCTTCCTGGCGATCCTGGTAATCATGGCGCTGGTCAATCCCGTGGTGGATGTGGCCGCGGTGGAGCCGCAGGGCAGCTATGTTTCAAAGTCCTTCTTCACCGGCTTTCTGGAGGGCTACAACACCATGGATATGCTGGCCAGCCTGGCCTTCGGCATCGTGGTAATCAACGTGCTGCGCTCCCTGGGCGTCAACGAGCCGCAGGATATCGCGCGCTCCACAGCCAAGGCGGGCTTTTTCAGCTGCCTGATCATGGCGGTGATTTACGTGTTCGTCACCCTGATGGGCGCGCAGAGCAGCGGCATGGGCGTCGCCTGCGCCAATGGCGGCGAGGTGCTCTCGGTGGTTGCCAACCATTATTTCGGCCGCGCGGGCGCGCTGATTCTGGCCGCGACGGTCACGCTGGCGTGCCTCAAAACCTCGGTCGGGCTGGTTACCAGCTGCGCGGAAACCTTTGTAGCGCTGTTCCCCAAGGGCCCGCGCTACCGCGTATGGGCGGTCATTTTCAGCGTGCTCTCCTTCCTGGTGGCCAATCTGGGCCTGAGCGCGATCATCGATTACTCCCTGCCGGTGCTGATGCTGCTGTATCCGCTGGCCATCACACTGGGGCTGCTGGGTTTGCTGGGCGGCATCTTCCAGCATGACCGCGCCATTTATGCTTCCGTCACCTTCTTCACCCTCGTCGCCGCGCTGTTCGACTTCTTCAAGGCGCTGCCTAAGCCTGTCATCAGCAAGCTACACCTGCAGGGCGCGATCGACTTTGCCGAGAAGACGCTGCCCTTCTTTGACCTGAGCGTGGGCTGGCTGTGTCCTGCCATCGTGGGCCTGGCTGTTGGCATAGGCATCCGGCTGATCCGCCGCAGACGCGCCTCCGCCAGGACCGCCGCATGAACGTCTCGCTGAAGCAGGATGCGCTGCAGATCATGCGCGCCGCCTTTGACGCGGTGCTGCCTGACGCGGCGGTGAACCGGGCGCTGCGCGGGCGGCGGTTTGACCGGCCCGTCACGCTGTTTGCCATCGGCAAGGCGGGCTGGCGCATGGCGCGCGCCGCCTTTGACGCGCTGGGCGCGTCCCAGGTGCGGCAGGGCGTTGTCATCACCAAATATCAGCACAGCGAAGGCCCCATCGGCAATCTGGAAATTTATGAGGCCGCGCATCCCGTGCCTGATGAAAACGGCGTGGCCGCCGCGCGCCGCGCCATGGACATGGCGCAGGCTCTGACGGCTGCGGACACAGCCATTCTGCTGATCTCCGGCGGCGGCTCGGCGCTGTTTGAGTGTCCCTATGCGGGCGTTACCCTGTCCGATATCGCCGATATTACCCGTCAGCTATTGGCCTGCGGGGCGGATATCGGCGAAATCAACTGCCTGCGCAAGCGGCTTTCCGCTGTCAAGGGCGGG
Source organism: uncultured Clostridia bacterium (assembly GCA_934647235.1). Lineage (GTDB taxonomy): Bacteria > Bacillota > Clostridia > Christensenellales > Aristaeellaceae > SFMI01. Next base: position 9,797 of record CAKUFG010000028.1, read on the forward strand.
CGCTTTGCCCAGCTTCTGGCCCCGGCAAAGCTGATCACCATCGTGCTCAGCGACGTGCTGGGGGATCCGGTGGATGTAATCGCCTCCGGCCCCGCGCATCCTGATCAAAGCACCTGCGCCCAGGCCCAGGAAATTGTGCAGAAATACCGCCTGCTTTTTTCCCCTGCCGCCCAGGAAGCGCTGCATATCGAAACGCCCAAAGCACTCTCAGGCGTAGAAACGGTGATCGCCGGCAACGTGCGCCTGCTATGCGAAGCTGCGGCGCGCGAGGCGCAGTGCCTTGGCTATACCGCTGAAATCATGGATACCGCGCTATCCTGCGAGGCGCGTGAAGCAGGCGCCATGATCGCCGCGCATGCCGTCACGGCACAGAGCCCCTGCGCAATGATCTGGGGCGGCGAAACGATTGTGCATCTGCACGGTCACGGCAAGGGCGGCCGCAATCAGGAGGTCGCTCTGGGCGCTGCGCAGACGCTGGCCGGTCTGTCAAACGCCTGCGTGCTGGCGGCAGGCTCGGACGGCACGGACGGCCCCACCGATGCGGCCGGCGGGCTGGTGGACGGCGCGTTTTTCGCCCATGCAGGCGCGCAGGCCATCGCTCAAAGCCTGGCGGACAACAACGCCTATCCCCTGCTCAGGCAGCACGACGCGCTGATTATCACCGGCCCCACGGGCACAAATGTAAACGATCTGTATATGCTGCTCAAGCGATAACGAGGCAGGCGCAAAGCCCCTCGTTTTTTATTTGCACGCCATCTTGCCTGCGAGCTTTATGTATGTTACAATGCAATTGCAGATCATATTTCTGCAAATTTTGCGTTTTTCAGCCAGTTAATTTCCATTTTGTGACCCACAAGGAGGCGATCATGAAGCTGCTTTCGCATTATCGCTCCGCCACCAACAAGCACTTTTCCAACTGGAGCGAATATGACATCAACGAAAACATGATCTATTCCCACCGCAGCACGCAGTACAACCGCGAAACCTACCCCGTCGGGCTGCATTTTCATGATTATTACGAGCTGCTCATTGTGGAGGGCGGCGACGTGCGCTATATCTGCGAAAGCGCGTCCTACCTGCCCCGCTACGGCGACGTAATCCTGATTCCCCCCGGCAAGCTGCACATGTCCATGATCAACGCCGAAAGCACCACCTACTCGCGCTGCGTGTTCTATCTGTACGACAACGCCTTCGACGCCATCGGCTGCTCGCCGCTGCTGGATTTTCTGCACCGGCACGAGAGCAGCGGGCAGTTTTTCACCTCCCTCAAGCCCCGCCGCATGGAGGAGCTGACCGCCCTGCTGGCGCGGCTGGACGCGGCGCTTGAAAGCGGCCAGCCCGAGGATCACGCGCTGGCCCTGGGGCTGATCCTGCAGGTATTCTATCTGCTCAACAAGCCTGCCGATGAAAGCACGCACCACGAGGCTTATTTTCCCCAGAACGTGCTGGATATCCAGCATTATCTGGATACGCACTTTGCCGAGGTATCCACTGTGGCCGATGTAGCCGAGCACTTTTTCTACAGCCGGGAGTATGTATCCCGCCTGTTCAAAAAGTACCTCAACACCACCGTGGCCAACTATGTGCTGCAGCGCCGCATCGTATACAGCCAGCGCCTGATCGAGGCCGACGTGCCGCTGCTGGACGTGTGCTACCAGGCCGGCTTTGGCAGCACATCCTCCTTTATCCGCGCCTTCCAGAGCGTCACGGGCATGACGCCCTCCAAGTACCGGCACGCGCATCAGGAAAGGCGCAAGCCGGCAGGGCCCTGACAGGCATGGGCGGCCCCTGGCTTCAGGCTCTGCCGCCGCTCAGCCCGCATTGTTATCGCTTATTCTCAATTAAAATAAAATTGCACATACGGAGGAACACCATGATTCAGTTTGGAACCGGCGGATGGCGCGCCAGAATCGGCGAGGATTTTACCTGTGACAACGTGCGCCGCGTAGGCGGCGCGGTATGCGCGTGGCTGAAGGAAAACGGCCGCACGGACCGGCCGGTCATTATCGGCTACGACCGGCGCTTTCTCTCCTGCGAAGCGGCCAAATGGCTGGCGGAGGTATTCTGCGCGCAGGGCTTTCAGGTGCTTTTTCTGCACCGCAGCGCGCCCACGCCCCTGCTGATGCACACGGTGCTCAAGCAGCGCCTGCACTGCGCCCTGCAGGTAACGGCCAGCCATAACCCGGCCATTTACAACGGCATCAAGCTGATTGTGGAGGAGGGCCGCGACGCGCCGGTGGAAACCACGCAGCGCATCGAGGAGTTTGCCAACGGCACGGCGCTGGATACGCGCTTTGTGCCCTTCGCCGTGGGCGAGGCCAACGGCAGCATCCAGTATGTCAAAAATCCCTTCAACGATTTTCTGGATGATATCCTGGCCCGCATCAATGGTCAGGCCATCCGCGATCGCGGGCTGCGCATCCTGTTTGACTCCATGCACGGCTCGGGCACCTACGCGCTGATGGTTATCCTGCATACCGTGCGCTGCACGGTGGACGTCATCCACACCGAGCGCGACGCCTACTTTGGCGGCATCGCCCCCGCGCCCAGCGAGCGCACCCTGGGCGAGCTGTCCGAAAAGGTGGTGGACGGCGGCTACGATCTGGGCATCGCCCTGGACGGCGACGGCGACCGTCTGGGCATCATCGACAGCAGCGGCCGCTATATTGCAGCCAATGAAATTCTGGTGATGCTGTACTACTATCTGCACGAATACAAGGGCTGGAAGGGCCCGGTGGTGCGCAACATGTCCACCACGCATATGCTGGACGCGGTGGCCAACGCCCTGGGCGAAGTCTGCTATGAGGTGCCGGTGGGCTTCAAGTGGATCTCCGCCAAGATCGACGAGGTGGACGCGGTGCTGGGCGGCGAATCCAGCGGCGGCCTGACCGTGCGTGGCCATATCCACGGCAAGGATTCAGCCTACGCCGCGGCGCTGTTTGTGGAGATGGTGTCGGTGATGAACGCCTCCCCTGCGCAGATCATGGCTGATCTGATCAGCCGTTTCGGCGCCTTTGAAATGGCGGACAGCGATTTTTCCTATCCTGCCGAGCAAAAGCCCCAGCTGACGCACCTGCTGTTTGAACAAAAGGCCCTGCCTGCCTTTGACCGCCCCGTGCGGCGCGTCAGCTATGAGGACGGCTGCAAGGTGTATTTTGAGGACGGCGGCTTTGTGGTGTGCCGCTTCTCGGGCACCGAGCCGCTGCTGCGCTTCTGCGCCGAGGCCGATACAAAGGAAAAGGCCCAGGCCAGCATCCAGGCGTTCAAGGATTTGCTGAAGTTGTAAATCGCCGCATCGCAAAAAGCGGCCCCAGGATCAGACATTCGATCCTGAGGCCGTTTTTGATTTGCGTTTATGCTTTTATTTTCTGAACATCCTGCGGCGCTTCCACTGGGCGTACTGGATATGCGCCGTCTTGTAGATATCCTCGCCGAAGAACAGCGCCACATTGACCAGCGAAGCGATGGCCGCGCAGCGGAACTGCGTCGGGCCGGAAATAAGAGCGATCAGGAAATAGACAAGGTCGAGAGCCGCCAGCCACTTGGCCTTGACCGGGATGACGAAAAACAGCATAAACTGCTCGTCCGGATACAGCGCGGCAAAGGCCAGGAACAGCGACATATACAGATAGGCGTTCGTGCCTACGCCATAGCCGGTAATCAGGTGTCCGATAAACGCGCCCGCCACATTGGCCGCTGCGCCGATCACATAATAGATCAGAAAGCGCCGCGCGCCCCAGCGATTTTCCAGCGCCGTGCCGATCAGATAGTAAAAATACAGGCTAATGACGCACCACAGAATCCTGGTATCGGTGGGAATAATCAGCCATGTCACCAGCCGCCAGACCTGCCCCTGCAGCACGGCGGGAATGTTCAGCGTCAGATACCCCATCAGGTCAAGGTGCGCGGTGTAGGCCGTGGTCATGCCCAGAAACAGATCCAGCAGGAACACGCCGCCCATGGCAAAGATGATATAGCGCATGATGGGCGGGATGTTGTATTTGTACAGCCTGCGCTCCAGGCGATTGAGCCAATTGTGCATAGGCACCTCCCAAGATAAAAAATGCTTTGCCTTTCCATTTCTATTATACCCGGTTTCTGTTTTCGCGTCAATCATTGCCGCACGCGCATGCTTTGCAGCCCTTCTGCGCACAATAAGGCTGAAAACATGCCGGAGGCGCAGCCATGGACAATCAACACCGCTCGTTTCCTCATCCGCTGCTGCGGCTGCCGCGCGCGGGCGACCGGGAAATCCGCCAGAAGGATATCCGCGCGCTGCCGATCAGCCGGGAAAGGAAGTGCTGAGCAATGCAGCAAAGCTCCTCAAAACAGGATCGAATCGCACAGTACAAGGCGCTGATCGCCCGTTTGACCCCCAAGAGCAAGGTAGGCCAGGGCGCGCTGCGCGCCTTCTGGGTAGGCGGCGCCATCTGCGTGCTGGGGCAGGTCATCAGCGATATCGGCACGCGCATGCTGGGCCTGACGCTGATGCAGGCCTCCAGCCTGACCAGCGTGACGCTGGTGTTTCTGACCGCCCTGCTGACGGGCGTCGGCGTGTTTGACGTGATCGCCAAATACGCGGGCGCAGGCACCGTGGTGCCCATCACCGGCTTTGCCAACGCCATGGTATCCCCCGCAATGGAGTTTCGTCCCGAGGGCTGGGTGCTGGGCACGGGCGCGCGGCTGTTCACCATTGCCGGGCCTGTGCTGGTATACGGCGTTTCAGCATCGGTCATCGTGGGCATCGTCTACTATTTTATCTATCTGTGAGGCCCGGTATGCAGGCAGAAAATCGCATTGGTTATCAAACCATTGAATACAGAACAAAGCCCTGGATCATGGCCTCGGCCTGCGCGGTCGGCCCGCGCGAAGGGCAGGGCCCGCTGGGCGACTGCTTTGATCTGGTGGCGCAGGACGCGGCCTTTGGGCAGAATAGCTACGAGCAGGCCGAGGCCGCGCTGCTGCGCGAAGCCTGCCGGCTGTGCCTGGCCAAGGCCAGCGTCGGCGAAAAGGGCGTGCAGGCCATGGTGGGCGGCGATCTGCTGAACCAGATCATGCCCTCCGCCCTGGCGGCACGGGAATTGAAATTCCCCTTTCTCGGCCTGTACGGCGCGTGCAGCACCATGTCCGAAGGGCTGCTCACAGGCGGCATGATGTGCGACGGCGGCTATGCTTCGCCTGTGCTGTGCACGGCCAGCAGCCATTACGCCACGGCGGAGCGGCAGTACCGCTACCCGCTGGAATACGGCAATCAGCGCTCGCCCGCATCGCAGTGGACGGTCACGGGCGGCGGCGCAGTGCTGCTCAGCCTGCCCGAAGCCCTGCCCGGCACGCCCATGGCACGGCTGGCGCGCGGCTGCATCGGCCGGGTGGTGGATCTGGGCGTAACCGACAACAACAACATGGGCGCGGCCATGGCCCCGGCTGCCGCGGCCACCCTGTGCGCCTATATGGACGATACAGGCGATACGCCCGAACAGTTTGACCGCATCATCACGGGCGACCTTGGCATGGTGGGCAGCGACCTTCTGCTGGCCTGGTGCGAAAAGATGGGCCATTCCCTGCCGCGCGAGCGCATGATGGACTGCGGTCTGACCATTTATGATCCCTCACAGGACAGCCACGCGGGCGGCTCGGGCTGCGGATGCTCGGCCACCGTGCTCAGCGCCTATATCCTGCCCCGCATTCAGCGCGGCGAGTGGAAGCGCGTGCTGTTCATGGCCACAGGCGCGCTGCTCAGCCCCACCACTACGCAGCAGGGCGAGAGCATTCCGGGCGTGGCGCACGCGGTAATCATCGAGGGGGTGGGCGCATGCTGACAATGCTACTGATGTACGTCAAGGCCTTTGCCGTGGGCGGGCTGTTCTGCCTGATCGGCGAAATCCTGATCCTGAAAACCAAGCTCACACCCGCGCGCATCCTGGTGTGCTATATCACGGCGGGCGTGATTCTCAGCGCCGTCGGGCTGTACGGCCCCATCGCGCAGTTTGCGGGGGCAGGTGCTACGGTGCCCCTGACGGGCTTTGGCCACGCGCTGGCGCAAGGAGCCATCCGCGCCGTGCAGGAAACCGGGCTGCTGGGCGCCTTCACCGGCGGGCTGACAGCCACTGCGGGCGGCATTGCCGCAGCGATATTCTTTGGCTTTCTGGCCGCGCTGTGCTTTAAGCCCAAGCCCAAGACATAACGTGCAAAGCAATTTTCATGCATCCTCTGATAATTCGAAGGATGCTTTTTTATTTTTTCAAAAAACGGCTTTAATTTTGCTCAACTGGCTTGCGTGCCAATTGAATCTGCGCTATAATGAAGCTGGTATATAAGCGCCGCATCTCTTCTTGATTTCCGCACATAAAGCAATCTGCCAAAGGAGCCGTAAAGCTATGAAAAAATGGATCAAGCGCATCCTGGCCGCCCTGCTGGTTTTGGTCCTCGTGTGCGTGCTTGCCTTCTGCGGGCTGTATCTGGGCCGATTCAGAACCCTCGCCTCCATCCGCAAGGTAAGCGCCTATGAGGACGGCTACAACCTGTACCGCATGGACGTCAGATACGATTACAGCCTGGACGATATCATTGCCGGCGGCATCACCAGCGATCAGAGCATGGTCAACGCCATTGTCAAGGAAGCGCTGCCGCTGCTGCCCGTCAGCATCAAGGCCCCCTCCTTTGGCTGCACGGCCTTTACCATGCAGGATACCGACGGCGATATCCACATGGGCCGCAACTATGACTTTAAGGACGACACCTCGGCCATGCTGGTATACTGCACGCCCAAGGGCGGCTACAAATCGGTGGCGCTGGCGGCGCTGAACAACATCTCCGCCAACACCCCCGACGCCAGCACCAAACAGAAGCTTGCCGCGCTGACCGCGCCCTTTATCTGCCTGGACGGCATGAACGAAAAGGGCGTATCCATCGCCGTGCTCACGCTGGACAGCGCGCCCACGCGCCAGTCCACCGGCAAGCCGGTCATCGCCACCACGCTGGCCATCCGCCTGGTGCTGGACCGCGCAGCCACCACGCAGGAGGCTGTGGAGCTGTTGAAGGGCTATGATATGTTCGCCTCCTCGGGCCGCGACTATCACTTCTATATCACCGACGCTTCGGGCGACGGCCGCGTAATCGAATATGACTGCGACGATCCCGCCCGGGGTCTGGTAGATACCAAGACCGAGGCCGTGACCAACTTCTTTGTGATGTACAAGGACAAGGTGCTGCCCAACCAGAAAAACGGCGTCTACGGCCATGGCCGCGAGCGCTACGACGCGGTGCTGGGCGTATTCCAAGCCAGCGCCGCCCACACCAACGATACCGCCTGGCAGGCTCTGCAGGCCGCCGCGCAGGATCCCAACCCGCAGGATATCACCAGCAACACCCAGTGGTCGCTCAATTATAACGATACCGACCTGACGGTGGAAATCGTGCTGCGCCGCCATTGGCAGGATATCTTCCGCTATGCGCTGAACGGCAACCAGCTTCAGCAATAACCCATTCATTCCCCGCACAACCAGAATTATGGAGGTACGCCCCATGCTTAAGCGTCTGTGCAGCCTTTTGCTGATCCTCGCACTGCTTTTCACCCTGCTGCCCGCGCAGGCTGATATCACCCCGCTGACGCAGCAGGAAATTGCCGCCGCGCGCGCCTTCATCGCCATGGAGGGCGAAGGCAGCAGCTGGCAGCAGAGCATGGCGATCACGGCGGATATGAACGCCCTGCAGGTGCAGCAGTATCTGGAATGGCTTTTGTCCGATGAAATCGGCGGGCTGATGAACCAGGTGCTCGACAGCGCGGAGCTGCTGAACCTGGGCCAGGCCGGCAAGGGCGCCTCTCTTGAGGGCGTGGGGCTTACGCTGCAGCAGCTGCGCAACCGTATTACCAGCTATCATGATACGCTGGAGCAGGGGCGCCGCTCGGTGTACAACAATCTGCTTCAGCTCAACAGCAATGCCAATATGTCCGCACAGGGCAAATTGCGCATCGCCATCCGCGTGCGCGACGATATGGCTGAAATGCAGCGCGTGATCGACGTTGTAGCGAAATACTACGAGCAATACCATCAGCTTTTGGAGCAAAGCACCATCAGCTTCTCCAACCTTTTGCAGGCCGCCGATTCGCCCGACAACGGAATCACCGGCGCAGCATTGGGCAAGCTGAACAGCGAAGCCAAGGCCCTTCTGAACGCCGAGCTGCGGCAGATGAGCGCGCAGAACGACGTGGACTTCAATGTCGTCGTGCTCTCCTCCAAGCAATTCGGTTTTATCGTGCGCAACAGCAGCGGCGCTCCGCTCAAGGGCGTAAAGGTGCACGTTTCCTGCACTGCCAGGCCCACCCTCTATCAGGACGGCCAGACCAACAACGAAGGCCTGGTTACCTTCCTGACCAAGGACTTTGACCCGGATGAAGAAAACCGGATCGTCGTCAATGTGACGCTGACCAGTGATTATTACTGCACGCGCGAGATGCGCCGCCTGACCATGCGCGGCGGTTCAGCCGAGCCGGTAGCGCTGGAGGCTTATACCGGCAAGCCCTTCCTGCGCATGGCGGGCTTTAACGGCACCGATATCCTCAGCCAGAAAAACACCATCTTCTACTCCCCCAAGAACGATTCCCTGCACTACTTCGATATTCTGATCGATAACCTGGGCAAAACCAGGATCTCGGGCTGGATGTATCTGTGCTACAAGGTTTACGATGACAGCGGCGAGCTGGTGGACAAGGAAGAACGGCGCAGCTTCACCTCAGGCACGGCCGTTTCCTTTGCCGGCCAGTACTGCCAGCAGATCGCCCCCGGCTCCGCCGTAACCGTGCGCGTGGAAACGCCCAGCTTTACCCGCACCTACCAAACCCAGCTGCAGATTGAAAAGGCCGTGGTGGACGAGCCTACGTTCATCAACACCAAGAACCTCTCCTTCACCGGCCCCGGCCTCAGTCTGACCTTCCCGGAGGAAATTCCCTTCTTCGGCGGCAGCAATCTGACCATCGGCATGCCGCAGGCCCCCGCCCAGCTGGTCATCGACCCCAGCGGCTATATCCAGTTTGCCTATGGGCACGATTTCCGCAGCGAAACGCTGAACTGGAAAAGCGAAGGCCAGAAGCAGGTGGAGCAGCGCATCAACAACGCGGCCCGGCGCGCGCAGCGCGACGCCAACGCCGTCGATAACCAGGTGTACCGCAATGCCGGCGCAAAGGATAATATAAAGTTCATCGGCAACACCACAGCCGCCGTCACCGTCTTTGCAGGCATGCAGGGGCGCGTCAAGTCCGACGCTTCCCGCATCAGCCTCAGCGGCAGCGGCGGCATCCAGGCCGCGTTCAAGGGCGGCTTTGGCTGGCAGGCCTTTGTGGCGGGCTTCATTCCCGTCTTTGCCGCGCTGGATATGACCTTCGCCCTGGGCGCTTCCTTCGGCCTGGGCCTGGAGGCCGATCTGCCCAACCTGAGCAACCCCAAATTCCAGTACAACAACGGCATGGGCCTGACCATTGAAATGCTGGCCGAGCTGGGCGTAAGCCTGGGTCTGGGCGTGCGCGGGGTAGCCAACATCGCGCTGCGCTTCTTTGGCAAAATCGTCCCCAAGCTCAAGCTGAGCACCACGGCCAGCGCGGCCGTCGCGCTGGGCTTTGGCCTTGAGGTTACGGTGCAGCTGCTCCTCCTCAAATGGAAGCAGAGCCTCTGGCAGGGCAGCTACAGCCTGGATACCGAATCCAACGGCGGCTCGCTGCAGGGCACCCTGCCCACGCTGAACCAGGGCGCAAGGATCTACCCGGCCGTCAACACCCCTGCCGCCGCAAATACCCTGCTGCCCGTCAGGAACGGCGGCGGCCTGCCTGCCGATAGGGAAGAGGTTGTGTTCTCCCGCCTGGACAGCATATCGCAGGAAATCCAGTACGCCACGCTGACCTCCTCCGCCGGGGATCGCTCCGCCACCTTTGGCTTCTGGATTACCCCCGCCGACGGCAGCGCCAATCGCCAGGCCGAGCTGGTGTGGTACAATCTGGATCACCCGGCCAACCACGGCGTTGTCTATTACATCGGCAGCGGCGATACCTACCGCCAGACCGAAAGCACCGACTATGCCTTCGCCGTCATGGGCCATCAGAACGTGGTGGCCGTCAACGTGCTCAGCGGCAAATTTGCCGACGGCAGCGCCACGCCCGAAACCAGCCGCTCCACCCTGGCCGTGATGGAAACCGTTATGCTGGCGGACGGCTCGCTGTCGCTGGAGCTCTTCCGCAATGTCGTATCCCCCAGCCAGATAGACATCGCCTATTATTACCCCACCGATCTTGTGGCCGGCGGGCAGGACGGCTGCAGCCTGTCCGCGCCGCTGATCTATCTGATCCATTATAACGACGGCGGCTGGTTTGCCAACGCTGCCTATAACCTCGAATACGTATTCAACGGCCATACCGCCGAGATTGTCTCAACCGACATGCAGTATCGGAACGGCCAGCTTTCCAAGTCCATCGCTGTATCGTATAACCCCGACGCCGACGACAGCGCGGGCACCACTACCTCCATCACCCGCAAGCTTGCCAGCGCCCGCCCCGGCTCGGTCACGGTGGACGGCCTGCCCGTCCGCGCCGACAGCCTGGCCTGTTACTACCGGCTGAACGTATCCCGCGAGACTGCGGATATCGCAGATGAGGGTACCACCCTGAGCCTGTTTATGAACGGCACCAGGCTCTATGTGGATACGGACGTAATGTTCTTTGCCCCGCTGGTGGAATACGGCGCGATCCCCGATCAGGCGAACCATCTGTTCTATCTGAAAAAGGGCCAGGCGGACGACGGCTCCGATTGCTACCGCCTGATGGGCATGTCCAGCAAGGGCTACCAGAACTACACCGTCCGCGATTACGATGTGCCCATGTACGCCGAAAGCTTCAAAACCGTCACCGTGGACGACGGCAAGGAATACGGCATCGTCTATCTGTACTGGACGGAATGCGTGTCCCCCAGCGAGTACAATGCCAATGAAAGCTATCAGGTCAAGTGCGTGCGCTTTGACCGCGCCAGCAACACCATGTCCGCGCCCTTCACGCTGGTAGAGCTGTCGCAGATGCCCAGCAGCCTGCACATCCAGATGGACGGCACGGGCTTCTACACCACCGAGCTTCCGGAGGGCGAGGCCGCGCAGCTTCCCGCCGATTCCGCCGCCGTCAGCCAGCGGCTGGTGCACTTCACCTTCAGCCTGCAGACGGCCGTATCCCTGACCGGCGTTGCCTCCTACGATCCCTGCGTATGCGCGGGCGAATACGCCTCGCTGCTCTTCTCGGTCAAGAACACGGGCAACCTGCCGGTATCGCGCTTCATGGTAGCCATCGTGGAAAACGGCTCCTCCACGCCCGTGCAGACCATTACGGTGGATTGCCTCAATCCGCAGACAAACAGCGTCAACAGCCTGTTTGCCAACGCGGCGGATTCGGCCTATTCGGTCAACCGCGTAGACAGCCTGTACGACGACATCAACGGCGATACCTGGCTGATTACCGCCAGAAATCTGCCTGCGCAGAGCACGCAGTACGCGCTGTACGCCGATTCCAACGAGATAACCGAGCTGATTCACACCGACCTGCTGATGCCCGGGGACGTGCATGTCTATCAGGCCGCCTTCAGGGTGCCCGAGGACTGGAACGGCACAAAGCAGCTGACCGCCATGCTGGGGCAGGTGTTCGCGCTGACGCACTATACCAACGCCCTGAACGGCTCCAACGCAAACTCGCTGGACTTTGAATATGCCTTTGATGAAAACGGCACGCTGCTTTACAGCAATCAGAACACCCCCTCCCGCATCGGCGTAAAGCGCGCCAGCGTAAGCGCGGCGGAATTCAGCAAGGAGATCGGCGTGGGCGCGGGCGATCTGATGCTGGACTGCCAGCCCTACACCGACCTGGACGGCACGGAATATGTGCGCGTCAACATCGTGGGCCGCTCCGAAACCGCCAGCAAGGCCGCCCCCACCCTGACCGCCTCGCTGAACGGCGTCACGGTATTCTCCTATCGCTTTGCCAACGCCATCGACGAGGACTTTGGCTACACGCTGGATATCCCGGCCTCCCGGCTGCTGATGGGTCAGGCCAGCGGCGAGGTGCTCTTTACCGTGACGGACAACGAAGCGGACGAAAGCATGTCCGAGTTTTCGGACTTTGACAACCAGGCTTCCGTCGTGCTGGGCGCGTCCCTGCACATGGTGCTGCAGCCGGCCTCCATCACCGTGAAGGAGGGCGAAAGCGCAGTCTTCTCCGTCTCCGTATCGGGCGGCGTTCCGCCCTATACCTACCAGTGGCAACGTTCCATCAACGGCCGCTGGGTGGATATCGACGGGGCAACGGGCGCGACGTTCGTGCTGACCAATGTGTCTAAAAACGATTACGGCGCAAGGTTCCGCTGCAGCGTGCGCGACAGCCTGGGCAGCCACGTCATATCGGAGGAGGCCGCACTGACCGTGCAGGCCAACGTGCCCGTTACCGGCGATACCGCCCAGCCTGTTCTCTGGGCCGCGCTGCTGATCGCCGCCCTCCTGCTGCTGTGCCTGCTGCGCCGCCGCGGCAAGCAGCAGAATTAATCGCTGCACAAGAAAAGAGATCTCCCCTTGAAACGCAAAGCTGACTTTCCATCGCGTGGACGAACGCGCAGATATCGCTGCATCAGCAGGCGCGGCAGGATGCTGCGCCTGCTGACGGCTGTATGCCTGTGCTGCATTGCGGCGTTCTGTGCGGTCAAGCTGATTCGCTACGCCCTGGACGCCCGCCGCGCCAGGCTGGCCTACGACGCGCTGCGCGAGGTTTATTACAGCTCCGATACCGAGCCGCCCAGCGCAAGCCTCGTCCCCTTCCCCACACCCATGCCTGCGCCAACTCCTACACCCATTAGCAAAGCCACCGCTGTGCCTGCCTATACCCCTCCGCCCGATATCCTGCCCGCCGTCCGCTATCCAGGCAATCCATCCGCCGCCGTCAGCAGCCGGTTCACGCGGCTTCAGCGGCAAAACGCGGATATCATCGGCTGGCTGAACATCCCGGACATGCTGGACGAGGCCGTGGTGCAGCGCGATAACAGTTACTATCTGAACCGCGATTACCGGGGCTATCACAACGCCAACGGCGCGATATTTCTGGATGAATCCTGCCAGCTGGACGCCCGCCCATACACGCTGATTCTGTATGGGCACAACATGAAAACGGGCGCGATGTTCGGCAGCCTGCGCAACTATGAGAACCTGCGCTATTATAAGAACAACCCCTTTATCACCTTCGATACGGCCTATGAAGAGGGCGACTATGTGGTCTTCGCAGCCGCCGCCATCGACATAAACCCCGACGGCCTGCGCTATGTCGATCTGGCTGCGCTCAGCTCGCTGTCCGTCGAAACGCGCCAGGCAGCCATCACCGCGCTGAAAACGCGCTCCATTTATCAGAATAGCCTGGATGTGCAGGCGGACGATCAGCTATTGCTGCTGATTACCTGCACCCAAAGCGACAACGAGCGCCGGGTAATCGCCGCGCGCCGCATCCGCACGGATGAAACCAGGGAAGCGCTGAGCAGCGTTATCCAGCAAACCTCCAAAAAATAAAGCAAAACAGAGCCGTTATAAAAAGCGGCTCTGTTTTTTTAACGCTGTTTATTTTGTTACACGCTGATATCCCGGCGGCCCGTCAGCTTAAAGAACAGCAGCAGGGACAGCACGCTCGTCACCGTCAGCACGGTAGAGTACGCGGCAGCGTTGCCAAAGCAATCGCGGATGACCTCGGTATAGACCGAAACGGTCAAGGTCTGCGTGGAGCCGCGATACAGCATGATCGACGAGGACAGCTCGCTGATGACCGTTACCCAGCTCATGATCGCGCCCGAGATTACGCCGGGCATCATCATGGGCAGCGTCACCTCGGTGAAGGAGCGCAGCTCGGACGCGCCCAGCGACACAGCAGCTTCCTCGATGGAGGGGCTGATCTGGCTGATGATGGCCGTGCTGGAGCGGATAGTATAGGGCATACGGCGCACGGTCAGCGCGATGATGATGATGGCCGCGGTGCCCGTCAGCGCCAGCGGCGGCTTGGCAAAGGCATACAGGAAGCAGATACCAAGCACGGAGCCGGGAATGATATAGGGCAGCATGGTCAGCGTATCCACGGTGGTGGTGATGATGGACTTGCGGCGCACGGCCAGGTAGGCAATCAGCACGCCCAGCACAATCACCAGCGCGATGGCGCACAGGCCGTACAGGTAGGTATTGGGGATGACCAGCTTGTTCTTAGAGAAGATCGTCTCGTAGTTTACAAGCGAAAACTGATTGGTAAAGATGCCGGGCGTGGACTCCTTGAGGAAGGAGGTGACGATCACCGTCAGCTGCGGCAGCATGGCCATGAGCACCACAAAGTATACGAAGACGTGGCACAGGATCCTGGGCAGCGTGCGCTGCGGACGGGGCAGCATGGGCTTGAGCGCCGACATGGAGTAGGAATGCCGGTGCGAAATCCACCGCTGCAGGAAGAAGAAGATCAGCGTAATCGCCATGATAATCACGCACAGCGCGGCGGCAAAATAGCTGTCGTTGGTCACTTCGCCCATGAACTGGTTATACAGCACCACCGGGAAGGTGCGATAGCCCTCGCCGATCAGCATGGGCGTGCCGAAATCGGAGAACACGCGCATGAACACCAGCAGGGAGGAGGCCAGCACCGTAGGCAGCACCAGCGGCAGGATGATGCCCGTAACGCGCTGGAAGTTGTTGGCGCCCAGGCTTTCGGCAGCCTCGTTCAGGGAGTTATCCAGGTTTTGCAGCGCGCCGCAGACATACATATACACCAGCGGGAAGGACTGGAGCGAGAATACCAGCACAATGCCCGCAAAGCCGTATATGCCGCCAAACGACGTGCCGAAGATCGCGTTGATCCACTTGGTAAACAGGCCGTTGCGGCCCAGCAGCTGAATCCACGCATACGCGCCGATGAAGGGCGGGGACAGGTAGCTGACCACAATGCAGATGTTCAGCGCCTTGCTGCCCGCGATGCGGTATTGGCGCGTGATGTAGGCAATCACAAGCCCCAGCGTCGCGCTGATCAGCGTGGATACAACAGTCACCTTGAAGGAGTTCAGCAACGTATTGGTGTAGTACTTGCGGGTAAAGAAGCGGGTAAAGTTGGCCAGCGTGAAGCTGTTATCGGCGGGGTTGACCACGCTCTTGTACATGATCAGCACCAGCGGGTACACCACAAAGATCAGGAAGATCGCCAGCACCAGCAGCGCCAGGAAGGTCCAGATCGGGGAATGCTTCTGTTTCATCGGCTCACACCCCTTCGCGGATCAGCGTGCTGCGCGTTTCCTTATTGAACACGTTTACCTTTTCGGGCACGATATTCAGGGCGATCTCCGTGCCGTCGGGGATGATCTCGCTCAGATCGCTGGGCACCACCACTTCGATTTCCTGCCCATCCTTGAGGGTTACAAAATAGTGCTGCGACATGCCCAGGAACACGCTGGAGCGCACCGTGGCGGGAATGCCCGGCTCGCCCGCAGGGCGAATGGTAAACTCCTCGGGACGCACGGCCACATCCACAGGGCCAGCCACATCCGCACGCAGCGTTTTAATCGGCACGCGATAGCCGCAGCCAAAGTCCACCACGCCGTCCTTCACATCGGCACTCAGGAAGTTGCTAAGCCCGATAAAGTTGGATACAAACTCGTTGGCCGGGCGCTGATAGATATGCTTGGGCGTGCCGATTTGCTGAATCACGCCGCCATGCATCACGGCGATACGATCCGAAATGGCCAGCGCTTCCTCCTGATCGTGGGTGACATATACGGTAGTAATGCCCACCTGTCGCTGGATACGCTTGATGACATTGCGCATTTCCACACGCAGCTTGGCGTCCAGGTTGGACAGCGGCTCATCCATCAGCAGCACCTCGGGCTCGATGACAATGGCGCGCGCCAGCGCCACGCGCTGCTGCTGGCCGCCGGAAAGCTGGGCGGGCATGCGGTCGGCATAGCTATCGATTTTTACAAGCTTCAATATTTCATCTACCCGGCGATAGCGCTCCTCCTTGGGCACATGGCGGTTTTTCAGGCCGTAGGCCACGTTGTCGCGCACACTCATATGCGGGAACACCGCGTAATTCTGGAACACCATACCCATATTGCGCTTATTGGTGGGGATGCGGTTTACCACCTTGCCGTCCACGCGGATTTCGCCCGCTTCGATGGAGTTAAAGCCGATAATCATACGCAGCAGCGTGGTTTTGCCGCAGCCGGAGGGGCCCAGCAGCGTAAAAAACTCGCCGGGCTTGATCTCGGCGGACAGGCCCTGAATGACAATATTTTTTCCATACGCCTTGGTTACGTTATCTATCTGAATGGCAACGCTCATCGTGTTATCCCTCGTTTCAAAAATCGGGAAGCCTCGCGGCAGGCGCGGGGCTTCCCGGCGGATTTGATCTTTGGCTTTCGCAGGAATGCTATTCCCTGAAAGCGTTTTTTATTCCATGGTCATTTCCACATGGTCTACGTAGGTCTTTACGATTTCCGCCTTATGCTCGGCAACATACTTAATGGAGTAAGTGTCGAACTGCTTGATTTCATCGCTGGGGATCATCTTTTCATTGGTGGGCACGCCAGCGCGCAGAGGACGCAGGCAAATGGTGGAAGCAACGGCGTTCTGGCTTTCTTCGCTCAGCACGAAGTCCACAAACTTCTTGGCGTTTTCCATATGGGGAGCGCCCTTGATGATCTGCACAGATTCACCAGGGAAAATGGTGCCCTCAACAGCGTAGACAACCTTGACCGGCTGCTCGCCCTTGGCCTGCAGCTCCACGCAGGGATCCTCATAGCTCAGACCCACGGCATATTCGCCGTTGGCCACGCCGTTGTACACCTGAGAGGAGGAGGAGGCAACCTTGCCATCCAGGTTGACCAGGAACTTATCGATGAAGTCCCAGGCTTCCTTGCTCATCGGATCGCCATTGCCCATGCCGTAGAGCATGCCGATCAGGCACTGGAAGGCGGAGGAGGAATTGGCGGGGTCGGCGCTGATGATCTTGCCCTTCAGTTCGGGCTGGATCAGATCGGCATAGCCGTTCACTTCAATGCCCATTTCGGCCAGCAGCTTGGTGTTGACGATCATGACGTTGGGTTCGGCATAAGCATTATTAAAGCAGTTGGTGCCATCGTTTTGGAACAGCGGAACCAGCGCGTCGTTTTCGGTGGATACGTACACCTCGAACAGATCGCGGTTGGCGGCCAGCATGGTTTCGTCCGCAGCCCAGTGGATATCCACGGTGACGTTGCCGGTTTCCACTTCGCTCTTTACGCGCTGCAGCACTTCGCCGGAGGAGCCGGTGATCATTTCTACCTTGATGCCGGTCTTGGCTTCAAAGGCGGGGATTACGATGTTGTTCAGGCGTTCATTGCGGGCGCTGTAAATCACCAGCGTTTCGCCATCAGCCAGGGCAACGCCGCCCATGCACAGCAGAGAAAGCGCAAGAACAAAAGCCAACAGTTTCTTCATTTTCAGAAGACCACCTTTCACATTTGGGCGTTTTTAGCCCATCTTTGATATAATTGTACACGGCTTTGTGCATTTTGTCAATACCGCGCAGACAGAATTTTGCTTTTCTACGTAAATTGTGCTTTTTCGAGCGCATAGAAATAGCGCCCGCGCAAGGGCGGGCGCCATGGCTGTTTTTTGAAATTTCAATTAATTATCGCCGCGATGATAGCGGATCTTCATATTCTCAGAGGCGTTGCGCAGCACCTGCCCCAGCGCCTTATCGGATTCGGCCCTGACCATTTCGGCGATCTTCTTGTTGGCCTCAGCCAGCAGGGCCGGATCGTTTTTCGCAGAAAACTTTTCGTCATATTCGCACAAAAGCTTTCTGCCCTTGTTCCAGACGGCGTTCTGATAGCGCTCGTCCAGCAGAATCGCCTTGAAATAGTGCGCGTCGGTCAGGGCGGCAATCAGGCGGCTGTGCCAATACATGCTGTCGGTGGAAACGGTATCCTTTGTGGCGCTGAAATAGGCCGGCAGGCTGTCCACCGCCGTATACAGCGGGAAGCAGGCCGTAAAGCCGCTGCCGCCCATGGAAAACCACTGCACGCCCTTGAGCGCGTCGGGCATATAGCCGCGAATCTGCATGATGCCGCACACATCGCTGTTGGGCACGCCGATGGTGCGGTACTTGCCATGGAAGGCCGCCGTTTTATCATAGGGATCATAGGGCGTGCCCTGATAGTGCGAGCCCAGCAGGTAGCGGATATCCTCGACCGTGATCCTGCGCTCGGGCACAAAGGACCAGGGCAGATCGTTGCTTTCGGGGGTGAAATCCGCGTTGGGGCCATCCCAGCGATAGGTGCGCTCCAGCAGATACCGGGCCATAAACCAGGCTCTGGGCGTGTTGTAGATATGGTCGCTGTCGCTTCTGGAGCCAAAAGCCAGACGGGGATTGAAGCCCTCGCCCAGTCCAGTGTAGAGGTGATTTTTCTCCACAAAGTCCTTCAGATCGGCCGAACAAAGGTTCTCCCTGCCCGCGCCGTAAGCGTCCTCAAAGTCAAAATGATCCAGGCCAAACTGGTTGGGCATGATGACCACACGGTCGTCCGGCACACGCTTGGCAATCCAGTGGTGCCCGCCGATGGTTTCCAGCCACCACACCTCGTTTTCATCGGCAAAGGCCATGCCGTTAGGCTCATAGGTGCCGTACTGCTCCAGCAGCGCGCCCATGCGCAGCACGCCTTCGCGGGCGGTATGGATATAAGGCAGGATCACCGTCACCAGATCCTCCTCGCCCAGGCCGCCGGGCACCTCCTTTTTGCTGCCCTTTCTGGGCTGATACGCCACATAGGGGTCGGCCCCCAGCACCCGGGGATTAGAGGTAATGGTCTCAGTAGCCGTCATGGCCACATTGGCAGCGTTGATGCCGCAGGCCGGCCACACGCCGTGCGTTTGGGTCACATTGGGCGCCACGGTATAGCGCATGGGATCGTCGGGCAGCTCCACCTTCAAATGCGAAATCACGGTTTTATAGGTTCGTTTCTGATCCTTGGGCTGAACCACAATCAGCCGCTTGGCCTCAAAGCCGCCGTCGTCATTGCGCGAAATCAGCGTAGAGCCGTCGTTGGTGGCCAGCTTGCCGGCCAGAATCGTCGTGCAGGGCATTGTTTCTGTCTCCTTATGTACAGTTGATTATCAGCGGGTACGGGAATATTGTATCACTTTCCGCCCGCATATGCCTATGCCGCCGCCCCAAAAAACACGATAAAAACACAGGAAATTTCTTCAGCGTTTCCCGTCAAGCATGCAAACCCGCAAAAAAACAAGCCCATCCATTTGGACAGGCTTATCTCATGTGTCTCCACCTATATAATGATACAAGTTACGAAATAGAATAAGGGGATGCAGGGGGTGCAGTTTGCACTCCTTTTGCGCACCCCTTGCACACACACCCTTTATAGCTTCTCGAAAACTACCCTGCAGCGCTTTTTGCAGAAAGCAATGCCGAACGCAGTGATATGCTCCCGACCTTCGTTGCGCAATCGTTCGTCGTAGCGCTTTTCTTTGATCTGATTCATTGCCGCTTCGCACACGCTTTCCATCCCTGCCAGCGTCGGTGAGTATTTTACCTCAATCACGATACCCGCATCCGGATCTTCCGGCTCGATAAGGATATCGCTGAATCCATCGCCTGATTCCGCATTGGACAAAATCAGCCAGTTTGGTTCGCTCCGCAGAAGCCCCAGCAGCAGTCCGTGATAGAAGTTTTCCTTCTGGTCGTCCTTCGCTTTTGTGTCCAGTATGCTGATCATTTTTCCAAGAATCACTGTCAACCGTTTCTGAATTTCCTCCGCGTTTCCATCCAGAAACGCCTGACAGAACGCCTGCATGGGCTTTTCGTCATGGACAACCGTTTCCTTAAACCATTCCTGAATCTGGAGGATGAATACTTCCCGCACCTCGCTGTTGGGGATGATCAGTTTATATACGCTGCGCTCAACTTTTCCCGCCTGCGTCAGATAACCCGTGGTAAACAAAACGCTCCAGAGGTTATCGATGCTGTTGTCGATTTCGTTGTAGGTCAGTTCCAGCCGAACCGCCTTCTCGATGGCTTCTCCCGCAATGAGCCGCTCGATCTCGCCCTGCGTGGTCTTATCGGCTTTATCCACGAAACGCCTGACCAGATCGTTTCCGCTGGTGTTGATCCAGTAGGCCTGGGGTTCTGCGTTCGGTTCGCCGCAAAGTCGGTCTACGTGGTTGATCACGTCCCATGGGCAATACACGTCCACGCTGCCAAAGCGATAGCCGTCATACCATTCTTTTGTTTCGCCGTAATGCGCTGTCAGGTTATAATCGTCCAGGAGCGTCTTCACTTCAGCATCTGTGAAGCCGAAGTGCTCGTCGAAGCGGCTGTCCGTGATGGACAGCACCTTGAAGTTGTTCAGCCCGGTAAAGATGCTTTCCTTCGATACGCGCAGGCAGCCCGTCAGCACCGCGAATTGCAGGTAATCGTTCGTTTTCAGCGCCTGACCGAACAAACCGCGAATCAGCGCGACCATCTCTTTATAGTAGCCGTGCTGGAACGCTTTATCCAAAGGCACGTCGTATTCGTCGATCAGGAGGATGGTCTTTTGACCGTAATGCTGATAGAGCAAGGAGGAGAGCATCTTGAGACTTTCCTGCACGTCATCCATCGTGTCCTGTTCTTTCAGAAAACGTTCAAACGGGCGTTTATCATCTTCAGCTATACGCTCGCTCTGCTTCAGAAAGCCAAGCCTCGAAAATTCCGACCGCAAGATGCGCCGCAGCATCCCATAGGCCTCCTCAAA
>CAKUFG010000029.1 GCA_934647235.1 uncultured Clostridia bacterium
ACACAAGAGCTAAGTGCCGGATAGGAACGGCAAAATTTTTTACACTTCTATTACTTCTTTATCGCACATCAGTAAAATCTGCGGGAAGCTTTCCGGGAACAGCTTGTGGTAAGGGAGGGAAAGTGTAATGAAACGAGTCAGCCACGGCGATGCATTTCTTAATGTATTCTTTTATGCAATCCTCTGCCTCTTTATGCTGATTTGCGCATATCCCATTTGGTATGTCATCGTCGCCTCTATTTCAGATGGAACCTATGTCAACTCTGGCGCGCTAATAATCTTCCCCAAGGATGTTCAGTTTGTAGCTTATGAGTATGCATTTGAACAGCGAAAGCTATGGATTGGCTATGGCAATACGATCCTTTATACCGTCTTTGGCACCCTTTTCGGCTTATGCGTTTGTATTCCATGCGGCTATGCCCTTTCCCGGCGCGATCTCCCTGGACGCGGTCTTATAATGGGCATCTTCACGTTTACGATGTATTTCAGCGGCGGATTAATTCCCACATATATTGTCTGCTCCATTCTTCATTTGGTAAACACCAGAATCCTGATGATTATGTTTGGCAGCGTCTCGGTTTACAACATTATCCTGATCAGGACTTTCTGTGCTTCAAATATTCCAGAAGAATTGCGGGAGGCTGCTTTCATCGATGGATGTACCAACACAAGATTCTTCCTTCAATTTGTCATTCCGCTCTCAAAGGCAATCATTGCAGTAATCGCTCTCTATATCGCCGTAACACACTGGAACAGCTATTATAATGCCCTGGTCTATGTGACAGACTCTTCCAAGCACCCATTGCAGCTCTACCTTCGCCAGCTGCTTTTGATGACAACCGGAAGCGAAACCGTTATAGATCCGGATATGTCCGCGGAAATGATGCGTCTGGTTCAAACAGTAAGGTATGCCGTTATCGTTTTGTCTGCACTGCCTATTATGTGCTTGTACCCATTCCTGCAAAAGTACTTTGTTCAGGGGGTAATGATCGGCTCCATAAAAGGCTAAAGCATGTACATTATCGTTAATAGCAGAAGAAAGAAGTCTTCTGTTAAATAATGAGGAGGTTAGCCCCATGAAAAAAAGGATTCTTGGTATCTTGCTTGCTGCCGCGATATGCTTCTCGCTGATTGGTTCAAGCATTGCGTCAGCCGCACCTGCCAGCACGGAAGAACCCATCGAATTGACCATTTGCGTTGGCCGTCGTCCCTATGACAGTACCGCATCCTATGCAGAAAAGCACTGGGTACAGAAAGCGGAAAAGGCTTGCAACGTGAAGATCACATGGATCGAACTGCTGGAAGACTCTATGAGCGAACAGCTTGCAGCTGTCCTCGCCGGCGATCTCCCCGATGCTTTTATGTGCGGAAAACATATGGCTGATCCCTTGATTGTGCAGAGCACAGACATGTGGCGTTCATTTACTCTTGATGAAATCCGAGAATGGGCGCCCACCTACTATGCCACTTGCGAAAGATATATTGACGACTGGCAAAACTTTGTTACCTATCCGGACGGAAAAATCTACGGTCTGATGGGTTCCGTTTATGATTCAGAACGTCATTATGCAAGCGGCGTTATGTTCATGAATCAGAAATGGGTTGAAGAGCTTGGCATGAAAATGCCCACTACCCTTGACGAGCTTCACGACATTCTAATCGCATTTCGTGATAACGATATGAATGGGAACGGGGATACGAGCGATGAGTACCCCATCAACTTCTGCAATAGTTTCTACGCCTCTCAGGTTATTGAATTCGCATCCTGGTGGGGACTGCCTATCAACAACAGCACCTTCTACCAGATCAAGGACGGCAATGTAGTTAGCGCCGTTGACACGCAGGCTTTTCGTGAGTTTCTTGAGTATTTCTATCAGCTTGGCCAGGAAGGGCTGCTGAACCTTGAAGGCTTCTCCACGACTTCCGACCAGTACACTGCCGAATGCGACGCCATGAAATCCGGCATTTTTGGCGCATGGGCCCCTTCCTATTTCATCACCAATACGAACAATGCGCAGCAATATGTCGGCATTTCCGCTATTCATGCAGATGGTTATGAAGAAAGCTATTTCCATACCCCCTTCAATCATGCAAACCGCAATGCATTTGTTGTAAGCCGCACTTGCGCTAATCCAGAAGCTGCTCTTCGTTTCTACGATTATCTCTCCGATCCTGCTTTCGCCGTTGAAGTATTCATGGGTGAAGAGGGGCTCGCTTGGACTTTCGTTGATGATGAGTACCACTTTGTAATGAACTATTGCCCCAACAAAGAAGCAGATCCCGATGGTTATGCTGCTTTTGTCCAAAAAATGCTCGACTGCGGATATAATTCCTACGTCGAAAAAGGCATCATGCTTGACGGTTCTAATCTAAACAACTATAACACAACCGGACTGGTGGATTACGGTTCCTTAGTGCTGCACTCTCAAGGCTACGACATGACCAATCGAGCTGACGGAAACGTTGTTCGTGTACAGGCCATTCGTGATATCACTGCTCGCGGTGGTTACAGTGAGCCGATGAATCTTGACATCGTTCCGGCTGATAAGCAAGAAGAATATGATTTCATGTGCGATGGCTTGGATACGCTGATTAATGCATTTGTTGCTGACAGCATCAAGCATGGCGTGACCGATGAATCTTGGAACGCTTATCTTTCTCAGCTTAAAGCCTACAACTATGATTACTATATCGAATTCTATAACGCCAAGTATCATCATGAGCTGTAAATGACGGATTGAAAGGATTCTCTTGTAGCAACAAGTATAAGGAATAAAAACTCATTCACGCGGTCTCGCCCCAGTTCAAACTGGGGCAAGACCGCATTTCAATATTTTCCAAGCAGCGAAAAATATCTTAAAATTAAAAGAGAGCCGCTTATTTAGCGGCTCTCACGATAATTGAATATTCTCAGCCCTTCAGGCCGATTCTGCGCAGCGTACAGATGCTCATGGCGGCGGCCTCCAGCGGCGTGCGGCCGACAGAAGCATCCTGCTCCACCACAAACCACCTTGCGCCTGCATCCAGGCCGGCTTCCGCCACAGCGGAAACATCCTGGCAGCCGTAGCCCACCGGACGGAACTCAAAGGGTACCTCGCCCGCAGCCTTGGTTTCGGATTGTCCCAGCAGGCCATAGGGGGCGGCGTCGCCCTCCTTGCGGCCCACAAAGTCCTTCAGATGCACCACAGGCGCGCGGCCGGCGTACCTGCGCAGATAAGCGGCGGGATCTTCGCCCGCGTACTTGACCCAGCACACGTCGATTTCGGTTTTGAGCACATCCTCGGGCATGGCGGCATAGAGGAAATCCAGCGCGTACATGCCGCTGAAGGAAACAAACTCAAAATCGTGATTGTGATACAGCAGCTGAATGCCGTTGTCGCGGCACAGGCAGCCAAACTGATAAATCGTGCGCAGCACGCCTGCGAAGGCAGGCGTACCGGGGCGCTGCTCGGCGCTCAGGTAGGGCACGGCGATATAATCGCAGCCGATGGCCTTGTGATAGTCGATCATGCCCTGCATGTCCGCCTCAATCAGCTTGAGCGCCACATGGCTGGATACGGCGCGCAGGCCGCATTCCTCCAGCATGGCGCGCACATCCTGCGCGCTGTGGCCGTAGAAACCGGCAAACTCCACGCCGTCGTAGCCAAGGGCCTTGAGCTGGCGCAGCACGGACAGCAGATCCTGCTCCGCTTCCTTGCGCGCCGAATAGATCTGATACGCAATCGGTGCGTTTTTCATGCCGGATTCCTCGCTCAGTCGTTGAAATACACGGGCTTGCCGGTCTTAGCGGACTGATAGATGGCGTCCAGAATCTGGGTGACGACGAAGGCCTGCTCAGGCTTGACGGTCAATTCGCCCTCGCCGCGCACAGCGTCAACAAACACGCGCTGTTCCATCACCTTGGGATCGTCGCTGGAGCCCTCATAGAAGTCCACGCCCTTTTTCTTCATGTTGGGGGTGGTCACATACTGCTTGCCGTGCTTTACGCCGTTGATGTGCAGCTCGCCGTTGTGCATGTCCGCGCCAGCCTTGGTGCCGCACAGCATGGTGCGCGCTTCTTCCACATCCAGGGTGTTCAGGGCCCAGGAAGCGCTCAGGTCGATGGTCGCGCCGTTCTCCATCACGATGAAGCCGAAGGCGCTGTCCTCGGTGGTGAACTTTTCGGGATCCCAGTCGCCCCAGGCGTTGCCGGTCTCGCGGTCGTTGTTCAGCTTATGATACACGGTGCCCACCACATACTTGGGCTTGTAGTTGTTCATGGTCCACAGGGTCAGATCCAGCGCATGGGTGCCGATATCGATCAAGGGGCCGCCGCCCTGCTCATACTCGTTGAGGAACACGCCCCAGGTGGGCACGGCGCGGCGACGGATGGCGTTGGCGCGGGCGTAGTAAATCTCGCCCAGCTCGCCGGCTTCGCATTCCTTCTTCAGGTACTGGCTGTCGGGACGATAGCGGCCCTGATAGCCGATGGTGAGCACCTTGCCGGTTTCCTTGGCGGCGTCCAGCATCTTCTGCGCTTCGGCGGGGTTGATGGCCATGGGCTTTTCGCACATGACGTTCTTGCCAGCATGCAGCGCATCCACCGTGATATAGGAATGGCTGCGGTTGGGGGTGCAGACGTATACGCAGTCCAGATCCAGCTTGAGCAGCTCTTTATAATCGGTAAATACCTGCGCGTCCTCAGTGCCGTACTGGGCCTTGGCCTTTTCGGCGCGCTCGATAATCAGATCGCAGAAGGCGACCAGCTCGGTCTCGCCCAGCGCCTTGATGGAGGGCATATGCTTGCCGTTGGCGATACCGCCGCAGCCGATGATACCAGCTTTCAACTTATTGGCCATGATAAATCTCTCCTTTCGTTCTTTGCGAACAATCAATGGGAATAGTTTTATTATAGCCGCGCGACTGCCAAAAGTCGTGACATTTAGGGCGTGGAAAGTGACAAAAAACGCTATCATTATTTTTCTTGCCGGATTCTGCCTTTCATGCTAAGATAACAGCAGCAACAATTACGCGCCGTTTTCTCCACGGAAAGGGGGATGATCGTCATGGCGCTGCTGCACGTAAGCTTTTATTCGGGCACGCTGGAGCGCGAAACGCAGATGGATGTGATCCTGCCCGAGGCGACCAGGGGGCTCATCGGCATGGAGGGCACAGCCGCCCGGCAGTGCAGAACGCTGTATCTACTGCACGGCATGAGCGACGACCAGACCACCTGGCAGCGCCGCACCAGCATTGAGCGCTATGCGTCGGCCTATGGTCTGGCGGTGGTGATGCCCACGACTGAGCTTGGCTGGTACACCGATATGTACCGGGGCGAAAAGTACTTTACTTTCATCACCCGCGAGCTGCCCGCCGTGTGCCGCGACCTGTTTCCCATGATGAGCCCCAGGCGCGAGGATACCTATGTCGCCGGGCTGTCCATGGGCGGCTACGGCGCGCTCAAGTGCGCCCTGCGCGCGGGCGATGTGTTCAGCCGCGGCGCTTCGCTGTCGGGCGCGGCAGATAGCCGTCAGCTCCCTCCCGGCGGATATTGGGAGGATGTGTTCGGCCCCAGGGAGCAGATTCCCGGCTCGTTCAACGATCTCTTCGCCGCAGCGGAAGAGCTGCCGCCCGAAAAGCGTCCGCCGCTGTTCATGTGGTGCGGCACGGAGGATTCCCTGCTGCCGGGCAACCGCGCGCTGCGCGATCATCTGCTGGCGCTGGGCTATGAGCTTACCTATGCTGAAAGCGCGGGCAATCACGCCTGGCAATGGTGGGACCTGCACATTCAGGATGTGCTGCGCTGGCTGTTTCCCCAAACGGAGGTGAAGTAAAATGGCGCTGATGGATATCGGCTTCTTTTCCGAATCGCTGGGCATGGCGGTGCACTGCATGGCGCTGGTGCCCCATGCGCGCGATGGCGAGGTGCTGCCCAGGCGGCAGACGCTGTATCTGCTGCACGGCTACGGCGACAGCTACACCTCCTGGATCCGCAAGACCAATCTGGAGCGCTACGCCGCACATCATAACCTGGCCGTCATCATGCCCGACGCGCAGAAAAGCGCCTATACCGACATGAGCCACGGCGGCAAATTCTTCACCTATATTGCCGACGAGCTGCCCGCCAAAATGCGCGCCTTCCTGCCCCTGAGCGAGCGGCGCGAGGATACCTTCATCGCCGGTTTTTCCATGGGCGGCTATGGCGCGCTCAAAATCGGTCTGGCACGGCCCACGCAGTACGCCGCCATCGGCTGCATCAGCGCAGGCGTCAGCAACGATACCCCGGATACCGCCGCGCTGCGCGAATTGCGCACAGGCGGCCGGCTGTTAAAGGACACGGAGGAGGATGTGCCCGCCAGCATTGCGCGCGCCGCCGCGCTGGGCGAGGCTGCCCCGCGCATCTATCATACGATCGGGCAGGAGGATTTTCTTCTGTCCAGCGCGCGGGAAACGCGCGATCTGCTGCGCGGCTATCCGGGCGATCCCTTCCACTATATATATGTAGAAAAGCCCGGCAGGCACGGCTGGGAATTCTGCGACGGCGCGCTGCGCGATTTTCTGCAGTGGCTGTCCCCCGCCCCGCGATAACGCCCGCAATTTTGTTCCCGCACCCGCCACAATTTACAATTGGCTCAGAAATGTAAAATATTAGTGATCGTATTGTTATGAATCGGGAACAAATTCGTCTTCTGATCCGTATATAATAGTGACCGTAAACTACCGGCTATATCCAGCCGCTTTACGGAATCAATCCGGACGGCGCTATTACCGTCCAGAAAAGGTTAACAGGAAGGATGATATTGCAATGAAAAAGATCATTTCTTTGCTGCTGGCGCTCGTATTAACGCTTTCCGCCTGCTCCGTGGCTCTGGCCGCCGACGTTGTGCTCCGCCCCGGCGATAAGGGCGACGCCGTCAAGGAAGTGCAGACGCTTCTGACCAGCTACGGCTATTATTCCGGCAAAATCGACGGCAGCTACAGCACCGCCACCACCACCGCCGTGCGCAATTTCCAGCGCTACAACAGCCTGACTGTGGACGGCAAGGTCGGCCCCAAGACCATGGCTGTGCTCAAGAGCGGCAACGCCGTGGCCGCCCCCCTCAAGCCCAATGAAACCAACAATTCCGCCTCCGTCAAGATGGTGCAGACCCTGCTGCGCGATCTGGGCTATTACAATGGCAAGATCGACGGCAAATACGGCGCTTCCACCATCGCTGCGGTCAAGATGTTCCAGAAGTACAACGAGCTGACCGTGGACGGCAAGGTCGGCGAGGATACGCTGAACCGCCTGAAGAGCGACGTGGCCGTCAAGGCTCCCGTCAATCAGAAGGATTCCTACTCCGCCGAAAACAAGCACATCCAGGAGCGCCTGCAGCATTACGGCTACTACACCGGCAAGCTCGACGGCATCTATGGCTCCGGCACCATCGCTGCAGTAAAGGCCTTCCAGCGCGCAAACAGTCTGAAGGTAGACGGCGCGGTCGGCCCGCTGACGCTGGCCAAACTGGATTCCGATACCGCCGTTTCCAAGAAGGACGCCGATCAGACTACCGATTCTGAAACCCGTCCCATTCTGCGCCCCGGCGATAAGGAAACCGCCAAGGTGAAGTACATCAAGGAAGTACAGACCATCCTGAAGGCCAAGGGCCTCTACACCGGCGAAATCGACGGCGTATACAGCGGCATCATTGTGACCGCCGTGCGTCTCTTCCAGCAGCAGAACGGCCTGACCATCGACGGCCGCGTGGGCAAGAACACCTGGAAGGTGCTGCTGGGCGGCACCGTCACCCCTGTCACCCCCACCCGCCCCTCCGTGCTGCGTCCCGGCGATAAGAGCACCTATGTAAAGGAGCTGCAGCAGAACCTGGTTGCTCTGGGCTACTCCAACGTGCCTGTGGACGGCGTGTACGGCGCCAAGACCACCGCTGCCGTCAAGGCGCTGCAGCGCAAGTACGCCCTGGATGTGGACGGCAAGGCCGGCCCCAAGACCCTGGCCAAGATCAACGAGCTGCTCAACGCCGCCTCCACCCCCAGCGATCCCGACGCGAACGGCTGATCTTTCAAACGATTATCAAAGCGGAAAAGCCAAGCAGGCTTTTCCGCTTTTTTAAGGAGTGCGCTCTATGGACTTTGGAATGCCCTTTTTGCTGGAATGCCCTGATATCGAATCGGCCTGCGCCCTGTGCGCCAGGCTGGGCCTGCAGTTTGTGGAGCTGAATCTGAGCTTTCCTCTGTGCAATCTGGATGCGCTGACCGCGCAGCGGCTGAACGCTCTGCGCGCGCAGTGCGGCATTTATTTCACCTTTCATCTGGATGAGGAGCTGGCCCCCTGCGCCTTTGACAGCCGCGTGCGCGCCGCCTATGTAGATTGCGCGCTGCGCGCCATCACCCTGGCGCGGGAAACAGGCACGCCCACGGTCAATCTGCATTGGCCGCGCGGGGTATACGTTACCCTGCCCGAGCGCGTGGTCTATCTGTTTGAAAGCTGCCGCGAGGATTATCTGCAGAATACGCGCCAGTTCCGCGACGCCTGCGTCCAGGCAGCGGACGACCGCGTCAATATCTGCGTAGAAAACACAAGCGGCTTCCTGCCGTTTCAGCAGGAAGCCGTCGATATGCTGCTGGAAAACCCTGCCTTCGGGCTGACGCTGGATATCGGGCATGATTACACCGCCCATTTTATCGATGCGCCCTATTACGCCCTCCATGCGGACAGGCTGCGCCACATGCACGCCCATGACGCGAAGGGCAGCCACTGCCACCTGCCCTTCGGCGGCGGCGATATGGATTGGCCCGCGCAGCTTCGCCGAGCGCAGCAGGCGGGCGCGCGGGTGGTTATTGAAGTAAAAACCGTCGCTGCGCTGAGCCAGAGCGTCGCGCTGCTGCGCAGCACGGCCTTATAGCTCGTTTTCTTCCTTTTTGCCCTCGGTCAGCGCGTCGCCTGCAAGCGATTTCAAAAACGCCTGCGCCGCAACAACGCAGTCCTTTGCATCATACAGCGATGCGCACACCCTGGCAAACGGCTTTGCATTCCGGGCGCGCATTACCTCGCACAGCTTTTCTTCCTGTACTAAAATCTCGGCAATCTCTTTTTCAATTCCCTTCAGCTCGCGGCAAACCTGAGCCACCTGCAATTGTCTACCCCTGTTCATTGTCTTTTGCTTCCTTCATTTGTACTCATAGCGCTGCACCCACCATGCACCAGGTGTATTATACAGTACAGTGTACATATAGTCCATAAAAGAATTCTTTCAGAAGCATAAACTGCAGATTTGACATTTTGGATATCTGCGTTTAGAATAGTAGCAAACATAAAGGAGGCTTTTCATCCATGGCAGAAACCCGCAAGGCTGTCGTCACGGTGCTGGGCATTGACTGCAAGGGCATCATTGCCCGCATCAGCGCCGTACTGTATGAAAACAACGTCAATATTCTTGATATTTCCCAGACCGTTATGGAGGACTATTTTCACATGATCCTCATTGCCGATATCACGGACTGCGCCTTCGACCAGCTGTCCGGGCAGCTGTCCGCCCTGGGCCAGGAGATGGGACTGCAGATCCGCGTGCAGCGCAGCGAAATTTTCGAAGCCATGCATCAGGTGTAAGGGGGCTTTTTTATGGTAACGTCTTCGCAGATTCTATCCACCCTGCACATGATCGACCGCGAAAAGCTGGATGTGCGCACCATCACCATGGGCATCTCCCTGTTCGGCTGCGTATCGGACGACGAGGAGCGCCTGTGCCAAAAGGTATACGATCACATCGCCCGCACCGCGCAGAACCTTGTGCGCGTGGGCGAGGAAATTGAGCGCGAAATCGGCGTGCCCATCGTCAACAAGCGCATTTCCGTCACCCCGGCCGCGCTGATCTCCGGCGGCGTCAGGCATCCGGTCAAGCTGGCCAGGGCGCTGGACCGCGCCGCGCGCGCGACAGGCGTAAATTTTATCGGCGGCTATTCCGCTCTGGTGCAAAAGGGCATGACCGCCGCCGACCGCCGGCTGATGGACTCCATCCCCGAGGCCCTGAGCGAAACGGAGCTTCTGTGCTCCTCCGTCAATATCGGCTCCACCCGCGCGGGCATCGATATGGACGCCGTGCGCCTGATGGGGCAGATCGTCAAGGATACCGCGCAGCGCACCGCAGAATCCGGCGGTCTTGGCTGTGCAAAGCTGGTGGTTTTCTGCAACGCAGTGGAGGATAACCCCTTCATGGCGGGCGCTTTCCATGGCCCGGGCGAGGGCGACTGCGCCGTCAGCGTAGGCGTATCCGGCCCAGGCGTGGTCAAGTGCGCGCTGGAAGCCGTGCGCGGTCAGCCCTTTGACGAGGTAGCCGAAACCATCAAGCGCACCGCCTTCCGCATCACGCGCGTGGGTCAGCTGGTGGCGCGCGAGGCCTCGCGCCGCCTGAACGTGCCCTTCGGCATCGTGGATCTCTCCCTGGCCCCCACCCCCTCCGTAGGCGATTCCGTGGCCGCCATCCTGGAGGAAATGGGTCTTGAAGCCTGCGGCACGCACGGCACCACCGCCGCGCTGGCGCTACTCAACGACGCGGTAAAGAAGGGCGGCGTGATGGCTTCCTCTCATGTTGGCGGGCTGTCCGGCGCGTTCATTCCGGTCAGCGAGGATATCGGCATGATCGCCGCCGCCGAGCGCGGCGCGCTGACGCTGGACAAGCTGGAAGCCATGACCTGCGTGTGCTCCGTCGGCCTGGATATGATCGCCATTCCCGGCGACACCACGGCCGAAACCATCTCCGCCATCATCGCGGACGAAGCAGCCATCGGCATGATCAACAACAAAACCGTGGCCGTGCGCGTCATCCCCGTGCCGGGTGCTCAGGTGGGCGACAGCGTGGAGTTTGGCGGTCTGCTGGGCCACGCGCCCGTCATGCCGGTGCATCCCTTCTCCTCGGCGGATTTCATCCACCGCGGCGGCCGTATTCCCGCGCCGCTGCATTCGCTGCGCAATTGATTCTTTTTTCCCCTCCCCCCCCCGCACTTCCGCCCCGTTCCGCATTTTCGCCCTTGCGCAAACCCGCAAAATGCGCTATACTGATTGCGTTGTGCGGATATGGTGGAACGGCATACACAATTGACTTAAAATCAATCGCCTTTGGCTTGCGGGTTCAAATCCCGCTATCCGCACCACTGCGGTCATCGGCACTGTCCCACAAAGCAGTGCCGATGGCCAAAAACTCGCTTGGGAGGTTATCTGCATGCCGGATTACAAGGCTATGTACTATCATTTGGCTGGGCGCATGGCAACCGCGATTGACGCGCTGGAAGCTACTACCAACGCGCTGGCTGACATCACGGCAAAGCTGAAGCTGGCGCAGCAGACCACAGAGGAAATGTTTATTCCCAGCAAAGATGACGACGCGGATGCTCCGGAAGCTCCCTCCGCTTCAAAGTAAGAACTGGCAGTTTTTCAGCATCCGTATTCATACTCCAACAGCAAGCGCAGCCTTGATGCAGGGCTGCGCTTTTCTTTTGCAAAGCGCCAATTATGCTGCGCTGCGTCTATTTAAGCCTGCGCGTCCTGCAGCTCGAGCCTGCCTTCCTGCATTCGGATCTTCTGCATATGCGGAACAGGCAATTTCATATCCCTATGCGAGATAATCAGAATGCCATGATGCCTGGAAAGCTCCATGAGGAGGCGCTCCGTTTCTTTTTTCCCTGTCTCATCCATATGGTTGAGCGGTTCATCCAGAATATAAAACGGTGTGCTTCTCATCAGTGTACGAATCAGCTGCAGCTTTTTCTTCTCCCCCGGCGACAGATTCACGCCGTCTGCCTCCACAGCATCGTCCAGCCCTTTTTCCAGCTTCAGCGACGCCATAAGGGACTGCGCGCGCGGAACCTGAGATGCTTCAATGAAGAGATTTTCCAAAACCGTACCCTGAAAAACGGCGCTGGTCTGCTCCTGGATGGTCACAAGCCTGCGCAAATCGATCACATTCAGCGCTGTGCCTTCATGGGATTGAAGCTTGCCCGATTGCGGCTGATACAAGCCCGACAGAAGCCTGGACAGGGTGCTTTTGCCGCAGCCATTTGGTCCGACCAAAAGGATGATATCGCCCTTTGACAGGGAGATAGAAGCATCCTCCACCGCTTTCTTTGTGGAAGCAGCGTAAGTAAAGCTCAGATTCTCCGCAGTGATCGCATCCGTTTCCGCCTGCGCGTTTCCTGCCTCGGGTTCCGTCTCTCCATAAAAAATGGCAAGCCGTGCATAATACTCGCTGGAAGCATGCAGCTCTTCTACAAAGCGGGCAATGTACTGATAGCAGCGCTCGATGGAAGGCAGCACAAGGTAGCCGGCAACAATTACGCCAACCGGCAGACTTCCAGCTTTCGCCAAAGCGATTCCAATTGCCAGGATGCACAACGAAACAGCGTGCTGGAGCAGAAAATCCAGCGCATCCAGGCCGGCCTGGAAACGAACCTTCTTTTCACCATCCTGGCGCATATATTGCCGGAAGAGGCTGCCCAGCATTTTGGCCGTATGGTTTTCCATATGATAGGCAAGCAGAAACGGCTTTGAGGCGCACAGGCTCATTTCTTCTGTTTTGCGGCGCTCGTTATATTCAGCTTGCTTCCGCTCATACAGGGCTTTCTTTCCGCCTGTCAGATGGGCCTTCAAAACCGGCAGGCTGGGAATTGCAATCACCAGCAGGACAACCGCAAGGGGCATTCCCTGCCTGTGCAGAAGGAACAGGGTGCTGGCCATGTAGCAGACGACTGAAAGCGGAAGGCTGAACAGGCTGGCCGTATTCCAGCTAAAATCGCCCAGCGTGCCTTCCAGGCGTTCCAGAATGTCGCCGACGTCATATTGCTGTATCTCCGAAAGGGGCTTGCGCAGCAGGCGCTTGACCATAAACATATCATAGTCATAGCCGCGTTTGCCCATGCACAGGAATTCAACCATTGTAAAGAAAGGCACTGTCAGAACCGAAAGGCCCATGTACAGGATGAAGCTGGGCAGCAGGGAACGTGCCTGAGCATAGGATGCCTGAAGCAATGCGTTGATCATTTCGCCAAAGATAGAAGCCGTCAGGGTCGGTATCAGAACGCCGGCTAAATCCACCAGGAATTGCGCAGCGGCAACGCCCTTCATGTAGGACAGACAGTCCCTGCGGATCTGCTTTTTATTATCCGTTCCCTTCACGCAATTGCCCTCCTTCCATCGCCCAGTGTATCGGGCAGTCCATCCTGCTGTCGTGGGATACCATCAGCAAAGCGCCCTTCCAATCCTGAATCAGGCAAAGCAGGGTATCAACGCTGTCCGGGTCCAGATGATTGGTTGGCTCATCCAACAGAAGCAGCTCCGATGAACAGGCAAAAGCCAGGGACAGATAGAACTTTTTTCTTTGTCCTTCCGAGCATTCGCTTGGCCTTTGATCCATGCAGTCGTCAATTCCAAACTTTTGAGCCAAACAATCAAAACGCGCAGAATCAATCCGCCCAGCGGCCGCCATTTCATCTGCAAGCGCCCGCATCGAAATCGTAATCTCGGGCTCATCCTGCAGGCAAAATGCGCTCTGTTCCCCATCAAAGCAAACGGAGCCTGTATCGGGCTTCTCAATCCCCAGCAGAATTCTGAGCAGCGTCGTTTTTCCCGATCCATTATGGCCCGTCAGCAATATCCGATCCCCCTGATGGATGCTCACGCTGCAGCGGGACAGCGCTGTTTTTTCGCCGTATGTCTTTGAGATATCCTTCGCAGCCAAAAGAGCGGAGTGAGGACGAGCATCCGCCTGCTCATCCTGCAGCATAAGCTTGGATAGATGCGCTTGCGCCTGCAGGCATTTTCGCCTCTGAATACGATATTGCAGCATGCTTTCAACCGAGGAGAAGGCAGCCTGCGCCAGGACGGCAATCATGGGCGCGCTGATGATGTCAATGCTTCCCGCCACCGCAGCAACGCCTAAAAGCAGATACGTTCCATCGGTCAGAACCGTGCTTACAAAGGCTGTCGCTGTATCCTCAACGGCTGCCGTCAGCGTTTCCTTTTTTGCCGCCGTAACGACGCTCTGCGCATAACCCTTCAGCCTATGCATAAACCAGTTTTCCTGCTGAAAGGCCTTGATCGTGGACACCGAACGAAAGCCTGCGCCCACCCAGTCAGAGAATGCAGCATCGTTTATCACGGCCTTTTCATAAATGGCCTTCGCCCATTTCTCATAGACCAGCGTGGGCAATAGCTGAATCAGCCCCATGCATGTCAGCGCCAGGCCCAGCCAATGATACTGAACAACCAGCAGAAGCCCGCAGAGCGCAAAGAGCAGCACCGAGATCAAAAGCGCCGGCAGCGCACTGGCATAATAAGCCGAAACCGTGTCAACATCCTTCTCAATATAGGTCAGGAAGGTGCCGCTGGAAAGGTCATTGCCGCGCTGCTTTGTATACAGGGTGCACAGTTCTTCCCGGCAGGCTTCCTCTGCGTGTTCAGCCGCCATCCCGCTTCGCCGCCCCATATAGAACAAAGCGGCCGAAAGAATCAGGATGGCGCCCAATGCCGTTACGCCCAGCCGAAGCCCGGCTGCCCAATCCTTTGCCATGATGGCGGACAGCAGCATTGAGAGCATCCAGCCGGCCAGCAGCAGCGAAAGCCGCTGTATCAGGCTGCGTGCAGTATGCCAGATCAGGCATTTGCGGTATACCCTATGGGTGATTGCCAAGGGAAGCCCTCCTCTCCATCAACAATGGCAGATTTTTCTCTGCCTGTTTTCTCCGTCTGATAAGAAGAACTGCTTTGCGGGGCGTTTGTTATACGATAGCGACCGTTGATCCCCGCAGCGTTTTGGATACAACGATCTGGCGCTCAATCCTTTCCTCCAGCTCCTGCACATGCGAAATGATGCCGATCAGACGCTTGCCGTCTGCAAGATCGTTCAAAACCCGCAGGGCATTGCGCAAGGCATTCTCGTCCAGCATGCCGAAGCCCTCATCGATGAACATGGCCTCCATGCGGATTGCGCCGCTCTGCCCCTGCACCACATCGGAAAGCCCCAGCGCCAGCGCAAGGCTGGCAAGGAAGGATTCGCCGCCGGAAAGGGTGGAAACATCGCGCCAGCAGCCGGTGCTGCGATCCAGCACGTCCAGATCAAGCCCGGACTGATGCACGCGGTCCTCCGCAGATTCCTTGCAGCGAAGGATAAACATGCCGTCCGTCAGGACGGAGAGGCGTTTATTGGCTGCCGCAGCGATCTGCTTGAAATAATACTGCTGCACATACGCCTCAAAGGTCAGCTTGGCCCTGCGGCTGCCGCCTGCCTTGCCGGAGCAGCAATCGTAAAGCTCCCGGACAACCGCCCAGTGTTCTTCCCTGCGTTTGCGCTTTTTGTATGCCTTGTCTATGGCTTTATGAGCGTTTTCATGTATGCCCACTTTTTTCGCAGCGTCCTTTTCAGCCGCATCGGCAGCGTCGAATTCTTCTTTAAGCCTGTCATACCGTTCCCGCAGTGCGGCAAGGTCAACGGGCTTCTTGTCCTTCAGCTTTTCGGCCAGCCGGGATACCCGGCCGAGAAGCAGCTGCTTCTGCTCGTTGTGACTGTTGATCAGCTTCTCCGCCTGCTCCATCTCAGGTTGACTCATCACAGCCAACGCAAAGTCCTCAGCATCCGCAAATCCGTGCTCGGCCAGCCCCGCTGCAAAAGCATCCCGCTGCTTTTCCAGCTCTGCCTGGGTATCCTTCATCTGCTTATGCAGGGTTTCAAGCTTGCCGTTGTTTGTGCTGATCTGGTCCTTCAGCGCCTGCACCTCATTGCGCGCATGCTGCATCTGATTCCGATACCGCTGCGCCTGACCCCGAAGGCTTTCAATTCTCTTTTGAACCGAGTCCTCCGTTTCACTTTCGTCCAGACCCAGCGCAGCAAGGCGTTTCTGGGCGGTATTGATCTGCGCCTCGAGGGCTGTAAGGCTGTTTGAAGCGTCGTTCAGGCTGCGCTCGGCATTGCGGCGCTGGTTTTCCGCCGTCTCCAACGCCTCGCGCGTCACCGCAGAGGCTGTCAGTCGGGCCGGATGCGGATGCTCCACAGCGCCGCACACCGGACAAGGCTTTCCCTTCTCAAGCGAAGCCGCTAGCAAGCCTGCCTGGCTGAGGTAATAGCTCTCCTTGGCGGCGCTGTAAGCCTCGTCCGCCCTGCGGCTGTCTTTCGTCAGCGCGGCAAGATCATGCTGAAGGCGCGTGCGCTTTTTCTTGTTTGCATCCAGCTCCTTCAGGGCAGGGATTTCATCATTGAGCGCCTGCGCCTGCTGCAGCAGGGAATTCGCTTCCTCCTGATGGACTTCGGCGTCGTTCAGCTGTTTTTCCGCCTCCGGCATCCGCTTGGAAGCCTCCGCCAGGCTGTCCTCCGCATTCCGGCAGTCCTGCTGCTGCGTGCCGAGTTGTCCTTCCAGGCTCTTGATCAGGCTCCGCGTCGGCTGCAGCGCCTGCGCTTTCCGGGCGCGCGCAAGCCTTTGCTGCTGCGCATCCACCGCAGCCTGCCGCTCCTGCAGGTCGTTCAGCGCAGCGCGGCAATGATTATACTCTTCAAAATCCTGATTGAGAGACTTACCCTGTTCGATCTGAACGTTCGTCTCCATTTGCTGCTGTTCAAGCTGCTTTTTCTGCTGCGCGGCCTGCTTCTGATTCTCCCGTTCAAGCGCTATCAGGCGCGTAAGAACCTCCAGCAGCTGCCCGGCGTATTTAGGATCAGCGCAGTACTGCTGCAGCAGTTCTTTTTCCTCAAACTGCTTATCCGGAGCGATGCTTTGGGCAGCCACGCTGATGGCCGTATCCAGCTCATCGCGCTCCTTATTGCAGGCGCTGTTCATATTCTGGAGCCTGAAGCGCACAGCCTCGTACATGCCGGTGTTGAAGAGCTTCTGGAACAGCTTCTTGCGCTCGTCTGACGGCGCATTGAGGATTTTCAAAAAATCCCCCTGCGCAATCATCACCGTTTGGGTAAACTGATCCTGGGTCAGGCCCAGCAGCTCATATACCCTGGCGTTCACATCCTGCAGCCCTTCCAGGTACTCCTTGGTTTCAAGGCATTCCATCCTGGCGTTCGCCATCTGCGTCGTCGTCCCTTCGCCGGAGCGCTTGGCGCGGGTATACTCCGGATTGCGCCGGATCCGCCAGGTTTTCTCCCTGTGGGTGAAGGTAAGCTCGACATAGGTTTCGGTTTTTGGCGCAGCATAATCGGACCGGAAGGACTTGCTTTTCCGGCGCTCCTTGCCGCCTGAGGCCTCGCCGTACAATGCAAAGCTGATCGCGTCAAATATGGTGGTTTTGCCCGCGCCGGTATCGCCTGCGATCAAGAACAGCCCCGTCTCTCCCAGCCGGCTGAAGTCGATCTCGGTTGCTTCCGCATAGGGGCCAAACGCGGACAGGATGATTTTAACGGGCTTCATCCGGCTTTTCCTCCAGTTCTCTGATCACTTTATTGATCACCTGCATGTGCTTTTCACCCGGCCGCTGGCCATTGTTCTGCAGGCAGTAAAAATCAGCAAACAGCTCCGCAACGGATTTATTCTCCATCGCTTCTGTCGCTTTGATATCCAAATCTAATTTGGTCTTTGAATTCACCACGGAAAACTTCATCATGTTGGGAAAGTTTACCGACAGGGTGACCTTGGCGTCGGGGGGCGGAAGCTCATCGTGAATCGTGATCCACACATAATCCTCCGAATAAGGCATGTTTTTGATATCGTCCAGGCTGCCCTCGATCAACCGCACATCATGCAGGGGATGCAGCGGGACTGTGCGCACCAGCACCTCGCCCTTTTCCTGCATATCCACAATGGTGACGGATTTTTTGTGCGATACCTCAGAAAAGGAGTATTTCAGGGGGGACCCGGCATAACGCAGCGTATCCCGCAGCACCCTCTGCGGCCTGTGGATATGCCCCAGGGCCACATAGTCAAAGCCGTCGAACACCGCGCCGTCGATATGATCCAGCGTGCCGATGTTCATCTCCTCGGATTCGCATACTTCGCAGCCCAGAATAAACTGGTGGCACAGCAGAACATTGCGCTTGCTGTAATCAATATCCGCATTTCGCAGCACCGCCTGCACCGCATCCTGACAGGCTGCAATTTTCTCCTCCGGAAACGCTCGCTTCGCCTGCGCCGGGCGCAGGAACGGGAGCATCCATACCGTAATATCGCCGTCCCGATCCTCCAGCGTCACATGCTGCAATTCCCCCTGAAAAGCCTCTGTAACGTATACGCCAGAGCCTTTGACAAGAGAAGAAAAATAGGAGATGCGCAGCGCCGAATCATGGTTGCCGCTGATGACAAACACCTTCTGCCCGTTTTGCACCAACCTGGATACAAAGCCGTCAAACAGCGCCATGGCCTCCGCCTGGGGCGAGGTGCGCTGATATACGTCGCCGGCAACCAGCACCGCATCAACCCGCTCTTCCGCAGCGATCTGTACGATTTGATCCAGAATGAATTGCTGATCGTCAATCAAAGAAAGATCGTTCATCTGCTTTCCTAAATGCAGATCAGCTGTATGAAGAAATCTCATGGTTATTTTCCTTTCCGACACTGTAAATGCTGTTCTTCTGTTTTATTCTATCATATTTTTTCTCAATCGCATAGTCTCTATATGCTTTAATACAGGCTGCATTTCAATTCGCGGCAAATCGCATGCATTCATTCTGGCTGTCCAAAAATTCTGAAGGGCGGAGCCCCAAGGAGGCTCCGCCCAATGAAATTGATTCATTTTATCCGTTACTTTGACAGCGCCAGCTGCTTGGCCGGGTCGCTGCCCGTGGGGCGGCTGGGATTGACCACCACGGCCTTTTCATAGTTTTCCCAGGCCTGCCAATAGATGCTGCCGTGCTTGCTTTTCGCATCGTCCCACTCGTCGCGCAGGGCCAGCAGGCGCTCGCGCAGGCGCGCGGTGATCTCCTCATAGCCCGCCAGGTCGAAGCAGTTGTTCTTCTCCCACGGGTCGCTTTGCAGGTCAAACAGCTGCGTCAGCTTCAGGTTTTCCGTGCGGTATTCCAGCAGCTTGAAGCGCTCGTCCATCACGCCGCGGATGCGCGCCTGGAAGGCCAGGTACAGCTCCTCGCGCACGCGCGCGTCGGCATTCTGCAACACGGGCAGCAGGCTCTTGCCCTCGACGGAAGCGGGAATTTCCACCCCGCACAGATCGCACAGCGTCGGGTATACATCCAGCAGATAGCACAGCTGCTCGCGGCGCTCGTTCTGGGGGATGCCGGGGCCGGCCATCACCAGCGGCACGCCCACGCTGTGCTCATAGATGTTCTGCTTGCCCATCAGGCCGTGCTGGCCGATGGCCAGGCCGTTATCGCCCATCAGCACCACGATGGTATCCTCCAGCAGGCCCTTCTCGCGCACCGCGTCCATCACCTCGCCGATGCGGTAATCGATGTGGCTGATCATGGCGTAATAATCGGCAATGTGCTGGCGCACCTTCATGGTATCGCGCGGATAGGCCTCGATGGTCTCGTCGCGGCCGCGCGCCGACCAGCCGCAATTGACCACGGGCATGGCGGCAAAGTTATCCGGCAGGGGAATATCCTCCGCCTTGTACATGTGCTTGAATTCCTCCGGCATGGTGCGGGGATCGTGCGGGGCCAGGAAGGACAGGTACAGGAAGAAGGGCTTTTCCTCGTTATAGCTTTGGATGAAGCGCACCGCGTCGCCCGAGAACAGATCGGTGGAGTGCACGCCCGCGTTGATGCGGTCGGCGCGCACCAGCATGCTTGCGCCCGAGGCCGAGAAGTTGGGCGTAAAGTGGATGCGGTGCTCATACTGGCCGTTGGGGTTATAATCGCACACCGGCACGTTCCAATGATCCCACATGCCGCCAAAGAAGATATCCGCCCCGCTGGAGAAGGAGCGCGCATAGGAATCCGGGCCGTTATGCCACTTGCCCACGCCGTGGGTATGATAGCCCGCGCCGCGCAGGCACTCGCCCAGGGTGATGTGCTCGGCGGGGATATCCTGCCCCTCGCCCGACAGGTGGAACAGCGTGCGGCCGGAATTGAGCATGGCGCGGCTGGGCATGCACACCGCGCCCAGCGTGCCGCCGGGAATGTGCGCGCGGGTGAAGGAGGTGCCGCGGCGCACCAGCTCGTCCATATGGGGGGTTTGAATGACGTCGTTGCCCAGGGCGTGGATGGTGCCCGCGCGCTGGTCGTCCGTCAGAAGAATGATCACATTTGGCTGTTTTTTCATGATGGCGTATTCCTCCAAGGTGTGCTTCGTACAATTACATACTCAGTATACGCCTTCCAGGCCCCGGCTGCAAGGCGCGTGCGGCGATTGCCCGGCACATTTCACAATGCGCGAAAAATCCGCCAGAAACGCGCAGATTTGCGCAGCATATGACAGATTTTGCGCAAAGCATTGCCATAGTGTCCGCTAATCCGTATAATTATTGCATAATCGCTGCAAGGGAGGCTGCGCGCATGCTGGGCGTTGAACGGCTGGACGGTATCATGGAGATGCTCAAGGACGGGCAGGCGGTGTCCATCCACACCCTATCCAAAACGCTGTATATCAGCGAGTCCACGCTGCGGCGCGATCTGGCCGCCCTGCAGAAGGAGGGGCTGATCCGCCGCATCCGCGGCGGCGCGATCCTGGCGGCCAACAACCGGGAGGTGCCGCGCCTGATCCGCGAAAACGAGGCCCCGGATATCAAAAACATCATCGGCGCACGCGCGGCAGAGCTGGTGCATCCGGGCGATGTGATCCTGCTGGATCCCTCCACCACCTGCAGCTATATGGTGCCCTACCTGCCGCAGCACACAGACCTGCTGGCCATTACCTCGGGCCTGAAAACCGCGCTGGCACTGAGCGAGCGGCACATCCGCACCATGGTGACGGGCGGCACCGTGATGGACAACGCCTACTCCATGGTGGGCAATTATACCGAGCCGCTGCTTCGCAGCATAATGGCCGATACGCTGTTTTTCTCCTGCCGGGGCGTGGGGCTGGACGGACGCATCTGCGGCTCCTGCATTGAGGAAATCGACGTGCGCCGCATGATGGCCCAGCACGCGCGCAGGATTGTATTCATGGTTCCCTCGCATAAAATCGGGCGCGAGTATTTTTACACCTACGGCAGCCTGGCCGACGTGGATGAGGTGATCTGCGACGAGCCCCTGCCCGCCACCTGGCAGGAAATGATCGGCAAAAACCGGAACAAGGCGAAATAATCATAGAGCAACGGCGCTTTCTTGAAAAACATGAAGCGCTGAAGATATGCTGCTGCATTAACGTGGCCACCAAAAGCCTTCTCCTTGAGGAGAAGGCGGCGAATGTAATGAGCCGGATGAGGTGTAGTCGCCGCAGCGGCGTTATCTTTTAATTAGTTATAATAACGGCCTTTTCATGGCCTACACCTCACCACCGCCTACGGCGGAGCCTCTCCTCAAGGAGAAGCCTTTTGGTGTCTGCATTTCCCGGCATATTCAAGCTGTTACTTTTTCCCTCATCCGTCTCGCTATTCGCTCGACACCTTGTCCGCAATTCGGCATAGTCGTATTTGAACAAATAATTGTTCAAATACTCGTTGCCTCATTGAGCCAATCGCCCCGCGCTTCTGCCTTGCGGCAAGCGCGGGTTTCGGGCGGCAATTTGCGAAATTGCGCGCCCTCAGCCGCCTGCGGCGGCGCTTATGCGCCCGCCCTATTCTGCCGCTGGCAGGGGCGGTACTCCGGCTCCCGTATGGGAGAAGGCTTTTATCGTTGTGCGCTATGCAAGAAACTTGGATGTTCTGCCCAACTATCGCAATCCGCCACGCCTGATTCCCGCATCCAACCACGCCCCCGTGGCACTCCGATGCAATCGGCGCGGGCGTGCGCAGTACGACCGAAGGGGGAAAATGAAGAATCGCCCGGGCGGAGTTTACTCCAGACCGAGCGATTCAAGTTTTTCCCTGCCACGGGGGGCGGATGGGCGGCAGTGCCGCCTTCCAGTTTAAAATCAGCAGCTTTTACGTCACAAACAGGTTCTTTGTTACTTTCTTCACTGAAGAAAGTAACGTATCTCCCCGTCCCTTCGTTCCTCACTTCGCCGCGCGGGCGTACTCCGCCATAAAGCGCGTGCGGAAGTCGGGCGCGGGAACATCGCCGCCGCGCAGCACAGCCTCCAGCGCGCAGCCGAATACCGGCGGCACGTC
This sequence comes from uncultured Clostridia bacterium, assembly GCA_934647235.1. Classification (GTDB taxonomy): domain Bacteria; phylum Bacillota; class Clostridia; order Christensenellales; family Aristaeellaceae; genus SFMI01. The sequence continues at coordinate 22,124 of CAKUFG010000029.1, forward strand.
GGCGCGGATCATCCGCGCGCGGGGGGAGGCCTTGGCCGTGACGGACTGCGCATACTCCGGGAACGCGGCGAAAATGCCGCCGCTCATCACCACATCAAAATCGCCGGGGAAATAGCGCTCCGCCGCCCAGGTCAGCTCCGACAGCGCCGTGCTGCCGCGCTCAAAGATCTCGCGGCTGACGCAATCCCCCTGCCTGCGCCCCTCGAACACGCAGTGCGCAAAGGAGGCGATGTAGGGTCGCCCGCCGCTGTAAATGGCGGGAATATTGCCCTCCGGCGATACGCCGCCCATCTGCGCGCGCACCAGATCGTACAGAACCGTCTTGGGGCCGCGCCCCTCCACCTGCTTGATGGCAGCCAGGATCGCATCCCTGCCCAGGATAAACCCGCTGCCTACCGTGTCGATCAAATACCCCAGCCCGCCGATGTGATACAGCGCGTCGGGCGTGCGCGCAAACAGGCTGCACCCCGTGCCGCACACAATGCAGCAGCCCGGCGCCTGCCCCAGCATGGAGGAGATCATCCCCCAGCCGTCATCCTCCAGATACAGCGGCCAATCGGCAAAGGCCGCGCGCAGCGGCCCGCGCATGGCCTCGCCATAATAATTCATGGATGCGATGCCGCAAAAGGCATAGTCCGGCTTGCCGCCGGGAATGTGCTGCGCTACCCGGCGCAGGGTGGAGACGGCGCGGCGAAGCGCCTCCTCCAGCCCCATGTCCATGGCGTTGCAGCCCAGGCTGATATCCCGCAGAAGGATCCGCCCGCTCTCATCCAGCAGCAGCGTTTCAGTCTTGGTGCCGCCCGCGTCCAAAGCGATAAAATAGCCCATGGCGCGCTCCTTTATTACTTAAAGCTGTGCGAGGTCAGCTGGCCGCCGCCGCGCACATCCTCCCGGCTGCCATCCAGCGCGGGGTCCACATAGCAATCAAACCAGTGCGTCAACCGCGCCTGCATGGCCTGCCGCAGCGCCTGCAGGGCAGGCTCGTCAATGCGGTTGTCGCGCTCGCCCGGATCGTTCACCAGGTCGTACAGCTCGTCCGGCCCATCAGGATAGCGGTGCACCAGCTTCCACTCGCGGGTGCGGATCATGCGCACGGGGCCGTACTCATCGTATACCACCACCTCGTCGCGGAAGGAATCGCTTTCGCCCGTCAGCACGCGGGCAAAGGAGCGGCCGGGCAGATCCTTCCTGGGCTGATAGGGCACGCCGCACATTTCAAGCAGGGTGGGCATGAAATCATAGTGGCTCACCATGGTCTGGCTGACCACGCCCTGGGGGATGTGCCCCGGCCAGGCAAAGATGCCCGGCACCTTGACGCTGGTTTCATACATGTTCATGGGGTAGGTGCCATTGCCCTTGCCCACGATGCCGTGATGGCCCATGTTGCTGCCGTTATCGCTGGTGAACACAATCATCGTGCTGTCCAGCAGGCCGTCGGCCTCCAGCCGGTCGAGGATGCGGCCCAGGTTTGCATCCATGGCCGTGACCGCCGCGTAATAGCCGCGCTGGCTCTCGCGGCAGTAAGGCAGCCAGGTTTCGCGGATGGGCGCGTAATTGGCATGGATAAAGCGGATGCCGGGATGCGGCTTCTTTTTCCAATCGGCAAAGGAGATATCGCAATCGGGCACCCAGGGGTGGATATCCTCAAAGGGGATGGAATCGAAGGGGCAGTCGCGATACAGATCGTAATACTCCTTGGGATGGCATTCCTCCGCCCAGGGGGAGTGCGGCGCGGTAAAGTGCACGGCCAGGCAGAAGGGCTGCTCCTGATTGCGGATATCCAGGAAGCGCAGGGCGTTATCGGCAATATAGTTGGTCACATAGCAGTTGCGCTTCATGGTCATTTCGCCGTTTTCCAGCACAACGGGAAACATATAGTTTTCGCCGCCGTTGGCCGTGGTGCGCCAATAGGTAAACCCGGCCTGGGGGGTAAAGCTATCGCCCATGTGCCACTTGCCGGACAGGCCGCACTCGTAGCCCGCATCGGCCAGATAATCGGTAAAGGCGTCCTTGCCGCGCAGATAGTGGATGGCGCGGTCGCCCTGGAAGGATACGCGCGGCCAGATGTACTCAAACGGGGGATTCTCCATGCGGAAACCATCGCGCAGATCCTGGGACAGCACGCTTTCATCCAGCAGCCCCTTGGCCAGCCAATCGTGCACGCCGTGCTGGGAGGGAATCTGCCCGGTATAGACGCTCATGCGCGCGGGCGAACAGACGGGCGACACGCAGAACAGGTTTTCCATGCGCATGCCCATGGCGGCCAGACGATCCAGATTTGGGGTGTGGATTTCGCTGTTGCCTGCGCAGTGCATGGCCCAGGCGCCCATATCGTCGGTCATGATGAAAAGCAGGTTGGGGTGTTTTACAGCTTCTGGCATGGTACAATCTCCGATCTTTTTTAATCACGCAAAGGTTTAATTAAAGTAAAAGGGAAGCAAGAAGAGGAAAGAAGTCATGGCCTTCTTTCTGGTTCCCGCTTCCCGATTGCTTACTCCTTGATGGAGCCCATCATTACGCCCTTCATGAAATACTTTTGCACGAAGGGATAGATGCACAGGATGGGCACGGTGCTGATGATGATCATGGCGTACTTGACCAGCGTGTCCAGGTACAATACGTCCGAGGCGTCGTTGCCGGCGGCGTTGTTGGCGTTGTTGATGTTGATCAGCAGAATCTCTCGCAGGAACAGCTGCAGCGGGTACTTGCTGCGATCCTGCAGATAGATCATCGCATCAAACCAGCCGTTCCACTGCGCCACGGCGTAGTAGAGCACCATCACGGCGATGGTGGCCTTGGCGCAGGGCACGATGATGCGGAAGAGGATGGTAAAGTCCCCCGCACCGTCCAGGCGCGCGGATTCCTCCAGGCTTTGCGGGATGGCGCGGAAGGAAGTGCGCATCACGATCATGTTCCAGGTGCTGATCACGCCGGGCAGGATGACCGCCATACGGGTATTATACAGCCCAACGCCCTTGACGACAAGGAATTTGGGGATCATGCCGCCGGAAAAATACATGGTGAACACCACCAGCAGCGTAAACAGCTTTTTGAACATCAGCTTGGGCCGGGACAGCGTGTACGCGCCCAGGCAGGAAAAGAAGATGCTCATCGCCGTGCCCACCACCACATAGAAGATGGTGTTGGCATAGCCGATGCCCACGTTTGGGTTTTGCAGCATGGTGCGGTAGCCCTGCAGGCTGAAGCCCAGCGGCCGCCACAGCAGACCATTGTGCATGAACAGCCGCACAGGATCGGAAATGGAGCCGACCAGCACGTACCACAGCGGGTACAGAAACACGACGGTCAGCACAAACAGCAGCGCGTAGTTGAGCACGTCAAAGAGACGGCTGCCAAAGGATTTGCTTTCTACCATATCAGCGCCCTCCCCTTACCAAAGGCTTTCCTTGACAACGTGCTTGGAGAAATAGTTGGCCGAGCACAGGATGATCACATTGACCAGCGAGTTGAACAGATCCACCGCCGCGCCAAAGCTGTAATCGTTATTCTTCAGGCCCCGGCGATACACATAGGAGGATACGATATCGGATACCTCCCAGGTCATCTCGTTGTAGAGCAGGATGGTCTTCTGATGGCCCTCGCCCATGATGTGGCCCATGCGCATGATCAGCTGCACGGCGATGATGGGCACCAGTGCGGGCAGGGTGACGCTGAGCATCTGGCGGAAGCGCCCCGCGCCGTCGATGGCCGCGGCCTCATACAGGCTCATATCCACCGAGGACAGCGTGGCCAGGTACAGAATGCTGCTCCAGCCCATCTGCTTCCAGATGCCGCTGGCAATATAGATGGTGCGGTAATAGCGCGGCTCGGCCAGGAAATTCAGGTGCGGCTTGCCCGCCAGATCACGGAACACATTGAACAGGCCCGTGGAGGCGGCGAAATCGCTGATCATGCCGCACATGACCACCAGGGAGATAAAGTGGGGCATGTAACTGACCGTCTGCACCACGCGCTTGTAGGGGGTGCAGCGCACCTCGTTGATCAGCAGGGCAAAGATGATGGGCATGGGAAAGCCGATCAGAATCTGCAGCAGGCTGATCACCAGGGTGTTGCGGATGGTGCGCCAGGCATAGGGGCCGGTGAGGAACTCCTGAAAATGCTCCAGCCCCACAAACTTGGACTTGGCGATGCCCTTGAAGGGCTTGTAATTCTGGAAGGCGATTACCAGCCCGCCCATGGGCGCGTAGTGGAAAATCAGGTAAAAGGCCAGCACCGGCAGCCACATCAGATACACCATCCTGTTCTGCCGGAAATCCAGCGCCAGGCGCTGGAAGAAAGTCTTTTTGTGGTAGGTTACCGGCGGGCGGTCGTTGACAATCTGCGACATGCGTAATCCCCGCCCTGGGTATAGAATGCGGGAAGCGCCGTGGGGCGCTCCCCGCGATGAGCAGCCGCCGGGGGAAAAATTGCCTTCCCCCAGGCGGTTCAATTTTTGCGTCAGCGGCTCAGATAGCGGTCATAAGCGCCCTGGGTGATTTCCACCGCGCGGCTCAGCTTATAGGCGGCCAGCTGCTGCAGATAGGCGTCCCAACCGGTTTCCAGATCGGCCTCGCCGCGGATGAACTTGAGCGACATTTCGCTCACGTAGGTATCCACGTTGCTCATGATCTTCAGGCGCTCGTTGTTTTCATCGGTGGTCAGGGTCACGCTGGTGGGCATCAGCCAGGCGTTGTCCCAGTTCTCGCGGTCGGCGTACTGCAGGCGCAGGGCCACGGCGGTCTCATCGCGCAGCAGGTTGGGGCTGCACTGGGTATCGGGGATGCGCTTGCAGGGCCAGTAGGTCATGCGGCACACATTGTGCATGATGGAGGTTTCGTACAGCTCGTTGTGGATGACCCAATCGGTGAACTGGAAGCCGCCCTGATCGTCCGTGGCCACCCAGGACAGACCCTCGGGGCCGCGATTGGCAAACACGGAGCCTTCGTCGGTGTAGGTGTAGTTGAGGAACTGGCACACGATGGGCAGCAGCTTCTCATCGCAGGCGGTGGTGACCACGGTGCAGTAGCCGGTGTTCACGTTCACGCCCAGGTTGTACACATGGATCTTGGCGTCCTCGCTGTAGGACTGGAAGGGGGTCTTGGCGATGGGGGTGCCGGAAGCCTTGGAATCGGAATAGGCGTTGCCGATGGGCACAACCAGGCAGCCCACGGTGCCGGCGGAGTAGAGCTTGCGGATCTGGGCGTTGCCGATGGTGCCAAAGTCCACGCCCATATAGCCCTTTTCATACCAGCTGTGCATGCGGGCCAGGAAATCATGCCACTCCTGGCTGTCGGCATAGTACTTGACGGCGCCGTCTTCCTGATAGAAGCCCTGATACACGTTGTAGCCCGCGCCCAGGGTGGTGAAGGTCTTGTCCTTGCTGGTCAGGAAGGGGGTTACGCCGGGCTTGTTGTCCAGGATCTTCTGCAGGTACTCTTCCAGCTTGTCAAAGGTAGTGATTTCGGCGGGATCGATGCCGAATTCCTCGCACCAGTCGGGGCGCACCACCAGGCAGTCCGCCAGGGAGTCGTACTCGTCCTCGTAGTAGTAGAAGCCCAGCACCTGATTGTCCTCATTGTAGAACTGGCGGCGCACGTTATCATTTACATTGATCAGCTTGTAGTAGTCGGGGGCGTTCTCCTCCAGATAGGGGGTCAGGTCGTAGATCAGGCCGTCGTCATAGGCAGCTACCGCGCCGCCATTGTAGAACTTTTCCAGGTCCACAATGATATCGGGCAGCTCGCTGCCGGCCAGCATCATGCCGAAGCCTTCGCCCGCCGCGCCGTAGGTGGGGTGCATCATTTCGATTTCGATGCCCGTCACCTCGGAGAAGCGCTGGTACACGGGGTTCTCCATATAATTGGTGAACACCTGGGACGCGCCCGCGTTCATCTCCATCCACACCTTCAGCTTTACGGGCTTGTCGGTCTTGATGGGATAGGTTACATCGGCCAGCGCCGCCCCGGCGGACAGCAGCAGGCACAGCGCCATCAGCAATGCAATCAGCTTTTTCACGTTGGTTTCCTCCTTGAAATCTTTAGTCGTACACTCACGGAATTACACAATGTGATATGTACAAAATGGATGATTTGATTATAGCACACGCCATCCAGGCATTTCAACTGGTATACAGAATCGAACGAGTGATTGCCATTTGACCGTCAAATCATTCATTTTCGTTCAAATTACGCCAAAACCAATCATGAAAGCCGCTTGCTTCATTTTAATTAGGCAAATATCGAATCAAATGGAAAATTTAAGCCCCCGGCCGCTTCATCAGCAGCCAGGGGCTGGTTTTATTCCTGCTCGGCATTGGCCAGGTCGGCAAATTGCTGAAGGCTCAGCGCTTCGCCGCGGATGTTTTCAGGAAGGCCTGCGCGGGCAATCCAGGCAAGGGCCTCCTCGCGCGTCAGGCGGAAGGCGGAAGTCAGGTTGTTGCACAGCGTCTTGCGGCGCAGGGCAAAGGCGGCGTTGACAATACGGAAAAAACGTGCCTCGTCCCCCACCTGCACGGCGGACTGATCGCGCCAGGACATGCACACAAAGGCGGAGTCCACCTTGGGCGGCGGCGTAAAGCAGGCCGCCTCCACAATGCGCGCCACGCGCGGCTGGGTATAATACTGCGCGCGGATGGCCAGCGGGCCGTACTCCGGCGTGGAGGGCGCAGCCAGCAGGCGCTGGGCAGCCTCCTTCTGAATCATCACGTTAATCGAGCGCAGCGGCAGGCGGCCCGAGAGCAGCAGGTTCAGCAGCTCCGTCGTCAGGTAATACGGGATGTTGGCCACCACATGATAGGCGTCGTACTCCGCCATGATTTCAGGCAGATTGACGCGCAGGATATCCCCCTGCACCAGGGAGAAATTATCGTACTTTTCCATCGCCACGCGCAGGATGGGCAAAAGATCGCGGTCGATCTCCACCGAGGTCACATGCCTGCACCGCGCAGCCAGGATGCGCGTCATATCCCCCGCGCCGGGGCCGACCTCCAGGATCGCATCCTGCGCGCCCACGCCGGTTTCATCCACCAGCGATTCCAGCAGCGCCGCGTCGGTCAGAAAATTCTGCCCCAGGCTGTGCTTGTGCTGAAACTCACCGGGCTTGCCGCGATGGGGCGCGCGCTTGCCATATTGCTGCTTCACGCCTTGCCCTCCAGCGCGCGGCACGCGCGCACAACCGCCGCAGGATCCTCCGCCCGCAGCAGCGCAAGCACACCGTCGCGCCCCAGTTCGCCGAAACGCGTCAGGTCGATCATGCCGTCCTCCGCCATGGAGTCGATCTTGAA
>CAKUFG010000030.1 GCA_934647235.1 uncultured Clostridia bacterium
GTCTTGCCGTGGTCAACGTGGCCGATCGTGCCGATGTTTACATGCGGCTTATTGCGCTCAAACTTTTGCTTAGCCATGGGAATAATCCTCCTCTTTAATCAGAAAGATGTAATTACTTGCCGACAACCTTCTCCGCGATGGAGCGAGGCACTTCGGCATAATGATCGAACTGCATGGTGAAGACGCCGCGGCCCTGCGTGCGGCTGCGGAGGCTGGTGGAATAACCAAACATCTCCGACAGCGGGGCTACGCCGTGCACCACCTGCTCGGTGTTGCGGGACTCCATGCCCTGAATCTGTCCGCGGCGGGCGGTCAGATCGCCGATCACATCGCCCAGATACTGCTCGGGAACGATGATTTCCAGCTTCATCATGGGCTCCATCAGCTTGGGATCGGCCTTGGCCATGGCTTCCTTGAAGGCCATAGAACCGGCGATCTTGAACGCCATTTCGCTGGAGTCCACATCGTGGGAGGAGCCGTCGATGACGGTCGCCTTGAAATCCACCACTTCAAATCCGCCCAGGATACCGTTCTTGGCGGCTTCCTGAATACCCTTATCGATCGCGGACATGAACTCCTTGGGCACAACGCCGCCGATGGTCTTGTCCTCGAACTGGTAGCCCGTGCCGGGCTCCAGGGGAGTCAGGGTGATCACGCAGTGACCATACGCGCCGTGACCGCCGGTCTGGCGGACATAACGGCCCTCGCCCTTGGCCTCGCGGCTGATCGCCTCACGATAGGCCACCTGGGGCTTACCGACCTTGGCTTCCACCTTGAACTCGCGCATCATGCGGTCCACGATGATTTCCAGGTGCAGTTCGCCCATGCCGGCGATGATGGTCTGGCCGGTCTCATGATCGGTCCAGGTGCGGAAGGTGGGATCCTCTTCAGCCAGGCGCTGCAGGGCGATGGACATCTTTTCCATGCCAGCCTTGGAGCGGGGCTCGATAGCAACCTGAATGACGGGATCGGGGCAGTCGATCGATTCCAGGATAACGGGAGCCTTTTCATCGCAGAGGGTATCGCCGGTGCTGGTGTTGTTCAGACCAACAACAGCCACGATCTCGCCCGCGTAGGCGGCGTCCAGCTCTTCACGATGGTTGGCGTGCATCAGCACGATGCGGTTGAAGCGCTCGCGCTTGCTCTTTTCGGCGTTAAGAGCGGTCTGGCCGGCAGTGATTTTGCCGGAGTACACGCGCAGGAACGCCAGCTTACCCACGAAGGGGTCCACCATGATCTTGAAGGCCAGGGCGGAGAAGGGCTCGTCATCGCTGGGGTGACGCTCTACCGGCTCGCCGCTGTGGGGATCCTTGCCGACGATGGCGGGGATATCCAGCGGGGAGGGCAGATAATAGACGATAGCGTCCAGCAGGGGCTGAACGCCCTTGTTACGGTAAGAAGTACCGCACAGCACGGGCGTCATACGGTTGTGCACCGTAGCATGACGGATACCGGTCTTGATTTCTTCAACGGTCAGGGACTCGGGATCATCCAGATACTTCTCCATCAGGTCGTCGTTTTCAGCGGCGACGGCCTCTACCAGCTCCTCATGCATCAGCTGAGCCTGATCCAGCAGCTCCGCAGGAATCGCTTCCTCGCGGATGTCCTTGCCTTCGTCGTCATAATAGACTTCGGCTTTCATGGTGATCAGGTCGATAATGCCGCGGAAGGTGGCCTCAGCGCCGATGGGAAGCTGGATGGGAACGGCATTCGCGCCCAGACGATCCTTCATCATCTGCACAACGCGCATGAAGTTCGCGCCCATGATATCCATCTTGTTGACGTAGGCGATGCGGGGCACGCCATACTTGGTAGCCTGGCGCCATACCGTCTCACTCTGAGGCTCAACGCCGCCCTTGGCGCAGAACACAGCCACAGCGCCGTCCAGCACGCGCAGCGCGCGCTCGACCTCCATGGTGAAGTCCACGTGACCGGGGGTGTCGATGATGTTGATACGGTGGCCAAGCCACTGGCAAGTGGTAGCGGCCGACTGGATGGTGATGCCGCGTTCCTGCTCCTGTGCCATAAAGTCCATGGTGGCGCTGCCCTCGTGGGTTTCGCCTAGACGATGTACGCGCCCGGTATAAAACAGGATGCGTTCGGATGTGGTCGTTTTGCCGGCGTCGATGTGAGCCATGATGCCGATATTGCGTACCTTTTCAAGCGGATGGCTTCTGGGCATGGAATGCGTAATCTCCTTACTTCTTAATTGTTGTTATATCTGAAAGGCGCGGCGCTTATCAGGCGCACAGCACCTTACCAGCGGTAATGGGCAAAGGCCTTGTTGGCTTCGGCCATGCGGTGCATTTCTTCCTTGCGGCGGACGGCGTTGCCGGTATTGGCGGCGGCGTCCAGCAGCTCGGCGGCCAGGCGCTCGGCCATGGTCTTTTCACCGCGGGTACGGCTGAAATCAACGATCCAGCGCAGCGCCAGGGTCTGACGGCGCTCGGGACGGATTTCCATAGGCACCTGATAGGTGGCGCCGCCGACGCGGCGAGCCTTGACTTCCAGCTGGGGCATGACGTTGGCCAGCGCCTGCTGGAACACTTCGTTGGCTTCCTTGCCGCTCTTCTCGGCGATGGTTTCAAAGGCGTCGTAGCACACCTGCTGGGCTACGCCGCGCTTGCCGTCCAGCATGATCTGGTTGATCAGCTTGGTTACTACAACCGTCCCGTATACGGGATCGGGGAGTACTTCACGCTTGGGGATAAATCCACGACGGGGCATCTTGTTCCCTCCTTGATTGCGGCCCTTTTATCGGATTGTCTTTGGCATGTCAGCATCACGCCGTTACTGAGGATACAGTGCGCTATGCGCGCAGTACGAGCCCTGGCCGCACCCGCCGTTCCGAGCGGATGGGTGGGACTCGCCGCCGCGCCCTGCGCAGCAACCCCTGACAAAAGGAACCCCTGCGGTAATAAATTACTTCTTGGGGCGTTTCGCGCCATAGAGCGAACGGCCCTGGCCGCGCTTGGCTACGCCAGCGGTATCGAGTGCGCCGCGAATGATGTGGTAACGAACGCCGGGCAGGTCGCGTACACGGCCACCGCGGATCAGTACCACGCTGTGCTCCTGCAGATTGTGACCAATGCCGGGGATATAGCAAGTACCCTCGATCTGATTGGTCAGGCGGATTCTCGCGATCTTACGCAGAGCCGAATTCGGCTTCTTGGGCGTCGTGGTTTTGACGCTCAGGCATACGCCGCGCTTTTGCGGGCAACCCTGCAGGATGGGCGCAGTCGACTTTTTGACGACGTCTTCTCTTCCCTTGCGGATCAACTGGTTGATCGTAGGCATGGAAGCACCTCCTGATAATTGATCGGAGCGGGTTCTATCCCGTCTCCTCCTATAAAACTTCCGCAACCCCCGGAAGCTATAGTCTATTTTAGTACGGCAGCAGCGGCGCAGCGGACGCTGATGCGGCACGCGCGCCCCAGGGCGGCCATGGATTCGGCCTGCTCCACCGGAACGCCTGCGGCCTCGGCGGCGGCAATGATCTGCGTGCGGATGCTTTCCTGCGCGTCCTGCGCAACGTATATCCGCGCGGCCCTGCCCTGCGCAATCGCGCGCATTACCTGCCTGAATCCGGCGGCAATTTTCCCCTCCGGCAATCCTGCTGGCACGGCGCGCACCTCCCGCTTCTGCCTATGCTGTCAGGGCAATGAGACGCACGCAAAAAGCGCTGCAGCCGCATATTACTGACAACTGTATCATGATACCATTTGAAACTGGGCTTGTCAACTGCAATTTATCACAAAATTTCAAGCATTTTCGGGCACATTTCCGGATTTGCAGGATGCGGGCGCATTCCCGCCAAGGAATAAATCCCGCTTGCGCTGCGCCATCTCGTCCACGCGCGAAATATACTGGCGAATGTCGCTCACATTGAAGGCGCGGCGGATGAAGCCCTGGCGGTCAAACAGGCGCTTGCTGGCCGCGCCCGCGCCCATGGCCAGCACGTTTGCCGTCTCCTCCATCATTTCCACATTGTACAGGCAGGCGTGCCCTGGCAGGGCGTAGCCCACGTTTTCCTGATTGCCGGCCATGTACTTCTGCCGGTACAGATAGTAGGGCTGCATGCCCATTCCGTGGGCGGTCCGTGCGCCAGCGCGCACCATATCGGCCACCATCTCGCCGTCGGGCAGCTGCGCCTCCCACAGGTGCAGCAGGCTGCTGCGCTTGATAGACAGGGTGTGCACCGTCATGCTTTCGGGGGCCAGGCTGCGCAGCCAGGCCAGGGTTTCCTCAAACATCTGCAGGTTCTCCCCCGGCAGGCCGGCGATCAGATCCATATTGATATGGCTGAAGCCCATCTGCCGCGCCAGGGCGTAGGCCTCCTCGGTCTGACGGCAGGTGTGGCGGCGGCCGATACGCGCAAGCGTTTCATCGTGCTTGGTCTGGGGATTGACGCTGATGCGCGTCACCCCGTAGTCCAGCAGCGCCTGCAGCTTGTCCCTGTCGATGGTATCGGGGCGGCCCGCCTCCACGGTCATCTCCCGGCAGCGGGCAGTCAGCGGCTCCGCAGCGCTCAGCACGCGGCGCAGCAGCGGCGCAGGCAGCGCGGTGGGCGTACCGCCGCCCATATAAAACGCGCGCGGACGCAGGCCGGTTTCCTCCAGCAGGGCAATGGTCCGGGCAATTTCGCGCTCCAGCGCTTCTACGTAGGGCGCAAGCAGCTCCCCCTTCCCTACCTCGCCGGACAGAAAGCTGCAGTACGCACAGCGCGACACGCAGAACGGAATGCCGATATACAGATCGATTTCGTCCCTTGCGGGCAGCGTCAGCGCCTGCTGCACCTGCACAATTTCGCGCAGCACGGCAGCCTTTTCGTCGCTCACATCAAACACGCGCTGCAATTCATGCACGGCCTCGTCCATGGTCATGCCTTTATCCAGATTGGCGTACAGCAGGCGCGTGGGACGGATGCCCGTCAGGCTTCCCCATGGCGGCGCAAAGCCGAAGCGGCGCTTCATCAGCCCATACACGCCTAACTTTGCCTGGCGGCGGCGCAGGCGCTTATCCACCACCGCATCCCCCGTGATCCGCTCGCGGGATTCCTCGCAGCGCTCGCCGTCCGTCACGCGCACAACGCGCACGCCGTCGGCGATTTCTTCACTATGACGGATTGTCATATCTCCGCCCGGCGCGTCGGGCAGCACGGTCACGCCGCCCATGTACAGGCGCAGCACCTCGGCCATATCGCTCAGCAGCGTTTCGGAGGCGGCGTACAGCGATACCGTGCTCATAGGCTCCCCCGCAGCGCGGACAGCTCCGCATCCCCGCCGTGACCGGGATAAACATGCAGATTGCCAGGCAGATGCAGCAGCCTGCGCAGTGAGCGCACCAGATCGCTCCAGCTGCCGCCGGGCAGATCGGTACGGCCATAGCCGGGGGCAAACAGCGTGTCGCCCGTAAACAGATCGTCGCCGCACTGATAGCACACGCCGCCGGGCGTATGGCCGGGGGTGTACAGCACGGTAACGGTCATGCCGGCCAGCTGCAGCACATCGCCCTCATGCACCAGATGGGTAGCGGGCACGGCGGGCAGCCTGTTCTCGGCGCAGTTGCGCACCGCGTCGGTCATGGCGGGCGCATCCAGCTCATGCACATAAATAGGCACATTGCCCAGCGCGGGCAGGCCCAGGATATGATCAAAATGCGCGTGGGTAATCAGCGCGGCGGCCACCTTTTTGCCCGCCAGCGCAGCCTGCAGCAGCAGGATATCGTCGCCGGGATCGATCACAACCACGCCGTCCTCCAGGTTTTCACACAGGATATAGCAGTTGGTCTGCAGCCGCCCCAGCGGCAGCTTTTGAATGGTTGGCATATGCTTGTCCTCAGAAATTCTTTTCGCTGTCCAGCAGGATCGTCACCGGGCCGTTATTGACCAGCTCCACCTGCATATCGGCGCGGAAGATGCCCTGCGCCACGGTCATGCCCTGATCGCGCATGCGCTGGCACACGCGCTGATACAATGCGTTGGCGCGCTCGGGCGCCTCCGCCTGGGTAAAGCCGGGGCGGTTCTGCCCGCGCGCATCGCCCAGCAGCGTAAACTGGCTGACGCACAAAACGCTGCCGCCGATATCGCGCACAGAGCGGTTCATCCTGCCGTTTTCATCCTCAAAAATACGCAGCTTCAGCAGCTTGTCGGCCATGTAGTCCGCGTCCTTTTCGGTATCGCCCGCCTTGACGCCCAGCAGCACCAGCAGCCCTTCACCAATGCTGCCTGCTGTCTCGCCGCCCACTGTGACGCTTGCGCGCGTAACGCGCTGAATGACTGATCGCATGTCTGGTCTCCTTTTTATTTTGTTGATTGATAACGCCGCGTTCCCCCTCATCCGTCTCGCTATTCGCTCGACACCTTCTCCCTTCCGGGAGAAGGCTTTTCTGGTCATGCTGTTGCCAACAAGCACTTTGCAGTATCCACATCAGCGCACCACACTGAAGGCTTCTCCTCGGGGAGAAGCTCCGCCGCAGGCGGTGATGAGGGGGCCTGCAAGCGGAAACGCAAGCAGCTTCTTCTCAGCACCCCTTTATTGCCGCGCAGTAATCCAGCAACAAATTCTCACCGCAGCAGTCTATTCACCGTTTAAAGTCACATCTTCATCCGTCAAGCCGCATGCAAGCCAAATATCCTCGCACACATCGCCAAAGGCCGTGTTGACCTGATAATTAGTATAGCGCAACACTCGACACCCCAGTTCGTTCAGCCATGCATCGCGCTGCGCGTCCTTGCGCGCCTGCACGATATCCCCATGCTGCATCCCATCGATTTCGATAACAATGCGCAGACTTGGCAGATAGAAATCCACAATATACCTTCCCATCACCTTTTGCCGATGTACAGTAAAAGGCAGGCGCTTCAAAAACTCATACCACAGCTTGCGTTCTTCCGGCGTCATGCGTTTTCGCAGCGTTTGTGAATGAGCGGTCAACTGCGGATTTTTCACCTTCACGCAGCGCTTACCTCCCCAGTCGGAACGCCTCGATCACATCGGGGCGCTTGCGGATGCGCGCCAGCACGGCGTCCAGCTTTTCACGGCTTTCCACCTGCACCTCCATCTGGATGGTGCAGGTTTTGTTTTTGCTGATCTTTACGCTCATGGCGGAGATCGGCGCGCCGCCATCCTGCACAAACACGGTCAGTTCGCCCAGGAGGCTGGGATGATCATAGGCAATCACCTGAATGGTGGTGGTAAAGCGCCCGGTGCTTTCCTCGGCCCAGGATACGCGGATGGCGCGCTCCGGCTCGCTATGCTGGGCGTTGACGCAATCGGCCTTATGCACGGTTACGCCGCGCCCGCGCGTGATATAGCCCACAATGTCGTCGCCCGGCACGGGATTGCAGCAGCGGGCGAAGCGCACCAGCATGCCGCTGCCGCCCTCCACATAGATGCCCTGCGTGGGCTTGCCGGTGCGGGCGGCGGCGCTCTCCCCCACCTCGGGCAGGGCAGGCGGCGCCTTGGGCGCGGCGGCCTCCTCGGCCTTTTGCTGCTCCTCATACAGGCGGGTAATCACATAGGCGGCGGCGATCATGCCGTAGCCCACCGCGCCGTAGATATCCTCCGCGTCGGAGAAAGCATACTTTTTCAGCAGCGGCTCCAGGTTTTCATCCTTCATCAGCACGCCCAGCTGCAGGCCGCGCCGCTTGGCCTCGCGATCCAGCAGATCCTTGCCCTTGGTCACGTTCTCGCCGCGCAGCTCGCGCTTGAAATACTGGCGGATCTTGGAACGCGCTCCCTGGGTCTTGACGATCTTGAGCCAGTCCATACTGGGGCCTTTGGCGGCGGAGGAGGTCATGATCTCCACCCGGTCGCCTGTCTCCAGCGGGGTATCCAGCGGCACGATACGGCCGTTCACCTTGGCGCCGATGCAGCTGTTGCCCACGGCGGAATGCACGCGGTAGGCAAAGTCCAGCGGGGTCGCGCCGCGGGGCATATCGATGATATCGCCCTTGGGGGTAAAGATGAATACCTGTTCGGCGAAGATATCGGTCTTCAGGCCGTCGATAAACTCATGGCTGTCGCGGGTTTCGCCCTGCCAGTCCAGAATCTGCCGCAGCCAGTACAGCTTGCGGTCAAAGGCCTTGTCGTCGCCGCCCTCCTTATATCGCCAGTGCGCGGCGATGCCGTACTCGGCCACATGGTGCATTTCCCAGGTGCGGATCTGAATTTCAAAGGGGAAGGGAATGCGCCGGCCGCCGATCACCGTGGTGTGCAGCGACTGGTACATGTTGTTTTTGGGTACTGAAATATAATCCTTGAAGCGGCCGGGCACCTGCGTCCACAGCGTATGGCACACGCCCAGCACCGTGTAACAATCCGGCACGGTATCCACCAGCACGCGGATGGCGATCAGATCGTAAATCTGATCGAAGGGCTTATTCTGAATCACCATCTTGCGGTAGATGCTGTACAGATGCTTGGGGCGGCCCGCCACTTCAAAATGCATGCCCAGATCCTTGAGCTTCTGGGACAATTCCTCAATGACGATTTTGATGTTTTCCTCGCGCTCGGCGCGCTTCATGCCCACCTTGCGCGCCACATTCTGATAGCCCTCGGGATCGATATAGCGCAGCGACAGATCCTCCAGCTCGGCCTTGATGGTATATACGCCCAGACGGTGCGCCAGCGGCGCGTAAATATCCAGCGTTTCGCGGGCGATGGCCACCTGGCGCTCGACAGGCTGAAACTTGAGCGTGCGCATATTGTGCAGCCGGTCGGCCAGCTTGATCAGCACCACGCGGATATCGCGGCCCATGGCCAGGATCATCTTGCGCAGCGTTTCGGCCTGGCGCTCCTCGCGGTCGGTAAAATCCAGCTGGCTCAGCTTGGTCACGCCATCCACCAGCATGGCTACCTCCTCGCCGAACTCCTGACGGATCACATCCAGCGTAACGTCCTTGCAGTCCTCCACCGTATCGTGCAGAAGGCCCGCGGCGATGGTGGGCGCGTCGATACCGATTTCAGTCAGGATACTGGCCACATAGACGGGATGGATGATGTAGGGCTCGCCGCTCAGGCGGCGCTGCCCGCCGTGCACGCGCTCGGCAAAGGCATAGGCGCGCTCCACCAGGGAGGCGTCGGCGTTGGGATGATAATGCTTCATCCGCGCGATCATCTGTTCCAGCGTCATGCATTCATAGGCGGTTGCCATGGTTTTAATTTCCTCCGTTCAGGATCAGGCGATACAAGGGGTCGTCCGTCGGGCTGACCTTGCGCATGGGCAGCAGCTGCGGCGCGGGCTGCAGGGTAATCAGCTCCATGCTTTGCAGCACATAGGCCATTGCGCATTCCCGGGGATCGAGCACGTTGATTTTTTGTCCCGCGCGCAGGGCGCGATAGCAATCGCGCAGCGCGTTTACGTCAAATTGCAATTGCGCCAGCCGCGCGCGCAGGGCAGAGCTTTGCGGGGCGGAGAGAATTTCCGCCTCGGGATACATTTCAGCAAGGCAGGCGATTTCCTGCGGGCACAGCGCGCCGTCGCACAGGATCACCCTGCGGTACGGCCCGCGGCGCTTGAGCCTGCGGCACAGCCATACGGCGCTGTATGCACGCGGCTCCACGCCGCCATCCTGCGCCGCGTCCAGCTCGGGATACCGCGCGCACAGGGCGTTGGCAGTATCGGCCGTGCGGCACAAAAGCAGCGTGCCCTGCGGGGCGATGGTCATGCCCTCCAGCGCCGCCGGGGCAGGCTGGGGGTAATCCTTATGTATTCGGCAAAAACGCTCAAATTCCTGCAAAAGCGCCAGCGCTTCCTCATCGGGGCGGGGCAGAAAGCGCGCCGTCGCGCGGCCCAGCGCCTCCACGCGGCACTGCGGCGTTACCTTGCCGCGAAAGCTGTTCTGCTCGGGGGTAATCACCAATTCGGTCGCGCCCTGCAGCACGCCCGCGCGGTCGCCCATCTGAAAGGCGATCCCATCCATCATCGCGCCGTCCTGAGACAGGGTGAGCTTCAGATGCGCGCCCGTCGCGCCAACCGCCCGGGCAGAGAGCACATCGGCATTGCGCAATAGATAAACCGGCGCGGGGTTGCCCATGCCGAAGGGCTCAAGGCTTTTCAGCTCCTCGATCATATCCAGCGTGATTTCAGGCAGGGTGATCTCCGCGTCATAGCGGCTTTCAGGCATGGGTACGCGGCCGTTCAGCTGCTTTTCCACCGCCTGGCTCAGCCGCTCGCGCAGGGTATCCGCATCCTCGGCGCGGATGCTCAGACCCGCCGCCTGCTTATGCCCGCCAAAGCGCGTAAAGATATTCCCGCAGTCGCACAGCGCCTGATACAGATCCACCCCGCTGGCGCTGCGCGCGCTGCCCACGCATGCGTCGCCGTCGCGCGAAAGGGCCACGGTGGGATAGCCGTAGCGCTCGGCCAGCCGCCCGGCAACCAGCCCCACCACGCCGCTTTCCCAGCCCTCGCCCTGCACCACGATGGCGCGCAGCCGGCACAGGTCCATCCCGCGTGCCTGAGCGTCCGCTTCCTCCACAATGCGCTGCTCCACCGCCTTGCGGCGGGTGTTGAGCGCATCGGCCTCGGCAGCCAGCGCGGCGGCACGGGCTGCGCTGCCGGTGGACAGCAGATTCAGCGCGATATCCGCCGTATCCATGCGCCCGCAGGCATTGATGCGCGGCGCCAGCAGAAACGCGGCCTGCATGCCGCCGATATCGGCGTTTTCCTGCATGCCCGCCGTCTGCATCAGCGCGCGCAGGCCGGGGCGCGCCGTCTGGCGCATGGCGCGCAGGCCCAGGGCGGCCAGGGCGCGGTTTTCGCCCAGCAGCGGCACCATATCGGCAATCGTGGCCAGCCCGGCCAGCTCCAGGCTGGGCAGAAGCTTCCTGCCCGTCAGCGCGCAGGCCAGCTTGTAGGCAACGCCCGCGCCGCACAGATCGCGGCAGGGATAATCGCCCAGCTGCGGATGCAGCGCCGCGTCCGCCGGCGGAAGCTCGGCGGGGATTGTATGGTGATCGGTCAATATCACCTGCATGCCCAGGCTCTTGGCCAGGGCAATCTCCTGCACAGCCGTCACGCCGCAGTCCACCGTGATCAGCAGCCCGCAGTGCTCGGCCAGCCGGCGCACGGCGACCTCGTTCAGTCCATAGCCCTCGTCCTTGCGGCTGGGGATATAGCTGCGCGCGTCTGCCCCCAGGCTGCGCAGCGCCTCCAGCATGATCACGCTGGCGCACACGCCGTCGCAATCGTAATCGCCGTACACCGCAATAGGCGTGCGGCGGGCAATGGCCGCGCGGATCATATCGCATACGGCGCGCATATCCGGCATCAGAAAGGGATCGTTCAGATCCCCCTCGGAAGGGTGCAGAAACGCCTGCGCCTTTTCATAGGTATCCGCGCCGCGGGCAATGAGCAGCGGGGCAAGCAGCGGCGATATGCCGGGGATTTCCCCCTGCGCGCCGCGGCAGATCAGCTGTTGCATAAAACACCTTTTCCAAAATAAAGACAGGCAAAGCGCCCCCTCCCGGCGGGAGAGAACGCTTTGCCCCGTGGCTTACAGATTACTTATACAGCGCGGACTTTTCGCCAAAGAGCGCAAAGCTGCAGCTGAGCACCAAGCGCAGGAACACATAGATCATCGCCACGCTCAGCACGGCGCTGATGGCCATGAAGCGGCCCAGGATGCCGGCCATGCCGCTCTGGAAGGCGAACATGAGCACCAGACCCACCGCCAGGATAACGCCGTAGAAGATGGCCAGGAACTTGAAGCTGCCGTCAAAGGCAGCGCCCGCAGCCGCGCGGGAGCCGCGGCCCTTGCCCATGGCGGAAGCCATGCGGCCCAGCACCAGCAGCAGGCCATACACGAAGGAAACCTCGCACAGCAGCAGCACGATCATGGAAAGCACGCTCATCTTCCAGCTGGCGGATACGGCGATCAGCGCGGTCAGCAGGCAGAACAGCACCACCTGGGCCACCAGCGTCCATACGCCCAGCAGGCCGGTCAGGCGATTGCGCACAAGCATCCATACGCAGCACAGCAGCAGCACGGCGCCGGCAGCCAGGATAACGGTATTGAGCAGATTGCCCAGCGCCGCATCGGCTGCGGCGGTGGTCTGCACCGTCATGGCGGCGGGCAGGGAGCCGGAACGCAGGCAGGCCACGGCGGTAAAGGCCGTCGTCCAATCGCTGGTGGAGATGGTCATCACGCCGTCGCTGAGCAGGGAGGCGGACATCGTGGCGGCAGCCACGGCCTGGCCATCCTGCAGCAGATACATCGCTTCGCCGGCATGATCAGCCAGCAGGGCGTTGAACTTGCTTACGCCCTTCTTGGTCAGCTGCAGCTGGATGGAGTAGGTGCTGTTATTGGCATAGTAGTAGCTCTGCTTCACATCGCCCGCGTCCATTACGGCCTCGCCCAGGCCGGAATTATCCGCATTGGGGAAGGCCAGGGTGTACTCGCCCACAGGGGAGAGCAGCATGGCCACGGCGGAATTATAGGCGGTTTCCGGCACGGTCAGCACAATCTGCTTATCCTCAACCTTCACGCTCGCATCGCCCGTTACCAGCTCCGCGCGGGCCTTGATCACCTTGGCGGCGGATTTGAGCGCCTTGGTAAAATCAGCGTCGGTCATATCGCCCTGCTCGGCAGTAACGGTATAGCTGTAGCCGCCGCCCAGCGCAGCGGAGGGCACGATGGCTTCGCGCCAGTTTTCATTGACGGTGTTGGGAATGAAGGCCACCTGGCGATAGAGGGCTTCCTGATGATCGCCGTCGTCGTCATGAATGGTCACCATCTGGGTGTTGCGGCCCTTGATGCCCAGGAAAGCGCCCGCGACGGTGGCGGCCAGCAGCGCCAGCAGCACGATCGCGCAGACTACGCGATTGAGAACAACGTTCTTAGACATGGTAAACAATTTCTCCTTTGCGGTATATTTTGAGTTTCATAATCGAACAAACGATTTGCCGCGCCGGCTATCCTGCCTCGCCGATCAGGTGAAACGCCTGATAGGCCGTGCGGTAATGGCAGGCCGTCTGCACTGGCTTTGCCGGCATGGGCCGGAAAACCGCGCCCGGCTGCGCCGCCTGCCTGGCCGGGACGTGCCGCGCGGCGCTTTGCCCGGCAGGCTCCGTCTTTTCCCGCTGCGGCAGGCTGCAGCGCTCCAGCGCGGCGCGGGGCAATGCAGGCCGCCCGACGGCAGTCCTTTGCCCCAGCGCGGCCGTGCCCGCCCATAAAAGGGAAACAAACAGCAGCGCGAAAAGTAGCTTTGCGCGCATCAGCCTGTCCCCCTTTCAGAACCTGATTTTACTATTATAATTACTTTTTATCGGTTTGGCAACTGCCGGATGTCGCGGCCCAGAAATTGCAGCGTCTGGCAGGCGTGCGCATCCCTGAAACGAGAGAGTATTCTTTCAGTATAGCGTGTTTTCAGCTCGTTCATAGTCAGATTCGTCGAAAGCACCGTACATTTATTGGATGTTTGCCGCTCGTTGATCAGATTGAACAGTTCCTCCAGCGTCACGTTTTCAATCAGCGGCTCGGTGCCCAGATCGTCCAGCAGCAAAAGCTCGGTATCGTACAGCGCGTCCAGATCCTCCTGACTGCGCTGAAAGATGGCCTGCCGCGCCGTGCGGATGAACTGGTTGGCCGTCACGCACAGGGCGGGCACGCCCTTTTCGCGCGCGCGGGCATGGATGCTGCGCAGCAGGTAGGTTTTTCCCAGGCCGCTGCCCCCGTACAGCAGCAGCATGCGCTGGGGCGGATTGGGCAGCGCGTCGGCATAAGCCTCGCACTTGCGGCGCAGCACCTCCATATACCGGCGCTGCGAAATCGTGCGGAAGGCTGCCTGCGCATCGGGCAGGCTGTCCATGGGCGTATCGGGAAACACGTTCGGATCATAATTTTCAAAGGTCTGTTCGCGCTCAAAGCCGCCTTCTTTTTCCAGCAGTTGGGCGTACATGGCCCGCGCGCAGGCGCACAGCGTCTTCTTGCCGCTGCCGGTATAGCCCGTATCCTCGCACTGGACGCAGTGGAAAACAGGCTCCAGATAGTCCGCCGGAAAGCCGCTTTGCACCAGCAGCGCTTTGATCTGCGCGTTCCAGGCCTCCACCTTTTCGGTCAGGTTTTCATCCGCCGGGATGGTAAAGGCCGAGTACACGCTTTTCATCACCGCCTCGCGGCGCGCATCCATCACGCGGCCGATTTCGGGGCATTTGGCCAGCGCCTCGCGGCGGCGGCGCTCCTCCTCGCGCTCGTTGCGCGCGCGCCGATCGGCCAGCTGCTCCATCACCTTCTGCAAAACGTTACTGTTCATCGAGCTGGCTTGCCTCCTTCAGCAATTCCAGAGTCTGGCTATTGAGTTCCTCGTCGGTATATTCTCGCTGCGTATACTGCTGAAAAGATACCTGCCTGGCCGGACGCTGCGCCGCAGGCACCGCTGCGCGTCCGCGCGCGTGCGCCGCCTGCCGGGCGGATACCTGCTCGGGCGCGGTTACGCCCGCCTCGTGCCAGGCCTCCAGCACCTTATCCATATAGGGCAGCTTATTGTCCGCCCCGCGCGACTGCTCGGCGGCCAGCAGCAAAAGCTCCTCGCCAAAGCCCCAGCCGCGCCATTTTTTGTATAGCGTGCGGTCGGCATTGGTGGGCTTGCCGTTCAGCCCGCAGGCGGCAAACACCGCGTACAGCGCGCGGTTGGCCGCATCGGTCTCGGCAATAAAGGTCAGCGCCTGCTCGCGGGTGATGACGCCGCGCTTGCGCAGGGCCATCAGATAGGGCTCTACCGCGTCCAGCCCGCGCCCCGCCGCGTGCGCCTGATGCGCGGCCAGCAGCACCAGCCCCGGCTCGTACTCGCCGCACAGGCGGATATAGGTTGCGTTGAGGGTATCGGGCGCGCCCCTGAGCCCCAGCTCTGCGGCAAAGGCACGCACGGAGGCGCGCTTTTCCTGATCAGCGGACATCTGCTGGCGCAGCTGCTGGGCGCTATGGGGCGCTTCGCCGCGCTCGGCGCGGGTACGGATGCCGTTCAGGATGCCGTCCAGATAGGCGAACGTCGGCTCGCCCTTGGTAGTCTCGGCGCAGGCTTCCAGGATCGCGTCCGGCTCGTAGCGCCACTCCTGCGTCCATTTGCGGTACAGATCCAGCTCATCCTGGCTGGGCTGACGGCGCTTGCCCAGGCGTCGCAGCACGGCGCGCGCGCCATCCTGCTCCTTTTTGCTGTGGGCGAAAAACGCCTCGGCGTCCTCAGCGGTAACGACATTGGCCTCGCGCATGCGCACGGCCTCGGGCTCAGCCAGCTTAAAGGAAAATTGCGCGCCGCGCGTGCTGAGGCAGTGGGACAGAAGCATCAATACCGTTTCCTGCCGCAGCCCCAGATCCTGCACCCACTCGTAAGCCTGGGCAATTTCGCTGGGGCGCACCTTGCGGCGATCGCCGAATAGGGCGTAGATATCCTCCGAAAAGGCCACGAAGGCCGAATCCGCCTCCATGCCCGCCTCCCCGGACAGCAGCAGCTGTGCGGGGCTTTTGAGCTGATAGGCGGGCGGATTATCGGTCAGCCGCACCAGCAGATGCCGCCGCTCCCAGTAGCGCAGCGCGCCCTCCACATCGCTTTGCGGCATGCCCAGCTCCTGCGCGATTTCAGCGGCGCTGAGTTCCTTTTTTGGGTGCGCGCTGGTATAGAGCGCATACAGATATACCTTTACATAATCGCCGCGCGCGGCAGGCAGATACTCCTGAATAAACAGGTTTTCCACCGGCGTTACGCCAAAGCGCAGCATGCTTTCGTCCTGTTCAAACATGTGCCCGTTCCTCTCAGCCGTTGTTCTTTTCGTACAGGGATAATTGCAGCGCGCGCTCCACAGCCTGCCGCGCCTTCTGGGCAAGATCAACTGCCGGGCCCTTGTCCCGACCCAGCCTTACATGCAGAAAAAACTCGCGCGTGCCCGCGTTGCCCGTCACGGGCGAATGCGTCACGTTGACCGCCTGCGCGTAGGGCAGGGCGTTCACGTCGCGGATCAGATCGTTCAGCACGCCCTCGTAAGCGTCGTCGGGCAGCACGCCCGAGCGGCGCGCGGCCGCGTCCTCGGTTTCAAAGAGGGGCTTGACCAGGCACATCAGTTCTCCCTCCTCCTTCAGGATCGCCGCGAAGGCCGGAATCCCCTTGCGCAGGGACAGATAGCTCAGATCCACCGAGCCCAGCGTGGGCTTTGGAGCCAGCGAAAGCAGCTTTTCATCCGAAATATTGGTCTTTTCCAGGTTGACCACATGCGGATCCTGCCGCAGCGAGCCCATCAGCTGGCCAAAGCCAACGTCCACCGCGTACACCAGCGCCGCCCCGGATTTGACCAGGCAGTCGGTAAACCCGCCCGTGGACGCGCCCGCGTCGATGCATACGCGGCCCGTTACGTCAATGCCAAAGTCCCGAATCGCGCCGCTGAGCTTGAGCCCGCCTTTGGACACAAAGGGCATGTCCATCCCGCGCACATGCAGCTCGCAGTCGATGGGCAGCATTTCGGATGCGCCGGCGATTCTGCGGCTGCCGCTGTACACCTGCCCGGCCATCAGGCAGGCGCGCGCCTCCTTTTCATCGGCGATCAGCCCGCGCTGCAATATTAGGTCAAGCGCGCGTAGTTTTTTGCTCATGGTGTTCCTTTCTGCCATGCGGGATAAAGCCGGAAAAAATGGTGCGGCTTTCGTCGCTGGTCACATGGATGTTGCCGTCGTATTTTTCAAGCGTGCGGCGCACGATATACAGCCCCATGCCGCGCCCCTCGCCGTGGCTGGATACCCCGGCCTCGAAGATGCGGCGCTGCTCGTTCTGGGCAATCGCGGGGCCGTTATTGGTAAAGGAAAAGGAAAAGCCGTGCAGATCCTCGCGCAGCAGGATGCGCAGCCGCTTGTCCGCCGTATCCTCCAGCGCGTCGATGGCGTTGTCCATCAGGTTTGAAAACACGCGGCACATCTCCCAGGCAGGCATGGGCAGTTCGCGCCAGCTGCCGCTCACGTCCATTTCGGTCAGCACGCCGGCAGCCTCGCAGTCGGCCAGCTTGGCGCGCAGCAGGGCGTTGATGGCGGGATTATCCGTACGCATGGCGCGGGAGACCGACTGCATATCGCCGTACACCTTTTCAATGTAATCGGCGGCTTCCTTCTGCTCGTCCATTTCAATCAGCGAAAACACCACCTGCAGATGGTTGAGGAAATCATGCCGCTGGGCGCGCAGGGAGCGGTTGAGCGCGTCCATCTGCGCCACCATATCGCTGAGCATATCGGCCTCGTCGCTTTTGCGGCGGGCCGCCATGGCCTCGCGGATATCCAGCGCCGCGCCCGCCGTGACCACCACGGCGATTACAATGGAAAAGACATCGATGGCCAGATTGTTTTTTTCAATCACCAGCAGCGCGGCCAGCGCCACGGCCGCCACGATCTGAATGGAATTGACGGCAATGGCATAAAGCGCGTTCTTGTGGATATCCACCGAGGATTGACTGATTTTCATTTGCTTTCAAGCCTTTCACGCAGCAGGGCAAGCAGCCGCTTTTCGGCGCGGTGCACCTGCATCTGCGTCATATCCAGCGCGCGGGCCGTATCGCGCTGAGAACGGTTTTCAAGATAGCGCAGGGTCAATAGCCGCGCGTCGCGGGGCGGCAGCGCGTCCAGCAGCGCCTTCACGCTGGCATAATCGGCCGCGCTGGTGATGTGCTGATCCTCCGCGCCCAGCATTTCATGCAGGGGGATTTCGCCTTCCCCCGCTTCCTCGTCCAGCGACACGCCGCGGCCGCTTTCCAGGCTCAGCAGGGTATCCAGCGTGCGGGCCTCGTCCCAGCCCAGGCGCTCGGCCAGCTCGGACAGCGTAGGCTCACGCATCAGCTGCATGGTCAGCTCGCGCCGCGCGCGGGTCAGCTGCGCGCCCTGCTCATACAGCGTGCGGGGCAGGCGCACCGCCGCAGCCTGATCGCGCAGATAATTGCGGATCGCTCCGCCGGCATACTGCGCGGCAAAGGCGGCGAAGGGCACGCCGCGCTCAGGCTGATAAACGCGCAGCGCGCGCACGCAGGCCAGGCACGCCGCCTGATACAGATCGTCATATTCCGCACCGCGCCCGATAAACCTGCATGCCACCTGCGCGCACAGGGGCAGCGCCGCCTGCGCCGCAGCGTCCAGGCCTTCGGGCGAGGGCGTGCGGGCATAGCCTTCGGCCAGCGCCTGCAGGGCGGTCATATCCATCATGCTTACCCCACCCGCAGCGTCATGCGCACGCCCGTGCAGCCGCGCGCATCATAAAACACCTGCACCTGATTGACCAGCGGCAGCAGCACCGCGCGGGTGATATCGGCGTTATCCTCCGGGCCGGGCACGCCCGCGCGGCCGCCCAGCCGCAGCGAAAGCGTCACCTGATCCGCCTGCGCGCGATAAATATCGCACAGCGCCTGCGCGCCCTCATCCGCGCTTTCCGTCAGGGCGGAAAAGGCCTCCAGCGCGGCCTCGCGCAGATCCTCCAGCGCGTCCAGCGGCAGATCATACGCCGCCGCCGCGCCCGATACCGCCGTGCGCAGAAAAATCGCATAGCCCTGCCTGGCGGGAAAGCTCAGGCTGATCGCAGCGTCCGTCATCGTTTATCCACAACCTTCATATCTTTTTCGGGCAGGGTGGTCATCAGTGTGGCCAGCATATCCTCCGCGTCCTCGCACCACCAGTCGCGCGGGGCAAGCAGGGTAATGCCCTCGTCGGGGAAATTCATATACACAGGCACCTTGCCCGGCTGGCGCTGCAGCACCTCTTTTACCTCGTCCATCTGGCTGCGCTGCATGCGTAGGTACAGCTTGACCGGCGAGCGCTTGGCCCGCTCGATATCGGACATCGGCTCCTCTGGCGGGGGCAATTGCACCAGCGGCTCCACCACGTCCACCAGGAGCTTTGTATCCTCCTCCTCGCGCACGCTCAGATGCCCCGTCAGCAGCACAGGCATGTCCAGCTCCAGCAGCTTATTATAGCGCTCAAAGATGCGCGGGAACAGCAGGCATTCGATCTGCCCGGTCAGATCCTCCAGGGTGATAAAGCCCATCATCGCGCCCTTCTTGGTGGCCTTGGGGCGCAGCGCGGTCAGGATGCCGCCCATGACCACCTGTCGGCCGTCCTCATCGATGCCCGCGTCGGGGCGCTCCTTGAGCTCCGCCACCCAGGCGGTGTTGATTTCCAGCGCCTCCAGCTCCTTGCGGTACTCATCCAGCGGATGGCCGGACACATACACGCCCGTCATCTCTTTTTCCATGGACAGCAGCTGCTTGTAGGGATACTCGCCCACATCGGGATAGGTATCCTCGATGGCCAGACCGGCGGTTGGCTGCCCCATATCAAACAGCGAAATCTGCCCGGCCACGTTTTGCCGCCGCTTATTGGAATTGGCCTCCAGCGCCTGATCGAACACACGCATGCATTGCAGCCGCGTCGCGCCCATATGATCAAAGCACCCGGCCATAATCAGGCTTTCCACCGCGCGCTTGTTGACGGCCTCGCTGTCGATGCGGCGGCAGAACTCAAACACATCCCGATAGGGCCCGGACAGCCTGCGCTCCTGCACTATAGCGTCCACAGCGCTGTTGCCCACGTTTTTCACGCCGCTCATGCCCATGCGCACGCACTTTACGCCCTCTTTGTTGGTTTCCACCGTAAACTTGCGATCGGAAAAATTGACGTGCGGCGGCAGCACGGGAATCTCCTTTTTGCGGCAATACTGGATATAGGCGGCCACTTTGGCGGCGTTGCCCACCACACTGTTCATCATGGCGGCCATGAACTCCGCCGGATAATAATACTTGAGCCAGCCCGTCTGCACGGCGACCACGGCATAGCAGGCGGCGTGCGCCTTGTTGAAGGCATAGCTGGCAAAGGCCGTCATTTCGTCAAAGATATGCTCGGCCACGGCGGCAGGCACGCCGCGGTTGACCGCGCCGGGCACATGCTCCTTTTCAGAGCCGTAGACAAAGTTTTTGCGCTCGGCAGCCATGACGTCCTTTTTCTTTTTGGCCATGGCGCGGCGCACCAGGTCGGAGCGGCCATAGGAATAGCCCGCCAGATCGCGCACGATCTGCATCACCTGCTCCTGATACACCATGCAGCCATAAGTAACGTCCAGAATGGGCGCAAGCTGCGGCGTTTCATAGTGCACGCTGGCAGGATCGCGCTTGCCGGCAATATAGCGTGGTATGGACTCCATGGGGCCGGGACGGTACAGGCTGATGGCGGCGATGATATCCTCAAAGTTTTCGGGCTGCATGTTGGTCAGGAAGGTGCGCATGCCGCCGCCTTCCAGCTGGAACACGCCGTCCGTATCGCCCTGGGAGATCATCTGATAAATCGCAGGATCGTCCATGGGGATGTCCTCAGGCCTCATATTCACACCCTGCGAGCGCATCAGATCCAGCGTATCCCGGATCACCGTCAGGGTTCGCAGACCCAGAAAGTCCATTTTGAGCAGGCCCAGCTTGCCGATAATGCCCATGGGGAACTGCGTGGTGACAACATCCTCATTGGTCTGCAGCGGCACAAAGTGCACCGCCGGCTCGCCGGTAATGAGCACGCCGGCGGCATGGGTGGAGGCATGGCGCGGCATGCCCTCCAGTTTAAGCGAAATATCGATCAGGCGCTTGATGCGCGGATCGTTCTCATACCCGGCTTTCAGCTCGGTGCTCAGCGTCAGCGCCTTTTCCAGCGTCATGCCCAGATCCATGGGCACCTGCTTGGCGATCTGATCGGTTTCGGCATAGGTATAGCCCAGCACGCGGCCTACATCGCGGATCACGCCGCGCGCGGCCATGGTGCCGAAGGTAATGATCTGGCACACATGATCCTGTCCATACTTGTGCGCCACATAGTTGATCACCTCCTGCCGGCGCTCATAGCAGAAGTCCATGTCGATATCGGGCATGCTGACGCGCTCGGGGTTGAGGAAGCGCTCAAACGTCAGGTTATATTTGATGGGATCCAGCTGGGTGATGTTCAGGCAATAGGCCACGATGCTGGCCGCGCCGCTGCCGCGTCCGGGGCCCACCATGATGCCCGCGTCCTTGGCGAACTTGACGAAATCCCACACGATCAAGAAGTAATCCACATACCCCATCTGGGTGATCACGCCGATTTCGTATTCCAGGCGCTCACGCGCCACGGGATCGTCTGCCGCATAGCGCTTGGCAAAACCCTCCTCCACCAGCCTGCGCAGCAGGGTATCGCTGGTTTCGCCCTCGGGCACGGGAAAGTGCGGCAGGTGCACGGTATTGAAATCAAACGTCACGTTGCAGCGCATGGCGATATCGTGCGCGCGCTGCACCGCGTCCGCATGGCCGGGGAACAGCGCCAGCATTTCAGCTTCGCTTTTCACATACAGCTGATCGGTATCCATGCGCATGCGGTTCTCATCGTCCAGCGTTTTGCCCGTCTGGATGCACATGAGCACCTCCTGCGTTTCGGCGTCCTCGCGGCGCATATAGTGGCAGTCGTTGGTGACCACCAGCGGAACGCCCGTGCGCTCGCTCATATCGATGATGCGCGGCAGCAAGCGCTTTTCCTCAGAGATGCCGTGATCCATGATTTCGATATAAAAATGCTCGGGGCCAAACAGCGCGGCCATCTCGCGGGTATACTTTTCAGCCTCGGCAATGCGGCCGTCCAGCAATAGCTTTGGCAGATCGCCCGACAGGCAGGCCGTCAGGCAGATCAGGCCCTCGCTGTGCTCGCGCAGCAGCTTATAATCAATACGCGGCTTGTAGTAAAAACCGCGCGTAAATGCCTCGCTGCACAGGTACATCAGGTTCTGGTAGCCCGTGTTGTTCTCGCACAGCAAAATCAGGTGGCTGTATTCGCGGTTGGCGTACACCTTTTCATCCATATTGGGGCACAGGTACATCTCGCACCCGATCACCGGATGCACGCCCGCATCCTGGCAGGCGGTGTAAAAATCCACCACGCCGTAGAGCACGCCATGGTCGGTGACGGCGCAGGCGTCCATGCCCAGCTCCTTGATCAGCGCGGGCAGCTTTTTGATGCGGCACGCACCGTCCAGCAGGCTGTACTCGGTATGCAGATGCAAATGCGCAAACGCCATGGCAATACCTCCCCATTTTTTATCTTCCGTATTATACCGCAATTTTCATGGCTTGGCAAATGCATATCATCACAAATGTCAGCGCCGCGCTCAATGCGGCGCGAATAGCCCCGTATCCCGCCAGCCGGGCAGCCGATATCCCCGCCCCGCGCCAATAGCCCGCATTTTGAAAGAGGATCGCCGCGCCCGAAAACGCGCAGGCCGCCGATATCAGGCACAGAGTAGGCACGCGCGGCCAGGCAAGGGAAATTACCGTCCGGCAGCCGCCGCTCATTTCCAGCGCCGCATGCAGCAGCGCGCGCGGAACATCAGGCAAAAAGGCCCCGGTCAGGGCCGCCGCCAGCGCGCCCATGGCGATGCACCCGCCCACCGACAGCATGGCCAGCGCGCTCTGCGCCACGGCCTGGGGCAGGGAGACCTCGGGCGTCTGGATATCGCGCGCCTGCCCGCGCGGCAGCAGCAGCCCGCCCAGCGCCAGCGCGCCCAGATGCGATGCAAGCAGGATCGCTCCGGCAGCGCGGCTGTCCAGCCACAGCGCCAGCGTGCCCGCAAAGAACATGGGGCTCACCCCGCCCGTCATCATGGCCGAGCGCCGCGCAGCGCGCTCATCCCCCGCCCCTGCCAGCAGCCGCGCGCCCGTGGGCGAGCCGCCCAGCATGCCGATCAGCCGCAGCGCCCACAGCGGCGCGCGCCGCCCGCAGGCAAGCAGCTGCGCCAGGCAGGAAAAGGGAAACAGAAACGGCAGCACGCCCTGCGCAAAGGCGTTCAGACCGCCCAGCACGGCCGCCGCCCCCGCGCGCGGCGAGGCCATCAGCCCGCCCAGCAGTGCCCCGGCCAGGGCGGATTGTAAATTTTTGCACGCGCGGGCCGACAAATTCATGGCAAAATCTCCTTTTGGCTTTTCATTTTGGCGATATTCTATTATAATGAGAAACTGTGGAGGTATATGCCTTATGATGAAGCTTGCCCGCGCGCAGCGGCAGGACGCGCTGCCCCTGCTGCGCCTGTATCGTCTTTGCGCCAATCAGCCCCAATCCACCTGGAACGCATACTATCCCAGCCCCGTCGAGGTGCGGGAGGATCTGGATTTCGGCGGCCTGTATGTGCTGCGCGACGCGCACCGCATCGTCGCCTGCGCCAGCCTGATCCTGCCCGAGGAGGGCGCGGAAACCGGCGACGTCTTTACCCCGGCCAGCAAGCCCTGCGCCCTCGCGCGCCTGGGCGTGCTGCCCGATTGCCAGGGCCGCGGCTATGGCAGGGCCATGCTGTGCAGCATGCTGCATGTAGCCCGCGCGCAGGGCTACGACGCTGTGCGCCTGCTGGTTGGCGCGGATAATGCGCCCGCCATTCATTTATATGAAGAAGCCGGCTTTATCGCCGTGGGTGAAACCGACGCTTACGATGCGCACTGGCTGCAGATGGAGCGGCTGCTGACGGCATGAAACGGCTGTTTTGCATCGCATTGACCCTTTTGCTGCTGCCCTGCATGGCGCTGGGCGAGGGCGTTGCGCTCTTCTTTACGGCGCAGGACAGCAAGCTCTGGCCGCAGGGCGCGGCAGAGGCGCTGAACACCCTGCTGGACGGCATGACGCTGACCGTGGACGACACGGGAGCGGATATGCGCTGCCAGCTTGCGCGCGGCGATCAAGCCTGGCTGTCGTTAAGCAGCGGCGCGCCCAGGGCGACGCTGGAGCGCATGCTGTCCCTGTCGCAGGCGCTTGGCGCGCTGCTGGCGGATTTCGAGCGCGAGGAGCACCGCTCCATTGAGATGGGCGATGTGCTGACCAGCCCGCGCCAGCTGACCTACGCCCTCACGCGCGAGGAATGGCAGGGAAAGTGGCCTGATGTGCTGGCGCTGATTGCAGATGTGTTCCCTGCCTGCGATCTCTCCGGCCTTGAAATCACCAGCGACAAGGCCACCTTCAAGCGCTATTTTACTCGTGACGGGCAGGAAATCGGCGCATACTTCTATGCCGGCGGCATGCAGCTTGCGCCCGAGGATATCCGCGAGATCCGCCTGGAATGGGGCTGCCGCCCCGGCAAGGCGCTGTACCTGGCCTTCCGAAGCCCCAGCCAGGGCAAGGGCGAGGCGCGCAACCTCAAAATCGCCTTCAGCGCGCGCATTGCCAGGCAGACCGTCTGGTCGTGCGAGGTGCGCCGCGTCGCGGGCGACAGCGAGCGCATTTTCTCCGCCGACGGCCGCTATACCGCCAGCTTTCTGGATGGCAGGTCCGCCGCGTCCTATCAGCGCAGGCAGGGCAAGCGCTCGCTCAAATACGCGCTGACCCTGCAGCCAAATGGCGACCAGGCCGCAGCCTATACCCTCAACCGCGGCGGAAAGCTGCTGCTTTCCGGTACGGTGCGGTGGGAGGCGGCCGCGCTTCCCGCAGCGCTGCCGGCGCAAGCCGACGCTGCGGCCCTTGCGCGGCTTTTCACGCAGACCCTGATGCAGGAAGACCCCGCCAACGCCCAGGCGCTTTTGCAGGCCCTGTGCTGGACGGACTACCTGAACGGCGATATTACGCAGCTGCGCGTATCCCCCGATGCGCTGCGCGCGGCTGATAAGGAGGAACCCTGATATGAAAAAGTGCCTGTGTATTCTGCTGTGCGTGCTGCTTGCACTGCCGCTGACGGGCCTGGCCAAGGCGACGGACGCATCCATCCTGGAGCTGCTTAACCGCCAGATCGAAGCCAACACCAGCTACCGCGTGCAGCTGTCGGGCAGCGTGTCGGGCAGCGCGCCCTTTTTTGCCGATCCCGATACCTGGGAGTCGCTCAGGCTTCTGCTGCCCGAGGTCTCGCTCAACGCCACCTTTGTGCGCTCCAAGGCCGCCGATACGCTGGGCAATACGCAGACGCGGCTGATGCTCTACCGCGCCAACCAGAAGCTGTCTACCCTCACCGTCACCGGCCAGGGCAGCCGCAGCTATCTGTCCGGCGACGTGCTGGGCGACCAGGTGCTGTCCATTCCGCGCGATGCGAACGATCTGTCCATGCTGCTCTTCCCCAGCAAAGAGGGCGCCTGGCCCTCGCTGAGCCGCGCGCTCTACGCCGTCGTGTCGGCGGACAGCGATTGGCAGTCTCAATTTGATACGGCGCTGGAGCCGTATTACGCCCAGCTTTCCGCCTGGCTGCAGCAAAGCACCCAGATGACGCTGGAGCGCGGCGCGGACGGCACGATGCGCACCGTATCCACCGCCGTCTTCACCATGCGGCAGGCCGCGCAGGAAGCCGAGGAGCTGCTGCGCACTCTGTATCAGGATGAGACGCTGCTGGGCCTGCTGCGCCAGCGCTTCAGCGCGGAGGAGGCCGCCGCCTATCTGGAGCCGGGCATGCTGCCCGTGTTTGTCAGCGCGCTGGAGCAGATGGCCTCCGAGCAGCAGCTGACTCTCACCCGCGCGTTCACGGCCGAGGGCGCGCTGATCCGCGAAACGCTGGAGCTGCCCTTTGAAAGCGGCGCGGCGCTGTCGCACTTCCGCCTGGAAAAGGAAGACGGCACGCAGACGGTTGAAGCGACGCTGGCCTCCGGCAATACGCTGCGCTTCTCCCTGCGTGCGCAGGGCACGGGCGTATACGCGGGCGATTTCTCGCTTGGCTCCGGCGAAGCCGCGCTGGCCGGCGCCTATCTGTTCACCGCCGTGCTGGGCGAGGAGCAGTACAACGAGGCCAACGCCGGCCGCGAGCGCAGCCAGCAGCACACGTTTTCGCTGCTGGTGCAGCCCGCGCAGGGACAGTCCTTCCCCGCGCAGCTGCTGCAGGCCGACGTATCCCTGATTGCCGGCGCCAGCACTGAAAACGCCGTGTGGGTGGATGTGAACCTGTCCTACTCTCAGCCCGGCACGGATACGGCCCTGAGCCTGAAATATCACAGCCGCACGGCCTCCCCGCTGGCGCTGGCTGATGTGAACACGAACGCCGCCGTGGCGCTGGATGGGCTGTCCCAGCAGGAGCTGACCGACTATGTTTCCGCCCACAGCGAAGCGCTGCTTGGCAACCTGCTTGCAATCCTGGGGCAGATTCAGCCCGTCACCCCCGCCCCGGCCACCGAAGCGCCCACGCAGGCTCCCACCGAGACTCCTGCTGAAGCGCCTACGCAGGCTCCCACCGATGTCCCCACTGTCGCGCCGACCGAAACTCCGACCGAAGCCCCCACGCAGGCTCCTGCTGAGTCCCCTGCCGAAGCGCCTGCCGAAAACCCCGCCGCGCAGTAACCAATGCAGCGCTTTTGCGCGTTGACATGGCAGATTCGTCCATGGTATAATACAGTCACATATTCGTAATGATTATGAAACATCAAAAGGAGGATCCACTCTCTATGAAAAAGCTTGTTGCCCTGCTGACGGCGCTGGTTCTGGCGCTGTCCTGCTCTGCGGCCTTCGCCGAGGAAACCGCTGCCGCCGGCTCCATGCTCGGCCTGTCCGTCACCCTGGATGAAAACTATGTAAAGGCCGTCGCCGGCGCGATGGATCCCGACGGCTCCCTGGGCTATGCGCAGGCTGCCGACGCGCTGCTGCAGGTGCTGAGCAACCTGGGCATCTATGTAGTTGAAGAGGGCGATCTGGCCCATGTCAGCGTGGAGCTGAACGAGACCGTAATCGCCAACCTGACCGCCGCTGCCGACGATACCGGCGTATCCGTCGTGTCCAGCCTGTTCCCGCACTATGCCATCCGCGCCGAGGGCGCCAGCTTCTCCGATCTGGCCACCCCCACCTACACCTTCAACGGTCAGACCATCTCCGCTGAGGAAATCACCGCTGCGGTGCAGCAGTTCACCGCCACCGCGACGCCTTATTGGGAAGATGTACAGACTGTTACGACGCAGATCACTCCCGTTGTCAACGAAGACGGCAGCCAGACTGCGGCGCTGACCACCAAGCACATCGCCGCCATTCTGACCGCGTGGGGCACCCGCCTGTCCGCCGATACCACCATGCAAACCTATCTGCAGATGTTCCTGGAAGCCTACAACGATGGCCAGCCTGCCGAAGAGCAGCTGACCCTGCCCGCGCTGATGCAGTCCCTGCAAAGCGCCATTAAAGAGCTGAACAACGAAGAAGAAGTCCAGGTGGCTGATGCAACCGTGTACGTCGATGAAGCCACCGGCGAGCAGCTGTTCATCGTTACCGTGATGGAGAGCCTGTATCTGCAGCTGGGCGTCTATGTCAACGAAAACAATCATCAGTGCGTAGACTTCATGGTGATGACCGATTCCAGCGAAGACGGCGAAGCCGAGTCCTGGGAAGACGTTTATAAAGCCATTACCAACGGCGAAAACACCGACGATCTGGTGGCTGGCCTGCTCGTTGAGCTGACCGATTCCGAAACCGTGGATATGATGCTGTACGCCTTTGTGGACGGCGCTGAATGGGACGTATGCTTCGGCGTAACCGGCCAGACCGAAAACTACAAGAATTATGCCTACCTGACCGTGGACCCCGGCATGGGCCTGGAAAACGGCCTGTTTGCCCTGGATATGGCCATCATCGATCTGGACAGCTCGCTTGAATCCATGGGTATCACCACGCCCTCCCTGGATGGCCTGACCGTGCTGGACGCCTCCACCATGGGCGAAGACGAAGCGAATCTGCTTCTGGCCGATCTGCAGAACTACGGCCTGGCCACGCTGATCACCAACGCGCAGACCGCCATGCCCGAGCAGGTGGCCCTGCTGCTGACCCTGCTGACCAGCGCGCAGCAGTAAGCATTATTCCATCGCAGCATTTACAAGCGCCCTGCGGCTCAACCCGCAGGGCGCTTATTCGTATGAAGGCAGAAGCAAAGTTTTTTGTGAGGAATTCCCCCTCATCCGGCTCGCTGTTCGCTCGACACCTTATCCGCAATTCGGCATAGTCGTATTTGAGCAAAGTATTGCTCAAATACTCGTTGCCTCATTG
>CAKUFG010000031.1 GCA_934647235.1 uncultured Clostridia bacterium
GCTCAATGAGGCAACGAGTATTTGAGCAATACCTTGCTCAAATACGACTATGCCGAATTGCGGACAAGGTGTCGAGCCGCAGCGAGACGGATGAGAGGGAATGCAGCACGTTGCGTATGCTGGAAATGGCGGCCAACCAAAGCCTTCTCCTCAAGGAGAAGCCTTTTGGTGGCCGTTCTATCCAACTATTGCGAGCTGTCACGCATGATTTATATGTCCAACAAATGCCCCTGCGGCACGCCGATGCAATCGGCGCGGGCTGGTGCAGCCAGACCATAGGGGAAAAAGGCAGAAACGCACGGATGGAGCTTGCTCCAGGCCGGGCGGTTCAAGTTTTTCCCTGCCGCAGAGGGATGACCAGGGATACACCCAATTTAACCCAATAGGCTTTCATGGCCACAACGCAGGTTCTTTGGTACTTTCTTGGCTCAAGAAAGTACCGTCTCCCCTCGTTTCTCCCCCGTAACCCCCGTCCCCCTGTTCCCCCCTTCCCCTACAGAAAGGAGTCATCCCATGCCTGATCTTACCCCGCAGCTGCGCAAGCTGCTGCAAGCGATCATCCCCTGTGCGCAGGGGCAGTATCCCGCGCAGGAGGCGGCGTTTCCCTGCGCGGTGATATACGAAAGCGGCAACGCCGTGCAGGCGCGCTGCGACGGCCGCGCCCATCTGCACGCGCTTGAATATACCGTTGAAATCTGGGCCTTTTCTCTGGGCGAAGCCCACGCCCTGTCCGTGCGCGCGGACGAAGCCCTGGCAAGCCTGGGACTGAGCCGCAGCGCCTGCACCGACCTGTACGATGAAGACCTGCGCGTCCATCGCCGCGTGATGCGCTACCGCGCGCTGTGCGATGAAAGCGGCGTGCTGACCCAGTAACAATAAAAGGAGGAATTTTTATGGCCACCAAAAGCCTTGGCACCACCTTTGCCTTTACGCCCGCAGGCGGCTCGGCCGCCAAAATCGGCCAGCTCTCCGCCATCAGCGAGCTTAACTGCGACAGCGAGCTGATCGACGTGACCACCCTGAGCGAGCAGAGCGGCTGCCGCCGGTTTATCCAGGGCGCGCGCGACGCGGGCGAAATCCGCCTGACGGGCTTCCATCTGAAAACCGACGCGGGTCAGGCCGCCCTGCGCTCCGCCTATGAAAGCGGCAAGGCAGGCACGGCGCGCATCGATTTTCCCGACGGCGCGGCCTATACCTTTCCCGCCCTGGTCAAAAGCTGCTCGCTGGGCGCGGCGCAGGTGGACGGCGCAATCGGCTTTGGCTGTGTGCTGCGCGTGAACGGCGCGGTGGAAAGCGTGACCGCCTGATGCCTGTCTATGTGGAGATTGCAGGCCGCGCCTACCCCCTGCGCTTTACGCTGCGCGGGGCGCTGCGGCTGCTGGAGCTGACGGGCCAGACGCCCATGGAGCTGCTGACCCCCGGCCTTCGCAATACCGCGCTGCTGCTCTACGCCGCGCTGTGCGACGGCTGCCCGCACGTTACCCTGTCCCAGGCCGCCGCGCTGTGCGCTGCCGCCGCCAAGGAGCGAGACACGCTGTCCCGCCTGCTCAGCGCCCTGGCGCTGGCGCTGTCCGAGAGCGGGTTGGATCAGGCCCGGCTGGATCGGGATACCCTGCGCCGCCTGCTGCGCGCCGCCCGGCGCGCGGGCTATCCGCAGCCGCTTGCGCTGCTGGACGCTACCTATTGCGAGCTGTGCGAGGCGCTGGAGGACTTTCTGGGCCGCTGCAGCACGGCTCCTGCTGTCCCCATGACCGATCGCCAGATGCAGGGCGTGATGCGCGCCCTGGCGGAAAGGAGCAAGCATGACCACCCTTGATACGCTGTGCGTCCGCCTGGAAGCGGAGGCCGGCAGTTTGTTTCAGGATCTGGATACGCTGGAAGACCGTCTGACCGCCCTGCGCGGGCAGAGCGGCCAGCGCGTTTCCCTGCCGGCCGAGCTGGAAATGCGCCTGAGCGTCACCGCCGACGAGGCCATCGCCGGCGCGCTGCGCGGGGCGGGCGATACGCTGTCCGCCGCCGTGCAGGGGCACGATGTGCAGCTGGGCGGCGCGCTGGCCGAGGCGCAGCAAGCCATGGCCGCCGCGCTGCAAAGCGCGGTCAATAAGCTCAGCGCGTCCCTGAACGTGACCGTGCCCGTGTATATTGACAGCACGCGCGTAGCCAACGCCGTCGTCAATCAGGTGCGCCGCCGGTTGGTATCCGGCGGGCGCAGCCTGGCTTAAAGGAGGGATGCGCAATGGCGATGCTGACCTTAAACGGCGCCGCGCTGCCTGATCCCTCCGCCCTGAGCGTGGAATTGCAGGATGCGCTTTTATCCGCCCGGCGCACGCTGTCGGGCGCGGCCAGCGTGTCCCGCGCCGCCGTCAAGCGCCGCGTGCGCTGCTTTTGGGCGTATATGCCCGCGGCGCAGCTGGCCGCCATGCTCTCGGCCCTGGCGGGCAGCGCAGTAACGACGCTGTCCTATCCCGATCCGCTGACCGGCCAAAGCCGCGCCATGCAGGCCTATTGCGGCGAGCGCAGCGTGGGCCTTGCCCGGCAAAGCGGCGGCGAGACGGTGTGGACGGGCGTTGAAATCATCTTTATGGAGGCATGAGCATGGATTACCAAACCGCCATTTCAGCCGCCTGCCGCACGCTGACCGCGCGGGGAAGCCTGACGCTGACGACGGGCTATACCTACGCGCTGGCGGCAGACGATATCCTGTCCTTCCGGTTTGAGGAGGGCGTGCAGGGCGGCGATATGCTGCTGGGCGGCGCGGTGGGCGCGCATGGGCAGCTGACGCTGGCCAGCCCTGCGGGCGCATGGCTGCCGGGCGGCGGCAGGCTTGGCACACGCACGCTGAACGGCGCAATTGCAGCGCTGGAAATCGGCGTGCTGGCCGGGGATGAAACGCTGTATCAGCCCTGCGGACGCTTTATCGTCAGCCGCATTGAAAGCGGCGAGGGGCAGGACAGCGTTACCCTGTCGGGCTATGACGAGATGGTGCACACCCTGGCCGCGCCCTTTACCGATGGGCTGACCTATCCGCAGCCGCTCAGCGCAGTGCTTGCGCACATCCTGGCGCAGTGCGATCTGCCCTATGATACGCTGCCGGACTGCAACGGCGCGGTGAGCATCCCCGCCCGCCCCGATTGGGGCGAGGGCTGCACGCTGCGCCGGGCGCTGGGCATGGCCGCAGGAGCGATGGGCTGCTTTGCGCGCGTCACCCCGCAGGGCAGGATTCGCCTGCAAAGCGTGTGGCCTGCCAGCTTCCGCGCGCTGGCGGCGGGCAAATGCCTGTCGATGTCGCTGTCAAGCCTGGACTTTGCGCTCAACCGCGTGCGCGCCGTCAATAGCGGCAATGAAGAAACGCCCCTGGCCGAGGCCGCGCTCAACGCTGCGCTGCCTGCCGGGGCCAGCAATACCCTGGAGCTCCGCGATAACGCGCTGCTGCGCGCAGGAAGCGCCCAAAGCCTGACAAGCGGCCTTCTTGCCGCCCTGAGCGGCATGACGGTCACGCCCTTTGAAGCGGATATTCCGGGCGACCCGACGCTGGAAATCGGCCAGCGTCTGCGCATTACCGATCTGCGCGGCGCGGCGCACGACAGCTGCGTGTTTGCCCGCACGCTCAGCTTTGGCCAGGATTTTACGGTGTCCCTGTCCTGCGATCCGGATACCTCAGGTGTCAGCCTGCCCCGCGCGCTGGCCGGCAGCGGACTGCTCAGCTCCGCCGCGCTGGGCGACGGCGTGGTCACGGCGCGCAACCTGGCCGTGGGCGCGGTGGACGCGGAGGCCATCAGCGCGCGCAGCATCACGGCGGATAAGCTCGCCCTGGGCACGCTGACGGGCGAGAGCGGGGTGTTTGGCAGCCTGTCGGCCGATCTGATCACGGCAGGCAAGCTCAGCGCCGACCGGCTGATCATCGGCGGCTCGGAGTTTTCCATCGTGCGCGCGCTCAACCAGCTGGCGCAGTCGCTGGCGGAGGCCGACACCCGCATCGACGGCGGCGTGCTGGCCGACCGCACGATCAGCGCCGTCAAGGTAACGGATGATTTCGGCGCGGGACTGGAGCTGTCCAGCAACCAGGCCATCCTGATGCTGGCGGGCAAGCTGGACGGCACCAACAGCCACCTGGAGCTGACCCAGGACGCCATCAACATGGTGGGCGGCGACGTCAACATCGCCACGGACTCGCTGCAGATTCGCGGCGTTGATGCAGGCGACGAGCGCATGATCCTGGATCAGGAGGGTCTGAGCGCCCCGCGCGTGGTGGTGAAGGATCACTTTTCCGCGCCCAACGCCGTGCTCAGGCACCTGACCTCCGACGCGCCCTGGCAGGGCGGCATTCAATCCACCCTGGACGCGCTGCCCCGCTGCCTTACCAAGCCCGTTACCGTCGTTGTGCCTGCCGGAACCTACCTGGAAAGCGTGGTCGTTGCGGGCTTCTGGGGCGAGGCGCTTACGCTTGCCTTCACGCCGGGCGTATACCTGCGCGGCACGGTGGAAATCCGCCACTGCGGCGAAATCACGCTGGAGGCGGCGGCCCTGGGCGATGCGTGCATATATCCGCCCGTTCCGCAGCCTGCCCTGTCCGCCCGCGCCGTGCAGCGGCTGACGCTCAGAAACCTGTATATATCGGGCTATCGCGGGCGCTCCGCCGCCGCCGACGGCAGCGCGTACTGCGTGCAGGCCCTGGGCTGCAATACGGTGATCGAGGGCTGCGGGCTGGAGTATTCCGGCAGCGCCTGCCTGTACGCGGCGGGCGGCACGGCCAGCATGCGCGCCTGCCTGGGCGGCTGCACAGGCGATAACCCCGCCACCAACGCCAACCTGGGCTATGCCGCCTGCGGCGCGCAGGGCGCGCACATCGCGCTGGAGGATATCTACCCCCTGGCCTTTATCGCCCATTACTGCGGCAGCGGCATGGCCACCTACCGTGTGGGCACAGGCTGCGTGGGCACGGCGGGCGGCATGAGCGAGCCGGGCAGCGCGCGGGTGACACGCACCTTCCTGCCCAGCTTCCACTGCACCTATTCGGGCAGCAGCCGCAAGGCGTATCCCGACAACAAGGTGATCTGGCAGGGCGTGTACGGCCAGTACCGCGCGGGCTATAACGATTTCCATATCGGCACGCTGTGGTTCAACGAGGCCTCGGCCGCGCTGGCGGGCAAGACCATCCACCAGGCCACGCTGAGCCTGCGCCGCTCCAACGGCGGCTCTTCCGCCGCGCGCAATGTGTATCTGGGCTCCGTAGCCCTGCGCCAGGCGGACTGGGACACCACCTATCGCCCGGCCTTTACCGCGCCCACAGCGCTGCCCGCCTATCCGGCCGGCCAGCTCAAGCGCGAATGCGAGGGCGTGTACGACGTCACCAGCCTGATGCCCGCCGTGCAGCAGGGCTACGGCATCGGCGTATACGAGCCCTGCGCGGCCTACAGCGGCAGCTACTCGCCGCACTACACCATGTTCTACGCCCTGGGCAGCGATTTTGTGCCCGTGCTGACCGTTGCCTACAGCTGAGCATAGGATAAAACAGGGCGCGTGCGCCCTGCTCAGGGTGGGAAAGGAGCTTTTAATATGAATCATTTTTTCAAGGGCCTTGCCGGCGCGCTCAGCGCGGTGGGGGCGTATCTTGTGTATCTGCTGGGCGGCTGGGATGCGGCGCTGACGGTGATGTTTGTGCTGATGGGGCTGGACTACGCCACAGGCCTGCTGACGGCCTTCATGGGCAAAAGTCCCAAGACGCAGGGCGGTGGCTTCCGCTCCTCGGTAGCCTTTATCGGCATCAGCAAAAAGCTGATGATGGTGGCCATCGTGATGCTGGCCACGGCGCTGGACCGCCTGA
Source organism: uncultured Clostridia bacterium (assembly GCA_934647235.1). Classification (GTDB taxonomy): domain Bacteria; phylum Bacillota; class Clostridia; order Christensenellales; family Aristaeellaceae; genus SFMI01. The sequence continues at coordinate 5,825 of CAKUFG010000031.1, forward strand.
CGGGCGACAGCAGTATCTGCCGCAGCGCGGCCATTGGCTTTTACGCGGCCAACGAGGGCTTATCCATCATGGAAAACGCCGCCGCGCTGGGCGTGCCGCTGCCCAAGGCGCTCAGGGACGTAATGGAGCGCCTGGACGAAAAATAAGCCTTGAGCGCGCCTGAGCCGCGCTGCCGCCGCGAGCTGCCGTTCGCGGCGGTTTTCTGTCGGACGGCGGACATATCCGCCCTCTTTTTTTACGCAATCCGCAGCGCGGCCAGGCATTTGATGGATTTTCACATCAAATCATGTTTTTTCGCACCGTTATTGACAATCAAGCATAAAACGGCTATACTTGTTCTCGTCGTTAACGGGAACATATGTTCGTATCAAAGGAGGCTGAAGTATGAGCAAACGCACGATTATATACCGCAACGTGGCGGCGCGCATGGCGCTGCTGGGCATTAAAAAAAGCGAGCTGGCCAGGCTGCTGAACATCAACTGCTCCACCCTGCAGGCAAAGCTGCGCGGGCAGTCGTCCTTCTCGCTGGACGAGGCCATTGAAATCAAGGATATTCTGCGCTCCGGCGCGGCGCTGGAGGACTTCTTCGCCCGCACCGAGGCGGACAGCCTGCCCCGGCCCAATCAGGAAAAAATCTATGCCAGCACCAAGACAACGGCCTGAAAACGAGCTGCGCGCCGAGCGGTATCTGGGCCGGGTCAGCGCCCTGCAAAGCGAGATCACCTGCCAGCTGCAGCACCTTCGGGCGCTGCGGGCGCATGGCCGCACGGCCGCGGGCGCGCAGGATGTGCTTGCGCCCCTGCGGCTGCGGCAGGTGCAGCGGCGGCTGGAGCAGCTGCAGAGCACGCTGGACCGAGCGCAGCGGGAGGTGGCCTGGGCCATCGGCCGCCTGCCCAATCCCCGCGCGCGCACGCTGATGGAGATGCGCTATCTCTCCTGCCTGACCTGGGATGAGATTGCCCAGGCGCTCTATGCCTCGCCACGCGCCGCGCTGCGCATGCATCAGCGCGCGCTGCGGCAGATTGATATTCTGCTGTCGGAATCGCCGGGCGGCCCGCCCCTTTCTTCCCTGAACGCAAAAGCGCTGAAATAAGCGCCGCAGGCTGCGAAAGAAAATTGACACGCGGCATGCGAAAATGCTATAATATTCCGGCGTTTGAAAAGCGCCAAGCGATTATATAGGGAAGGAAATGAACCTGTTATGAATAAAAAGCCCGTTGTGCTTGTGGTCATGGACGGCGTGGGCAAGACCGATAAGGATCTTGGCAATATGGTGATGCACGCCTACACCCCCACCCTGGACGAAATGATGAGCACCTGCCCCAACAATACCATCCAGGCGCACGGCACGGCCGTGGGTCTGCCCTCCGATGAGGATATGGGCAACAGCGAGGTGGGCCACAACGCCCTGGGCTGCGGCCAGATCTACGCGCAGGGCGCAAAGCTGGTAAACGAATCCATCGAAAGCGGCAAGCTCTTTGAATCCGACACCTGGAAGGCCCTGACCAGCCGGTGCGTAGCCAATAAATCCACCCTGCACTTCATCGGCCTGCTGTCGGACGGCAACGTGCACAGCAACATCTCCCACCTCAAGGCGCTGATTGCCAACGCCAAGAAGCAGGGTGTGGCCAATGTGCGCGTGCACGCGCTGCTGGATGGCCGCGATGTGCCCGCCACCTCCGCCCTGCAGTATGTGGATGATATCGAAGCCTTCATGGCCTCGCTCAACGACGATACCTTCCATGCCTGCATCGCCAGCGGCGGCGGCCGCATGAAGGTGACCATGGATCGCTATCAGGCCAACTGGCCCATGGTCAAGCTGGGCTGGGAAACCCATGTGCACGGCGTGGGCCGTCAGTTTGCCTCCGCCCGCGACGCGGTGGAAACCTACCGCAACGAGGAAAACGTGATCGACCAGGATCTGCCCGCCTTCGTCATTGCCAAGGATGGCAAGCCCGTGGGCACCATCGAGGATGGCGACAGCGTGGTGCTGTTCAACTTCCGCGGCGACCGCGCGCTGGAAATCTCCATGGCCTTTGACGACGCCAGCTTTACCGCCTTCGACCGCGGCCGCGTGCCCGATGTGATGTTCGCCGGCATGCTGCAATACGATGGCGATCTGCACATCCCCACGAACTTCCTGGTAGCGCCTCCGGCCATCCACAATACCCTCAGCGAGCTGCTGGTGGGCGCGGGCATCGCGCAGTACGCCGTATCCGAAACCCAGAAATACGGCCATGTGACCTACTTCTGGAACGGCAACCGCAGCGAAAAGTTTGACGAGAACCTGGAAACCTTTGAAGAGGTGCCCTCCGACGTGCGCTCCTTTGACGAGGCGCCCTGGATGAAGGCTGCCGAAGTGACCGACAAGGTGATCGCCGCCATCGAAAGCGGCAAGTACGGCTTCATCCGCTGCAACTATCCCAACGGCGACATGGTGGGCCACACCGGCAATATGGACGCCACCCGCCTGGCCGTTGAAAGCGTGGATCTGGAGCTGCGCCGCGTGTGGAACGCCTGCAAGGCGCACGGCTGCGTGCTGCTGGTAACTGCCGATCATGGCAACGCCGATGAAATGCTGCAAAAGAATAAGAAGGGCGAATTGCAGCCCCGCACCGCGCATTCGCTCAATCCCGTACCCTTCATCATCTGCGACGACGAGCCCCATGCCCTCAAGGACGGCAAGTTCGGCCTGGCCAACGTCGCCCCCACCGTCGCCCAGCTGCTGGGCCTGACGCCCCCCGCCTGCTGGATGGAAGGCATGCTCAAGTAAGGGAAGGACGAAGGAGACGAGGGGGAGACGGTACTTTCTTGAGTCATAGCGCCGCCGCAGGCGGCTGAGGGCGCGCAATTTTGCAAATTGCCGCCCGAAACCCGCGCTTGCCGTAAGGCAGCAGCGCGGGGCGTACAAGGAAAGTAACAAAGAACCTGTTTGCGACATAAAAGTCAGTTGACTAAAACTGGAAGGCAGCACTGCCGCTTGAGGCCCCCGTGGCAGGGAAATTTTTGAATCGCTCGGTTCGGAGTAAACTCCAGCCGAGCGATTCTTCATTTTTCCCATTTGGTCGTGCTGCGCACACCCCGCGCCGATTGCATCGGCGTGCCACGGGGCGATGGTTACACATATTTGCCGTGAGTGTCTATTTGCGATTGTTAGATAGAGCGGCCAAGCTTCTTGAAAATTGCACAACCATAAAAGCCTTCTCCCAGATGTGGGAAGGTGTCGAGCGAACTGCAAGACGGATGAAGGGGAACACAACGAATTGCATATGCCGGAAAATGCAGCCAACCAAACACCTTCTCCTTGAGGAGAATGTGGACGCAGTGAAGCGGATGAGGTGTAGCTGCCGCAGCGGCGTTACCTTATATAGTTACGAAAACGGCCATTTCATGGCCTACACCTCATCCGAACGGCTAAAGCCGCCCACCTTCCCCTCCGAGGGGAAGGCGTTTGGTGGTATTGCCAATACAGTAATATGGTCTCGCCGCTTACCAATCGCGCGCCTCTATCCGTTTTTTAATCCATTGCATCCGCCAGCGCATAGTCCTCGGCATAGAATACCGCGCAGACAATCAGGCACAGCTCGGGGCACAGGGCGATAGCATCCTCGCCTGCGCAGGCGAATAGAACGATGGACGCTTCAAAGGCATTCTCCGACTGCACGGGCACGCAGCCCGGCAGCAGCGCCGCCAGCAGTCCAATCAGCAGTCCGCGCTGCAGGGCTTTCGTCACTTTCCAAAGCACTGCGCAATCTCGCGCATGCGCGCCATCTGATCCACATGGAAGGGGCAGCGGCCGTTGCAATGGCCGCACTGCACGCAGGCCGAGGCCGTCTTGTCCAGCGTCAGATAGTGCTCCCGCGCCAGGCCGTCGCCCAGGCGGGCCAGATCATAATACTTGTTGATCAGCCCGATCTCCAGCCCCACGGGGCAGGGCTGGCAATGCTGGCAATAGACGCACTTGGCCAGCGCCTCCTGCGGCGCATAGGCGCTGATGGCGCTGTAATCGCGCTCCGCCGGGGTGGTATCAAAGAAGGTCAGCACCTCCTCCATTTCGGCCTGGCTGCCATAGCCGGGCAGCACCGTGACCACGCCGGGCTTATCCAGCGCATACTGGATGCACTGCGGCTTGGTCAGCGCCGCCTTGAAGGGCGACTGCGCCGCATCCAGCAGCTGCCCGCCGCAGAAGGGCTTCATCACCGAGATGCCCACGCCCTCCTTTTCGCAGCGGCGATACAGCGCCTGCCGGTCGTCCGCGCCGCCGATGCCGAAATCGCCCTGGCCGTAATCATACACCGGGTTGATGGAGAACATCACGATATCGATGATCCCCATATCCAGCACACGGTTGACCAGCGCGGGCGTGTGCGAGGACAGGCCGATATGGCGGATCACACCCCGGCGCTTAAGCTCCAGCACATCGTCCAGCACCCCGTTTTTCTGGTAAGCGTCCAGATCCTTGTCCTCATCCAGGCAATGGATAAAGCCAAAGTCAATATAATCCGTTTGCAGATTGTCCAGCTGCCACCTGACGGCGGCCTGGATCTTTTTCAGATCCGTCGTCCAGCCGTACTCGCCGCTGGTGTAATCCGCGCCGAAATGAACCTGCAGATAGACCTTCTCGCGCAGTCCCTGCAGCGCCTTGCCATAGGCGGGAAAAATCGCCGCGTGGCCTCCCGCCAGATCAAAGAAGTTCACCCCGCGCGCAATGGCTGCCCGCACGGTGGCGATGATTTCACCCTCGGGCCTTGCGCCGATGACCGACGCGCCCATGCCGATAACGCTGATTTTTTCGCCGCCGTGCGGCAATACGCGGTATTCCATATGCTGCCTCCATAAACCGTAAACGATAAAAGATGATTGCCTTGTTTCTATATCATACCCGATTGCTTGTATCTTGTCAAAGGAAGATCGCCCGGCGCGGCAATCGCGCGCCAAAACGCATATCCGGCGCGCCGGGAACGACAATTGATTCGCTTGCCCTTGCCCGCCGCGCGCGCTTTTGATATGATAAGCGCGTAAAGAACAATCCCTCCCCCGCCAACCAATGAAAAGGAGCAAGACAACATGGAAACCGGCATCATCCTCCTCCTGGCCGCCCTGGCGCTGGGCGTCATCCTGTTCGCCGCGGGCTATCTCAAGGCCCCGCCGGACACCGCCTTTATTATCTCCGGCCTTGGCAAAAAGCGCATCCTGATCGGTAAAGCCGGCTGGAGAATCCCCTTCCTGGAGCGCGTGGATAAGCTGTCGCTGCAGGTAATGACCGTGGACGTAAAGACCAGCGAGGCCGTGCCTACCAACGAGTTCATCAACGTGATGGTGGACGGCGTGGCCAACGTGAAAATCTCCTCCGACCCTTCGCTGCTTACCCGCGCGGCTGAATCGCTGCTGGGCATGAAGCAGCCCCAGCTCATCGCCATGGTAACGCAGGTGCTGGAAGGCAACATGCGTGAAATCGTAGGCAGCGTGGGCCTGAAGGAAATGGTGCAGGACCGCCAGGGCGTGGCCAAGAAGATCACCGAAAACGTGGTGCCCGATATGCAGAAGCTGGGCATCGAGGTGGTAAACTTCAATATTCAGAACTTCCGCGACAACGCCGGCACCATCGAAAACATGGGTATCGACAACGTGGAGCAGATCCGCAAGAACGCGCAGATTGCCAAGGCCAACGCCCAGCGCGACATTGCCATCGCCTCCTCCGTGGCCCAGCAGGAAGCCAACGCCGTCAAGGTGGACAGCGAAAAGAAAATCGCCGCCCAGAACGCCGAGCTGACCGTGCAGCAGGCCGAAATGCAGGTGCGCGCCGATACCAAGCGCGCCGAGGCCGACGCGGCCTATTCCATCCAGCAGGAAAGCCAGCGCAAGACCATTGAAATCACCCGCGCGGACGCGGATATCGCCCGCCGTGAAAAGGAAGCCGAGCTGGCCGAAAAGGAAATCGCCATTCAGGAGCGCAAGCTGGACGCCGAGGTGCGCAAGGCTGCCGACGCGAAAAAATATCAGGCCGAGCGTGAAGCCGAGGCCGAGCTGGCCCGCCGTCAGCGCGAGGCTGACGCGCAGAAATACGAGGCCGAGCAGCAGGCGCAGGCGCGCCGTGCCGAAGCCGAGGCGCAGCGCTACGCCATGGAGCAGGAAGCCGAGGGTATCCGCGCGCGCGGCCTGGCCGAAGCCGAAGCCATCGAGCGCAAGGCCGAGGCCCAGCGCAAGATGGGCGAAGCCTCCATCCTGGAAATGTACCTGGCCGCCCTGCCCGAGGTGGTCAAAAACGCCGCTCTGCCCCTGGCCCAGACGGACAAGATTGTCATGTATGGCGACGGCAACCCCACCCGCATGGTGCGCGACGTGATGAACAGCTCCGGCCAGATCATCGAGGGCCTCAAGGAAGCCACGGGCATTGACCTGACGGCGCTGCTGTCCGCCTATGCGGCGGGCAAGCAGGGCGCGCAGGCGCAGCAGGCCGAGGAGTAAGCGAGGGGCGCACGCACCAGGATATACAGGCTGCTGCGTTCCCCCTCATCCGTCTCGCTGTATGCTCGACACCTTGTCCGCAATTCGGCATAGTCGTATTTGAGCAAAGCATTGCTCAAATACTCGTTGCCTCATTGAGCCTGCGCCCGCCCTATTCTGCCACAGGCAGGAGCGGTACTCCGGCTCCCTCGGGAGAAGGCTTTCATAGCCGTGAACTTGTCAGCAAGCGTTCCGCAATAGCCATATCAGCAAGCTTGCAAATAAGGCTTCCCCTAGGGGGGAAGCTGGCGAATGAAATGAGCCTGATGAGGGGGCCAGTTACGCGGGAATTCAAGTAGAATTAATACGCTGCGTTCCCCCTCATCCGTCTCGCTGCGGCTCGACACCTTCTCCCGCTTGGGAGAAGGCTTTCATAGCCATGCTTTTGCTGAACTAAGCTTCGAAAAAGCGCTGCCGCATTGGCACAGCCTTCCCCTCGGAGGGGAAGGTGGCGAATGCAATGAGCCGGATGAGGTGTAGGCGCCGCAGCGGCGTTATTTTTTAGGGCTATGATAACGGCTGCTTCGCAGCCTACACCTCACCACCGCCTACGGCGGAGCCTCTCCTCAAGGAGAAGCCTTTTGGTAAACGCGCTCTCCAACTATTGCTAACTGCTGCGCAGTGGTTCCGCAACCACTCAACGCCCCCGTGGCACGCTGATCGCAGATCAGCGCGGGCTGGCGAAGCCAGGCCAAGGGGGAAAGCAGGAAGCGAACGGAGGAAAGCTTGCTTTCATCCGGGCGGTTCAGGCTTTCACCTGCCACGGGGGCGGGCGGCAGGCGGGCGGCAGTGCCGCCTTCCAGTTTTATCAGCTTGACTTTTACGTCGCACGCAGCTTTCTTTGGTACTTTCTTGGGCTCCAAGAAAGTACCGTATCCCCTCGTATTCCCTCGTCTGCCAAAATTTATCAAAATCTGTAAATCGCTGCAACAAATGCCGCGCCTGTCTCGTCTATATAAGTAGACGGCGCAGCGGCGCATCTTGCACACAGAGAGGTGACAGGCAATGAAAAGCGTAAAGCCCGGTCGCGGGCCCTCCTTCATGAACGGTATCGGCTATGCAGCGGCGGCCGTGTTCGGCATATTCTGGATGATCCTGGCCGGCGGCATGGGCGCGCCGGGGCTGTTTGTGGCCTTTGGCGCAATCTTCGTGCTGATGGCCGTCGCCGGGGCGATCTACCAGTTTTCCAACGCCACGCGCAAAAACCGCTTTTCCGCCTTTGATATCACCGATCAGCAGGAGGAGCCGGACGAGCTGAACCAGTACTTTGGCAAGGACGGCGCGGGCTACATGCCCGAAAAGCACACACCCGCCGCGCGCTACTGCCCCTACTGCGGCGAGGAGCTGCACGAGGACTATCGCTTCTGCCCCAAGTGCGGGAGCGAGCTGAAGTAACACGCCGACCAACCAATCCCATACCATTGCGCGCCCCTTCCGCGAAGGGGCGCTTTTTTGCGTCTGCGGCGCGCAGGGCTTGCCGGTATACTTTTTTTTCGTTTTGTGTTAGAATAAAGCTATCAGATCCGATATGTTCGCCCGTTTTGCTGAAAGGAGCGTTCTTTGATGATTACGCTTGAAAAAATCCCCTTCACATCGGTCGCAGGGCGGCCGCTTACCCTGTATCTGTGGCAGACGGACGCGCCCTGCCGCGGCGTGATTCAGCTGGTGCACGGCATGGCTGAGCATATTGCCCGCTATGATCGTCTGGCGCGCGCGCTGTGCGCGGCGGGCTATACCGTGGCCGGGCACAGCCACCTGGGCCATGGCGAGGATGCGCGCGAGGACGAGCTGGGCTTCTTTGGCCGCAAGGATGGCTGGGATCACCTGGTGGAGGATGTGCACGCCGCCCATGAAATGCTGCTCAAGCGCTTTCCCGGCCAGCGCTTCGCCATTCTGGGTCACAGCATGGGCAGCTTCGTCACCCGCGAATACCTGCTGCGCTATGGCGGCGATCTGACCGCCGCCGTCATCTGCGGCACGGGCTGGTTCCCCGGCCCCCTGTGCAGCGTGGCCCGCGCGGCTGCGGCGCTGTGCGGCGCCTTCGGCGGCTGGCAAAAGCCCGCGCCGCTGGTTGACCGCCTGATGTCCAAGGACAATAACAAGGCCTTCGCCCCCGCGCGCACGCCCTTTGACTGGCTCAGCCGCGATACCGCCGAGGTGGACAAGTACATGGCCGATCCCCGCTGCGGCTTCCTGTTCACCGCGCGCGGCTACTACGATATGTTCTCGGGGCTGAAGGAGCTGTCCCGCCTTCACCGCCTGGCCGCGCTGCCGGGCGACCTGCCCGTGCTGTTCATCTCCGGCGACGCCGATCCCATCGGCACGCAGGGCAAGGGCGTGAACACCGTGGCGCAGCAGTTCCGCGATGCGGGCGTGCGCGATGTAACCGTGCGCCTGTATCCCGGCGCGCGGCACGAGCTGTTCAACGAAACCAACCGGGACGAGATCACCGCCGAGCTGATCGACTGGCTGAATCGTCATATGAAATAAAGGAGAAGCTACTCATGGCCAATATTTATCGTCCCTTCCCCGGCGATATCACCCATGTGCACGGCATCCGCGTGGGCCAGGCGCAAAACGCCCAGGCCATGACCGGCGTTACCGTGGTGCTGCCCCCGGCTGAGGGCGCGGTAGGCGGAGTATCCGTGCGCGGCGCGGCCCCCGGCACGCGGGAAACCGATCTGCTGCGCCCCGGCAATCTGGTGGAGCGCGCGCACGCGATGGTGCTGTCCGGCGGCAGCGCCTACGGCCTGGCCGCTGCGGACGGCGTGATGCGATATCTGGAGCAGATGGGCGTGGGCCTGGAAATGGCCGGCGCGCGCGTGCCCATCGTGCCCGCCGCCGTACTGTTCGATCTGGGCGTAGGCGATTCCGCCGTGCGCCCGGACGCTTCCATGGGCATGTCCGCCTGCATGAGCGCCGCCAAGGGCATGGCCCAGGGCGCGGTGGGCGCAGGCTGCGGGGCCACGGTGGGCAAGCTGGTGGTGGGCGCGCATCCCCAGCAGGGCGGCGTGGGCAGCGCCAGCATCACCCTGCCCGAGGGCGTAACGGTGGGCGCAGTCGCGGCAGTCAACGCCGTGGGCGACGTGTACCACCCCGTCACGGGCGAGTGCATTGCCTGCGCCAGCCTGGATGATGGCACGCGCGTGCGCGCCGAGGGCCTGCTGTGCGGGCAATCCCCCGCGCCGCAGCAGCTGCGCATTCCCGCGCCGGGCAGCAACACCACCATCGGCGTGGTGGCGGTGGACTGCGCCCTGACCAAGGAGCAGGCCAACCGCCTGGCCGACGTTGCCCACGACGGCCTGGCGCGCACCATTCGCCCCGTGCATACGCAGATGGACGGCGATACGATGTTCGCCCTGGCCACGGGCAAGGTGGGAAGCGATGTGAACTTTGTCAAGCTCTGCGCCGCGGCGGCCGAGGTGACGGCCCGCGCCATCGCAAACGCCATCCTGTTCTCCCTGGACGCATGATCCGCGGGCTGGGGTGCGATCTGTGCGCGATACCGCGCATGGAAAAAATCATGGCGGACGGGCGCTTTCTCCATCGGTATTTCACCCAGGGGGAGCGCGCGTACATCGCCGCGCGCGCACGCGGCGCGCAGACGGCGGCAGGCATATTCGCCGCCAAGGAGGCGCTGGTCAAGGCGCTGGGCACGGGCTTTGGCCCCCTTGCGCCCGCCGATGTGGAAATCACCCACGACGCATCGGGCGCGCCCGCCTATCTGATCAACGAAAAAACGCGGGCAGCCCTGCAGTCGCGCGGGGCAGGCCAGGTGTTTCTGAGCATCTCGCATGATGGCGATTATGCCCTGGCAACCGCTGTATTGGAGGGGTAGCTGAATGCTGTATACCATTTTACCTGACGAAATGCGCCAGGCCGAGCAGGCCGCCTTCGCCGCGGGGCTGTCCCCGCTGCTGACCATGGAAGCCGCCGCGCGCGCGGCCTTTGACGTGCTGCTGGATCTGCTGGGCTGCACTTGCCGGGGCAGGAGCGTGCTGTTTCTGTGCGGGCCGGGCAACAACGGCGGCGACGGCCTGGCCATGGCGCGCCTGCTGCTGCAATCGGGCGGCAATGCGCGCGTGATCCTGCTGGATACGCCCAGGACGGAGGAGGCGCAGATCAACCTGCGCCACCTGCAGGCCATGGGTGCGCGTATCGAAAGCGTGCCGGATGCGCTGCCGCCTGCGCAATACGACGCGGTGGTGGACGCGCTGTTCGGCACGGGCTTTGCGGGGGTCATCGCGGCGGATTCGCCTGCAGGCCGGCTGCTGACCTGGGCCAACGCCTGCGGCCCGGTGCTGGCCATCGACGTGCCCAGCGGCATGGACGCGGCCACCGGCGCGGTGGGCGGCGTATGCGCGCAGGCCGTCTGGACGGTAACGTTCCACCGCCCCAAGCCCGGCCTGTACCTGACCGAGCGGCGCGGCTGCGTGGGCGAAATCACGACTGCGCCCATCGGGCTGCCGCAGGAGTTTGACCCGCAGGGCGGGCTGGCGGTGGCCGGGAAGGGCGATCTGCGCGCGCTGCTGCCCAAACGCCCTGTCTCGGCGCACAAGGGCGATTGCGGGCGCACAGTCATCTACGCCGGCAGCCTGGGCATGGCGGGCGCGGCGATCATGGCTGCCCGCGCGGCGCTGCATGCCGGCGCGGGGCTGACGACGGTGATCTGCCCGCGCGATACGCTGCCCGTTGTGCAGCAGGAGGTTCCCAACGCCATGTGCCTGGCGGCGGAGGAGCGTCCCACCCCCAAGTGCGACGCGCTGCTGATGGGCTGCGGCGTCGCCGAAAACGATGATACCTATGCCGATATCATGCGCCTGAAGAATACGGATGCGTACCAGGTGTGGGACGCGGGGGCGCTGAACCTGCTGTCCCGGCGACCGCAGCAGCTGGGCGCGCGCGCGGTGATCACCCCGCACGCGGGCGAGGCGGCGCGGCTGCTGGACTGGGAGATTTCCGCCGTGCTGGCGGACAAGCTGGGCGCGGCGGAGGCACTGCGGGCAAAGTACGGCTGCAATGTGGTGCTCAAGTCCTCCGTATCGGTCATCCTGACGGCGGACGGGCAGCAGCGCGCGCTCAACGCCGTGGGTTCGCCCGCGCTGGCCAAGGGCGGCAGCGGCGACGCGCTGGCGGGCATTCTGGCATCGCTCCTGGGGCAGGGTCTGCCCATGTTTGACGCGATGCGCGCGGCCTGCCTGTGGCTGGGCCTGGCGGGCATTGCCGCAGGCAAGCGCTGCGGCGTGCGCGCCGCGCTGACGGGCGATGTGATCGACTGCCTGGGCGCATGCGAGGCATAAGCCCGGATTCCGCGCTTTCAGCAGGATATCTGCATTGCAGGACGAATAAACAAACCATCATTTCAGCATTTTCACAGCAACTTACAAAAGGAGATTGATCCGCCATGAGCACCCTGGATCGCCTGCCGGCGCTGCCCCTGATCGTAAACGATCCTTATTTTTCGGTGTGGATGCCCGCCGATATCCTGACCGCCGCCAACACCATGCACTGGACCGGCGCGCCCAAGCCCATTGTGGGCCAGCTGATTGTGGACGGCAAGCCCTATACCTACCTGGGCCGCAACAAATACCCCGCCATGGAAACGCGCGCGCTGCGCGTCACCCCCACGCACACTATCAGCACGCTGACGGCCGGCGGCGTGGAGCTGACCGCAGCCTTCTGGTCGCCCGCGCTGCCCGACGATCTGGACGCGCTGTCCACGCCCATCACCTTTGTGGATTACGCCCTGCGCGCCATCGACGGGCAGGAGCACGACGTGACCCTGCGGCTGTCCGCCTCCGACGCGCTGTGCTATGACGGCGCGGTGCCGCCCGCCATGTACTCGGATCATTACGATCGCGAGGGCCTGCACATTGCCTATATAGGCCAGCAGCAGCAGCGCGTGCTGGGGCACTCGGGCGATCATGTCACCATCGATTGGGGCTATCTCTATATGGCCGCGCCTGCGGGCGAAGCAGCGCTGGACGCGCGCTCCAGCCTGCGCTATCAGCAGGATTTCCGCCTGGATGAAAAAACGCAGTCCGCCTACGTGATGCTGGGCTACGACGATATCGCCGCCGTCAACTACTTTGGCGTGTGCTGCCGCGCGTGGTATCAGCGCGCCGGGCAGACGCTGCCCGACGCTTTGTGCCGCTTTGCCGCGCGCCATGATGCGCTGCAGGCCGCCTGCCGCGCGCTGGATGAAGCCGTGCTGGCCGACGCTGTGCGCATCGGCGGCGAGGATTACCGGCTGATCGTATCCGCCGCCTGGCGGCACACCCTGGGCGCGCACAAGCTGATTGCCACGCCCAAGGGCGAAATGGCCCTGCTGTCCAAGGAAAACGACAGCAACGGCTGCATCGGCACGGTGGACGTAAGCTATCCCTCCACGCCGCTCTTCCTGAAATACTGCCCCGAGCTGGTCAACGCCTTGTGCCGTCCGGTGCTGGAATTTGCCCAAACGCCCGTGTGGGGCAAGGATTTTGCGCCCCACGATGTAGGCCGCTATCCCTACGCCACCGGCCAGGTATACGGCGCGCCGCGTCTGCGCGCGGGCGTAACCCCGCCGCCGTACTATCTGTACCCGGCGGACAGCGGGGTGTACGATCCGCGCATGCAGATGCCGGTAGAGGAGTGCGGCAACATGCTGATCATGCTGGAGGCCGCCATGACGCGCGGCGCGTCCGAGCAGCTGCTGTTTGACTACGCGCCCACGCTGGAAAAATGGGTGCGCTATCTGGACGAGTACGGCGAGGATCCCGGCGATCAGCTGTGCACGGATGATTTCGCCGGGCACCTGGCACGCAATATTAACCTGTCCGCCAAGGCGATTGTGGGCATTGCCTGCTATGCGCGCATGATGCGCCGCCTCAGCCGTGAGGAGGAGGCCGCCCGCTGGGAGGCGCGCGCCCATGAGATGGCCGCCGGCTGGCTGCGCCGCGCGCAGGCCGGCGATCATACAGCGCTCACCTTTGACGGCGCAGGCTGGAGCATGAAGTACAACCTGGTGTGGGATCTGGTGCTGGGTCTGGAGCTGCTGCCGCGCGATTTCTACCGCGCCGAGACGCGCAGCTATCTGCCGCGCATCGCCGCCTACGGCCTGCCGCTGGACTCCCGCGCGGATTACACCAAGAGCGACTGGATTCTCTGGACTGCGGCCATGGCGCAGGATACAGAGACCTTTACCGCCCTGATCGCCCCCGTGGCGCGCTATCTGCGCGAAACGACCACGCGCGTGCCCTTCTCCGACTGGTACGACGCCAGGACTGGCCGCTATGTGGAGTTTATCGCCCGCAGCGTGCAGGGCGGCGTGTTCATGCCCATCCTGGCAGGGTGGGGGGAATAAAGAGCAGCCGAACCCAGGCTGCCCAACAGCAAAGACAAAAATCAATCGCCCGGATTGGAGCCTGCTCCGTCCGGGCGATTTGCTATGAATTATAATATGCGAAAAGGCTTTGCCATCTCACCCGATGCAGGGATGACGCGGTTATTCTCCCTCTCTGAGCTGGCCGAGCGCGCCGCCGGGGTGCCGCAGCACATATTCCTGCGGAGTCAGCCCTCTGCGCCCCTGCAGGATCACGGACAGCGCCTGGATTACAAACGCTTCCGCCAGGATGCTGTTGCGCGGCGCGCGGTTCAGCGGCCCGCCCTCCGCGTTCACATGCGCCAGAATATGCGTATCCCCGTACCTCGCCAGCCACGAGTTCTCGTTTCCCGTGATGGCGATGATCCTGCACCCGTTTTTCCGGATGGCCATCGCCGTGCTTTTCAGCTCGCTCGTTTCCCCGCTGTTGGAAATGCAGATGACCACATCCCCGGCCACCAGCTGCCCGCACGAGCCGTGCACCGCCTCCGTCCCGTGCAGAAAATACGTCGGCGTGCCCGTTGACGACAGCAGCGACGCGCCGTAGGCCGCCACATGCCCAGGCTTTCCGATACCTGTGATATGCACGCGCCCGCCGGCCGCCTCCGCCGCGCTGATCAGCTCCACCGCCGCCTCAAGGTCCTTTTCCTCCAGACCGTTCAGAAATTGATCCAGTTCCATCTGCGCGCTTGCCTTCAGCGCTTCAAAGCATGTCATTTTCTTTTTCTCCTTTATTCTCAGAGCGCTCCGCGCTCGCGCATCAGCCGTTTCACTTCCTCCAGCGTGGGCAGGCTGGGCTGCGCGCCCACCCGGCACACCGTCAGCGCCGCCGCATAATTGGCAAACCGCAGCGCGCTTTCCGCCTCCGCTCCGCCCGCAATCGCCGTACAGAACGCGCCGATAAAGCTGTCCCCGGCCGCCGTGGTATCCTTCACCTCCAGCCCCTTTACAGACGGGCTGTACAGCAGCCTTTCCCCGCTTTCATACGCCGCGCCGCGCGAGCCCAGGGTGATCAGCACGTTGGGCACGCCCATCGCCCTGATGGCTGCGGCCGCGCGGACGACAGAGGCCGTGTCCTCCACCGCAATCCCCGTCAGCGCCGCCGCTTCCGTTTCGTTGGGGGAAATATAAGTAATGCTTTTGAGCAGCTCTGCCGGCATGGGCGCGATGGGCGCGCAGTTGAGCATCACCGGCACGCCCTTTTCCGCCGCCCAGCCTGCCGCCAGGCAATTGATTTCCATGCCGATTTCAAGCTGCAGAAGCACCATATCATATTGCCCGATCTCCTCCCGCAGGAAGGCTACGTGCTCAGGCGCAATGCACAGATTGGCCCCCGGCGCTACCACGATGCGGTTCTGCACATGGTCCTTGGTTTTTTCTATCTGGATATGTCCCACGGCGCTTGGGGCCTGCGCCGTGCGCAGGATATGCCGGGTATCCACCCCGGACGCCCGCAGCGACGCAAGCATTTCATCCCCGAACGCATCCTGCCCGACCATGCCGACCATTGTTACATCTGCGCCCAGCCGCGCCGCCTGCACCGCCTGATTGGCTCCCTTGCCGCCGGAGGCTGTGCCAAAGCGCCGCCCCAGCACCGTTTCCCCAGGCAGCGGAAACCGCTCTGTTTCCACAATCAGGTCCATGACCAGGCTGCCCACTACCAGTATCCTTGGGGTTTTCATTTTCCGCCGCCTTTCCGCTATCGTCAGATAACCTCCAGATAGTCCTTATCCGGCAGCGCCGGGAAGGGGGCCGCAGGCAGCTGCTGATACCAGAAGGCCACAGAGCAGATATCATCCTGCAGCGGCAGGTAGGTGTGATCCTTGCGCCAGCCGAGGGCCTGGATGGTCACCTTCAGCTCCCGCTCAAAATAGATGGGATCAGCGATATGCCAGCGATACATGCCGAAGCGGAACTGGCTGCCATACAGCTGATTGGGGGTAATCACCTGGTGAAGCCCGGCATAGGGCGTGGTGAAAGGCACATAGCGGTCGTGCGTGATGGAGTCTTCAAAATTATAGGAGCCGCAGAAGTAATCCTCCGTGCCTGTGCCGCAGATGGTGGGGAACTCCCGGTCGCCGTCCATATAGAACTTGATTTCGCCTTCGCCCCACCAGCCGTTGTTGTTGACCCCCCAGCCCATAAACGTGCCCACATACTTGCCCTTGCCCTTTACGCCGTCCAGGATGGTATATACCTGTTTATAGGGCAGGGGATTGACGCGCCTGAACTGCGCGTGGAAATACGCCTCGTCCTGCGCCACATCGCACAGGCAGTAATCGATCTGGTAATACATGGTTACGGGTTTCTCGTCGATGTTGGTCAGCGTCCAGCGGGCGCGCCGGCGGAAGGGCATGGGCCAGTAGCAGTTGAAGGCGCTGCCGGGATTGACGCACACGGCCAGGGAGCTGAGCTGCGCGTAGCGGTTCCAGGCCATGCAGAAGAAATCGCCGATGGGGCATTCCACGCTGGGATTGGGCTGATCGTCCCAATACATGCGCAGGATGGTATTGCGCCACATGCCGGTAGGCGTAAGCCAGAAATGCTCGATCACACCGCTGCCCTGGATATCGGCGATGGTAAAGGTTTCGCCGGGCTGCAGCACGATATAGGGGTTGGTTTTCCAGCCCAGCCCCAGGCGGCTGGCCGCGTGATGGGCAAAGCCCTCCTCGGCGGGGATCCTGCCGCCGCCGCCCTTTTCACCGGTGTAGTTTTCAGGGCTGATGGAGCGGCTGATTCTGTTTTCAAGCTTGGACAAATTCTGCATAATTCTCTCTCCTATGCGTATTTGGGCAGCAGAAGAAAGCGGCGTGCGTTCTGCCGCAAGGCCGTCAGATTGCCGGCTGATCGTATGCTGTGATCCTTTGTGGAAGCGCTTTCAGCCATGATTATAGCCGCTTGGGGCGCATTTTGTCTTTCCCACATTTATATATTGTTTTAACATATATTGTGTTTTTTGCAGCGGGCATTCAGGCATGCTGAATAAACTGGGATGATTTCATTGACATATCAACATTTTCTGCTATAATAAACAAAATTCTCTGAATGGGGAGGCTGCGCGATGCATCTGCCGTTTTCGCCCTATATCCGCGTTGCATGGTACAGCACGCTCAAGCCGCACACCACCATCGGCCCCAGGCATATTTTTGATTACGAGCTGCTCTACATCAAGGAAGGCACGCCGGTGGTGACCATTGAGGACCAGGTATACAATGCCGTGCCGGGCGACGCTTTTCTCATCCGCCCGCGCCAGCTGCACACCATTTTCTGCCCCAACGATTATCCCGTCATCCAGCCGCATGTGCACTTTGACCTGTACTGCCGCGACGACCGCGACAAGCTCTATACCTCTTTTCTGACGGAATCCAGTCTGCCGCCGGAGGATCGCGCGCTTTTCCGGGAGGATGCTCTGAAGGACGCTTATCCTCAGCTGCCGCCCTGCGTCAGCTTCAAAAACAGCCCGGTTTTCGAGGGGTTTCTGTTCGATCTGATCGACGAGGCCGCGCATCCCTCCCTGCATTCGGATCTCCGGATGGAGTGGCTGTTTCTGCGGCTGCTGGATCTTTTTATCTCCCAGGCCAGCTACGGCTGGCAGATGAAAAGCCTGTCCAAGGCCGAAAGCACCGCCTCGCGCATCAAACTGTATCTGGATAACAATGTCTCCGCCCGCATCACGCTGGACGAGCTGGCCGACACGCTGCACCTGGATAAATCCTATCTTGTCAGCCTGTTCAAGCGCCGCTACGGCCAGACGCCCATCGCCTACCACCAGAGGCTGCGGGTTGAAAAGGCGCGGGATATGCTGGTTTATACCAACCTGTCTGTCACGCAGATCGCCCAGGCGACCGGGTTTTCCTCCATATACGATTTTGACAGGGTGTTCCGCAGGCTGCTGCACGCAGCGCCCTCCGCATTCCGCATGCGTCAGCAGGATGCGGCGCAGGACGCTTCGCCCTGACGCGGCACGCCACGCAAAAAAAGCCGGGCTGAATACGCGCTGCAGCCCGGCTTTCATGCGATCTGTTATTCTGTTTATTCTCAGGCGGTATGCTGCTTTTCCATGCCCAGCTTATCGGCAATCAGCGCGATAAACTCGCCGTTGGTGGGCTTATCCTCCGGAATGGCCACGCGGCAGCCGAACGCGCGGTTCAGCGATTCCACGCGCCCGCGGCTCCAGGCCACCTCGATGGCGTGGCGGATGGCGCGCTCCACCTTGCTGGGGCTGGTGGCATAGCGCCGGGCGATGCTGGGGTACAGCTCCTTGGTGATACGGTTGATGCGGTCAGGCTGCTCGATAACCAGGCGCACGCCCTCGCGCAGAAACTGATAGCCCTTGATATGCGCCGGGATGCCCAGCGACAGAAAGATATTGCTCATGCGGTCGTCCACATTAGGCACCACCGCCTGCTGCACCTCGGGCGGATCCTCGCAGATACCCTCCATCTGCCGGGCGGTATCGCGGATGCGGTCCATCAGCTGACGCATTTCCACGGGCTTGACCATGTAGTAGGTAACGCCGAACCGCAGCGCGCGGGCGATAAAATCCTCGCGTCCCAGCGCGGTCAGGGCAATCACACGCGGACGCTGCTCCAGGGGAATCCGCTGCAATTGCTCC
Source organism: uncultured Clostridia bacterium (assembly GCA_934647235.1). GTDB lineage: Bacteria > Bacillota > Clostridia > Christensenellales > Aristaeellaceae > SFMI01. The sequence goes on from CAKUFG010000031.1 coordinate 24,310, forward strand.
AGCACGCCGAAGCCGTCCAGCTGCGGCATGATCATATCCAGTATCATCACGTCCGTGGGACACTCGGACAGCCGCTGCAGCGCCTCCACGCCGTTGGCCGCCTCGCCGGAAATGACCATATCCTCTTGCGTTTCCAGATATCTGTGAAGCGCCGCACGTATTTCGTCATTATCGTCCGTAAGGAATATGCGAATCTTTTCCATCCTGTCCCTCCGATAATCTCCCGGAACTGCACGCAAATAAATATTACAGAATCATTCATATTTATGCTACATATCCGGTTTCTAGCACGGAGTATAGCGAAAAAGCACCATTTTGCAAATGCAATCTGTACAGGCAGAAGCATATTATCGACAATAATTTCCAATTCGCAAAGTTCGCATTATGTCATCTCATAGGCGATCCTGGGCGAGCCGCCGCGCACGTAAATAACGCCCCGGCGGGTGAAGCCGCACTGGAGGATCAGATGCTGCATGATGCGGTTGTCCGCATGGGTATCGATGCGCAGATGTGGAATCTGGTTTCGACAAAACTCCACAATTTGTTTCATTATTCCATGAACAGTGCCGTTGCTGGCAGCTCTGTGGATCGTGCCGTAGGGCGCATCGGACAGCCATGCGCCGTCGTCTATCACTGCGTAGGTTGGATCCTCGCCGATGATAAAGACAAACACACCGCAGGCCGCGCCGTCTTGTTCGATCATATAAAGCTGTTTTTGGGCGATATCGTCCCGGATCAGCGCTTCTTGCGGATATCCGTCCGCCCATTGGCTGACATTTCCGGTTTTAACCATAAAATTGCGCGCGTATGCATAAATATCCATAATTACAGGCAGGTCCTGCATCGTGGCTTTCCGGATCATTGCTTTCGTCTCCTTAAAAACATCCGGGCGGAAGGGAACATTCCCCTCCGCCCGCAGCGATTACTTTTTATCAATCAGCCGCAGCAGGTACACCGACAGCACCAGCACGCCGATAACGGCGAAGATGCCCAGCATGCCCAGGCCCATGTAGCGCAGGTTCCGCGTGAACGCATGAAAATTGATCTGCATGGCAATGCCTCCTTTAATGCAGGAAGAAGTTGAGGATCAGGCCGCCGGCGATGACCGAGGCGATCTGGCCGGATACGTTGACGCCGATGGAGTGCATCAGCAGGAAATTGGAGGGATCCTCCTTGAGCCCCATCTTGTGCACAATGCGGCCCGACATGGGGAAGGCCGAGATGCCCGCCGCGCCGATCATGGGGTTGATCTTTTCCTTGAGGAAGAGGTTGAGGAACTTGGCAAACAGCACGCCACCGGCGGTATCCATGATGAACGCCACCAGGCCCAGCCCCAGGATCAGCAGGGTATCGGGACGCAGGAACTGTTCGGCCTTCATCTGGCAGGCGATGGTGATGCCCAGCAGGATGGTGATCAGGTTGGCCAGCACATGCTGGGCGGTGTCGGACAGGGAGTCGAGCACGCCGCACTCGCGGATGAGGTTGCCGAACATCAGGAAGCCCACCAGCGCCACCGACGCGGGCGCAACCAGTCCGGCCACCACAGTGGTCAGGATGGGGAAGAGAATGCGCGTGGTTTTGGACACGTTATGCTCGTGATAGGGCATGCGGATCATGCGCTCTTTCTTGGTGGTCAGCAGGCGGATGACGGGCGGCTGGATGACGGGCACCAGCGCCATATACGAATAGGCGGACACCATGATTGCGCCCAGGTACTTGCTGCCCAGCTTCTGCGCCACGGCGATGGCGGTGGGGCCATCGGCCGCGCCGATGATGGCGATGGAGGCGGCGTCGTTGATATCAAAGAACATCGAGGCCACGCACAGGGTGAAGAAGATGCCAAACTGCGCGGCCGCGCCGAAGATCATGAGCTTGGGGTTGGACAGCAGGGGGCCAAAGTCGATCATCGCGCCGATGCCGATGAACAGCAGCAGCGGGAACAGCTCATTGGCGATGCCCGCGTCAAACAGCACGCTCAGCGCGCCCTGCTCGGTGACGCCGTTGATCACCTGCGTGACCGCGCCCGAGAAGGGCAGGTTGACCAGGATGGCGCCAAACCCCAGCGGCAGCAGCAGGGTAGGCTCCATATCCTTGGCGATGGCCAGGTAGATCAGCAGCGCGCCGATGCCCCACATGACCACCTGCTGCCATTGCAGGTTGAGTACGTTTGAAAACAGTGCTTCCATGATGTAAACCTCCTTATATAATAGGTAGGAATTGGGGAACTGGGGGACGAAGAGGACGTTTCTTTCTTGAGTCAAGAAAGAAACAAAGAACCTGTTTGCGACGTAAAAGCGAGTTGAATAAGACTGGCAGGCGGCACTGCGCTGATCTGCGATCAGCGTGCCCCGCGAGCGGAGGTGGGAGCGGAAGTTCAGTATTTCGGTACAGAGGATGCGGGGCGAATATTTATGCAAATTCCGGGGTGCTAACCGCCCGATTTTTACCTTTTTTCATGTAAAAATTGGTATGGCCAGCCAGCGGGGCGCGACCTGACGCAAAAGAGGCCCGGACAAGACATAGTGTTCTTTTTTTGCCTGCCTGCACCCGTCCGCAGCATGCCAGGCGCTGCGTTTCCCCTCATCCGTCTCGCTGCGGCTCGACGCCTTGTCCGCAATTCGGCATAGTCGTATTTGAACAAATAATTGTTCAAATACTCGTTGCCTCATTGAGCCAACCGCCCCGCGCTTCTGCCTTGCGGCAAGCGCGGGTTTCGGGCGGCAATT
>CAKUFG010000032.1 GCA_934647235.1 uncultured Clostridia bacterium
AGGTGATCATGACCAGAACCTCCTATATAATATGAAGGGATCCCCGCACAGCGCTGTGCTGTGCGGAGAGATAAAAAGGCAGATCAACCGCCCGTTGTAAAGACCGGCTCGTACACGCTCTGCAGGAACGTCGCACCTTTCGCCGCAGTAAAGCCGTTTTCGTCCTCGTCCGCAACCGCCTGATACTGATTGTCGTGCGTGCGGCGAATGGCCGTCCATTCGACTTCTCCGGTCTGGCGGGTAATGGACTTGCCTTCCTTCGTGGCGTAGTTTTCGGTCACGGGCTTGGCGCGCACCTTGTACAGCCAGACGAAACGATACTTGTGGTTCGCCTTCTCGCTCTTGAAGCCCACCGCGAAATAGGGCGGCTTGTCGGTCGAAGAGCGGATCAGCACGCCATTGGAGTCGATCTTGTTGGCGAAGATCATCTCCTGAATGATCAGCGGAAGATCAGCCATTTTTGTTTTAAACGACAGCTCGGGGTCGGGATACAGAACATCAAATTCCGCATAGCGATAGGTAAAGAAGACCTTTTACGCTGACAGTCTTTCGGCTTCATGTGTCAGCGCAGTCAGGCTCTTTTTCCCCCGCTTCACACCGTACGTGCGCCTTTCAGCGCATACGGCGTTCCATCAGTACAGACTCACGTGTGCCGTAACTTTTTCCTGAGTTCCGCGATTTTCCTTTGTGCTTTGGGCGGCATGTGCGAGTAATCAGCAGAAGAGTTATTTACAAGACGATAGCAGGCAGCATCCAGCGACATCAGATTGTTGACACGGTTTACATCTTTCAGGGGAAGAAAAGGATTGATCCTTTGCGTACACGGCATCCTGTCTATCAGCCATGCTCCGCAGATCCGGCATTTCAGTCTATCACGATTCAGGGCGTACGCCCGATTCATGTAGTACTCAAAATTGTTCTTCGGGTCAACGCGACCGAAAATGACGGTATTTTCCGGGCCTATGGAAAGCTCGTCCAACCGCGCGTTCTGCCGTTTTTTCTTCGTCCTGTCGAAATGTATCTGCCGTCCCGTTTCGCTGTAGGGCGTTTCATCCTGATTGTGATAAAGCGTCTTTTCCCATTTTGCGAAGCCGAGATCGGTGACGCCCACCCATAAATCTTTATATGGGATTGCAACAATCTTTGCCTTATGCTTGCTGTGAATGCTGGGCAGAGTAGAGGTTTTGTTCGCCGGTATCCATTTGACGCTGTATTTCTTCAGCCTCTTGTGGACGGCATGCTGCAAATATTGCCGATATCGCTTGAATACATCTGCAGCCGGTAATGCGCAAAAAGGTACTTTGTCATCGATACGACGACCGGCGCGATCATTTTCTGGCTGCCATCTACCGCTGTATTCGGCTGCGGCGCAATGCCATCTGAGCAGTTCTCGATCTCCAGCTGTGTGTTCTCATAAATATCATTTTCTCTTGCAATGGGAACAGAACTTCTGACAAGTTCAGCGTCTTTACATTCCTTCAGGCACACGCGCATTTTACCTCCTGTACCATGGTACTCCCAGCTCTTGCGTTCTTTGCTTTGCATTTATTCTACAGGGGATTATACGCTGTGTCAAGCACAAATCATGCTTTATGTGATATTTTGATATTGCATTTCGCAACACATTGTGCTATTATAAAAACAACAGAGGATACTGCTGCGATTCTTGAACGCTGAGCATTCTGCCCAGGCAGCAGCAATCCCGCCCTCAGGAGGTACGATGATGACCATCAGCAGATTACCGAGCTCCCCGGCTGAGCCAAAAGCCGCGTATGCCTTTGGCGATGTAATCCGCAAATACCGCATCCGCGCAAAATACAATCAGCGGGAGCTTGCAAAGCTCATGGGGGTAAACCAGAATAGTATCTGCAACTGGGAGACAGACAAGCGGCTACCGGATGCGCAGACTCTGCGCAGGCTCTGCATGCTTCTGGATATCCCGTTATATGAGTTCTTCGGCATGGAGGACAGGCACAGCGGACTGTCCGAGCATGAGCAGCGCCTTCTGGACTTTTACCGTTCTTTGGATGATAATGGAAAGGAAGACCTCGAGACCTTTGCGGAAGCCATGAGCGGCAATGTTCACAAACGGAAGCTCCGCATGGCGCTGGAGCGGATGAACAGCGTAAAGGATCTTGGACGCGCAGCGGCCGCAGGCGACGGCGCCGATTGGGAGGACCATCCCGAGAGCGAAGCATGCGTTCTTTATAACAGCCATGCAGTTTCCGAAGCTGATGAGATCATCACGGTCTGCGGACAGAGCATGGAGCCGCAGTTTCATGATGGCGACAAGGTTTTGGTGCAGTACTGCTCAGAGCTTAACTACGGTGATATTGGCATTTTCTATGTTCCCGGCATGGGCGGCGTGATCAAGCAGGTGGCCCATGATCGTCTGCACTCGCTGAACCCGGATTATGACGATATCTTTCCCTATGAAGATGGCGCAAAGGTCATTGGACGGGTGCTGGGAAAGATCACGGCGGAAATGGTTCCCGATACGGCAGATCGGGCGCTTTATCTGGAAGCGCGTGAAAGCCGCCGAGGAGAGTTCTTATGAAAGGTGTAAAATCGTTAAAAGCACAGCGCTCTCCGCATATGGAGCGTATCTATGTGAAAGTCAATTCTGATTTTGACGCTACGGGTTATATGCAGCCGCGCTCCATTACCTGGGCGGATGGCAGAACCTTCAAGATTGACGCCATCAAGGATTATCGCCCGGCGGCATGCTACCGGCAGGGGGCGGAGGGTTCCTGCTATACGGTGATGATCAAAGGCCAGGAACGCCGCCTGTTCTTTGAATGGACAAACGCATCCTTTGCCAGCCAGGTCGCCCGCTGGTACGTTGAAGCCGCGGCAGAAGCAAACTGATTGATAAAAAGAAGGAGGAAAGGTACGCATGGCGGAAAAGGTTCGGCAGTATGTGGCCATCGACGCCAAGAGCTTTTACGCCAGCGTGGAATGCGTAGAGCGTCATCTGAATCCACTGACGACCAATCTGGTCGTCGCCGACGAGAGCCGGACGGAAAAGACCATCTGCCTGGCCGTATCGCCTTCCCTGAAAGCCCACGGCATTCCCGGCCGGGCGCGGCTGTTTGAGGTGATCCAGCGTGTGGAGCAGGTCAACCAGAAAAGGCTGAATGCAGGCATCCGTGCCGGGGCGATACAGCGCAATCCGGAAACGCAAAAGTATCAGTTCTCCGCTGCCTCTTTTGACGCGGAAGCCATAGAAAAAGACCCGACGCTGGAGATTTCCTACATTGTCGCTCCGCCAAGGATGCGCCTGTATGAAGAATACAGCAGCCGGATCTATGCTACCTATTTGAAATATGTTTCGTCAGAAGACATCATCGTCTATTCCATCGACGAGGTTTTTATTGATGTGACGAATTACCTGCGTACCTACGGCATGACGGCGCACGAGCTGACCATGACGATGGTGCGCGACGTTTTGTACAATACCGGCATCACGGCGACGGCGGGCATTGGCACCAATCTTTTTCTCGCCAAGATCGCCATGGATATCGAGGCCAAGAAATCCAAGCCCGACAGGGACGGCGTGCGCATTGCGGCGCTTGATGAAACAACCTTTCGGGAAAAGCTCTGGACGCACCGCCCGCTGACGGATTTCTGGCGCATCGGCAGAGGCATATCCAAAAAGCTCGAAGCGATGCGCCTTTATACCCTGGGCGACGTGGCGCGGGCCTCGCTCGATCCAATCAGCGAAGACAAGCTGTATAAAACCTTTGGGGTCAACGCGGAGCTGATTATCGACCACGCATGGGGCTGGGAGCCGGTGACGGTAGCGGATATCAAGGAGTATCGTCCGTCCACCAGCAGCATTTCCTCCGGGCAGGTATTGCAGTGCCCCTATGATTTTGAGAAGGGGCGACTGATTGTCCGCGAAATGACGGAGTTGCTGGTGCTGGATCTGGTTCGAAAGCATGTGGTCACGAAGCAGATTGTGCTGGATGTTGGGTACGACCGCGAAAGCCTGGAGGGTGATCGCGGCAAAAAATACAATGGGCCTGTGGTGATGGACCCCTATGGGCGCAAAATTCCCAAGCCCGCCCATGGCACCGGGAACCTCGCGCGCTATACCAGCTCCACCCAAGCCATCATGGACGCTGTCCTGGATGTATATGATCATGTGGTTCACAAGGACATGCTGATCCGCCGCGTATACATCACGGCCTGCGATCTGGTTTCAGAAACGGAAATCCCGGAGGATAAGCCCGAGCAGCTGGACATGTTCACAGATTATGAGGCGGTGAAGCAGGAAGAGGAAGCCCGGCAGCTTGCCGAAGAAAAGGAGCGCAGGCTGCAGCGCGTCACCCTTGCCATTCAGGATAAATTTGGAAAGAACGCCATGCTCAAGGGCATGAACCTGCTTGAAGGCGGCACCACCATCGAGCGAAACGGCCAGATCGGCGGCCATAAGGCAGGTGACGAATAATGCCAGAACAGAAGAACCTTTACGCTGACATCCTGGCGCTTCCGCACCACCAGGCGGAAAACCGTCCGCACATGAGCATGCACGACCGCGCGGCACAGTTTTCACCCTTTGCGGCGCTCACCGGCTTCGACGGCGTGATTGCGGAAACTGGCAGAATGACAGACCGGAAAATCGAACTGTCCGAAAGTCAGAAGCTCCTGCTGGATCAGAAGCTGACGCTGATTGACGAGGTGATCCAGGATGGATACCATCCTGTGATGACGGTAGTATACTTCGTGCCGGATGCGCTGAAAGCGGGAGGTTCCTATCAAGAATTCATAGGAAAGGTGCGGCAGGTTGAGCCCATTGAGCGAAAGCTTGTTTTTCTTGCGGCAAATGCACGCTCCGGCGGCAAAGAGATAGGCATAGACAGCATCCTTGAAATCCATGGAGAATTGGTGGATGATATGGATGAGGTATGATTGTAGGAGGTAATGGATGAAAAAGAAGACGTAACTCGTACAGTTTTGTGGTGGGTTAGGGCAAAATCACATTTGCTTATTATGTATTGCATGTTTCACTTTATATTACCTCCTGTTAGTTTATGGTGCAGTTAGCAGAATGCGTCTTTATTCTGCCAGCTTTTGCTTGTAACCCTATATTTTACTGAACTGCTCGCATAGCGAGTGAGCCTTGTTATACAAATAGGGCTGATGGCGAAATTTACCATCATTCTCATTTTAGTAATTATAAATCAATGCTCAGAAGCGTTTTCACCGGCAATTCGACCAAAAACCATACAAAATCGATAAAGATGGAAATTGGATGGTTGTCGACGAAGAAATCATCGTTGTAAACTTTACCAGCAGCATATAGATTTTCAGTGGGCATACTGCTTTCTTTGAGTGCACGCGCCTTAAGATTCTCAACAGTGCCGCTGCACGCGAGAAACGAATATTCAACAAAATAAGGAGCAGTTTCAACCACGATCATAGATCTGGCGGGTTTATTGAAGCTTTTATCAGCCCCCCTTTGTGCAGTTGCCTCTAAGGAGAACGTTTCAGATTTCATCTTCTCTTTACCTTGTTCTTCTGCGATACTGATATAATGATATCGATACGGGAAACCCGTGTTAAAAAAGAGAAGGGGAATGAAAATGAAGAAGCTGCTCAAGGTTCTCTGCATGGTACTGGCAATCGCCATGCTGCTTCCTGCCAATGTGCTGGCGGAGGCCAAGTACAATCCTGGCACGTATGAAGCCGTTGGACTTGGCAACAATGGTGAAATCAAGGTTTCCGTTACGTTTTCGGAAAACGCGATTACCGATATTCAGGTAATTGAGCACAAGGAAACCAAGGACATTGGCGACAATGCGATGGATAAGATTATTCCGGATATTTTGAGCGCGCAGTCTCTGGGCGTTGATGTTATTGGCGGCGCTACCAATTCCAGCAAGGGTATTCTGGAAGCGGTGGCTGCATGCGTTGCGCTGGCTGGCGGCGATGTTGACGCGCTGAAGGCTGTCGCTGTGGAAAAGGTCAGCGGCGAGGCGATTGAAAAGAGCGCGGATGTGGTGATTGTTGGTGCTGGCGGCGCAGGTATCAGCGCGGCGCTAACTGCTGCCGATGCGGGCGCGTCTGTTATCATCATCGATAAGGCAGGTTCCGTTGGCGGCAATACGATTATCAGCGGCGGCGTTTTTAACGCTGTAGATCCTGAAAGGCAGCAGAACGTGGCGATGAGCGATTCCTGCCGCCGTGAGATAGAATCTTATCTGGATTTTGTTGAGGAGGATTTCGGCGACTTTGCGCCTACGCTTACGCTGCTCAAGGAGCAGATCCGTACTTATCTGAGCAACGGCGAAACCGCGCTGTTTGATACGCCTGAGCTGCATATCATTCAGACCTATATCGGCGGCAAGCGCGAAGGCCTTGACGGCACTGTGATCACCGGCGATTATGAGCTGGTAAAGACCCTGTGCTACAATGCGCTGGACGCCTTCCACTGGCTGGAGGAGCTGGGCGTACAGTTTGAGGATGGCGTTGTGCAGGCTGTTGGCGCGCTTTGGCAGCGCACGCATACCCCTGTTCCGGCCAATGGCGTAGCAGTGGTCAGCGTTCTGTCCGATAAGCTTGCAAGCTATGAAAACATCGAGCTGATGACCGAGACGGAAGCAACCAATCTGATCCTGGATGGCAATAAGGTTGTGGGCGTTGCCGCTGTCAAGAAAGACGGCACGGAAGTTACGCTGCATGCCGATAAAAACGTTGTGCTTGCCACTGGCGGCTTTGCTTCCAACATCGATATGATTAAGGAATACAACAATTATTGGCCTGAAATTGCGGATGTCCCCTCTGATGCAGCAGCTACCTGTAATGGCGACGGCATCCTTATGGCGCAGCAGGCGGGTGCAAACCTGGTAGGCATGGGCTATGTGCAGATGCTGCCCACCACCGCTTATCCGGACGGCGTTGCCGGCCTGCAGGGTAACAGCAAGCTGTTCATCAATAAGGAAGGCAAGCGCTTTGTCAATGAAAGTGCTGAGCGCGATGTGCTGAGCGCGGCGGGGCTTTCCCAGACGGATGGGATGTTCTACTGCGTTGCCGACGCCAACTATCTCTCTAACCGCACCTGGGAGCAGGTTTATGGCTGGGAGGCCAAGGGCTACCTTGCCTATGCGGACACGCTGGAAGAGGCTGCTGAGAAGATGGGTCTGGATCCTGCGACGGTGCGCGAAACGATTGATCGCTTCAACTCCTTTGTGGACAACGAAGAAGACCTTGACTTTGGCCGCTATTCCTTCAAGGGCAAGGTTGAAACCGCTCCTTTCATCATCATCGCCATGTCTCCCGCCTACCATCACACCATGGGCGGCGTGCAGATTGACGCGCAGTGCCATGTCCTGAACACCGAGGGCAATATCATCGAGGGCCTGTACGCGGCTGGCGAGGTTTGCGGCGGCGTGCACGCAGGCAACCGTCTGGGCGGCAACGCGATCGCTGATGTGTTTGTCTTTGGCCGCATTGCTGGCGAAAACGCTGCAAAGTAAAGCGATTCTGTATTGGCAGACCTGCGGAGAACGCTCCGCAGGTCTTTGCCTTTTTGCAGGAAATCATCCTGCGTCCGGCGAAACTACCAATGCGAAGGAGGAAGGCATGAAAAAGACCATTCTTGTGCTGATAGCTTTTCTGTGCAGTGCTCTGCTTTGCATAGCGTTGTGTTTTTTCTTTTGCAGAAAGACGCCCTTGCTCCAGAATGGGCAGATGCTGCCCGGCGATCTTGTGGAACGGCAATACCGGCTGGAGCGTTTCTGCCCCCAGGCGGATGGCGGTTTGGCTTTTTCATTTGAAACCGCAGAAGAAAACCAACAAATTACATTGACGGTTTCAGATATACAGCCGTTTAAGCTGCTGCTTGACGGATGTGAAATCTATGCCTTTGACAGCGATGCGGATTACTATCGGACGCTGACGATCACCTCCGAGCCGCTTGCGGCAGGCACGCATAGCTTGCTGATTTACTTGATCGATGCATCGCAGGGGCAGGGCGAACTGCTGGTCGGCAATATCTCTGTGATGAAATTCCTGATGGGTACGCCAGAATCCGCCTCTCATGCAAGCATGTTTTATCGTCAGCTTGCCGCGCTGGCTGTTGGCGTATACATGATGCTGATCTTCAGCTGCTTGTCGCTTTACCGGCGAATGCCCAGAGAAAAGTACTTGCTGGCGCTGTCGTTTGTTGCCTTCGCTTCGTTGGCAGTTTTGCTGGCGGATGAATATGCGGGCCTTCTTCACGTTTCGCAACGAATGTATGCGTCCATTCGTTCTCCTATGTTTCTGTGTCCGGTGCTTTTTGTATTTGCGATTGATGTTTATTTGTTTGATTACGCCCTGCCAGCCCGGTTACGGCGCTTTGTCACCATGCCCAGAATGGTGTGCGTGACGCTTTTGATGCTGGCGCTGCAGTATCTGATTCGCTATAATCTTAATTATCTGCTGCGTGTGGCGATGATTCCGCCGCTGCTGCTTTTGCTTTGCCGCGCGGCGCGCAGGGAAGATTCCGGGGCGGTATATGTTGCCCTTGGCAGCGGCTTTTCCTATGGTGCGCGCGCAGCGATATACCTGATAAATACGCTCAAATTGCTGCCCGCTGGAGAACTGGTCATTTATCTGCGCTTTACGCAGATTGGCTATCTGATTGACTTGGTTTTCTGCATGGTCGTTGTTTTTCATCGCTTTGCGGATAAATTTGCAGAGGCTGAGAATTTGGCACACACGCTGGATTTGAAGGTAATAGAGCGTACAAGGCAGCTGGAGCAGGCGCGCAGACGCGAGCATGAGGTCATGACGAATGTGCTGCATGATCTGCGCACGCCGATCTTCCATCTGCAGGGTTGTCTGGATATGATTCAGGCGGATGAAAAGCCACGGCCTGAAATGATTCTTTTGATGCGGGACAGAACCGAATATCTGAAGAATTTGGCTGAGAATCTGTTTCTTGCAGCAAAGTTAGAGGAAAACAGCATCACCTTTAATCAGCATGAGGTGGATCTGAAGCAGGTGCTGCAATATGTTTGCGAAAATGAAAGAATAACAGCTCAAGGGCGGAGAATCACGCTGAGAACAGAGGCGCCTGATGGGCCGGCCATTGTGATTACGGATGGCTTCCGTATCCGACAGGTTTTTGAAAATCTGATAGAAAACGCCGTTAAATATTCGCCGGATGGAAGCGTCGTCCAAATCAGCGTTCAGACAAACGAAAAAACGGCGGAAATCATCATTGCAAACCCCGGTCCGGGCATTGCGCCGGATGTGCTGCCGCATGTTTTTGAACGCTTTTATCATGGGACGGATTCCAGCTCTTCCGGCCTTGGTCTGTATATTGCCAAGAGCATCATGCAGAATTTGCATGGGGATATCCGCGCGGAGAGCCAGGATGGGCTGACAAGGTTTACGGTTTCGATTGCAAATGAGGTTTCAGACAGGAGGGTGGACGATGAAGCGGGTGCTGCTGATTGACGATGATTTGACGAATACCCAGATCGTCCAGTATTATCTGGAACAGACGGGCGAATTCCAAACCGTATGGGCGAAAAATGCAGAGGAAGCGCTGACAGCATGCCGCAGTCTTTTTGATGTAATCCTGCTGGATATTCTGCTTCCGGACATGAACGGCGTGGAACTTTGTGAAAAGCTGCGCCAGCGCATTTATTGCCCCATTATTTTTATCAGCTGCATTGATGATGAGGAAACGGTGATTCGAGCGCTGGAGATGGGTGGTGACGATTATCTGATCAAGCCTTTTAGCTGCAAGGTGATGTGCGCGCGGATCAACGCCAATATCCGGCGCGTTGAAATGGAGAACCGCCAGAAAACAAGAACCGCCATTCAAACCAATCGTTACTCGGTCGATATGAATGAGCATACGCTGCGGGTAGGCGAACATGTATATCACCTGTCATCTATTGAGTTCGGCGTGCTGATGTATATTATGGATCATCCGCATCGGCCTATATCCTTGGATGAGATTTATGAAGCTGTATGGAACGCCCCCAGCTATGGCGATGTGCGCACGGTGATTTCCCATGTTTACAACCTGCGCAAGAAGATAGAAGAAAATCCGCAAAAGCCCCAATATATACGCTCTGTGCGCGGACATGGATATTACTTTTCGCCGGACGGCTCGGATGTGGAACTGGCAAACTTAAGTAAAAAGTGAGCAGTAATCATATACAAAGAAGGGGGCGTGAAAAAAGGCCCCAACACGACAAAGAAGGATTTGGAGCCCGCAAGCGGGACAAATCCTTTTTTGTGTGATATAATTTACTTGATATGAAAACAACACCACGAAGATATTATACACCACGGCAGGGACAAATACCAGTATTTGTTTCAGATTTTCTTTCGATATCTGTATCAGATTTTCTTTCGATATCTGACCCGGTGTTGGCATTCGACCGATTCATGGAGGGAATCGATTTAAGCAAGTACCTGAAGAACGTTCCGGAATACATCACAGGACGAAACAGGTACAATCCGGTCGATATGCTGAAAACGGTGCTGTTCGCATTTGCGGACAACGGATACTGCTCGCTGCGGAAGCTGGAAGACAATTGCAGGGTCAACATGCGCTATATGTATCTGATGAACTGGAAAACGCCGTCCTATCGCACCTTCGGTTACTTCATCAATGAGGTGCTGGCGGAGAGCATACGCGAAGTTTTATCAGTTGGATGAAGCCGACTTTGTACATGGCAAAGGACGCCGCAAAACGATCCGGCAGCGCCATTATGAGTGCCTTCAGGCATATATGCGCAAGCTGGAGGAATACCGTAAGAAGCTGACGATCTGCGGAGACGAGCGAAACAGCTATGCCAGGACGGATCCTTCCGCCACATTCATGCGCCTGAAAAGGGACTGCATGGGCAACGAGCAGCTGCTGCCGGCATACAACATACAAATCGGCGTGGCGGATGAGTATATCGCCGTGGCGGACGTCAACCACTACCGCTCCGATATGGATTGCTTCGTGCCGCTGATGGTGAAGCTTCATGATCTGTACGGCTTCTATCCGGAGTATCCTGTAGCGGACGCCGGTTACGGCTCGTACAGCAACTACCTGTACTGCGAAGCGCATGGCATGAAGAAGTATATGAGGTTCACCATGTTCGACAAGGAAAGCAAAGACAGAAAATACCGGGAGAATCCGTATCGGGCAGAGAACTTCCATATTGATCCGGACGGCGTCATGCACTGTCCTAACGGAAAGGCATTCCATTTCCGTTATCGAAAGAAGGTAAAGGGAAACAAATACGGACGGCAGGAGGAAGTATTTGAATGCGAGGATTGCAGCGGCTGCCCCTATGCATCCGAATGCAAAAAGACGCCGAAGAACCGAACGGTGCGAATCAACCAGGAGCTGACCGCGATGCACCGGGAGGTGCTGGATAATCTGAACAGTATCCATGGCGCACTGCTGAGAATGAACCGTTCGATTCAGGCAGAAGGTACATTTGGCGTTATGAAATACGACCGAAGGTACAGGCGAATCGTGCGCAGAGGGCTCAATTCCGTCAGATTGGAGGTTTTTCTCGTTTCTATCGGTCACAATCTCTACAAGCTCTGCAACAAAACCATGAAAAAACAGAACGTTGCCTGAATGCTCCTTAGACGCTTTCTCTGGGGGTATGGGGGTTTTATACTCTTTTTTCTTTCATTGTTTTACTTGACATAAATTGCTGCGGGGGCTGTGGAAGAACTTTTCGTTCTTTCACAGCCCCTTCTGTATTCTGGACGATATATGGCCCACAGGAAAAGGATGCTGCTCGCAACGCGAAGCGGGGCAGCAATCGGATCAGCATGCAGCCATGCTGGCAGATAGTCCGCGCTCTGTTTTTTCAAGCCCTGCCAGCTCAATGTGCGTCGTATCGCCCATATAGAGCATCCTCGGCACGGAAAAGCGCGTGGAGCGGCACTCCATCCGGATGCAGGTAATTCCCGTGCAGGCTTGCCACATCCCTGCCCAGGCCGCCTGATACGGGATGTTCAGCAGGTAGGAAATCCACGTTGTCCCAAGCCCCTGATGGCAGAAAACGGCGATTCTGTCCTCACTCGGGCGTTCGATTTTGTATAAAGCGCCTTCGTGCACATAGCCATGGCGCGCCAGCAGCGCATCCGAGCCAGCCTGCATTTCCTTGACCAGCGGATAATACCGAGGATCGTCAAAATACTTCTGGTTCTGCCAGCCTGCATAGCGCGGCGTTGGAGAAATGGAATACATCACCTCGCCCGGCGTAAAGAACGGTGAAAAGCGTCCGAAGCCATCCAGCTCGTAATAGACGCCTGTCAGCTCGCGCGTCCATGAAAGGGTTTCAACGGGCAGCCCCAGCTTCTCCGCGCAGGGGCGGCAGGTTTGCTGCGCCCGGCCAAGCGGCGAGCAGTATATGTGCGTCAGCTGCAGGCGTTCAATGTACGCGGCCAGCGCTTCTGCCTCACGGCGCCCGCGCGGGGTCAGGCTGTCGGTCTGATAATCGGGGTCACCATGGCGAATAATAAATATGCGCATGCTGTCTCCTCTTGGAATGTTTGTCAGTCGTTCGGGTGCTCAGTCAGGGCTGGAGCAGCGCGTTCCTCCAGCGCTTCTGTCAGTATGCGGCCAACTGCGTCCTGCGGCCCCTCTATGCCAAGCAGCCTGCAGGCCGTGGGTGCAAAATCAACCAGCGATGTACGCTCCTGAACCTTCACGCCGCGACGGACGCCTGCGCCCCAGAATGCGCAGAACGGATCCAGCACGGTGTCCTCCAGCGCCGCATGGGAGCCGCCCGCAAACGGCCTACCTTCATAGCCGCACAGATAATACGGCGGGCGCGTTGTGATGTATATATCGCACATACCCGGCCATGCGCCCAGGGCTCGCTGAGCATTTTGATCCAGCGCCGCCCGGACAAACGGAAGGGCGCGGATGCCTTCAAGCACGGCGCGCTGCCTGCCTTCGCTGGCAGGGACAAGCCACGTCAATTGCGCCTGTGTTTCCATGGCAAGAAGAACGGCCTGGGCATCAGCGGGGACGGGATCGCCTTCCTTTTCTATGGCTGCTACAGCCACGCCCTCCCGCTGGATTGCCTGTACCAGTTCAGCAAGGCGGGGCAGGGCGGCTTCATCAGCATCAGCGCCAAAGCCGGCAATGCCATAGGGCATTCCGCCATGGTCTGACGCCAACGCGATGGTAACTCCGGGGATTCTCATTAGGCGCTCCAGAGCCTGATCCATGCGCCAGACTGCATACTGAATGTTTTCATACCACTCGTCTATCGTGCTGGCGCGGCGCATCTCCGCGTAGGGCAGGCGGGCGCCATTGTGGCAGACGGTGTCTATGTCATCCGCATAGATGGTCAGAAAATCAGGTCTGTTCAGGAGGGTAATCATTTTCCCGCCAGACGGGACGGGCTTGCCTGCTAGGTAATCCAGCAGCAGCTGTACCCGGCCTTCAAAATTGCGCAGTGATATGTCAGCAATATATGGATTGCCTGCATCGCCAGGCGTGCACCCTCTGTTTTCAACATACCAGCCGTGTATGGACGCGCAGGTCAGCCCGTGGCGGACTGCCGCCTCTGCAATGGTTTCGCACGGATTCAATCTGCCGGTCTTCACAATGCGGCGCGCCGCTTTGTCAAAGTAGCAATAGCAGTTGCCCGTTTTTTCCGGCCATGCACCAGAGATCAGCGCCTGCTGCATGGGATTTGTGATGGCGGGAATGCCGCAGCGCTGCTGCAGCAATACCGTCCCCTGCGCAATCAGGTTGTCCAGGTTAGGCGTTCCAAGCGGGGAAGCGTGCGCCATCCGATACCATGATGCAGAGAAGCCGTCCCAGTTGATATACAGCAGCATGAAGATAAGCAGAAGGCGGGGAGGAATTTCCTTCTCCGCCTTTCCTCCTTACATATAGAAGATGTGGTCTGCGTATTTTTTCAGCATGTTTTTGTTGTATTCATCGCCGCCATCCGTGTTGGCCGACATGAACACCGGCGCATCCTGCCCGGCAGCCATAATCAGCTCGACCGTGCGGCACATGATGGCGTTCAGCACGGCCGCGCCAATGACTGTGGACGTGGGCCCCATCTTTGCCGGAACGCCGGGCAGGGGGAGGGCGGCGTCACCCCGGCAGCCGCAGTTGTCAAGGACAAGGTCGGCCACCTCGTACAGCTTTTTTCCGCTTTTATGGCGCGATTCCACCGCTGCGGAGGTTTCCATATTGGTCAGCGCAATCACCCGGGCGCCCTTTTCGCGCGCGCGGATGGCTGCGTCTACGGAGACAGCGTTTCGCCCTGAAACAGAATGGATGATGATGACGTCGTCCTTTCCAATGGGCGTCATATCCATCAAAAGGCAGCCGTAGCCATCCATACGCTCCATCTGGCTGGTCATGGTGGCAGGGACAATTTCCAAATGCAGCCCCGGGCCGCGCACAGGGTTGATATTCACCATACCGCCCGTTCGATAATACATCTCCATTGCCAGCAGCCCTGCATGGTTGCAGCCGAAAACAAACAGGTTATGCCCGCTCAGCGTGGCGTCCGCCAGCATCCGGGCGGCCTTCTCCATCTGCGGCAGCTGCGTCAGGCGAACCTGCTGCAGGATGCGGCTTATTTCATCCAAATACTGTGTATTCATGCCTTTCCCCCTCCAGCTTGCACATGGATCCGCGCCAGGCGGTTCCCGCACATGGACAGCGTGACCTCGTTTCCCTCAGCCAGGACGGAAAGCGGTTGCCCATACTCGTCAAAGGCCTCTACATGCGCAGCGATGTGGGGAAGCGTAAAGCGCACCTTTCCGCCATGCAGCGCCTGATCGCCCGCCAGGAGCAGCGTTTCGCGCTCAGAAACGCGGAAGCAGGAGGCATGCAGCGATTCGTCCATGGCCGCAACATATTCATCATCCAGATAGGTGCCCTCGCTTACCTGCCCCGCAATGGCCTTGCGGAATGCCGTTGCCGCCATCAGGTAGTCAAAATGCGGCTTCAGGGCAGGCTGATCCAGATAACGCGCCGTGATGCCGATCCAGAGGATATTGCCCATCAGCACACAGCGCTCCACATCCGCATAGAAGCAGCGCTCGCGCTCCTCATCATCCGCCGCCCAGGAGCGGTCATTGCACATGTTCACCTGCACATACTCGGGGAAGGTATAACGGAACATGTTGTAGAACTCATCATAATCCGCGCCGTTCCAGGTCAGATTGCCCCAGGTATACGCGCTGTAAATGTCCCCGCAGTTTTCCGTCATCAGGTAGGAATCGGGGTCGCGGCGGCGCATTCTTTCGCGCAATTCGGAAAGGATCTTCAGATAGCCCTGATTAAACTCGCCGATATCATGGTGCGAGTGCCCCGCATGATAGCAGGCAAAGGGCTCTGCCGAAGCAAGCTGATCCAGGTAAATCCCCTTCAAATGATAGCTCTCTGCCGCGAAATCGCAGATATCCACCAGCATGTGCTGCCATTTTTCGTCGGAGGGGCAGTTCAATGTGAAGGAATGCGGGCCGTAGGTTTCCGTCAGCGCCTCGCCATTGGCATTCTCAATCTGCATGGTGGAAAGAAAGCGCCTGTGAAAATCCGAGGACATGTCCGACAGCCGGGCATTGACATACAGCGTTGCAAAGCCTCCGCGCGCATTGAGATAATCCATGCCGCGCCGAAAATCCAGCGCTGTCCCCAGTTCCATATCCGGATAGTATTCGGGATAGAAGCTGTCAAAGCCCGTGCGGTTCCAGGACGCAATAAACATATGGTTGATGCCGCGCTTATTGCCCTCCTCCCACATGCGGGGAATGTCCTCAAAGCGGTTTTGAATCTCTTCAACACGCTTAAAGTTATAGCATTGGTTCAGCGCAGCCTGTTCCTTCAAATATTCGGGGTTCTCATGCTGCGCCAGATAGGGGGTGATCCACGCCCGATAGCGGCGAGCGCCCGCATGCCAGTCCTGATCGCTGAGGCAAACGGTGAACGCGCCGCTTTCCCATGCTTCGCCCGGTCTTATCATTTTGTGAATGCGGAAGCCCAGCGACAGATAGCGGCTCTCCTCGCCCGTTCTTACCATCAGGCCGGTGACGGGGAAGCGGCAATCATGCGAGCCAAAATAAAGGCCGGCCTGTTTGCTTTGAAGGTACATATAGCTCATGGAGCACAGGCCGCAGTAATTGCACTCGCGCTGCCACTCGCCGTTCACCAGGGCTGTTCCTGCGCGCCAGAACTGCTGATAGCGTTGGCTGCGCAGCGCGTTTGCCGGATCGATGATCTTTTCGCCGCCATGGTGCGGATACAAAAGCGCCGTATCCCCGCCCTCGCCAAAGCCCAGGCCGCAAAGCTCGAACAGGGTTTCAACCACCCGCAGCTGCTTTTCCTGGTTCTGCACGCGCACGACAAATTCTGCTGCGCCATCCTTTTCCCTGAAGGAAAGACGCGTCTGCATGCGGCGCGGGCCGTCCGGCGCCTGCATGCTGTCAAATACGAGGAAAGCTCCCTCCTTGCGTCCGTCTGCCGGCACAAGCGCCACGCGATGATTGTTTTCATCCAAGGCTACAAGCGAAAAAACAGGATGGCTCTGCCGGCAGGACAGGAGCTCCTGCCCGTGAAAGAAAAGCGATGTTACCTGCGCGTTGCCCTCGCACAGCTCCAGCGAAAACGCGCCAAAGGTCAGCCTCATCCCATGCTTCCTCCTTTGTTTAATACCCCAGCTCCAGATAGGTCTTTTTCGCCTGCGCGTTATGCGCTGTGGCGCCAGGCGCATGATTGGACATATAGACGCTGGGCTTTTTGCCGCGCGCCAGCATTTCCTCAATCACCGTCGCCTGCAGCGCCCACATCAGATAGGACGCTCCGATGCCGGAGGATGGGCACACCTCGATGCCCAGCTCAGGACAGGGCACCAGCGTGTCGCCGGGCTTGCAGCAGTTATCCAGCACGACGTCGCAGACCTCATACAAGCGCTTGCCGCTTTCATGGCGCGGGGTCAGCGTCTGCGAATAGGCGACCGATGTAAAGCCAATGACCTTGACGCCCATTTCGCGGGCGGTGATCGCAACGTCTACGGGGAAAACCTCATATCCGGATACGGAGCCGACAATCAGGGTGTCGCCGGCGGTCAGGTTTGCACGGTTTAGCACAAATTTGGAAAACCCCGGAATTTGCGTATAGTAGATGGTGGGTCTGCCTTCAATAAAGCGCGGCCGCGTAGGGTTGTTGACCTCGCAGGTGACAAGAATGGGCTTGAGCGCCATCATGCCGCCAGTACGGCCAACGCCCTCGTGCATCAGCATGTGCCCGGTATCCAGGATCTGCCACATGCCGCCGTTCTCCAGGGTATCGGCCACCATCCTGGCTGCGCTGATAATCTGCTCCCGCTGCGTCCTCTCAATCACAGCCAGCGTTTCCTTCATCTTTTCAAAATACACGTCCATTAGCATGGCAATTCCCTCTCCTTTTGCATATAGGCCGCATGATAGCTTGCCGCAAGCGTTTTTGCCGGCATTTTCCCCATCAGCGTCCACCAGGTATACAATACGCCGCCGACGGTGGGCGAGTACAGCGGCTCGCACAGCCGGATGCTGTTCTGGATAAGGTACCGGGACAAGGGCTGCTTGATCCTGTCGCCCAGGCCTGATACGCCGCCTGTCAGCGCCGCATCGCAGGCCCGCAGGCGGCAGCGCCGCTGAAGCGTGACGGCCATGCCGCACAGCGCCTGCGCAGCGTCATCCAGGATCCGCAGCGCATCGGCCTCGCCGCGCCCGGCATGCTCGCCAACGGTTGGGCACAGCTGCGCCATGAAGCGCCTGTCGCACCCGCCATGGTAAATGGCATGCACCAGGGAGGCGGCGCTTTTTACCCCGTAGTGCGCCAGCACAGCCTGCCCCAGCGGCGTGGCGGGCCTGCCGCAATCATAATCGCGCAGCGCTGCCTGAATGGCGCGCCGTGCAATGTCATAGCCTGAGCCTTCATCGCCCAGGACAGGCCCCCAGCCGCCTATCGACGTCTCGTTTCCCTGCCCGTCATAGCTGACGGCAAACGAGCCGGTTCCCGCCAGCAGCACAATGCCGTTGGGGGCGCCCAGCGCGCCGAAATACGCATTGGGCGAATCGCCCAGCAATTGAACCTCGAACGGCAGGGGCAGCGGCAGGCACTGAGAAAACCCGGGAATAAACAGCTGGCACAGCGAGATCCTGCGCAGGTCAGCGCCGGCTGCCGCCTGGGTGACGGCCGCCATGACAGCCTGCGCCGCCTGCCGCGCGCCAACGCTGAGCGCGTTCGACCCGGCGGCGCGCCCTATGCCCAGCACATGCCCGGCTGTATCTGCCAGGCAGGCTTCGGTCTTGGTGCCGCCCCCATCGACGGAAAGAATCAATCCTTGCTGCTCGGACAATCTATTCGCTCCCTGCTTTATCTGGACATTTCCACATGGAAGGTATACCGGTCGCTGCGATAGGCGGAGAACACGCATTCCAGCGGCTGCCCGTTTTCCAGATAGGTAATGCGCTCAATTTGCAGCGTCGGGACGGTGGGCTTGATTTGAAGCAGCTCGCAGATAGGCCGCGGGGAAAAGCCGGATGTGATATCCTGCTGGGCACGCGCGATGCGCAGGCCGTATTCAGCCAGCAGCCGATAGAGGGAGCCGTTCAGCTCGCGCTGGGCAAGCTCGGGGCAGAGGAAGAAAGGAATGAACACATTTTCCACGGCCATGGGCTCTCCGTCCGCCAGACGAAGGCGGTTGATGGAAATCACCTGCGCGCCCTCATCAGTGCGCAGCAACGCAGCAACCTTCGGCTTGCACGGCTGCACCTCAACAGACAGGACCTGGCTGGACGCAGTCATGCCCTTCAGGCGCATTTCCTCCGAAAAGCCCTGCAGATGATTCAGCTGCATGCCGACCCTTTTGGCCTTGACATACGACCCCTTGCCTTGAATGCGCTCTATATAGCCGTCCTTCACCAATTCGTTCATGGCTTCCCGGACGGTAATCCGGCTGACCTGGAACAACGCGCAAATCTGATTTTCCGTCGGCATTTTTTCTCCGACGGCCAGCGTTTTCTGATCGATCATGCGCCGGTAATATTCGGCAATCTGAGAGTATCGGGTTCCTTTCTTGATCGTTTGCATTCCGTTTTCCTTCCGATGGCATGTTCCTGTTGCATTCGTCGATAAAGAAAAAGCAACGACGATACCTGATTTATAATATCCGCTGATGAATTTCAATAGCCGCGTCCGCGGTTGCCGTTTATCAGCGGATGAGCGCCTGCGCCCTATGGCAGGGGCAGGGCAGGCGCAGGAGGTTTCCTTTTTCGGCATCAGCCCGGCTTGAAAATGAAAGTCCTTTTCCACCCTGCTGCGCCCTTCCTCGCCGCCATGGGAGCCATGAAGGGGCTGCCGCCCCTTCATGGCTCCCCGGAAAAATCAATTTCCTGACGCGCAGGCTGGCCGGAGAGGCTCCGCGCTCCGCCGTTCAGCCTTCAGGGGGCGATCAGACGCCGCCCTGGAGGTAGTAGGTCAGCAGCTCGTTGATGCTCTTGATGGTGCTCTGCAGCGTTTCAACATCCATGCCGCGCACGTCCCAGACGCGCTCGTTCAGCAGCTTGCTGAAATTGCCGTCCCAGTTGGGGCCATAGGTATCGACCGGGTAGGGCTGAGACTTTTCATAGCCCAGCGCATCCAGATAGTATTTACGCCACGGCTTGGCGGCAACCCATTCGGTGGTGTCGGCAGCGGGCGTCGCGGGCAGTCCCATTTCGGCGTTGCAGGCGATGGTCTGACCCTCCATGGAGGAGAAGTATTCGATGACCTTCCAGGCCCAGGCAGGCTGCGTGGAAACCGTAGGAATGGCCCAGCAGTTGCAGAAGATGTGGGACTGCTTTTCGTTGGAGGCGCCGGTGGGAAGCGGCATCACGATGAAATCGTCCGTCATGTCGCTGATGCCATTGGCCTTGGACAGGCCGCCAAACAGCATGGCCGCATGGTTGGTGGCAAACGCGCTGGTAACGCCGCCAAACTCATTGGTCTGGGCAACGGACATGCAGGCGCCGTCCTCGATCAGCTGATACAGCGTGGTAAAGCCCTTGAGCTGGTTGGGCTGATCCAGCAGGGAGGTGTGCGTGGTGCGATCCATATAGTCCGCGCCGAACAGGTACATCCAGGGATACATGGTATCGGAATAACCGTCGATCGCATATCCCCAGACGCCGTCCTCGGGCTTGGCAAACTGACGGCACAGCGCCAGGAAGTCGTCCATCGTCCAGTCCTCGGCGGGCAGCTCGATGTTATACTTCTCAAACAGCGCGGTGTTCAGGATGGCGCAGTTGGCAGTCACGTCACGGGCGGTGGCATACAGGTGACCGTCAAAATACAGCCCCTCGCGAACAGAGGGATACAGGCTGTCGAGGTATTCCTGGGATGCGAATGCGTCCAGCTGCATGAGGGTGTTGTTCGCGGCGAACTGCGGGATCTTGTCGAAGGCGATCATCATCACGTCGATGGCCTCGCTGCTGCCTCCCGCCAGCCTGATGCCGGCCAGCTTGGTGAGCATGGTCTTGTAGTATTCGCTGATCTTGACAAAGTTGAGCTTAACATTGTAGTCAGCATACTTCTTTTCAAAACCGTCCTTCAAATTCACCATGCCAACCTTGGTCGGATCCCACCAGGAGTAGACGTTGATGGTCACATCCTTGGAGAGTTCTTCTTCCTGCGCAAGCGCCGCGGGCGTGACGGACATGAGCAGCACCATCATCACGCACAGGAAAACAGAGAGCAGCTTCTTCATGGGGTAGTACCTCCTAAAAAAATGATTATACTGACGTCCTTTGCCTGGACGTTAATATCAGGTGCCGCCAAAGCCTGCGCTGACCTGGGAGTTGACAAAGTATTTTTGGCAGGCCAGGTAGATAATCAGGATGGGCAGAATGGAAATGACTGAGCCGGCCAGCAGCACGGCCTGGTTGGTTTCGGATTCAGAGAGGATCTTGAGCGCCAGCGTCCATGTCCACAGGCGATCCGTCTGCAAAACAAGCTGCGGCCAGAGGAAGGAGTTCCACGTGCTGCGGAAGGAGAGGATGATGACGGTTGCGATGGCGGGCTTGCTGTTTGGCATGATAATCCGGAAGAACACGCCCGGCCACGAGCATCCGTCCACAATGGCTGCGTTTTCAAGGTCGCGCGGGATGGAAAGGAAGAACTGGCGGAAAAGAAAAATGCTGGTTGCGCTGCCGGACAATGCGCTGCGCAGGATCAGCGCCCAGTGAGAATTGAGCAGCTTCAGCTTGACCATGATGGCAAAGTTTGGGATCAGCGTGACATAGCCGGGAATCATCATGGTGGAGATCAGCAGCAGGAAGACGACATTGCGCCCCCTGAAGCGCAGGCGCGCCAGCGCGTAGGCGGCCATGGAGGAGGTAAGCATGCTCAGCACCGGAATGACAATCGCCAGATACAGGCCGTTAAAAACCATGAGCGGGACGTCGTAGATGGTAAGCAGCTTTTGATAGTTGCCTGTTGTAAAGGGGCGCGGAATCAGGTTGATGGGAGATTCGCTGAATATCTGCTGGTTCGTTTTGAAGGAAGAGAAGATCGTCCAAATCAGCGGATAAATGATAACCAGGCACAAAAGCACCATGAGCGCATTGTAAATAACAAGACCGGTGATTCGGCGCTGACGCATGCTCAGACGGGGAGCTTCGGCGTTTGTCATGATCGTTTCTTCCTTTCTTTACATGGACTCGTCTTTTTTCAGCACAAAGCGAAGAATTGTGAAGATAAGGATAATCAGGAACAGAATCCACGCAAGCGCGGAAGCATAGCCCATTCGATAGTTGGTAAAGGCCAATGTGTATACGTAGTACATCAGCGAGCTGGTGTTCAGGCCGCCGCTTGTCATAATCATGACCGCCTCGAAAATATTGAACGCCTCCAGCACCAGCAGGATGACAATGGCGAATGTGGTTGGGGAAAGCATGGGAATTGTGATATAAAGCAGCTGCTGGCGCTTGTTTGCGCCGTCGATGCAGGCGGCCTCATACAGCGTCGGCGAAATTGTTTGCAGTCCCGTCAGGAACATGACCATGTAATAGCCGCTCATCTGCCAGATACGCATGATGCAGATGGACAGCTTGGCCCAGCGCTTATCCAGCAGCCATTTGGGCGGCTTCGCAACGCCAACCATTCGCAGCAGCCCGTTGATGATGCCGGACTGACTGTTGAGCAGCCACTTCCATACAAGCGCCACGGCCACGGTGGAAATGATGCAGGGAAGGAACAGGGAGGCGCGGTAGATGGCGGTCAGCCCCTTCACCTGCTTGTTAAGCAGTATGGCGAACAGCAGGGATATGACCAGCACAAACGGAACCAATACAAGAACATAATAAAACGTGTTCCAAAGGTAATCCCAGAAGAAAATATCGCGCGTAAACAGATTTTTATAATTCTGCAATCCAACGAAATGAGGATCGGACAGAATATTCCAGTCGGTGAATGAAATGTAGAGCGAATAAACCATGGAGAAGGCTGTAAAAACCAGAAAACCGATCATTACGGGCGTGACAAACAGCCAGCCAGTCACAGCTTCCTTTCTTTGCAACGAGAAACCGCGATGCCGCTTGCCTGCTGCCTGCCGCATGATACACCCTCCCTGATCGTCTCCGCATTGGTAATCAAGTGTTGTTTATGATGTCATATTGTTATGACATCATGATAATATCATGGCTCCCTGTATTTGTCAATAGCAAAATAGCATCTCTTTTTGTTTACCATCTTGACAGGATGCGAGCAGGTGACTATAATCATATTGAACAATGTTCATGTTGAGGTGATCGAGTGAATACGATTGTGACATCCAAGGAGGTGATCCTGCAAACCAGTCGGGAATTGATTCGGAAGCAGGGTTGGTCAGCGGTCAGTATTCGTTCTGTGGCAGTAGCGTGCGGCGTGTCAGTTGGCTCGATTTACAACTATTTTGATTCCAAGGCTGATTTGGTCGGCGCGACTGTGGAAAGCGTCTGGAGTGAGATCTTTCACCGCCCGAGCGACATGTCCGAGTTTCAAAGTGTTGAGGGCTGTATCACATGGATGTACGGACGGATGGCTTACGGCAGTGAGCAGTACCCCGGGTTCTTCACCCTCCATTCTCTGGGCTTTATGCGAAAAGAGAAAGAGGACGGCAAGGGGCGCATGCAGCATGCTTGGCAGCACATCCTGGACGCACTGTGCTTCGTCATGACGCAGGATCAAAAGATTCGCCCGGATGCTTTTACGGAGGATTTTACCAAAGAAAAGCTGGCAAGTGTTCTGTTCTCGCTGATGCTGTCCGCTTTGTTGCGGCAGGACTACGACCCCTCGACCGTTCTTGAAAT
>CAKUFG010000033.1 GCA_934647235.1 uncultured Clostridia bacterium
ATTCACGCCCCTACGCGAGGGGCGACATATCCCGCTGATTATGATATACACGGGCATGATATTTCAATTCGCGCCCCTACGCGAGGGGCGACCGTCCAGTTCGGCCTTGACGGTAGC
The DNA here is from genome assembly GCA_934647235.1 of uncultured Clostridia bacterium. GTDB lineage: Bacteria > Bacillota > Clostridia > Christensenellales > Aristaeellaceae > SFMI01. Next base: position 118 of record CAKUFG010000033.1, read on the forward strand.
CAGATCCTATTTCAATTCACGCCCCTACGCGAGGGGCGACGCGCACTTTTTCGCCGCCCGCATCTGTATAACAATTTCAATTCACGCCCCTACGCGAGGGGCGACCCGGATGGACGGCGGAAACGCACGATTAACGCTATTTCAATTCACGCCCCTACGCGAGGGGCGACAGCAAAAGATATGCGTTTAAAGCAAATCTTTTGTTCAATCCTCACAAATCATCCCACTCCAGCAGGAGCGTCATGTAATTTACAAGGATCATTTTGGTAACATTTTCACAGAATCATTGCATGAATTTTAGCATTACATTGCGCGAGTTATCCGGCCAATCATGTATGATTCACATGATTCAAGAAGTGCATTTTCCGTTTCTACTATAACATCAGCAACTCTCCCGCTTCAATCCGTGCGGTGCATCCCAGGATGTCAATGCGCTCCTTGTAGCTATTACCAAGGCGATAAAACCGAACGGAATCATGCTCTGTATCAATCGTCGCCGCCAATTGCGCTTTGAGCGCGGCCAACTGTGCGGCATCAAGCAGGACTTCAAACACTGAGTTCTGCACACGTCGTCCATAGCGTTCACAGAGCTTTGCTACACGTCTAAGTCGAGCCGCTCCTGCTTCGGTCGCTGTATTCACATCATAGGCAACGACAACCAGCATTCTCTCACCTCCACACAAATGGCGGATAGCAGTCAAGATCCCCGCGCAAAACACGTGCCAGCATCATTGCCTGTGCGTAAGCAATCAGTCCTACCTGGATCTTATCTCCGAGATACGGATGCGTGATTTCTTCCTGCTTTCGGTCGTGCCATGCAGCAAGCACCTTTTTGCGTCCGCGCTCATTGAGCATAACGGCCAGTGAATCGTACTCAAAGTCTTTATCCGTCAGCTGACGCTTATTAAACAGCGACAGCACGAAACGATCGCACAATGGCGCGCGGAACTCCTCCAGCAAGTCCAGCGCCAGCGACGGTCGCCCCGGTCGAAGCGTATGCAGCCATCCTGCTGCCGGATCCAGGCCCGCCGTTTCAAGCGCCGCTTGAATATCGCGTGTTTGCAGCGTATACACAAACGATAACGCCGCGTTGATCTCATTGCGCGGTGGTCGTCTGCTCCGCTCTACAAACCGAAAAGGGCATTGCGGGGAAATCATATCGTCAAAATGCGCAAAGTAGCATTTGGCAGCAGCTCCTTCGACGCCGCGCATTTGATCAACACTTTCACATGCCTCCAGCTGTGCCGCATACCGGCTGATAGACTGGCAGGCTTCTCGAAGCTTTTTTGATGTCGCCGCATCCTGCGTTCTCGCCGCCCGCATCAATACATTTTTCTCATTGAGCAGCTTTCCAACAAGAAGATTCTGAACGAACTTCATCTGGAAATCAACATCATCCAGCGCTTGGTATTGCCTTTTTCTAAGCAGCACGTTGCCGCTGACCGGCCCGCAAATACGGCTGTAAAAGCGTCCTTTTGACGATAAGAACGTCAATGTAATGCCATGCTCAGCGCAAAACCCAATCAGCGGTGTGGAAACTGTCATCTCTCCGAAGCAGACAATTCCATCCAGCATCACAGCCGGTACGCTGGCTTTCTCTTCGCCGCCGATTTTCACGCAGATATTCTCGTTGCGGCAGAAAAGGTAGCTTTCCGGCGTTGTCACATAGAGGGTCTCCAGCAGTTTTTTCATTCGGTTTCTTCCAGCCTCTCTGCTTCAAGCAGAAGCGCCTTGCAGTAATTCTTTGCGGATGCTTTCACCTTTGGCATGCAGTACTCCTGCATTGAGCAGCGTTTGCATTTGGGGCCATAGACTGCCGGCGGAATTCGCATTTCATGGCGAACCTTCCAGAGCTTCTGCACAGTTTGGCGCACTTGTTCTCGCAGCACTTCATCAAACCCCACCTCCACCCTGCGATGCGCAGTAATGAAAAACAAGGCGCCTGTCGGAATGATCGTGTGATACATTTCCTCTAAGCACATCGCCTGCGCACAAAGCTGAATCTTGTATTCCGATTCATCGCGAAGCTTTCCATGCTTATACTCCACAGGCAGCAGCCGCACCGGAAAATCCACCGCCGGAATCATGCAGCCAGCTTCATCCCGGATCGCTTCAATACAGTCGCATTTTCCGCTGATTTGCAGTTTGTCCGAAAAGACGCTGTTCTCGTAAAGCTTTACAAAATCGCCGCGGCGCTCCACGCGCTGTGTATGAACCCGCTCATGCTCTGCGCGGCCTTTCGCCGTCTCGACGTTTTCCACCCACACACGCTCGTTCAGCAGCAGGGCGGCGCGTCGCAGGCAGTAATCCGCCTGCGACAGCCACGATAACGGAAGATACTCCTGCTCGTCATCCACGGGCAAGCCAGCTTTCTCCCTGCGGCAGCTCATCCCAGACAATCTCCCCATAAGGATTGCTCAGGAAGCCCATCCGCACCCCAGCAGGCACGCGATCCAGGGCTGCCTTTGCTTCATAGTCACGGTAATTGCGGGGACACTCCGTCTTTTTCTGCACCGTCACCAGTTCAAAGAGCTTATGCGCCGGCGCGCATCCCAATTTGGCTTGGCGTGCACGCTGCTCAGGATCCGTATCCGTACCTTCATGCCTGAAGATGATAAGGGGAGAAACAACCTCCATTTCTCCCTTGCTGGCCGAGCGGTCATGCTCATACATATTGAGAATCGCCTCAAACAGCGCCTTCATATCCGCTTCATCAAATCCCGTTTCTGCCGCAAGGTTCGCGCTGATAAAGCCGCGCACCTCATACAGTCCAAAGGGAATAATCTGCTTGCGTCCCATCGTGCGCAGCTTGTCCTCCGGCGCTTCCTGTTCCGCTTTTTCGTATTCGTCATAGGATTTATCGTTTCCGCCTAGTGTCGCTGCCATGCGCGTGATGGATATATCCAGCGGCAGCACAGAATCCAGACTTTTGCCAAAGGCAATCTGAACAGGGCCGCGGACCTGCCCCGCATTAGGCCCCGTGGACATCACTGCGCCAAAGGTACGCACATCATAGAAGAGCTCGCATGCCTTCTTGCGCGCCGCATAAACCGGGTTCTTTCCTTTTGCGCCCTCGATGTTCGCTTCTCGCCTCGCCAGCGCAATCTGCTTATTCAGATTCACAGCCTTCTGTACAAAGATTCCCATACCCGGTACGCCCGGATAAGCAAGCTCAATGTAGTTGCGAATGCGGCGTTTCGTTGCAACGTCGGTGATAAATCCCTGCATGGTCTGCGGATCAATTCGCGGCATGTTACCCATATCCGGATCACCGTTGGGGTTGGCATTGGTGCAAGCAACATAGTACATAAATTCATAACGGTTCTTCAGTGCCATCTTCTTATTCCTCCTCGTCCGTTTCTTCCGCTTGCTGCTTTTCTTTCTTCAATCTTCGCAGTTCATTCAGCCTGCTGTTCAATTCCGCTGTCATTTGACGATAACCCAGCGCAAAATAGGCCTGCTGCTCCAAGTTCAGCGTGGTTGGAATTTCTGCAATATCGCAAGTCACTGCATCCAGCATTTCCTGATACAGCTTCATATAGTCGCCCTTGATTTTATCCTGATGCGGTACTGAATGGATCGACAATTGTCCCAGCACCAGCGCCGGCATCTGACAGGCAGATGCATAGTAGCGCTGTACAATGCCTGCCTGAACATCTCTCATTGCAAATTGCTGCATACTTGCATACACGGCGACCCACGCGCCGCAACGGTAGGCAGCATTTGTATTTTCCGCCTGATACATAGCCTCTATCACGCCTTCCTTTCGATTGTTTTTCCGAATCAGCCATACTTTGAGCCACTGGCAGCACATTGTATCGGGCACCGGCACATGCTTATCTTCCTCGCTGGCACTGGCCATCTGATTGCGAATGTATCGCAGTGCACGAACTGCCACAGAGTCCGGCAATATACTATCCGTTAAGATTGCATGCAGCACCGACGACGTAATTCCGGAAAGCTCCTTGTCCATTCGTTTGAAAACGTCCTTCTCATTCTTGCGCATCGGCATCAAACGAATCATCATCGCCTTCAGCGAATTGATCTTTGCAAGCCCGGTTCCGCCGAGATTGACCATTTTCAAATCATTGCGCCAATGCTGAATGCTCTTCTCCAGTTCGCTGTAGTTTCCGTGGTCGTAGCTGCGAACCATTACCCGTCCTGTAACGCCGGAAAGCAGCAAAATATAATACTGCGCACTGGCTGGAATCGCCGTTGTCGCCGCTCCGCTCTCAATGCTCTCGATGCGCTTGGCAGGAAGCAAGCGCTCAGCATCAGGATCCAACGGCGCTTCTAACGCTTCATCGATTTCTTCATCGTCATATTCATCAACATATTCGTCATTATCTTCCGCCTGCTGTTCTGCTTCCAGTCCTCCGGAATCGCCGTCCAGCGCCTGCTTCATCGGGTCGCATTCTGCAGGAACATAGCAGTCAAACCAATGGACAAAGCGCATTCCAGCCAGCGTCGGGGAGAGCGTTTCGCTCGACATAAGATGGTCAAGCGCCGCCTTCACAGCATCAATTGCTTCGGCAGAAACAGGCGCATTCGCCGATTGCTTTAGCCCATACGAGCAAAAGGCCGTTTTATCAAAACAAAACAGTGCATCGCCGCTCCCATGTCCGCCGACCGACAAGAGTCCCTTTATCGGCGGCAGCGTAGCAACAGGTAACGTTCTTTCGCCTGTAATCAGGCACAGGCTTTCTGCCGCACCATGCTGGGCAAACTGCTGACGAAACTCCCGCCACCATTCTTGTACCTCCGGCAGCTCAACAATGGGCGTTCCCGCAATTTCAAATGAGACGCGGTCTGACGGCTTTACCTTCAACTGCATCAGTTCCTGCCGTACCTGTTCGCAACGAGCTTCATCCTCCAGCAAGCGTACACAAGCTGACAATTCCGGCGCTTTCTGCGCTGCCTGCTGAAGAGAATCAAGGAAGAAACGATGCTTGAGCGTGTTGTCCTTCGGCTTTTTGTTTTTTCTACTTTCTTCGTTTTGCTCTTTTTCTTCTCTCTGAGCCTCTTTCCAGAAAACAATTTCGTATTTTTCTGCAAGCGCATTACACTTATTTCCATGTGTCATGCTGCCGACATCCGGGCAAAAATATTCATCTTCGCCATCCAGCCTTGCGCCAAGATACGTGCCATTCGCGCCGATGCACACCCATGCTTTTACCGTCTTCTTCACCATGCCGGAAGGCGGCGTCAGCTGGTAACGCATTGCATAATCGTACAGCGGTTTCAGCATATGCCATCCCCCTTCAGGACCTCCGGACTGTCATAGGGCGGCACTTCGATGACGCCTTGCTTCATCACCGCATGATACAGGGACAGCTTCGTCCGCGTTTTCTTGCGAACCTCCGCATCATGCAGATCAAAAATGTCATACACCATCAAGCCAAAATCCATATCTTGCTGAATCGGCTTTTCGTTCGGGTCACTCTCAGAAAAATATGCAACGCATTCCCTCAGTCCAAGCGCCGGCTGGCAAAAGCACTTGCCGCCCTTAATCCGCCGCTCGGCTTGCGCATACAGCTGCGCCACCGTACCCTGGAAATCCGAGCGCGGTACGATTTTTGCTGTAATACGGTATCGAACGTCATACAGAAAGACCGTTTGCCGCTGCGTTCGCTCGTCATTATCACTTGTGTCAATCGGTTTCATGTTGTTCCCCAATGTGTCCTTCACTTCATTTCGCTTGACACTGATATAACGGATAGGCTTCAATACCTCAATTTTCGTGACCATCCAGAAGAATTCTTTGGGTTTATTATAGATGCTTGACAATATACCCCGCGCCGCTGATGGCGTTGGGCACGCTTGTGACAGTCTTTCTACCTTCGTGGCAGGCGAAGTAAAGCACGCAAAATCTCCCCAAACCGTCACTGAAATCTCCATGGTTCTTCATCACCTCCATGTTCTTCTCTCTGCCAAGCCGGCAGAGAGAACGGCATTATACTTACACTATTTCAACTCTCGTCTTGGTGCTTAACTTTATGTTAAACCAATCATCAAGCTGTACTGTCAGTGTTGGTATAATTATAAAGGGCTGAATTGTCAATAGCTAATTGGATATACAAGGATTTTTACCACATATAGTCGCTATCATTTTTTAGCTGCACTCCCGTATCCATATGATAGTCCTCTTTTCTGCGAAGCACCCAATAACCGGATGGCTGCGCGGGGTCTTCTTTCCGCTTGGCAGCAAAACACAGTTGCTCCGCATAACAGCTGAAGGAAGCATCCGGATACACGGTCACGCACAGCGGCGCCGCTTCACTCATCCATTTCGCCGTCACGCCATGATTCAAGGCTTCTTCCTTTAGCTGCTCAAACATTTTATTTTCAGGCTCATATGGCACAAGCACCTGCACGCCATCATTCTTGATAATGCGATAGTTTTTCTCGACCAACGCATAATCCTGCGCTTTGATTGCGCTGTCCAATTCGCTGCTGCCCTTCAGCTTCTGAAAAAGCCGCTGATAATAGCGCTGAATGTCGCTCGGATTCATCAGATCAATCGTTTTTTCATCATGCAGTGCGCTGACCAGCATCGCCGCCCTGCCATACCAGTTATCAGGATACAGATTTTTTTCATCTGGCAGAAAGACGAGAACCTGTCCGCCTTCCGGAAGACGGCCATTTCGGTTGCAGCGTCCTGCTGCCTGAATGATTGATTCCAGCGGCGCCAGCGCACGGAAAACGTTGTCAAAATCCAAATCCACGCCAGCCTCTATGCACTGTGTTGCAATCACCCGGCACGGCAGACCATCACGCAGACGCTTTTTGACTTGCTCTATCACAACGCGGCGATGCGCCGGGCACAATTCTGTCGTTATGTAGAATACTGTTTCCTTCTCGCACGCTAACTGCAGCGCATCAAACAGCTTCTTCGCGTGCTTTTTCATATTCACAATGGTGCAGATACTCCGCTGCTCCGCCATCCTCTGCGCAATTTCTGCCCACGACATTTTCTCATCCGGCAAAATCCGCCATGTAACCTGAACACGCCGAAGCTTCTCATACATATCTGCATGATTCGGGCAGATTTCTGCAGCATGCCAAGTCAGGTCAGGGATTGATGAATAATCCGGTTGTGTCGCCGTAGAGAAAAGCATCGTCACATTTTTCTTTGGCAGATTGCAAAGCGCCTGAATTGTTCTGAGCGTCGCGGGGAACAGCTCTGCTGGCAAGCTCTGCGCTTCATCAAAAATAATCACCGAATTAGCCAGCTGGTGCAGCTTCCGAAGATTCGGCGCTTTTGCCGCAAACAAGCCCTCAAAAAATCGCACTGAGGTTGTGACAATGACCGGCATGTTCCAGCGCTGTGCGAACTCCCTCTGCTCCTCCGTCAGCTGCCGCTGGCTATGATCCTCCAGCAAAACATCATCCCCGAGGATTTTACGATATTCCATCGCATTCTGTTCCGTCAGCGTAATAAACGGCAGTACGATAATAATTCGCTGCTGACCATTCCTGCAGCACTGGCGCAGCGCAAAATGCAGCAAAGCCAGCGTTTTCCCCGTGCCAGTAGGTGCCGTCAGGGTATAGATTCCCGGCGCATTATCGCCCGCCCTGCCGCAAGCTTCAAACAGTTCGTTCCGCAGCGCATTGAGTTTTTTATCAGCAGTTGAGGTTTTCGCCAGCTCTGCCCGATATGCATTTAATCGCTCTAGCCATTTTTCTGCATCACATTGCGGCGGTTCTGGAATGGCTTCTCCTTCTTCTTCCGCCGATGCAGTATAATCTGCATCCACCAGACAAGAAAGCAGCAGCCGCGACCAAAGCATCCTTTCTTCATCCCGTAGCTTCAAACTCTTGAGGCCAATACGTTTGCACTCCGGAAGTTCCCCATGAAATATATCATGAAGCGCCCTGTAATTCTCTTTGCCTGTTAATGCAACCTCCTTTCCATCGTTTCCTTCAAGCCAATTTTGCGTTGTCATGCAATTGCACAGTGAGTGCTTTAGTTCATCGTAGCAGAGCAGCATCCCATGATGCGCATTGATTGCCTCCAAGATGGGTGCATAGTTTGTATTTGCAAACTTTGTACTTATGCGCTCGTCTGTCTCTTTGCCCGCATATTTGCTCGTCTCGATAAGCCACCAGTACAAAAACGCAGCGCTTGCCCTTGCATGGTCTACTCTGGATGCTTTTTCTTTCAAGACGTCCTGGAATTTATCCGTAAATTTGCCAGCATCATGGACAACTCCAGCCATTTCCGCTTCTTTTTCCATTCCCAGCGGGCTTCCAAACGCTTTGTTCAACGCTCCTACCGCACGAAGATGCTCCTTCACCTCCACCTGCTCACATCCGGAGTGCTTTGACTTCGCATACCACTTCTTCATAGCGTCTCTCCACCTTCATATTAAACTCAAACGGTTATACTGCATATTTAGCATACACAAACCTTTTAATTTTGTCAATGCCCGCAAATACGCAAAAGAAAAGACCCATGACTGCCATAACAGCCATGGGTCGTAAATCCTTGATATAAAAGGGAACTCAGCGCTTGCTGAACTGGGGCGCGCGGCGGGCGGCCTTGAGGCCGTACTTCTTGCGCTCCTTCATGCGAGGATCGCGGGTCAAGAAACCAGCCTTCTTCAGATCGCCGCGCAGGTCGGGATTGGCCTTGCACAGGGCGCGGCTGATGCCATGACGGATCGCGCCGGCCTGGCCGGTGAAGCCGCCGCCATTGACGTTTACCATCACGTCATAGCCGGAAACCTTGGTCAGCTCCAGGGGCTGACGAACGGTCATCTTGAGGGTTTCATAACCGAAATAGTTGTCGATATCGCGGCCATTGATGACGATTTTGCCATCACCGGCCACCAGACGAACGCGGGCCACAGCGGACTTGCGGCGGCCAACAGCATTGAAATCATTAGCCATGAATGTATTTACTCCTTCCGCGTTACTTGCTCAGTTCGAGCGTTTCGGGCTTCTGCGCGGCATGCGGATGATTTTCGCCCGCATAGACGAACAGCTTTTTCGCCATCTGACGGCCCAGGGGGCCCTTGGGCAGCATACCGGTGATGGCATGACGCACGGCAAACTCGGGCTTGTCGTTCATCAGATCGCGATACTTGGTTTCGCTCATACCGCCGGTGTAGCCGCTGTGATGGTAATAGATCTTCTGATCCAGCTTGCGGCCGGTCAGGATCGCCTTATCGGCGTTGATGATGATTACATAATCGCCGGTATCCACGTGGGGAGTATAGATGGGCTTGGTCTTACCGCGAAGGATATTGGCAACCTGAGTCGCCAGGCGGCCAAGCACCATGCCGTCAGCATCAACGACATACCACTTGCGCTCAACGTTTTGCGCATTTGCCATAAAGGTATTCAAGTACATTTCCTCCTTGACAAAATCAAAGCAATTTAGGGATGGTCTGGCATGATGGTCAGCATGCAGAACCGTGTTCAATAGTTCCCGGGGCTAGCGGAGTCTATTGATGCATCTGATATAATACCGTAATTCACAGGATTTGTCAACCACTTTTTTGCGTTTATCCGCAATTTGCGCGCAGAAATGCCGTCTGGCTCCGGCGCTGATATCCCCTGAGCGCCGACAAAATGCCAGGCCCCGGCGGCACGCCATTACTTCTTTTCAAGCATGCGGTTGATGAAGCCCAGCAGCATCAGCATGTCCTTTTCATCAAGCTGCTTCATGCCGTTGACGGCCTTTTGAATCAGCTCAGGGTTCTGCGTGCCTTCATCTAAAAACTGCTGTGGAATGAGTTCAAAATATTCGCAGATTGCAAAGAACTCCTTCATCGGCGGCGTTGCCTTGCCCGAGGATATATTGTGGACGTAGCCGCAGCGTGTCTCTAATACGGCAAGCATTTCGCTCTATTCAGACAGGCGGAGAGAGATTTTCCGCAATTCATCCGCGATGCGGGCACATTTTCTGCGAAGCTCTTTCTGTTTCAGCGCCATTGCGCTGTTGATGTTCTCCATATTCGGCTTTTTCACTTTCTTTCCTCATTTTCTGTATTCATTATACCAAAAATTTTGGACGTTTTCCAATGAACGGGCGGAGGGGCGGGAACCGGCGAAACTGGCGGAGGGCGGTAAGGTTCTCATATCTCGCAATTTCTGATATTTGGCGGACGCAATTCATATTTTCTGATATTTCCGCACAGTTTCGCCGATTATTGGATATTTGACGGAAATTATTCAGAATCAGATGAAAAGCACAAAATATCCGCAGAAAACGCATTTTATCTTGAAAAAACGCTCGAATTTCGCTATAATATCAAGGTATGAAGTGATGAAAAGAGGAACAAAAGTGGAGCAGTTTGGAGCGCAGCTTTCCGCTGCACGCAAGGCGAAGGGCTACACACAGGAGCAGTTGGCGGAGAAACTGACCGTATCCCGCACCAATATTTCCCGCTGGGAAAGCGGAAAAATGATGCCTGATTTGGATACCGTCAAGCGTCTTTCGCAGATATTGGATTACAATTTCTTTGCGGAACAAGACAACAGCACCGACACGCCGCCTCAAGAAACCCCTGTTTCCGAAACGCCTTCTCCTGCACAGGACGATACCCTTTGTGCCGCTTCTCCGAAGCAATCAGGCATTCGCAAACCGCTCTTCATTGCGGCGGGCACGCTTGTGCTCATTGCGGCGATAATCGTCTGCCTTCTGCTGAACGGCAAACCGTCGGGCGGACAGGCGCAGGCTAACGTCACCATTACGCCTCTGGAGAATCCGACCTATGCTATCAACGCCGGTGAGGATATGTTTCAGGGCGGCGTGGGCTGGTTCTATGAATTCCAATATGAAGAAACGGCTGGCGTGCCCTTCACAATCAACGAGTATATCGTGACCACCATCGCCGACAGCGGGTATGAATACAACGATTATTACACGAGCGACGACGTGACCAAGTGGCTTGGCAGTCCCACGCTCAGAGCGGGCGAACCGCAGTCCTTGAGGGGCGGCTTCCCGTTGGGGCCTGCGCAGGGCGTTCGCATTACGCTCAACGGCACAGATGCGAACGGAAACGAGCTGTCCTTCTCGGGCTATGTAAAATTGTCAAAGGAAATCAAGGAATAAGGCTTTTGCTCCTGTCCGCCTCTTCGGAGGCGGTTCTTTTGTGTTTTTAGGGCTGAAAACCCAGAATGTGCGTGATTTGCACATTGTGCGCGCCAAATATGCGTAATCCGCACGTGCTTTTTCGCCCGTTCGCTGCTAAAATAAAGGCATAACAGGCGAAAGAAGGGAGGTTCAATGCTGTATCTTGGCTGGATTGTGGCGGCGTTTCTCGGCGGTTTCCTTCTGGCGCTCTGGTTCTGGCAGCGGAAAGCGCGGCGTTCTCTGCGAGAGCGGTTTTCGCGTGTAGAGTCGTTTCAGGGGCGAAGCTATCGAGAGGTGCTGACCATCGCAGGCGCAAAGCCCAATACCATCGTTCATCTGGCGGACGGCACTACGCGGAAAATCTGGCGCGAGGAAGGGTATTTCATTGCGCTGGCATTCGACGCGCGGGACGTGTGCCTAGGGGTTATCGACGAAGAAGTTTGAATGGAGGAAGAGAAACCAATGCGAATCACCATTGACACGGATTTACAGGCAATCATTGTTCCCGAATCCTACTATATGCAGGTGGACAAACTGAACGAAGTCATTGAAGAAGCAGGCGGAAAGAAGCTGGATTATTCGCAGTATATCAAGAACTGCTTTGATAAGGCGTATCATACGCAGATTATCCGTCAGAACGACGTGGCGAAGATGAGGGGCACGAAGAAGCGCAAGGCGACCGCTAAGACGGCAGAAGGCGCGCCCGAGGACAAGAGCGAAGAAAAGCCTGCGGAGGAAGCGAAGCAATGAGCAAGGCCGTCACGCCCGATGAAGTGAAGGAATTTCACAGGCTGTATGAGCAATACGGAAGCTATGCCGAGGTTGCGCGCAGGACAGGGCGGAGCGCCTCCACCATCGGGAAATACATTCGTATGGCGGGAATGACAAAGGCGCATAGGCACGCCGTGGAACAGACGATTGGGAAAAGTGAGGAGGGAAAAAGATGAAGAAAGGGTTAATTCACATTTTGATTGTCTGTCTGTTGACTTTTAACTGTTCAGCATTGGCGGATAATCTGACTACTGAAATTCTTCCGATGGATATTGGAGTATACAACGGAGAGACAAAACTGGAAGTTCCGACATACAGCGACGGAACAACAGTCTATGTTCCGCTGGAAAAGCTGATACAGATGCTTGGTGGAAGTTATGAAGTACAAGGCGAAAACATTGTATTATCCATCGCGTCTGAGACAGATTCTCAATCAACAGTTAGTGACGATGCCGATACCATTTCTTCGATTAAAAATGTAGTCCTGTTTGATAAGGATGGTGTCAAAGCGTATTTCACCGGAAAATTTCAAGAAGATAATATGCTTCATTTAGAAGTTATAATCGAAAATCAAACGAACAAGAATCTTGAAATCACATATACAGGTAAGGCTAATGGTTGGAATTTAGGCAGTGATTATACGATTGGAAATGCGTATACTGTTCATTCTGATTCAAAAGCCAAAGGAGACCTTTGGTTTTTGCCAGAGCAGATTGGTGCGTCAACTTGTTTGGATATAGAATCGCTCGATTTGGTTTTTAAGGTGATAGATGCCGATACATACATAGTAATTTTCACAGTAGAAACCGGCTCTATTGACTTGAAAAATGGTGCGGCTACCGTTCAACCGACCGATTATGTCGAAAAAGATGATAATGACGGAGGTTCTCTTGGCTCGGGCAAAGATATGCTAATGAGCGCTGGAAACTGTGCCGTGTATGATGAAAGCTCCTCAACGTATACGGCAGATGAGCTGGCGTATGTGGCCTATAAAGATATAGACCGTGCATATTTTTCATGCCTAAATTATATGAAACATATGGACAGATTGTGGTCGTCGTTACTGAATATAAATACCATCGACGAAATTGACGACGACTGGATGTTCGGTAGCTATCTTTTTGGGAGCAACGATCAAACTGAGCTTTTTCAGCGTTACAATTTTCTAAGTACTATAGCGAAGAGAAAACTTGGCATGGACGAAGATATGTCCTTTTCTGACCACATCAAGGCAACGGGACGCAATATCGTTATTGATGCCATTCAGGAAAGCGCATCAACAAACGCTCTTGCTGACCCGCGAGATGTCATGTGGCTCCTTCTTGCGTGGGGAGAAGAAACTGGCTGTATGACGAGTATGGCAGAAATTGAATTATGTCTCCAATATGCTAAGGATGAAATCGAAGCGATTATGAACGAAGATAGCAACTATGCGAATACTGCTACTTTGCAGGAGTATTACGCAGAAACTTCTGCTTTGTATAGCTATCTGAATGATTTCATGGATACTTATCCCAATTTTGTGAATCAGAAAAAACAGTATGAAGTAAACAGCGATACTTGGGAATTTGAGTTTGATGCGATTTTTGGTAAAGATGCGTATTCTACATACTATGACTCATATACGCGCTTTATAGAGGAACGTAAAGCACAGGTACAGTAATATGCTCTCTACCCCGCCTCCCACCTCGGGAGGCGGGGATTTTTATGTCTTTCTGGAGGTTTTGCCCGAGGCGTTCTAACATTTTCACGCTTGACAGAAGCCCGCCTTGCGAATAAGATAAAGGCAACTCAAAAATCACACTTTGAGCCGTGGTGGATAATCACACTTTTTGCTCTGAAAGTGTGAGAATAGAAGTGTGAACGTCCACTTGATTCACACTTTTGCTCACACTTTCCCCCAAAAAGCACGCAAAAAGCGGGAACCGCCCTTTTACAGGACAGTCCCCGCAAACCCTTGTGATTGCTTGCTTTTCTTACTTGCTGAAGTAGCGCTTCAGCAGGCCCTCGAAGGCCTTGCCATGACGGGCTTCATCGCGTGCCATTTCATGCACGGTGTCATGGATGGCGTCCAGGTTATGCTGCTTGGCCAGCTTGGCCAGCTCCATCTTGCCCATGGTCGCGCCGTTTTCGGCTTCCACGCGCATTTCCAGGTTCTTCTTGGTGCTGTCGGTTACAACCTCGCCCAGGAGCTCTGCAAACTTGGCGGCATGCTCGGCCTCTTCAAAGGCAGCCTTTTCCCAGTACAGGCCGATTTCGGGGTAGCCCTCGCGGTGCGCAACGCGCGCCATGGCCAGATACATACCCACCTCGGAGCATTCGCCGGCGAAGTTGGCGCGCAGGCCCTCGATGATTTCTTCAGGCGCGCCCTTGGCTACGCCCACCACATGCTCGGCAGCCCAGACTCTTTCTTCATCCTTCTGCGCCACAAACTTGCTGGCAGGCACGCCGCACTGAGGGCACTTGACCGGGGGCTGTTCGCCTTCATACACATAACCGCAAACGCTGCAAACCCATTTCATAATAACTTACCTCCGTTAATCTTGCTTGATCCTTGCTGCAAGCCCTGTTGGCTTGCATTATAGTAATACACGAAAGCAGGGCGTTTGAAACAAGATACGAAAATATTTTTTAATTTATTTTTAGATCAGGTAAGGCTTTACAAACTCGGGCAGATCGGCGGCGTCCAGACCGATGGAGAGGACGAAGTCAATCTCGTGCGCCTTGGTGTAAGCGTCCAGCTTCTCAAAGAACCAGGCCATCTCGGCGATGTCGGTGGTCTTGGTCAGCTTGAGGAAAGCGTCGATAAAGATCACCTTCACGTCGAAGTTGGTAGCCAGCATGCCGGCCAGGAAGCCAAAGAACATATCCGCAGAGCGGATACCGTATTCGCCGGCATTAACAAAGCGCACCTCATGGCGCAGGTCAAACATGTAGCGGTTATCATCATCCACAAACACGACGTCGCCGTGCTGCGTATCCACCATGTGGTTGGCCATATCCAGGATGCGCTTCGTCTTGCCGGAACCTTTTTTGCCGTATATCACTTGAATCATGGGAAAATGCCCCCTTTACAGTTAGTTGCGCTTGCATTGCGCAGTTTTTTCGGGTATCTATATTATACACGATCTGGCGGCCGCTGCCAAGTATCTTTTTGAACAGATTATGTATTATTTGGAACTTTTTTAATCAGATCCTCCAGTGATACAGAAGAAAGCGCGCGGTCGAAGGCAGGATTGCGCGGATCGCGCCTGCAAACGCCCGCAAACGCGCAGCGCTGGCAGCTGATTGCCTCCCCGCGTTCGCAGACCGGCGCTGCCTTGATGCCGCCGCTGCGGATTTCCTCCGTCAGGCGCACGGCCGTCCTGTGCGCGCGCTCAATCAGGCGATACAGCTCGTCCAGCGTGCAGACCAGCTTGCCCTTCTTGGGTGAGCCATCCTTGTTGAACACGTTCTCGATGCTCACAGGCGGCTGCGAAGCGTCCATCCACTGCGCCACCTGCACGTCGGAGAGCATCACGCCCTTCAGGCACAGGCGCCTGGCAAGCTCGCTTTCGATCATACTCTGTTTATCCTGATCCACCAGCGGGTCGCCCATCCACTGATAAAACGCGCCTGCGGGCAGCGCGTCCCTGTCCCCCGCCAGCGCAGCCTCCAGATACAGCAAAAGCTGCAGCTGCATGCCGATGTTGATGCGCGCAGGCTCCAGCTTCTGCGCGCCTGATTTATAGTCCACCACGCGCAGATACACGCTTTCGCCGCTGTCAAAGCGATCGATGCGGTCAATGCGCCCGCGCACGCTTACCTTGGTGCCGTCCGACAGCTTCAGCGTCAGCGGCGGCGGCCCGCCGGGATAGCCGAAGGCCACCTCGCCGTACTGCGGGCGGAAGCTGCTCTGCGCCGCGCCCTTGGTAAAGGCCCAGGCCACGCGCTTGCACACATGGATATAGCGCCTGCCCTCCGCACGCGCGCGGGCGCTGTCGCCGATGGCCTGCTCGCGCCACTGCTCCGTCAGGGGCTGCATGGCCGCGTCCATCAGCGCATCGCAGTCCTCGCGGGTGATATTGGGCCAGCTGGGATGCGCGGTCAGCGCGCGGGTAAAACCCTCCATTGCGGCATGATAGAACACGCCCCGGTCGCGCTCGTCCGTGGCCCAGGCCTTGCGCTCCTGCGGGCGCAGACCATACTGCACAAAATGCTGATACGGACAAGCGGCGTAGCTTTCCAGGCGGCTGATCGAGACCACGCGGTCGGTAAACAGCGCGCGCGCCATGCCCGGCACAAGCGCTTCCTCCCGCTTTTCATCGCGCGCAGCGGACAAAAGCGCCAGCATCTCGCCATGGTATTCAGGCTGCTGCCATAGCCAGCGGAAGGCCTGCAGCCATTCTCCGTGCAGTTCTCCCCCGCGCAGGCGCGTGCCGATTACATCCAGCGCCGGCTGGGGGGCCAGCGGATGCAGCGCGCCCTGCGCACCCTCCACCGTGCCCAGCACCGTAAGGCCGGGAAAGATGCGGCGGATCGCCGCAATCGCCGGAGCGGCGCGCAGCGGCTCGCCCGCCTGATTGGCCTGCGCGTGGCTCAGATACAGCATTTCGCGCGGCGAACTGAGCACCTTCCAGATATCCAGCTCGTTCATTAAATCGCGCTCATCCTCGCCCATGCCCAGATAAGCGTCCATATCCGCGCATGCCGTGCTTTTTTCTTCATCGGTCAGCAGGCCATGATCGCCCGCTCCCGCACCCTCGCTGTGCAGGCCGCAGGCAAAGGTGATTCTGGGCTCAAAGGCAATCAGATTGCCGATTTCACCCACCGTGACGCAGCCCTCGGAGGGCGGCAGGGACGAGATGCCCTCGTCCATCAGGCCCGCCTCGATCCACGCCGCCACGGTGGAGCCGGGAATGCGCGCGCCGCCGGCGATTTCATGCATCTGCTCCAGCAGCGCCAGCAGGCGCGTCCATACCTGGCGCGTGCGCACCGCCTCATCCGCCATACCTGCGCGCACCAGCGCATCCTCCTGGGCAAGCAGGGTGTGATAAGCATCGCAGTCCGTCAATAGATTCATCAGCGCGCGCAGCGACTGCGCCGCGTCCCTGGCCTCGCGCAGACCATCCTGCAAACGCTTCAGGATGGGATACAGCTTCTGCCGCGCCTGCTCGGGGATCTCGCGCTCGTCCTCGCTGCCGCGCGCAAAGG
This sequence comes from uncultured Clostridia bacterium, assembly GCA_934647235.1. GTDB lineage: Bacteria > Bacillota > Clostridia > Christensenellales > Aristaeellaceae > SFMI01. The sequence goes on from CAKUFG010000033.1 coordinate 17,165, forward strand.
GCTCGCGCCAGCGCGCGCCGTTGATGCCGTAGGCCAGCGCATAATTTTCAAGCTGCCAGGCTTCCTCCTGGCTGAGCGGCGCGTAGCCGGATTTAATCGCAGCCAGCATATCCTCCACGCGATATCCGCCCGTCGCGGCGCGCACAGCGGACAGCAGCAGCCGCACCAGGCCGTGGGACAGCAGCGGCTCCTTGACGGCGATGTACGCCGGGATATCATACTGCCGCAGCACCGTATCCAGCACAGAGGCATAGGCTGCCATATTGCCGCACAGTACGGCGATATCGCCATAGGCCACGCCGCGCCGCGCGCAGGCCACGATTTCCTGCGCAATATAATGCGCCTCCGCATAAGGCGTCGCCGCCTCAAAGAGCGTGATATGCTGCGGGATCTGCTGATACGGCGCGGGCGCAGGGCGCAGCAGGCGGGCTTCCAGCGCGCGGATATCCTCCGGCGCGTCCATCGGCTCGCCATCCAGCCACAGCCATTCGCGCCGCAGCCCGGTCTGGCGCAGGCGCGTGCGCAAACGCTCCGCGCTGTCGCGCACGGGCGCAAAGCAGTCGCCGTCCGGCGCGTCCTGGCGATCCATCACCAGGTACACCCACGCCGCGCTGCAGCTGGCCGTGATGGCGCAAAGCAGCCGGGCAAAATCATCGGTAATCACATCAAAGCCGTAGACCAGGACATCGGCGTCCTGCACCAGCCCGGACTGCGGCACCGCGTCGATCGCGGCAGCCAGCACGTCCTCGCCATCCACAAACTTTTCGGCCAGGATATCCGAATACCCGCCGTAGATGCGCGCCAGATCGCCCATCTTTTCAGCGTAGGCGCTCTCCGGCAGGGAATCGGCGTATGTCTGCAGCTTATCGGGCGTGATCTGCGCGCGCTTCATATCGGCAATCCACTCGCCGCTTTGCGCGATAAAGCCGCGGCGCGATACCGAACGCACATAGTATTTCAAATCCTTTTTGCAGGACAGCAGCGCGCGGGCCAGGGCGATATTTTTGCCGTTGCCATCCACACGCACGCGGTTGCTGCCGCAGATCAGAAAGAGCCGCTGCACAAAGCGCGAAAGGGAAAAAACCTCGATGTCAAAAAAGCCCGGCAGCGATAAATCGCGGATCAGATCGCGCTCCGCCTGCAGGGTATATTGCTCGGGCACCAGCAGCACGCAGCGTCTGCCGGCGGCCAGCGCCGCAGCGGCCTGGCTGCGCAGATGCGGCCACAGCCTGCGCGTGCGCGCGCCCAGAATGGTCAGCATGGCTTTTCCCCCTTTCGATGGCATTATTGTATCACGACGGGTAAAAAAAGACAAACAAAAACAGGGAGATGAACAAGCATCTCCCTGTAAGAAATTATAAAATCAGTTGCCCATATCCTCAACGTAGAGCTCGCGCACGGCGTTGGGATCAGCCTCGGCAGCCCTTTCGCCGCGCTTGGCAAAGAAGGTGGAAGCAACCTGCGGGAACAGCGCGTAGCTGAGCACATCCTCTTCGCAGGTGGCGACGCCCTTGGTTTCTTCGCGGTACTTGGGCATTTCGGGCTTGATCAGATCGGCAGGACGGCAGGTAATCACCGTGTCGCTGCCAATCGCCTTGCGGCGCACTTCCTCGTTGACCTGGCCGGGCAGGCGGCCGTATTCGCCGCGCAGCAGCGCCTTGGACTCCTTGGAGACCATCTTATACCGCTCGCCGGACAGGACGTTGAGCACGGCCTGGGAGCCGACGATCTGGCTGGTGGGCGTAACAAGGGGCGGATAGCCAAAGTCCTTGCGGACGCGCGGCACCTCGGCCAGCACGTCGTAGTACTTACCCTCGGCGTTCGCCTGCTTGAGCTGGCTGATCAGGTTGCTTAGCATGCCGCCGGGCACCTGGTACACCAGGGTCTTCACGTCGGTATTGAGCACCTTGGGATCAAGCGAGCCCTCGGCCTTGAGGCGGTCTGCCACCTTGCGGAAATGGGTCGCGCCCTGCAACAGCTTGTCCATATCCAGGCCGGTATCATAGTCCGTGCCCTTGAAGGTGGCGACCATGGACTCGGTAGCCGGCTGAGAGGTGCCGTTGGCCATGGGCGACAGCGCGGTATCGATGATATCCACGCCCGCCTGAGCGGCCATCAGGTACACCATATCGCCGGTGCCGGTGGTGTTGTGGGTATGCAGGTGGATGGGCACCTTGACGCTCTGCTTGAGCTTCTTGACCAGGTTGTAGGCGTCGAAGGGCAGCAGCAGGTTCGCCATGTCCTTGATGCAGATGCTGTCCGCGCCCATCTGCTCCATTTCCTTGGCCAGCTTGACAAAATACTCCTCGTTATGCACGGGGCTGACGGTGTAGCTGATGGCCGGTTCGCACCAGCCGCCATACTTTTTAACCGCCTTGACCGCGCACTCGATGTTGCGGGTGTCGTTCAGAGCGTCGAAGACGCGGACTACGTCGATGCCGTTTTCGATGGACTTGGCGCAGAAGGCCTCCACCACGTCGTCGGCATAGTGCTTATAGCCCAGCAGGTTCTGGCCGCGCAGCAGCATCTGCAGCCTGGTATTGGGCATATGCTTGCGCAGCTGGCGTAGCCGCTCCCACGGATCCTCGTTGAGGAAGCGCATGCAGGCGTCAAACGTCGCGCCGCCCCAGCATTCCAGCGACCAGTAGCCAATGCTGTCCAGCAGCTCGCAAGCGGGCAGCATATCGCTCAGACGCATGCGCGTGGCGGCCTGGGACTGATGCGCGTCACGCAGAATGGTATCGGTAATATAGATCTTAGCCATTTGCTAAATCCTCCATCAATGCGCGCCGAACAGCGCCAGCAGCACGCCCGCGGCAATGGCAGAGCCGATTACGCCGGCCACATTGGGGCCCATGGCGTGCATCAGCAGGAAGTTGCCGGGGTTGGCCTTCTGGCCTTCCTTCTGGGATACGCGCGCGGCCATCGGCACGGCGGATACGCCGGCAGAGCCGATGAGCGGATTGATCTTTTCCTTGAGGAACAGGTTCATGAACTTGGCCAGCAGTACGCCGCCGGCAGTGCCGCAGCCAAAGGCGAACACGCCCATCAGCATGATCTTGATGGTGTCCAAGGTAAGGAAGGTGCTGGCGGTAGCCGTCGCGCCGACGGATACGCCCAGGAAGATGGTGATCGTGTTCATCAGGCCGTTCTGCACGGTCTGGTCCAGACGATCCACCACGCCGGTTTCATGCATCAGGTTGCCCAGCATCAGGCAGCCGACCAGGGGCGCAGCCGAGGGAACCAGCAGCGCCACAAAGATCGTTACCACGAAGGGGAACATAATCTTTTCGGTCTTGCTTACCTTGCGCAGGGGCTTCATCACGATTTCGCGTTCCTGCTGCGTGGTCAGCGCGCGCATGATGGGCGGCTGAATCACAGGCACCAGTGCCATGTAGGAATACGCGGCTACCGCGATGGGGCCCAGCAGATGGGGCGCCAAGCGGATGGTGGTGTAGATGGCCGTGGGGCCGTCCGCGCCGCCGATGATGCCGATGGAGCTCGCCTCGGCCGGGGTGAAGTTAACCCACCGAGCCAGGATAAATACGATGAATATGCCCAGCTGCGCGGCAGCGCCCAGCAGCAGGGTCTTGGGGTTGGCAAGCAGGGGCTCAAAGTCCGTGCCCGCGCCCACGCCCATGAAGATCAGGCAGGGGTAAATGCCCAGCTTGACGCCCAGGTACAGGTAATCGATCAGGCCCGCAGAGATCGTGGTGGCCACGCCGTCGATTTCAACGGTCTTGCCCGCCAGCAGATCCCAGTTGACATGGCCGCCGGCAAAAAGCTGCTCATGGAACATCTCCGCGCCGGGCAGGTTGGTCAGCAGCATGCCGAAGGAAATGGGCAGCAGCAGCAGCGGCTCAAACTTTTTGACGATCGCCAGGTACGCCAGCACCAGAGAAATGGCGATCATAACCAGCATCTTCCAGTTTTCCGGGATCATCGAAAAACCGGTCTGCTGGAGGAAGTTCATAATGGTTTCCATGCTTCTCCCTCCGTCTTAGGCAAGGGTCAGCAGGGTAGCGCCGGTCTGCACGCTCTGGCCCTTGGCAACGTTCACCGTGCCGACGGTGCCGTCGTTAGGCGCCATGATTTCGTTTTCCATCTTCATCGCTTCCAGCACTACCAGCACGTCGCCGCGCTTGACGGCCTGGCCGGGCTTTACGTTGACCGCCAGGATGGTGCCGGGCATGGGGGCGTTGATGGCCTGCGCGCCAGCGGGAGCCTTGGCGGCGGGGGCGGCAGGAGCCGCAGCGGGAGCGGCCTTGGGGGCGGGGGCAGCGGCTTCGCCTTCCAGCACCTCCAGGGTAATATCATACTGAGTGCCGTTTACGTTTACACGATACTTTTTCATGGAGGATTGCTTCCTTTCGTTCTTTATACCCTTTTGATGCTGTGAATGCGGATCGCCTTGACGTCCTTGCCCAGCTCTTCGGCCAGGGCGACGGAGATCGCCGCCGCCAGCTCGCCGCGGTTGGGAATATCCGCTTCCGCAGAGACGGCCGCCGGAGCGGCCGCCTCTGCAGCGGTTTCATGTTTCGCATTCACTTTTTTCATAATCGCGCCCATGAAGGAAATCAGGGCGATCAGGCAGATCAGGCCGATGAATACGATCACCATACCCAGCACTACCACGAACCAGGTGGGAATATCCGCGCCCGGCACAGCCGCCTGCACGGCGGGAGCCGCCGTGGCCAGCGTGTTAGTCAATGCTTCTTCCATGATTTACCTCACTGTATGTTACGCCTTGGGGCCGGCTTCGACAACTTCCTGAGACATGTGGGTGTACTTCTTGAAGTTTTCAACGAAGCTGGCGGCCAGCTTCTTGCAGCTCGCCTGATAGGCTTCCTTGTCTTCCCAGGTGTTTTCGGGGATCAGCAGCTCGCTGGGCACGCCCGCGATTTCAGTGGGCACTTCCACGCCGAAGGTGGGATCCTTGACGAACTTGCTCTTTTCGATTTCGCCAGTCAGGGCGGCGGTTACCATGGCGCGGGTGTAAGCCAGCTTCATGCGCTTGCCGGTGCCGTTCCAGCCGGTGTTGATCAGGTATACCTTCGCGCCGGACTTTTCAACCTTGTCTGCCAGCATCTGGGCGTACACGGAGGGATCCAGGGGCAGGAAGGGCTCGCCGAAGCAGGTGGAGAAGGTGGGCACGGGCTCCTTGATGCCGATTTCGGTGCCGGCAACCTTGGAGGTGAAGCCGGATACGAAGTAGTACATGGCCTGGTTGCGGTCCAGCTTGCTGATGGGAGGCAGCACGCCGTAGGCGTCGGCGGTCAGGAAGATAACGGTCTTGGGAACGCTGGGGCTCATGCCGCTCAGCTCGGCGTTGGGGATGTATTCCACAGGATAGCCCACGCGGGAGTTGATGGCCAGGGAATCGTCGTCAAAGTCGAACTCGCGGGTTTCGGGATCCATGACCACGTTTTCAACCAGCGCGCCGAACTTGATGGCGTTGTAGATTTCGGGCTCGCCTTCGGGGCTGAGGTTGATGCACTTGGCGTAGCAGCCGCCCTCGAAGTTGAACACGGAGTCGTCCGCCCAGCCGTGCTCGTC
>CAKUFG010000034.1 GCA_934647235.1 uncultured Clostridia bacterium
ATGACCGTCGCCGGCTTTACCTGGGAAGCGGTGATCCCCTGGGCCTGCTTCTCCAACAAAAAGATCGCCGTGTACACCCCCGCCGTCGGCGATACCCTGAGCTGCAACTTTGCCATTACCGATATCAGCTACCCCTGCCCCGGTACGGAGTATATCCCCCAGATGGCCTGGACGGGCAATCTGAAGATCAATACCAACCCCAGCCTGTGGGGCTCGGTCACGCTGGCAGAATAACTGCCAGGCATTTTCGGACGAACCATAGCGGTTCGCCCGATTTTTTTATAGGCAAAGGCTTGAATTCTCCCATTTTCCTTGCTGTAATGCGGTTTATTCCCGCATTTGTACAGGCATTTTATGGTTTTTCCAAGCGTATGTACGTTATGCTGTTAACAATAGGAGAAATCATCTCCAAGTGAAGAAAGGTGGTTGCAACATGAAAAAACTGTCCCTGTTTCTGGCCCTGATGCTGCTCTTCAGCTCCATCGGGCTGACCGCGTTCGCGCAGGAAGAAGTGCAGCTTTCGCCGCGCTTCAGCAGCTATGATGAGGTAAACGAGGCGATTACCGTCATCCCCGCCACGGATTCGCAGGCCGAGCTGGGCTATCTCAAGGGCATTACGGCCATTCTGGAGGTGGACGGCCTGCAGTTCAAGGATCTCAACGGAAACGGCAAGCTGGATGTATATGAGGACTGGCGGCAGGATATCGACGCGCGCGTCAAGGATCTGTACGACCAGATGACACTGGAGGAGCGCGCGGGCCTGTTCTATCATGTGAACACCTGCGGCGATCCCACGGGCGTGGACTTTGCCGACAGCCGCTATATGTTCGCGCCGGGCGAAATCGTCAATGAAAGCGCGGGCGAGGGCAGCGGCGGCAACGCGGCCTTCCCCGCCAAGTCCATGTGGTATTACATCAACGTGCTCAATATCACCACGCACCTGGATAATACCAACGGCACCCCGGCGCAGCAGATCGTGTACCACAACGCCATGCAGGCGCTGGGCGAGGATTCCCGCCTGGGCGTGCCCGTGGTTATCTCCAACGACCGCCAGTACAACGCCTGGGGCGGCATGATCGATACGGCGCACGACGCCTTCGGCGCCGCCAACGATCTGGAGCTGTCCAGGAAGCTGTGGACGGCCTATTCGCTGGAAAGCCGCGCGGTGGGCATCCATGTGGTGCTGCATCCCTACAGCCAGGAGCTGGGCTCCTGGAACGGCGAGGATCCCCAGTATGCCGGCAATATGACCAAGGAAGAGGTGGCTGCCATTCAGGTGGAGGGCGGCACCGAGGCGTGCATGAAGCACTTTATCGCCCGCGGCGGCGACTCCTCCTTTGAGAATGCCCGCAGCGATGCGCAGACGGTGGACAACTGGATGACCGCCTGGAAAATCGCCCTGGAAAGCAACCCCAAGTGGGTGATGACCAATGGCTATGGCACGGGCCTGAGCAATACGGTGCATGTGGACTACGATCAGGAGACCATGGATTACCTGCGCAAGACGCTGGGCTACCAGGGCATCATCGTGTCCGACTGGGGCGACCAGGGCGACAGCAACTCCCAGGGCGTCACCGTGGACGGCGTGGATCTGCTCAGCCTGTCCATCCCTGAACGCTACGCCTTTACCATCAACCTGGGTCTGGATCAGATCGGCAATCCTGCCGCTGATTACACAGGCGACGGCCACATGGGCACCGCCGATCGCGGCGCTGTGGAAGTGGCTATCAAGGACGGCCTGATCTCCGAGGAGCGCTGCTGGGAAACCTGCTATCGCGTGCTGAAGGATAAGTTCGAGCTGGGGCTGTTTGAAAACCCCTATTCCGATGCAGACAAGGCGCTGGCCATCGCCGCTTCCGCCGAGTATATCGCCTCCCCCTGGGAAATCACCGATATCGACACCCTGATGGCCGCCCGCAATCCTGAGGTTGTGGCGCTGGAGCGTCAGCTGCAGGCGGAATCCGCCATCCTGGTCAAGAACGACGACAGCCTCCTGCCCCTGCAGAAGAACGTCAAGGTATACATCGGCTCCACCGCCGCCGCCATCACCCTGGAGGGCTACAAGAAGGTGCTGCCCGAGTATGCGCAGCTGGTTGAAAGCATCGAGGAGGCCGACGTGGTGGTCGCGGACTGCACGCAGATCAACGACGCGGCCGAGCTGATGATCGATGACGCGAAGGACGCCGGCAAGAAGCTGGTTATCATCGCCAACTGCGTTGATCCCACCACCTATCTGATGGAGAACGCCGACGCGCTGCTGGCGCTGACCTTCTCCCGTCCTGCCGACCACGGCACGGGCGCGGGCGGCTTCATCACCACCACCGAGCCCATCATGCTGGCCAAGCTGCTCTTCGGCGAGGCGGAGCCCTCCGGCATGGTCGTTAAAGAAATCGCCCGCGATTCCGTCATGGACGGCAGCCAGTGGAAGGATCTGGCCGGCGATCAGGGCGCGAATCCCTGGGTGCGCATGATGCTGCTGGCTACCATGAAGGAAAGCGACACGCACACCGTGCCCAACAACTGGGGCGATCCGCTGCTGCAGTATCAGTACAGCATGAAGTACGGCGAGGAGCCCGCGTTTGAATACGACACGCTGGTGCTGCCCCGTGCCATCCACGAGGTAGTTACCGAGTCCAACGGCTCCACCATGACCAGCCAGGAATCCGTGGTGGAAACCAAGGCCGGCGAGCCCTTCAGCGCTTACCTGCTGCTGTGGAACAAGGGCGCGGACGGCGTCACCACCGTGCAGGCCAAGTGCGACGATGCTGTGATTGCCGAGAAGATCATGGCCGTCAACGGCGGCAGCTGGCGCGTAATTGAAATGACGCTGACCATCAGCGAGCCCGGTGAGCACACCATCACCATCGGCGATCTGAGCAAGACCATCAGCATCGTTGAATAATCCATAAACAACCCTTTCGCCCTGCCGTCTGCAATCAGGCGGCGGGGCTTTTGCGTGTTCACGCTCCATTCATATTTGGCGTGCCGCGATGCGCTTTTTTCACACGCGGCGTTTATAAATTTACAAGTTCGGCGCGGGCGTTTCCCAGTACAATGATATGGACGCAAAGAGATAGAATTGCAGGAAAGGAGGATGCCGCATGAATTACCGCCATGAAGTCAAGCACCTGATTTCGCCTGCGGACGCAGCGGCCGTTCGCGCCAATCTGAGCGCTGTGGCGACCCTGGATCCGCATGCCGCCGGGCAGGGGTATTACCGCATTCGCAGCCTGTACTTTGACGATCCGCTGGACACGGCGCTGCACGAAAAGCTGGACGGCGTAAACGAGCGGCGCAAATACCGCATCCGCTACTACAACGACGATCTGGATTATATTGTGCTGGAATGCAAGATGAAGCGCGACGGCGTGGGCTGCAAGCCGCAGGAGCGGCTGACGCTGCAGGAGACGCAGCGCATTCTGGCCGGGGATACCGCCTGGATGATTGCCAGCCAGCGCCCCCTGCTGACCGCCCTGTATGTGGACATGAAGACGCGCCGCCTGGCCCCCAGGACAGTGGTAGCGTACAAGCGCGTGCCATTTGTATACGGGCCCGGCAATGTGCGCGTAACAATCGACTGGGCCATCCGCACCGGCGCGCCGCGCGATTTTCTTGACCCGCAGGGGCTTACGCTGCCCATTGACGACGACGTTACCCTGCTGGAGGTCAAGTGGGATGAATACCTGCCGGGGATCATCCGCAAGGCTGCGGCGCTGAAAAGCCGCGCGCCCACAGCCTTTTCCAAGTACGCGGCCTGCCGCGTTTACAGATAAGAGGCCAAGAACGATACGAGGGGCCTCCGGCGGGCAGGGGGATACGTTGGGGCTCTCCGCCCCAAACCCCGACCAGAGGTTTCACCTCTGGATACCAACCCGCAATGGAAGCGTCAACGCAAGCGCAAGCAACGCTGCGAGTCCAGCCGGGTTACGGCGATGGGAACGGCAGCCCCTGAGCGCTTGCGCTCAGGGCGCGGTCAGCCATGGCTTTGTCTCGCGGAAGGCGCAGCGGACGTGCTTTCCCTTTGCTTCGCGTACTGGGTGCAGGGACGATGTCCCTGCCCGCCGGAGGCCTTCCGTCCCTTCCCCTTTGCAGCATAACACACAACACAAATATTGAAAGGAAGTACCCTACCATGACCAGCTTCTCCGATATCTTCAAGTCCTCGTTTCTCGAAAATGTAACCGCCGTCTCCCTGACCGATATGGCCCTGGCGCTGGTGCTGTCCTTCGGGCTGGGGCTGTTCATCTTTCTTGTGTATAAAAAGACCTATTCCGGGGTCATGTTCTCCCAGTCCTTTGGCGGCGCGCTGATTGCCATGACGATGATCACCACCATGGTGATCCTGGCCGTTACCAGCAACGTGGTGCTGTCGCTGGGCATGGTGGGCGCGCTGTCCATCGTCCGCTTCCGCACGGCCATCAAGGAGCCCATGGATATCGCATTCCTGTTCTGGGCCATCGCCGGTGGCATCGTGCTGGCGGCCGGCATGATCCCGCTGGCCATTTTCGGCAGCGTCATCATCGGCATTATCATGATTGTGTTCTGCAACAGAAAGTCCGCGCAGAAGCCCTTTATCGCCGTCATCAGCTGCAGCAGCGGCAAGGTGGAAGAAAAAGTGGCCGCGTACCTGAAGCAGCAGACCGATAAGTGCATCGTCAAAAGCAAGACGGCCCAGAAGGACGTGATCGAGCTGACCTATGAGGTAACGCTGCGCGGGAACGACACCGGCTTTGTCACCAGCCTGTCTGAAATGGACGGCGTAAGCAGCGCGGTGCTGGTATCCTATAACGGCGATTATATGGGGTGATCCCATGCTGAGAACAAAAAAGGCTGATCGCATCGCCTGCGTGGTTACGGCGCTGACGCTGCTTGTCACCATCTGTCTGTGGGGCGTGGTGGCAGCCGTGCGCGGCGACGGCAGCCATACAATCGGCTATGAAGGGCTGCTTTTTGACCAAAGCACGGTGCATACCATCGATATCACCATGACGGACTGGGACCAGTTTATCGAAAACGCCCTGGCGGAGGAATACGCAGAATGCAGCATCGCCATCGACGGCGAGCGCTTCAGCAACGTCGCCATCCGCGCCAAGGGCAATACCTCCCTTTCCTCCGTGGCCGCCATGGGCTCCTCGCGCTATTCCTTCAAGGTAGAGTTTGACCACTATGTCAAGGGCATGACCTATCACGGCCTGGATAAGCTGAGCCTGAATAACCTGATTCAGGACGCCACCATGATGAAGGACTACCTGGCCTATACGCTGATGGGCCGCATGGGAGTGCCCTCCTCGCTGTGCAGCTATGTGCAGATCAACGTAAACGGCGAGCCCTGGGGGCTGTATCTGGCCGTCGAGGGCGTGGAAGAAGCCTTCCTTGACCGCAACGGCATGAGCAAGGGCGAGCTGTATAAGCCCGACAGCATGTCCTTCGGCGGCGGCCGCGGCAATGGGCGCGATTTCAGCTTTGATCAGCTGGAGCAGACAAGCGATACGGATAACGCCGCTCCTCAGTACAGCGCGGCGCAAACGCCGCCCGCCATGCCCCAGGGCGATTTCAGCCCCTCCGGCGGCACGAGCGCCCAGGCCCCTGCCGCGCCCGGCAGCACAGCCGCTGACGATGCCAAACAGACCCAGCGCAGCTTTTCGCCTGGCGGCTTCAGCTTCGGCATGGGCAATGACGATGTAAAGCTGATCTATTCCGACGATGATCCGGACAGCTACAGCAACATCTTCAATAACGCCAAAACAAAGATCAGCAAGAAGGATAAGACGCGCCTGATCGAAGCCCTGCGCAAACTGAATGCGCAGGAGGCTCTGGACGACGCCGTCAATCAGGACGAGGTAATCCGCTATCTGGCCGTGCACAACTTTTTATGCAACGACGACAGCTACACCGGCATGATGGTGCACAACTACTATCTGTACGAGGAAAAGGGCAAGCTGTCCATCATTCCCTGGGATTATAACCTGTCCTTCGGCGGCTTCTCAGCCTCCTCCAACGCAACCTCCACCGTCAATTCGCCCATCGATTCGCCCGTCAGCGGCGGCACGGTGAAATCCCGCCCGCTGATCGCCTGGATATTCAGCGACGACGCTTCCTTGGCCGCATACCATCAGGCCTACGATCGCTTCATTTCCGAAAACATCGAAAGCGGCTGGCTTTCGCAGGAAATCAGCCGGGTGCAGGCCCTGATTACGCCCTATCTGGAAAAGGACGCCTCCGCCTTCTATGATATGGCGGCGTTTGAAAAGGCTATTGACACCCTGCAGGCCTTCTGCCAGAAGCGCGGCGAGAGCATCCGCGGCCAGCTGAACGGCAGCATTCCCGCCACCTCGCAGGCGCAGCGCGAAAACAGCGCCGCGCTGGTGGATGCAAGCGAATTGTCCACGGCCGACATGGGCAGCATGAACAGCGGCAAGGGCGAAGCCGGCGGCTTTGAAGCCCCTGCCGGTATGCCGGATTTCTCCAGCGCGGATGGGTTTACGCCGCCTGCCAGCATGCCGGATGACATGGATACCAGCAACGCCTCCTTTGGCGGAAGCGCGGGCAGCAGTGGCGACAGCGCCCAGAGCACCGCCGCGCCATCGGATGCGCCTGCCGCGTCCTCCGCGCCTGCAGCCAATGATGCAGACGCAAGACCCAGCCGGCCAGCCGGCTTTTCAGGCGGCGAAGCGCCCGCCGAGGCAGGCTTTCCCTGGGCGTTGGTGGCCGCGTACAGCGCGCTGCTGGTTGCTGCGCTGCTGATCATCCGCCGCGCCGGAAGCCACAATGGCTGACAAAGCACGCATTTATTCCTGAAGCCCTGCCGCAAAAAGGCAGGGCTTTTTGTGCGCGTTTTTCGGGTTGTTTGTTTTTGATTTTTCCATCCTGCCCTGATTTTTGCGGAAAGCTGGCAAAATCCGTGCGTCTTTTTCCCAAATACTTGAATAAAAATCATGCTATGGTATATGCAGAAATCTGCCGATGGCCGCGCTTGCCCGATCGGGAGGGTCAGCCGCGTTGGCGGATGCATCCCATTCCTGTCCAATGAAAGGAGTCATCAGACATGAAAAAAATCTCGCTGCTCTTGGCCGTAATCATGCTGCTTAGCTGCGTCTGCAGCGCCTTTGCGCAGGAGCCCACCGAAGCGCCCGTCGGCGCGAACGAGGTGATGAACATCCGCGCCAAGCAGGTGGATCAGGAGGCCGCCGCCGCCGAGGAAGCCTTCCTGAAGTCCGACTGCGCATTTTCCGTCATCGAAGCCGACGAGGCCACCGGCCAGGTCAGGCTTTCCTACATGGAGGGCGTAACCCCCATCCTGGAAGCGGACGGCCTGAAATTCAAGGATCTCAACAAAAATGGCAAGCTGGACGTATATGAGGACTGGCGCAAGGACACCGACGAGCGCATCGCCGATCTGATCAGCCAGATGACCCCGGAGGAGGAGGTCGGCCTGCTGTTCTGCGTCAACACCCAGCTGTATGACGCGCGCCACATGGTGCAGGAATTTGCCCTCACCTGCCAGCTGTTCAACCTGAACGGCACGCCCATCACCATCACCAACACGCTGAACAACCTGCAGGCCGCCGCCGAGGCAGAGCGCCTGGGCGTGCCCATGGTGTTCACCTCCGACCGCGAATACAATTCGTTTGGCGGATACATTGACAAGGCGCACGAGGGCTTTGGCACCGCCAACGATCCCGAGTTGGCGTATGCCCTGGCTTGCTTCTACGGCAAGGCCATGCGCGCCGTGGGCATCCACGTTACCTTTGAGCCCTACGCCAACGAAATCGGCGCGCAGTACGGCGAGAATCCCGAATACATCGCCGCCATCGTGCATGAGGAGATCCGCGGCCTGGAAGAAAACGGCCTGGCCTCCTGCACCAAGCACTGGATCGGCCGCGGCGGCGACAGTGCCTTCGGCAAGGCCCGCTCCGTAGCCCAGAACTTTGAAAACTGGATGGTCGGCTGGAAGGCCGCCCTGTCCGGCGGCTCCGAATGGGTCATGACCAACTGCGGCGGCACCGGCATCGGCAACACCGTGGACGTCAAGTGGGACAAGGCCACCATGAGTTACCTGCGCGACACGCTGGGCTTTGACGGCGTGGTCGTCACCGACTGGTGGGCGCTTGGCGGCGGCCCCGGCAGCTCCGGCCGTATGAGCGGCATCACCGCCGAGGGCGTGGATCTGGGACAGCAGACCATTGGCTGGCTGTACAACGAAGCGCTGGCCAACGGCACCGATATGTTCGGCTCCGGCTCCATGATCCGCGATTACAGCAACTGGGAGTCCTCTCCCTCCTCCAACTATCCCCAGGCAATCATCGACGGCCTGGCCTCCGGCGAGGTGGAAAAGGCCAATGTGGATCAGGCCGCTACCCGCATCCTGCGGTTCAAGTACAACAAGGGCCTGTTTGAAAACCCCTACTGCGACGTGAACGCCGCCGTTGAACTGTGCGCCAGCGCTGAATGGGCTGCCAACCCCACCGCCATCACCAACGACGAGGAGCTGCGCGCCGCCCGCAATCCCTACGAGGTAGAGCTGACCGAGCGCCTGCAGGCCAAGTCCGCCGTGCTGGTGAAGAACGACAACAACCTGCTGCCCCTGAGCAAGGACGCGAAGATCTACATCGACGGCTCCAACTCCACCGCCAAGGAAGGCTACAAAAAGTACATGACCGAGCTGGGCGTAACGGTGGTGGACCAGATGGAAGACGCGGACATCGTAGTGGGCGATTACGCATCCATCAACGACGCCACCGAGCTGTTCATCGAGGATGCGCAGGATCTTGAAAAGCCCATCGTGCTGACCCTGAACACCACCAAGCCCACCCAGTACGCCATTGAAAGCGCCAACGCGCTGCTGTATCTCAGCTACAGCCAGGGCGCCGATCACGGCTCCACCGAGGGCGGCTTCGTCACCACCACCGCGCCCTGGGTATATGTCAACCTGCTTTACGGCGTTGTCGAGCCCGGCGGCGTCATCAACAAGGAAATCGCCCGCAATGTCGTGGCTGATAACGAGCAGTGGAAGGATCTGGCCGGCGATCAGGGCGCGTCCCCCTATGTGCGCCTGATGGTGCAGGCCACCATGGAGGATGATCCCAACCATGTTTCTCCCCGCAACTGGGGCGATCCGCTGGTCAGCTATCACTACGGCATGCACTATGGCCAGAACCCCGAATTCAAGTATTCCTGCCTGATCCTGCCCATGATGCAGGAAACCAAGGAAGTGGAATCCGGCTCCTCCACCAGCACCCAGACCACCGTCTGGAACCAGGCCAAGGCCGGCGAGCCCTTCACCGTCTACGCTCTGCTGCGCAATACCGGTGCCGACGGCATCACCACCGTGCAGGCCAAGGCCAACGGCGAGGTTGTGGCTGAAAAGATCATGACCGTTGAAGGCGGCAGCTGGCGCGTGGTCCAGATGGACATCACCCTGGATGCCGGCGAATACACCATCGATATCGGTGGCCAGACCGGCGCCATCACCATTGAGTAATCCGCTGTAAGTTAATTTGTCAAAACCAAATTCCAAGCATCTCCGGAGGGGCTTTTCACCGAAAGGCCCCTCCGAAATTCTATCGAGCAATACCTACCAAATCAAAAAAGTAAGGTGAATGCAGTGAAAAAGCGATTTGTTATTTGGATGTTAGTGGTTTGTGCGATGATGCTTTGCGCTGCAGCCGCAAACGCAGATAGCGTTATAATGAATGCCGATATTCAAAAGGACGGCCCGGTAGGCTCCTCCTTCACCATCCGTCCTGAGGAGATCATGGTTGCATCTGTTGATGGTTCCTTTACAATTGAATTGACGCGGAAGCCCTTTACCCCGCCTGCCGGGATGGCTCCGCCGGCCGCCGCAGAAAAGGATGATAAAAACGCACAAGGCGGCTTCCCTGCAGATTTTGCCCCAAGCACAGGTGAAAGCGCGCCGGAGCAGCTGACAATTTATAGTATCGAGTATCTTGCGGACGGCTCTATTGTACTGAACACGGAGAACTACTCCACGGACAATAATTTCACAATTTCATTGATCAGCAGCGAGAATCAGGAAGTCCTGCATCAATGGACTGAGGCTGATTTAGCGGAGATAAAATATGGCGCAATCGACTCGTTTACAACAGGCGTATACGAGGGGAGCTACGAAGATAAAAACGGCCAAACCGTGCCGCTGTCCATCGTATATGCTCTGTATGTTCCTGAACAAGCCGATGAGAACACCCCAATGGTCGTAACGATGCATGGCTCCGGAGAATCCGGAAATGATGGCCTGGCACATTTGACTGCCAATCAGCTGAATTCCTGCTGGGTGGAAGAAGTCTGGCAAAAGGAACATCCCTGCTATGTCCTTGCGCCTCAGTTTCCTGATTCTGCTATCAGCAACGATTTGGAATTAAGAGATTCCTATCTCAAGGTTTATCATGACATGCTTGAAGCCTTCAAGCAGACGTATCGTCCGAGCTCTGTTTACCTGGCTTCCCTATCGATGGGCTCCCGTCTCGGATTCCGCTATTTGACTCTGTATCCAAATTACTTTGACGCAGCCATCATGTGCTGCGGCGCGCTCCAGAACGCAGATCCGTCTGAAATCACGGAAATGCCAGTATGGTTCGTTCACGCTATTTCTGACGGAACCAACCTGTCCCAAAACTCTGCGGACGCTTTCAACCAAGCAGTCGCGGCCGGAAACACCCAGGCTCGCCTGACGCTCATCCCGGATGAAGGGCTGGACGGTGCAGGCGCGCACTTTGCTGCATGGCAAATAGCATACAGCGACAACTCAGCATATATGAATTGGCTGTTTGAACAAAAGTGATTCTGCACGTTGGATACGGCAATGCTTACTGCATATCCGCAATGAAGCGGCGAGGCAAATTAAACTGATTCCTGGTATGAAAATTTTTCAGGGAACTGAGACCCAAAAGAGTCACATGGGCGTGTACTATGGTAAATACGATTTCGGTGAAGGGCTTAAACACGCGGTATACCAGTCTACTATTCCCCGCACTTCTCTAAAAGCGAAGTACGAGGACTCTAACAAAGAAGGTCCTAACCTTACAGCAATGAATAATCGCTGGAAATATTGGATTTGGCCTAAGCACATTGTTCTGTGATTCTATGTTCTGTTTCCGAACAAGTGACTAAGCAAAGCCTATAGTTGTAATGCTCTATTAGATTTCACAATCTATTTACAAGAGGACAGCTACAACTAAAAGTACAGTTCTATTCACTAAGCCCATAAACAGGCTCCACATCTTGCAACGCAAGATATGGAGCCTTATATTTTATGAAATAAAGCTTCCATAGTTGTTTGAAGAGGAGGAATGCAACAACCAGTAAGCCGTATCATAATATCTTATATTCCCATACATTGTGCACAATGTACGGTATATTATACTTTGTAGCCACCCGTCATCGATAATCGGGCCACCACTTGTTTCAGGTAAAATTCAAAAATAAAACGCTGCAGAACTGGTTGAAACGCATTTGAGAATAAAATTTTTTGTCAATGATTCAACAAATACCAGTTACAGATGATTCGACCATCTGCGGTTCCAGATTCACCGGTATGGCTTCCCCAAACCATAATCGCGTGATCGGTATCCATATAAAATTGACATGCTTCAAGCGCCGTGATTTCTGGAATGTCTTGGATTTGAAGTTTTTCACCTGCAAATGGGGTAAAAGCCAGGAGCGCTTTGGGCTGTGTGGTGTCGTTAGCTCTCGAGCCGCCAAGCAGATAGCCTTGCTTGCATAATAGCAACGTATTGAAGGTAACATCCGGTGAATTTGATAGGATTGTCTTTTTCGTTTTGCGTATTCCATTATGGTCGGTTGTCAGCAAATCATAAGAAACTGACGTATCCATCCCTCTTCTTGCTATCAGGATATGCAACGCATCCTGCTCGGCAACAATCGCAATGCCGGCGCCCTCATCACGCAAAACCTGTGTTTTTGCATATTCGCCGCCTTCATCAATAAAGAATAATGCATTTTCACGCTCATTTTGATTAAAAGCAAGCAAAACATAGCCATTTTCATAGGACGCACAGGCATCGGTCAGATAAAAGTTTCGGGGAACTTTCGTGGTTTCAAGCGACCATAGCGTACGGAAGGATGTATCAAGCAGCGCAACTTTTAGAGGGGATACATTATGGCTGTAGACAAGTATACCTGCATCCACGCGCATGATTGTAGCGTCAGACATCCATGCTGGAAGAGCGATGGGATCTCCCTGTACTCCATTGGCGGAGATCGGGAGCAAATAGGGCTTACGCTGCTCAACAGGCATGCCATACTCATCGATTATCAGATAAGCCGTATCGTTGACCTGCACAGCGCCCCGATAGAAATGGGAATCCGGGCATGAAATTGTCCAGTCAATTGTACCGTCCTTGCTGACATGAGCAAACCAATTCTCTGTTTGTAATTGCAGTCCAGTGCCCATGATGTAGCAACTTCCATCGCTTTGCGGCAAGCTCATTGAGTACGAACGTTCCGTAAAATCAAGAATCTGCGAGTCGGTCAGCGTCAGAAAGTCATCAGCTACAGCTGCCCTGCACATTAACAGCAAAACGCTTATTACCATTATCACTTTCTTGCACATTTTCATGCTCCTTTACTAAACTGATATAATTGCCAGGAAAAATATGCTTCGAAAGATAAGCAACTAAAATAGCTCATTACTTTCGAGCAAGGTTTAGCTAAGCCGTTCTCAACTCGTAGTGCCATATGGCTTTGTTTCCAAACACTCGTTTCACCATTCCACACCCTTTCCCCTTTCTATATGCTAGAGCATCAAACTCTAACCATACATAACATATAACGAAATTTCTGTCCCATTTATTCCCTTAATCTGGAACTTTTTATGCAGTCAGTTCTCAGGTATAATTCCTTTATTTTACATAATTTGACTTTCTTTTGGCTCTTTTTTACTTTTAAAAAATGATTTACAATACTCTTGTCACTGTGACATGGCTAACATCATTATTGGAATTCTTCAATAGATATCCAGTTGAATACCTTGTTTATAGCGACAAACAGCAGAACATCGAAACACCATATTTTTCAATAATTATTGTATATCAATCAAAAGGATCTCACAATGAGGCACCCTCTTTACATATTTTTATAATGGTCTAGAAATACACTCTCTATGAAGGTTCTCTTGAAATACTTTATTGAGCAGTTCAGTCCCTCATACAAATAAAGGCCGCCTTTCAATGCCTATCATTTTATAGGAACTACATACTAAATGGATAACACATGAGAACCCGGTGCAGAGGGCCTCCTAAGCAATTACAAGTTGCTATATACAAATCAACTTTGCTGGAGGAAATAGAAATGAATGAAATAGCATTTGCTGCTTACCTTCTGGAAACGCTACTGCACGAGGTATTCCATTCCAAGCGCAGAATGGCGCGAGAGCTTGGTGTAACCCTGCGTACATTACAACTGAATATGAAGGCAGGGGAAAATTCGAAAGGCGCCAATCGCGCGACTATAGGAGCAGTATATTACTGTTGCGAACATCGAATTGACATTCTGAAGATTTATGATCGCTTTGTCGCTTCAAAGAAGGGAAGCCATAAACTCAAGAAGTAAGCATTCCTTGGAAAGCAACCATGAAAAGGGCACGAAAACATCTTATACAGATGGATTCGTGCCTCTTTATACATCGAAAAAAAGTTACTATGCTTTCAGCCAAACTGGTTTCTATCATAAAGCAAATCCGAACCTCTTCTTCAGAAAAGGCTCGGATCAAAAATTTCTGGTGGAGCATAGGAGATTCGAACTCCTGACCTCGACAATGCGAATGTCGCGCGCTACCAACTGTGCTAATGCCCCAAATTTCTTTGTCAAATTTTGTGCAGATCTGACAGAAACTGCTTTCCTTCGAAAACCACTGGCGGGGATAAACAACTGAAGGCTTGTTCTACCAACTGTGCTAATGCCCCGTACTTGATTAGTATATCAAAAAGCGCGATGAAATGCAATACCCCGGCGCAAATT
The DNA here is from genome assembly GCA_934647235.1 of uncultured Clostridia bacterium. Lineage (GTDB taxonomy): Bacteria > Bacillota > Clostridia > Christensenellales > Aristaeellaceae > SFMI01. The sequence continues at coordinate 13,996 of CAKUFG010000034.1, forward strand.
TTTTTGATTTTTGTTTTTGCGCTGCAGCGAAGCAGTCTGTTCCCCAATGAATGAGGGAATGCACGATTATGGAAAGCAACGCGCCGCTATACCCTGGAACAAAAGGAAACGGCGCGGCTGCGTTATTTGCGTGCAGCCGGCCGATGCTCTTCGTTATGGATCGGTTTGCGGAACCAGATTGCGGAACTCGACGTCCCGATCAAAGGTATCGTCCGCAAAGCCGGGGATTTCCTTGCAGGCCTTGCACAGGGCCAGGCTAAAATGCGTAAAGATGCGGCGGATATCCGAATCCGTATAGGGGCAAGCGCCGCTTACGATCTGCGCGGCCAGGGCATGCGCTACCAGCAGCATATCAAAGCCGTAGCGCTCCGCCGCAGCAGCGTCCATATGGTAAAAGCTGCACAGCGAAGGATTGATCAGCGCAAGCGTCTGCTGCGCGGCATCCTGCATGCCGCTGTCACCCTCCTGCGCAGGGGTCAGAAACAGCAGGCGGTACAGCTGCGGCTCCTCCTTTGCAAAACGGATATACTGCATGCCCACCCCCATGAAGGGCAGCGGCTCGGCCAGCCCACGCAGAATATACTGCTGATAAACGGCCTCAGCAGCCTTTCGGATCTCCGCGCGCACCTCGTCCATGGTATCAAAATAGGTAAAAATCGGGCGCGTGGACACCTGCAGCTCGGCGGCGATATCGCGCGTGCTGACCCTGGACGCGCCCTTGACGCGGGCTACATTGAGCGCGGCCTGGATAATCTCGTCCTTTGTAAACTTCACCTTGGGCGGCATGCCGGTCACCCTCCTTTTTCAAGGATAAACAACAGTTGTTATTATAACGCCCAACCCGCCCGCCTGTCAACCGCCGGCGCTTTTACTCGTATTTGCGGTTGTCAATCACGCGCTTGGCTTTGCCTTCGCTGCGCGCAAGCGAACCGGCCGGGCACAGCCTGACCGTGGCGTGCACCAGGCAGGAGGCGGACAGCTGCGCGGCCACATAGGCGGACAGCGCTTCCACATCGCGCACAGTGTCGCTCATGCGGGCAGGATCCAATTCGACCATCACCGTCAGCGTGTCCAGCGCGCCGCGGCGATCCACAATGATCTGATAATTGGGGGTAATGCCCTCGATCTGCAGCAGCGTCTGCTCGATCTGCGAGGGGAACACATTGACCCCGCGGATGATAAGCATATCGTCGTTGCGGCCCGTGATGCGGCGCAGCCGCGCATGCGTACAGCCGCAGGGGCAGGACGCATGGGTCAGGCAGGTGATATCGTGCGTGCGGTACCGCAGCAGCGGCATGCCGCGCTTGACCAGGGTGGTAATCACCAATTCTCCGGCTTCTCCCTCCGGCGCGGCCTGCTGCTTTTCATCCAGAATCTCCGGCAGGAAAGCGTCCTCCCAGATGTGCAGGCCCTGCCTGGCCGCACACTCCATGGCCACGCCAGGACCCATCATTTCGGTCAGGCCGTAAATATCATGCGCCTGGATATGCAACATCTTTTCAATGCGCGCGCGCATGCTTTCGCTCCACGGCTCCGCGCCGAAAACGCCTGTTTTCAGCTGCATCCGGCTGATATCCACGCCCTTTTCCTGCATGGCCTCGGCCAGGTTGATGGCATAGGAGGGCGTGCAGCACAGGGCCGTCGCGCCAAAATCCTCCATCAGCGTCAGCTGGCGCTGGGTGTTGCCGCCGCTGGCAGGCACCACTGCCGCGCCCAGACGCTCCGCGCCGTAATGCACGCCCAGGCCGCCGGTAAACAGGCCGTAGCCATAGGCAATGTGTACCACCGACGTATCGTCAATGCCCGCCAGCGCCAGCGAGCGCGCGGTCAGCTCGGTCCAGTTATCCAGATCCTCGCGCGTATAGGCCGCCACCGTGGGCTTGCCCGTGGTGCCGGAGGAGGCGTGCATGCGCACGATCTCGCGGCGCGGCACGGCCAGCAAGCCGAAGGGATAGTGATCGCGCAGATCGCTTTTTTCGGTAAAGGGCAGCAGGTCGATATCCTCCGCCGTGCGGATATCCTGCGGCTTTACGCCGCGCTCATCCATCTTGCGGCGATAGAAGGGCACGTTGTCATACACATGCCGCACCAGCGCGCGCAGGCGCTGGCTCTGGAGCTGATGGATTTCATCCCGCGACAGCCGCTGGGCGGCCAGAATTTGCTGATCGATCATTTCTGAATTTACGCTTTCTCGTTTTTTGCGATATCCTGATACGCCGCGCGCCCGGCCCGGAACGCCGCCAGATTGACCGCCAGCGTGGCGGGCTTTACGCAGGCGGAGACGGCCTCCTCATACGCCTCGGCCGGCCAGGGAAGCAGCTGGGACAATACGCCCAGCAGCACAATATTGACCGCGCGCACGCTGCCGCAGCGCTCGGCCAGCTCCTGCGCGTCCAGCGCATAGAGCGGATGCCCGTCGATTGCCTGCTCGGGATAGTCCGCCTTGCCCATAATTACAGGCATGGGCAGCATGCGATGGGTATTGGCAATCATCGCGCCGCCCTGCCGCAGATAAAACTCCGAGCGCAGCGCCTCCAGCCATTCAAAGGCGATCACCATATCGGCCTCGCCCGGCGTAACCAGCGGGGAAGCCACGTTTTCGCCGATGCGCACATGGGTGATCACGCTGCCGCCGCGCTGGCTCATGCCGTGCACCTCGCTGACCTTCACATCGTCGCCCATTTTCAGCGCCAGATAGCCCAGGATTTTGCTGGTCAGCAGGATGCCCTGTCCGCCCACGCCTACGATGATAATATTGGCTTTCATTGCTTTTCGCCTCCGCCCGTAATGCACCCAAAGGCGCACATCTGCCTGCACAGCCCGCAGCCGTTGCACAGCGCGGCGTTTACGCGCACAGCGCCGTCCGCGCCGCGCTCCAGCGCGGGGCAGCCCAGGCGCAGGCATGCGCCGCAGTGATGGCAATCCGCAATCACGCAGGACTGCTTGGGCCGCTTATCCAGCAGCGCGCAGGGATAGCGCGCAATGATCACCGATACGCCGTCGCGCTGCGTTTCCTCGCGCAGGGCCTGCTCCATGTCCTTCATCTGCATGGGGTTGACCACGCGCACATGCGCCCCCACCGCCTCGCACACGGCCTCCAGATTGAGCTGCGGCGCCGGGCTGCCATGGATATCAAAGCCCGTGGCAGGATTCTGCTGATGGCCGGTCATGCCGGTGATGCGGTTATCCAGGATGATTACATTGATATTGGAGCGGTCGTACACCGCGTTGATCAGCCCCGTAATGCCGCTGTGGATAAAGGTGCTGTCGCCCAGCACTGCCACGCTGCGGCGGGAAAAATCGCGGCCATGCGCCTTTTCCGCGCCGATGGCCATGCCGATGGATGCGCCCATGCACAGCGTTGCATCCATGCTTTCGATGGGCGGCAGGGCGCACAGGGTGTAGCAGCCGATATCGCCAAACACCGTCAGCCCCAGCTTTTTGATGGCAAAGAAGGTTGCTCTGTGCGGGCAGCCCGGACACAGCACAGGCGGGCGCGCGGGCAGCGCGGGCTCCTGCGGCGCTTGATCCGCGCCAAAGGCCTCGCGGATGCGCTGCACGCTCAGCTCTCCCTGACGGCCCGTGTAGCATTTGCCCGTTACGGCAATGCCCATGGCGGCGATCTCCTGCTCAAAGATGCCCTCCAGCTCCTCGATGACCACCAGCTTGTCCACCCTGGCGGCAAAATCACGCACGGCGGCGCGATCGATGGGATAGCTCAGCCCCAGCTTCAGAATACTGGCCTCGGGCAGCGCCTCGCGCACATATTGATACACCACGCCTGCGCACACCACGCCCAGCGCCGTGCCGCGCATTTCCATGCGGTTGAGGCCCAGGCCTGCGGCCTCATTCTCCATGCGCTGCTCGCGCGCTTCCACCACCAGATGACGCTTGCGGGCCATGCCGGGCATCATCACATATTTCATAAAGTCCTTTTTGTATTCGCGCACAGGCAGCTCAGTGCGCCCGCCCATTTCCACCGGGGAGCGCTGATGCGCCAGGCGTGTGGTCAGGCGCAGAAAAACGGGCGTATCGTAGCGCTCGCTCAGTTCAAAGGCGCGCTGAATATAATCATGGCATTCCTGGCTGTCGGCAGGCTCCAGCATGGGGATATGCGCCGCGCGGGCAATCATGCGGCTGTCCTGCTCGTTCTGGCTGGAATGCATATAGGGATCGTCCGCCGTCACGATTACCAGCCCTGCGTTCACGCCCGTATAGGCTGCGGTATACAGGGGATCGGCCGCCACGTTCACGCCCACATGCTTCATGCAGCTCATGGCGCGCGCGCCCGTCATGGCTGCGCCGAAGGCCGTTTCCACAGCCACCTTTTCGTTGGGGGCCCATTCGCAGTCGATTTCGGGATAAGCGGCGCAGAACTCCGTAATCTCCGTGCTCGGCGTGCCCGGATAGCTGGATACCACCCGCACGCCGGCCTCATACGCGCCGCGCGCAACGGCCTCGTTGCCCAGCATCAGCTTTTTCATCGGTAACAGCTCCTCTCCGATCCGCAGGATATAATTGATAGTATAGCAGAGGCGCCAATGAAAAGAAAGCACTATTTTTGTTCATTATTTTTCCGTTTTTTTCTTTATTTTTTCTATGCAGCCAGGGCAAAAATATGGTATACTGTGCGCGTATGATCCGACGAACAGGAGGAATTTACAAATGGAAGATTGCAAAATGTGCATGGTACCCCAGATTCAGCTGGATGTAAACCATATGATGTCCGCCACCTTGGGCGAGCGCGGCATCAGCGAGCAGGAAGTCGCCGCCCTGCGCGGCGCGGCCGAAAAGGCCTATGAAAACGTCCGCGCGCATCGCGGCCAGGGCTGGCTGGGCTGGACCGAGCTTCCCTATAATCAGGAAGCCGTGATTGCCGATATCGAAAAGACTGCCGCCGAGGTGCGCAAGCAGTTTGACACCTTTGTGGTGCTGGGCATCGGCGGCAGCGCGCTGGGCCCCATCGCCGTGCAGCAGGCGCTGAACCACCTGCACTATAACGAGCTGCCCGCCGAAAAGCGCGGCGGCCCTCGCTTCTATGTGGAAGACAACATCGACCCCGAGCGCATGGCCGCGCTGTTTGACGTGATCGACGTAAAGACCACCTGCTTCAACGTGATCACCAAGTCCGGCGGCACCGCCGAAACCATGAGCCAGTACCTGATCTTCACCGACGCGCTGAAAAAGGCCGTGGGCGACGACTGGGCCAGGCATATCATCACCACCACCGGCGCGGATCGCGGCAACCTGATCAAGCTGACCCGCGAAAACGGCTTCAAAACCTTCGTCGTTCCCGACGGCGTAGGCGGCCGCTACAGCGAAATGTGCCCCGTGGGCCTGTTCCCCGCGGCGGTATGCGGCATCGATATCCGCGCCATGCTCAAGGGCGCGGCGTGCATGGATAAGCGCTGCCAGAGCGGCGACGTGTGGCAGAACCCCGCCTTGCTGGAGGCCGTGCTTCAGTACATCGCCACCGAGCGCGGCATGAACGTACAGGCTGTAATGCCCTATGCCGACAGCCTGAAATACATGGCCGACTGGTTCTGCCAGCTGTGGGCCGAAAGCCTGGGCAAGAACGTGACCCGCGATGGCAAGCCCTGCAACGTGGGTCAGACCCCCACCAAGGCGCTGGGCGTTACCGATCAGCACAGCCAGCTGCAGCTCTACACCGAAGGCCCCTACGATAAGGTGATCACCCTGATCAAGGTGGGCGCTTTCCGCAGCACGGTGGAAATCCCCCATGGCTGCGAGGAATTCCACGACGTGGCCTTCCTGGGCGGCAAGACGCTCAACCAGCTCATCGAGGCCGAGCGCCAGGGCACCGAGTACGCGCTGCTCAAGGCCGACCGTATGAGCCAGACCATCACCCTGCCCTGCGTCAACGCGGGCACCATCGGCCAGCTGATGTACTTCTTCGAGCTGACCACCGCCTACGAGGGCGAGCTGCTCAACATCGACGCCTTCAACCAGCCGGGCGTGGAGGAAAGCAAGGTAGCCTCCTACGCGGTGCTGGGCAACGAGGCCGAAAAGTATCGCGCCAAGCAGGAAGAAATGGCCAAGCGTCCCGCGCTGAGCGACAAGTATATCTTCTAAGCTTTCAACAAGCGCAGCGTCCGGAGCCTTCGCCCCGGGCGCTGTTTGTTCTATTTTTCACGGAGGATTGCGGCAATGGAACCCATCTGGGACGAGCTGTACCGCGCTGCCCTCGCCGCGCTCAAGCCCCGGCAGGTATCGCGCTTCATCGAGGCCGGCGGCGTGGCGGCGGCCATCGAATCGGTCAGCGGCAAGATCTACACCGGCGTATGCGTGGACTCCGCCTGCACGCTGGGCGTCTGTGCCGAGCGAAACGCCATTTTTCACATGATTACCGAGGGTGAGAACGCCATCCGCCGGGTGATCGCCGTCGGCCAGGATGGCAAGGCCATACCCCCCTGCGGCGCGTGCCGGGAGCTGATGTCCCAGCTGATGCCGGAGGATTACAAGGGCGTGGAGGTCATGCTGGACTACGAAAACAACAGGATCGCAACGCTGGGTCAGCTTACGCCCGAATGGTGGATCTGAGCTGGCTGCGAGGGCAGTTCCATGATCCTGATTATGCCGAGAAAAGAGAAGCTTCTTTATCGTTTCGCGATGTGTTTTGATTGTGCAAATCGGAATTTGTGGAGGATCGGTATGAAAACACTGTATTTGATTGGCGGTACAATGGGCGTTGGCAAAACAACAATCAGCCAACAATTGAAAAAAGATTTACCACACAGTGTTTTTCTGGACGGAGACTGGTGCTGGGACGCCGATCCGTTTCAGGTAACGGAAGAAACAAAGGATATGGTCATACGTAATATCTGTTATTTGCTGAACAACTTTCTTCATTGCACCGCTTATGAAAACATTATTTTTTGTTGGGTTATGCATGAACAGTCCATCATCAATCGCATAATCAAAGAATTGGACGTAAGTGCTTGCAGAGTCATAAAAATATCTTTGATAACGGACGAAGCAAATCTGAGGAATCGGTTGTCATCCGATATTGCTCGCGGAATCCGCACTTCCGATGTCATTGACAGAAGTGTCGGAAGGATTCGTATGTATCGGTTACTTGATACCGTAAAAATTGATACGAGCAATAAGACTGTTCGTGAACTTGCAGATGAAATTCTGAAACTTTGATGCTGACAAATCGGAATTTTTGGAGGAGAACTTTTGACATGCATATCATTCAAATAGCAAATGATGAAGATAAAAAGAGCATAACCAGAAATATATTGGAAGAACTGCCTGAATGGTTTGGAATCCCTGAGGCACGAGAAGAATA
>CAKUFG010000035.1 GCA_934647235.1 uncultured Clostridia bacterium
GCACCGAGGCGGGCAGCGTTACCTGCCTGAGCGCCGTGCGGTAAAAGGCGTAATCGCCGATGGTCTCAATGCCCTCCGCCAGCGTAAGCTCGGTCAGCGCCGCGCTTTCGCACAGGGATTCTGGAATATGCTTCACGCTGCCGGGAAGCGCCAACGAAACAAGATTCATGCTGCATAAGCTGTTCGGCTCCAGCTCCGTAACAGAATCCGGAATGGTCAGCGCGCGCAGATACGGCAGGTTTGCCAACGCCCCGCCACCGATGCTTTGCACGCTGTCGGGGATGGTCAGCGCAGTGGCCGCGCAATACAGGTTCTCCAGCGCACCCTCGCCCAGGCGGCGCACGCGCGGCAGGTCGATTGCGTCGCCCGCCCGCAGCCGGGGCGCATAGAGCAGCGTATCGGCGCGCCGGTCGATCAGATACCCGCGCTCCACAGTGAAATACGGATTGTCCGGATCCAACGCAATCTCCGCCGTCACATGCGAAAAGCAGCCCTCGGCAATGCGCTCCAGACTGGCAGGAAAGTAGAGTTTCTTTACATCATGGCAGCAGGTAAAAGCCCCGTCATCCAGATACCTGAGGGTGCCAGGCAGGATGATCGCCTCCACCAGCGCTCCTTCAAACGCACTCTCCGAATTGTTAAACGCATTTTCGCCAATGCCCACCACGGGCTGCCCGCCCAGGGCGTCGGGCACGGTGATCACCGCGGGCGTTTGCGCCTCGTCTGCCACGTAGTACATCGTCACGATCGCGCCGTCCGGGGTAAGCATATAGGTAAAATCGCCTTCCGTATCTCCAAGCGCGGCCATGACCGGCAGGCACAAGAGCGCAAGCATCACGGCAAATAGCTTTTTCATAGGCAGCACCTCTCGCTATAAAGACGAAAAAGTCCAGCGTTTTCCTGCGTGCAGGCAAAGTTTTTTCGGGCATGCAAAAGCCGCCTGATCAAAATCAGGCGGCTGATGGGTATGTAATTATTCGTCCTCGCTGGGCGCATCCGCAGGCTTACGGCTGGCGCGGCGGCGGCGGGAAGGCGCGTCGGCAGCGTTTTCAGCGGGGGTATCCTGCGCGGGCTGCTCCTGCGCGGGAGCCTGGGGCTGGGGCTGCGAATCCTCGCGGGTCAGGCGGTACGCGCCGCCGTCGTCGGATTGCTGCTTGACGGGCTGGGGCGCATCCTCCTTGAGAATTTCATCCGAGGGCTTTTCGCTCAGCGCGTCGGGCGCGGCCTCCGGCTCGGTATCGGCGATATCGGCCTCGCCGTAACGGGCGGGCTCGGTATAATCGCGGCGCTCGGCCAGATCCATATGATCGTAGGCGTTGCGGGAGGTGCTGCGGCGCTTGGCGCGCATCACGGTGCTGACGGCGAACAGCAGGAAGCTGGCGCCAAACAGCCCGGCGAACACCAGCGCGGCGGTGCGCAGATAGCCGCTGGTCTGGCTGGCCACGGGCTCAAGCACCTCGATGGGCGCAACCGTGACGGTAACCAGGGGCGCGACCGTCACCTGCGGCACGGCGGTGGGCGCAGCAGTAGGCGCGGCGTAGGCAATGGTGATTTCGTTGGAATCAAAGGTCTGGGTGTTATCCAGCGCATCCTTGATGCTGGCGGTAAAGCGGAACTTGCCCGCCTGGGAGATGGTGAAATCGCGCTCGATGGTGACGGTCTGCGAAGGGGCCAGCTCGCTCACGGTGGTGATGCGGGTAGCGCCGTGATACAGGGTCACGTTCTTGGCCGTCTGGGAGGAATTGTTGGTCAGCTTCAGGGTGAAGCGCACATCGGCGGGCACCTGCGCCACGGTGGCGGTGCTGGCGGCGGCGTCCAGGGTCAGATGCATCATCTGGCCGGGGCTGTAAACGCTGATCTTGACCTCGTTGGAGGAGATCACGTTGGTAGCGCCCGTATTATCCGGCAGGGTGACGGAATACTTGAAGGACGTGCTTTCGGACAGGGTGAACTGCTTTTCGCGCACCAGCGTTTCGCCGGGGCCCAGGGTGAGATTGGTGAAGATCTCGCCGTACTTGGCATCCGTCACGCTGATATTGGAATAGGTAATGTTGCCGTTGTTCTTGATGGTCAGGGTGAGGGTAACGGTGTCGCCGTTCTCGATGGAGGTCTTGTCGGCCGTCAGGATTTCATCCAGCACCAGGCCGGGATTGGCCTTGGGGATGGTGACGGCGGGCAGCTCCTGGGACAGGGACTCGTCCCCCGCCTTGTAGGTCACCTTGCCGCGGCTGGTCAGATCGTTCTGGCGCATGGTGGCGGTGAACTTGATGGTCTTGCGCTCGCCCGGCGCCAGCGAGGTGACGGACTGCGCATTGGCGGAAATGGAGGTGTTCTCCTCCACGCGGATGTTCTTGATTTCCACATTGCCGGAATTGTACAGCTCATACTGCACGGTGGCGGTCTTGCCGTTGCGCACCACCTCGGGATCGATGGTACGGTTGACCGTCAGGCGCGGAGCCGTACCGGTAAAGGTCAGCGCGGCGCTGGCGCTGAGGGACTTGACCACCACGTTGCCGCTGGCGTCCACATCGTTATAGCTGAGCATGTAGGTCAGCTTGCCCTCGTCCAGCTGCTGCTGGGTGACGCTGTAGGTATGCTGCGCGGTCACATAATCGCCCTTTTTGATCAGCGCCTGGCCGCCGTCCCCAAAGGTAGGCACCAGCGCGCCGCTGGGATCGTAGAGCATGACCGGCTCGGTCATGTCGGTTTCGCCCGCGTTAACCACGCGCACCGACACCGTAACGGGGCCGGGCGCGGTGAGGCTGGAAGGCTCGACCGACAGGGTAAAATTGATATTGTCGTCCGCCATGGCGGGCAGCGCAAACAGCAATGCCAGCAGCAGAAGCAGCGTTGTAAGCATTGCGCGGATACTTCTTTTGGATTCATGGGCAAAAAACATGCCCGACCCCCCTTCCTGATACGCGGACACCCGCGTGGAACGGCATGATTGCAAATTTTATTGTACTTTATTCATTGCGTTCTGTCAAGCAAAGCGCAGCTTTTCCAGTTATTTCTGCAGAGTTTTTACAATATTATCGGTGCTCGGCACGCCCGCATTGGGGAAAGCAGGGCCCCAGGACCCTGCCGCCGGTGAAAAACATTGACAAAATCCATCGAAAACCGTATGATGAAATATGGTTCATGATTGACTGCGTTCGCCGGAACGCAGCCCATGGTCTGTGCCGCAGCGCGGCCTTTCAGACTGTTTGAAGGAGTTTTTTCTATTTATGGATTGGATTGAAGTGACCATTTCTACCAACACCGAGGGCGCGGATATTGTTTCGGAGACGCTGATGCGCCAGGGCGCGGTAGGCACGCAGATTATTGACCGCAGCGATGTGCCCGATCCCGATAAGCCCAACGGCTATTGGGAGCTGATCGACCGCAAAATGCTGGATGAAATGCCCGAGGATGTGCAGGTGAAGGCCTGGTTTTCCACCGTGGAGGAGCTGCGCGGGCTGAAAAACTGCCTGGACGCGCTGCCTGAGCTGACGGGCATGGACCTGGGCACGCTCAGAATCTTCCAGGAGGGCGTGCACGAGCAGGATTGGGCCGAGTGCTGGAAGCAGTATTACAAGCCCTTCCGTGCCGGCGAGCACCTGGTGATCAAGCCCAGCTGGGAAACCTGGGATGAGCAGCCCGGCGATCTGGTGATCGAGCTGGATCCCGGCATGGCCTTTGGCACGGGCACGCACGAGACCACCGCCATGTGCGTGGCCATGATTGAAAAGCATTATCATGGCGGCGAGGTGCTGGACGTGGGCACGGGCAGCGGCATCCTGGCCATCGCGGCGGCGCGGCTGGGCGCGCGAGAGGTGCTGGGTGTGGATATCGACCCCATGGCCGTGCGCGTGGCGCAGGAAAATGTGGAAAAGAACGGCCTGGCCGATCGCGTGACCATCTGCGAGGGCGATCTGGTCAAGGGTCTGGATAACGTGCAGTGCGAGTTCGCCGTGGCCAACATCCTGGCCGAGGTGATCATGCTGCTGGCCGCGCCACTCAAGAGCCATCTGACCGAGAACGCCACGTTCGTGTGCTCCGGCATCCTGCGTGAGCGCGAGGATGAGGTGACCAAGGTGCTCACCGCCAACGGCTATCAGCTGTTTGACCGGATGGAGAAGGGCGACTGGGTAGCGCTGGCCGCCCGCGTGCGCTGATATGCATCGTTTTTTTGCCGATGAGCGCGGCATTCAGGGCGATACGGCCTATCTGGAGGCGGAGGACGCCCGCCACGCCCTGCGCGTGCTGCGGCTGGATGTGGGCGCGCAGGTGCAGCTGTTTGCTGCTGGTCAGGCCTACGCGGCCAGCATCTGCCAGACCGGCCCGGACGGCGTGGCTGTGCGCGTGCTTGAAAGGCTGAGAAGCCCCGAGGCTTCCCTGCGCGTTACGCTGTATCAGGGCGTGCCCAAGGGCGATAAGATGGATTATATCGTGCAGAAATGCACCGAGGCGGGCGTTTGCCGCATCGTGCCGGTGGAAATGCCCCGGTGCGTGGCGCATCTGGACGGCAAGGACGATAAAAAGCTCGCCCGCTGGAACCGCATCGCCCGCGAAGCGGCCAAGCAGGCCTTTCGCCCCGTCACGCCCGAGGTGGCCGCACCCATCGATCTGAGCGCTCTGTGCCGCGCGCTGCTCGGCCATCAGCTGGCGCTGGTGCCCTGGGAGGATGCGCGCGAGGGCACGCTGCCGCGCCTGATCAGCCCGGATATCGCCGACCTGGCCATCGTGATCGGCCCGGAGGGCGGCATGGGCGAAAACGAGGTGCAGCGCATGCTGGACAGCGGCGCGCGCGCCGTGACGCTGGGGCCGCGCATTTTCCGCACCGAAACCGCCGGGCTGGCGGCAATCATCGCCGCCATGACGCTGAGCGGAAACCTGGAATAATTTCATCCTTGGAAACCGTTTTTTATGATTGCCGCCCCTTGGGCGGCTCACGTCATTTTCTTGTGAGCCAGAGGCTCACGGGCAGAAAATGACATAGGAAGCAGCCTGACGGCTGCTTCTCGCGCCGTACACGCCGCCGCTGCGGATTACATATGAAGGAGCTGCGGCCCCTTCATGCATCCCAAGAGCTTCAACAAGGCTTTTTTGACAGGCTGCGCCGCCCCGTGGGCGGCTTTTTTTATGCGCGGCGCGCGTCAAGGCAGGAATTGTAAATTATTGGATATAGCTCCAATTGGCTATTGCTAATCCTGTTAAATCATGGTATATTGCAGTTGCAGCTGTTTTCTATGATCGTATCGTTTATTCAATACAAAAAGTGGCAAGGACATTGAAAAAGGAGGGGTTGTCCGGCTAAGAACGCACTTTTGTTTCTCACATCTTCACAATTGACCTGCCCAAAAGGAGGAATCTTTCGTGAACAAATGGCGTTCCTTTGCAGTACTGTGCTGCATCATGATTCTGTGCGCGCTGCCCGCGATGGCGCAGGAGAAGCAAACCCTGCCGGTAATTACGATCACCTACGCCTCCGACGCCTCTCTCTCTCAGGAAACCGCTGTAGACGCGCAGATCACGGTGGCGGAGGGCGGCCAGGAAAGCACCTTCCAGGCCAGGCTGCGGCTGAATAAAACGGCTTTGGATTTGGTGGAGAAAGACCTGCCGCAGCAGAGCCTGCATATTGAAAGCATTGATCAGGGCGCGAAAACGCGCTTCGTCCTGTATAACGATGGCGGAGATGCGCTGCGAACCAAGCTGCTCAGCACGGCCTGCTCCAGCCTGGTGGCTCAGGGCCCCGTGGCGGTGCCTGTGCGCACGCAGGAGCCGGTGGAGGTGTACGTCAACGGCGATTACCGTGGCCTGTATTCCCGGCGAGAGGATATCGCAGACGCCATTGCCCGCTTTGAGGGGCTGGACAGCACCGCCATGCTCAATGCAGCCGATGTGAACATGGAAGCCTTCTGCGGCGATACGTCCGGCATTACCAACGCCCTTCAGCAGATTAAGAGCCTGAACCTCTCCCTTGAAGCGGATCGGCAGACACTGAGCGCGCTGCTGGATACCGAGAGCTTTTTGAACTGGGCGGCGGTAAACGTATTCTTCGGCAATCTGAATATGAAAAGCGACGTTGTCTTCTATCAGGTTGGCAATGGGCCGGTCAAGTGCGCCATGGGCGATTTTGCCTACGCGCTGATGTTTGCCTCGACCAACCCGCTTGCCTCGCTGAATACGATGACCACGGATTCTGTCGTCATCATAGAAAGCATGCTGCTTAGCCAGCCTGAATACCGCGAGGCCTTCCTGATCAAGCTGGGCGCGCTGTATCAGGCCTTGCCCACGCAGACGCTTCAGCAGGCTGTGGACGCGGCGAACGCCCAAATCGTCTCCGCGCTGCCACGTCACATGGAGCGCTGGACTGCAGCCTTCATCCAGGCCATGGCCGGCAAGAATAACTATCTCGTCACAAACACGCAGGAGGCGCTGCTCTGCCAGCAGTATGCCATCTACCGTTTGCGGGATAAAACGCTGGTGCGGCGTCCCTGGTATCTGTACGATCTGACCCAGAGCGCGCTGGAGGTATCCGATGCGGATATGCTGCGCTATTTCGGCGGCGAAAAGCCTGCACTGATCGAAGTACCTACCGACACCTGGGAGGAGTATAAAGCCAGCAATCAGTAACTGGCGGAAACCTGGAATAAAACGGAAATTTTAAGCCAATCCATGCTTTTACAGGCCGTTCTGAGCGAACGGCGGCGCTTTTCCGGCTGCGGCGGGAGGGAGCGCTGCTTTTTTTACAGTTTCAATTGTAATAATTTCGCAATAATCATTTACATTTCTGAAATGCTGTGATAAAATGAGACGACTACAAAAGGGGGTCCTTTTTATGCGCCGCTTTATCAAGCGTTTTTTGCCTACGCTGCTTTGCACGCTGCTGATTGCCCAGGGCGCGCTGGCTTACACCACCCTGCGCCCCGGCGATAAGGGCGCGGATGTGCTGCGCATGCAGCAGGCGCTGTCCGCGCTGGGCTATAATGTCACGTGCGACGGCTCCTTCGGCACGCAGACGTACACCGCCGTCTATACCTTTCAGAACGATTACGGCCTGAAGGTGGACGGCAAGGCCGGCGATCAGACGCTGACCAAGCTGTACGAATTGTACAACAGCATGTCCACCAATCCCGGCGGCAGCCAGGATAACCCCGGCACGCAGACCGAAACCGCCGCGGTGTACTGCGCCAACGGCGGCAGCCTGAACGTGCGCCGAGGCCCCGGCACCGGCTATGACGCCTTCTATCAAATCCCCAACGGCGCAACGGTGAACGTGCTGGAGCGCGGCAGCAAGTGGTGCCAGATCAGCTACGATTCCGTTGTGACCGGCTATGTGATGACCTCCTTCCTGCGCTTCAGCGATGATACGCCCGTCGTATCGCCCTCGCCCGATACCAGCATGGAAACGGCCTATGTTTCCTGCGCGGACGGCGGCAGCCTGAACCTGCGCGAGCGCGCTGTCTCGGGCGCAAAGATCCTCACCCGTGTGCCCAACGGCACGCAGCTGCGCGTGACCCGCGTCAACAATAAGTGGTGCTATACCACCTATAACGGCCAGTCGGGCTATGTGATGAGCAGCTTCCTGTATTTCACCACCGCCACCGTCACACCCACCCCCGTGCCGGTGATTACCCCCACGCCTGTGCCCACGGACAGCAATGCGCTCATCGCCCGCGTGCAGCCCGCCAACGGCGGCAGCCTGAACCTGCGCCAGCGCCCGGTCTCTGCCAATAACGTGATTGCGCAGATTCCCTACGGCACGGTGCTCAGCGTCACCCGCGTTGACACTACCTGGTGCCTGACCAGCTATAACGGCAAGACCGGCTATGTGATGAGCAAGTTCCTCACCTTCGACGGCGGCACGGTCACGCCCACGGCTACCCCCGCGCCCAGCGTGAACCCCGGCCCCGAGCGGCTGAGCGGCTATGTGTACTGCTCCAATGGCAAAAAGCTGAACCTGCGCTCCGGCCCCGGCCTGACCTACGACGTGCTGTTCCAGATTCCCAACGGCGCGGCCGTCACCGTCACCCAGCGCCTTACCGGCTGGTACTGCGTATCCTATGAAAGCTATACCGGCTTTGTCAACAGCGATTACATCGTGCTCAGCGGCGGCGCGCCCACCGTGCCCTCCGTGGCCACGCCCACGCCCGCGCCCTCCAGCGACAGCACCATCCATTACGGCGAGCTGCGCTATGCCACGGTCAATACGGTGAACAACTCCCTGAACGTGCGCAAGGTTCCCGGCGGCCGGCAGATCGGCTCCTTCCAGAAGGGCAGCCGCGTGGTGGTATCGCAGATCCTCACCGTGGACGGCGTGGAATGGTGCGCGGCCTATCAGGGCAGCGTCAGCGGCTATGTGCAGCGCCAGTACCTGGTGCTGGATGCGCGCGTGACCCCCGCTCCCACCACGCCCGACACCGCCTACGACACCTCCATCCTGGTGCGCAACCTCAAGCTCAACAGCACCGGCGCGGATGTGCGCCTGGTGCAGACCCGCCTGGTGGAGCTCAAGTATCTCTCTTCTGCCAACGGCACCTACGACTCCGCCACGCAGACGGCGGTGAAGCGCTTCCAGCAGCTGCACGGCCTGAGCCAGGATGGCGTGGCCGGCCCCAATACGTTCAGCCTGCTGTTCTCCTCCACGGCGCTGCCCTACAGCACCGAGGCCTCCAACTATACCAGCTATCTGATCGACTACAACGAGCCGGTCAACGAGGTGCGCACCAAGGCCATTCAGCGCGCGCAGCTGGCGCTGGCCAACCTGAACTACAACGTGGCGACTGACGGCAAATTCAATGAGGCCATGCACGACGCGCTGGTTGCCTTCCAGCTGCGCAACGGCATTTCGGCCACGGGCGTGCTGGATGCGGCCACCCAGGTGCGCCTGTACTCCGGCAAGGCCAACGACGCGGCCACCGCGCCGCGCGAGTATCTGGCCGACAACGCGGGCTACACGGCCAATCCGCCCAAGGCCAGCGATGTAAAGCTGCTGCACTGGTACAACACGGTCAAGCCCATGATGAACAGCGGCACGGCCTTTACGGTATACGATCCTGACAGCGGCCTATCCTGGAAGCTGCAGGTGCTCTCGCCTGGCCGTCACTGCGACAGCCAGCCCGTCACCCTGCAGGATACGCTGATCATGCAGAAGGCCTTTGACGGCAAGAGCAGCTGGACCATGCACATCGTTTATGTGCAGCTGCCCAACGGCACCTGGTGCATGGCCGGCATGCACAACCGTCCGCATCAGAGCAACGGCATCCTGGCCAACGGCTTCGGCGGCCATTTGTGCGTGCACTTCCTGCGCGATATGTCCGAAACGCAGGAGAAAGACCCCGTGACCGGCGTGCAGTATCAGAACCTGCTGCGCGAGGCCTGGTACAACCTGACCGGCGAAAAAATCAACTAAATAGAGAATTGCACAAACAAGCGCGCCCCCTTCATGCAGAAGGGGGCGCGTGCGTTTACGGGAGAAGGAACGGGGGTACGGGGGAGGTACGGGGGGGAGGTACGGTACTTTCTTGAGTCAAGAAAGTACCAAAGAACCGGCTTCTGACGTGAAAGCTGCTGGTTTTAAGCTGGAAGGCGGCACTGCCGCCCCGCCCCCGTGGCAGGTGAAAGCCTGAACCGCCCGGATGAAAGCAGGCTTTCCTCCGGTCGCTTCCTGCTTTCCCCTTCGGTCGTGCTTCGCACGCCCTGCGCCGATTGCATCGGCGTGCCACGGGGTCAATAGCTGGGTACAAGGATCATGCGCGACAGTTAACGTTTGCTGTGGATACACCCACCAAAAGCCTTCTCCTTGAGGAGAAGGTGGGCGGCTTTAGCCGCTCGGATGAGGTGTAGCCGCCGCAGCGGCGTTGTTCTATATAGTTTTGCTAACGGCTGCTTTGCAGCCTACACCTCACCACCGCCTATGGCGGAGCCTCTCCTCAAGGAGAAGCCTTTCGGCCATTGCGTCAATGCGGCAGTGTACTTCTCAAGCGCGATAAGAGCGCGACAATAAAAGCCTTTTCACAGATGGAAAAGATACCGACAGACTGATTATTTAAGCATCTCGCGTACCTGCTCGCTCAGCTCGCGCAGGCGAGTGACGGCTTCCAGCGCGTCGGACAGGAAGGGGAAAACATCCCGCCGGGGGCGGGCCGCGCCGTTTGGGCGTTCGGTCAGGACTTCGCTGTAGCGCTTTTCGGCCAGGCGCACCGCATCCTCCCAGGAGATATAGATGCGCTCCTGTGCGGTCTGGCCGATGCGGTGGATTTCATCCAGATGCGCGCACGCCCACAGAGCCTGCGCACACAGGCTCTGGGCGTTTTCATCCATCAGCAGGCCGGTTTGGCCGTGATCGATGCCCTCGGCCGCGCAGCTGCCGCGCACCAACAGGGCGGGCAGGGCGCAGGCGGCCGCCTCGCGCACCACAATGCCGTTGGTATCAAAGGTGGAAGGGAACAGGAACAGATCGGCCCGGCTGTAATAGGCGCGCAGCAGCTCGCGGTCGCGCACCGCGCCGGCGAAAACGCAGTCCTCCCACAGGCCGTTTTCGCGGGCCAATGCCTGGATATCCGCCATGTCCGTGCCTTCGCCCACAAACAGCATGGTAAAGCGCGCGCCCTGGGCCTTGGCCTGTGCCAGGCCATCCAGGATCAGCCGGATGCCCTTGTACCAGCGCATGCGGCCGATGAAGAGGAAGACGGGGCGATCCTGCGGCAGATGATGACGCTGGGTAATGGCGGCAATTTCAGCCTCCGTCGCGCGGCCGCGGGGGAAATCCACGCCGTTTTCCATCACGCGGTATTCGCCCTGAAAGCCCAGCGAGCGCAGGTTTTCGCCCGCGCCGTGGCTGACCGTCCACACCTCGTCGCAGGCTTCGATGTTGCGCACCATGGCTGTAATCAGCTGGTTCTGCAATAGCTCGCCCTTCAGCGCCGTGCGGATGTCGATGTCAAACTTGGTATGATAGGTAAAAATCACCGGAGCGTCCGTGCTTTCGCGCGCCGTGCGCGCCAGCAGGGTGGAGGCCACCGGGCAGTGCGTGTGCAGGATATCGGGGTGAAAATCATCAATGGCCGATACCGCCCGCGCGCTGAAGGGATAGCCCGCGCGGTAGCCCACAAGCTTGGTGGTGTTCACGCTGGCATAGCGCAGCACGGGGTAGGGATAATCATCGGTCACGCCGGGATATTCGGGGGTGGCGACGATGACGGGATAGCCATCGTCGTGCAGAATACGGGCATAGTTTGTTACCACATTGGCTACGCCGTCAATCGTCGGCGGGAAGGAATCGTTCAAAAGCGCAATGCGGGGCTGATCCGCCATGGGGTCTCCCTCCTTTATACATTGTCGGGCAGGGCGGTTTTCAAATCGTCCAGAAAGGCGTTTTCGCCAATCAGGGTCAGCTTGTATCGTCCCTCCTCCGCCTGCGCGGAGGTGACGGAGGCGTTGGGCACAAAGGGCGTATCGCGCATATCCAGCGCCGTGCCGCCCTGCCAGCGGCATTGCAGCGCGCGCACGGGCGTGGCATGGGTGAAAAACGCGATGGTCTGGCCGGGATGCGCGGCCACGGCGCGCGATACCGCCGCCTGCACGCGATCAAACAGATGCGCCACGCTTTCACCCTGCGGGCAGGTGCAGCGGCCGATATCGTGCCGCCAGCAATCGTATAGCTGGGCGTAATCCTGCTCAATCTGCGCAAAGGGCATGCGCTCCCAAAGGCCGGCGCTGATCTCGCGCAGATCGGGCTCCGGCTGGATGGGCAGGCCGAAGGCCGCCGCCGTCGGCTGGGCGGTTTGCATGGCGCGCATCAGGTCGCTGGCGTAAATCGCATCGATCCTGAAATTCTTTTGCAGATAAGCTGCTGTACGGCGCGCCTGCTCCTGCCCCAGGGGGGACAGGGGCACATCGTAATGTCCGGTAAACACCTGCGTAACGTTGGTAACGCTTTGCCCGTGGCGGATCAGAATCACCGTGGTCATCGTGCCAGCTCCTGCTGTGTGATGACAATATTTTAATGGGCTGGAAAAGTTTTGTCAATGCAACTTTCGGGCGGATATCGGGCGCGCGGCGCAATTGTAAAACCCGCGCGGGCGGCTTGCAATGAGCCGCTGCCGGGGGTATACTGCATATATCCGCAAAAGGAGGTTTGCCTATGAAAAGGCTGTTGTGTTTTGTAATTTGTTTGTCGATGTCCTTGTCTGTCTGCCTGTCCGGCCAGGCGGAGGAGGCGGATATCGCCGCCGCCCGGCTGGCGGCCTATCGCACGGCGCTGGAAATGCTGTATCAGCAGCATCGCTACCCCAACGGCGAGGAGGCCGATCTGGCGGCGGTGGAGGGCCAGCCGGAGGACAACGCCTTTGCCCTGTGCGATGTGGACGGCGACGGGCAGGACGAGCTGATTTTCCATCTTCCTGCGACGGGTGCTGTGGCCTCGCACACTGAAAATGTGTATCGCTACGATTCCGAAACGGGCGCGCTGGCGGAGGAGCTGATCGAGTACCCCGCCGTCACCTACTATGCCAACGGCTATGCCGCAGCACAGTGGTCGCACAATCAGGGGCTGAGCGACGATGACTTCTGGCCCTACAATCTGTACGTCTACAGCGCGGAGACGCAGGCCTACGAGCTGGTGGCCAGCGTGGACGCCTGGGCCAGGGCGCGCTCCCTGCAGCACTGGGCCTTTGATTTTTCCTATCCCGATCAGATCGACGCGGAGGGCGCGGGCAGCGTGTATCTTGTTACGCCCAGGGGCGGCGACACGGACGTGCTGAGCCAGACGGACTACCGCGCCTGGCTGGCTGCCTTCGGCCTGACCGAGCCCATCGCGGTGGCGTATCTGCCCCTGACGGCGGAGAACATCGCGGCGATAGGCGCTGAAGAATAAAACATCCCCCGCTCATTGTCTGCCTGGACAGGAGCGGGGGGCTTTTTATGCGTTTTTAATTGGCGGGCGCAAGGCGCAGGGCCAGGACAGGGGCTTCGGCCTTGGCAAAGTCCAGCGTGAACACGGCGGATTCGCCTTCGATTGCAAACTCAACCGGCGTTTCCGTGCCGTCGGCGTTGAGCAGGGACAGGGTGCAGCCGCTCAGCAGCGCGGCGGGCAGGGTAATCTGCACCAGGCCGGTGGGGCGGGAAAGCTCGCCGCCGTACTCATAGCCCACGGTCAGCAGTCGTTCGCCGTTGGCCAGCGTGCCCAGCAGCAGCACGGGCTCGCCATAGGGAATCCTGCCGCTGAGAATCCCGGCGGAGGTGCTGACAAGCGGCAGACGCGCGCCGTCGCTGGCCTGGCCGCACACGGGGCAAAGGGAAATATCAAGGGCCGGAACCGTCAGGCTGGCGCAGGCCACGGTAAGCTTATTGCCGCAGCCGCCGCGCTGGCAGAAGGCGCTGTGCGTGCCGTCGCCGTTGGCCGTCCATTCGCCGTACCAGTGGCCGGCGTGGCGGATCACGCTGTCAGTATAGCTGTCCTGGCAGCGGGAGCAGGTGTGCAGGGTATAGCCGTCCTTTTCGCAGGTGCGCGGGATCACCTCAGCCTGATAATCGTGCCCCAGCGCGGGCAGGGCCTGATAGGTGGAATAGCTGCACTTGGAGCAGGTATCGTAGGCATTCCAGCCGGGCTGGGTGCAGGTAGCGGCCTTGGCGGCGTGATGGGTCAGGCTATGGCCGGAGGCGGGAATTTCCGCGTAGGTGGAGTAGCCGCACCCCTCGCGCGTGCAGGCTTCATAGGCATCCCAGCCGGGCTCGGTGCAGGTGGGGGCTTTGGCGGCGTATTGCTTGATGGCGTGGTTGTCCGGGTCTGTTGTGCCATTCTCGTCAAAATAAGTTTCCGTTCCCTGGTAGTAGCAGGATGTGCAGTTTTTATAGTACTCAGGCTTAGAGACGCAGGTGGCCGCAGATTTCAGGTACATATTGCTCGGCCAAAAGCGATGATCACTCACGTGCGCTTTTCCATCAACGCATCCATCATTGGTACAGCGAAGCCAGTGCTTTTCAGCGTCTCTTTCTACGTAAGGATTCGAATCCCACTTCCAGGTCGCAGGAAAAGAATGCCCTCCGTAGTATTGCCCGCCGCAGGCAGTGCAGGTTCCCAGCGTGACGCAGTTAGCGGTGCTGTCGCCGGAGCAATTTGCCGTATCAGTTGCGCCGCAGCCATCGCGCTGGCAGGTGCGGGTGTGGGTTTTGTTGTCGCCGCTGGATACCCAATCGCCCCAGTCGTGGCCAAGCATGCCGTACTGGGCGCCGCACTTTACGCAGGTTTTGCCTGTGGTGCAGGTAGGCGTTTCGGTGCCGCCGGTATGGAGTCTACGGTCATCGTCGAGAACGAATTGTTGTATGTTGCCGCATGTCTTGCATTTGGCTTCCGCCCAATGGGCATCAGGGTCTGGCGTCGATGAAATGGGCGTTGGAATATATCCTATAATTATAAAATCTGTAAACTTTCCGCATTTTGTACATGCATTTTTTGTTATTTCATCAGTCGTCTCCGACGCCATGGCCGGGGAAGCGGCCATCAGCAGGCACAGCAGCAGCGCGGCAAGGAAAATATGGAGCCAATTTTTCTTCATGGGATAAACCCTCCTTTATCAATGGGGTGATGGGCGACATGCTGTTGATTACATTTCAAATGGTATGCAACCCAATTATAAATGATTCCGGCAGGCAAGTCAATATCATAACAGGCAATTTACAAAAAGGTTGGCCTGCTTAATTTTTTCGGCTTTCTTAAATTGTATTACAATTTTCTTAACAGTACAATATGTAGATTTCCAATGCTTGAATTTGTGATGGAACAATGGTAGAATACACTATATTTGGGGAGAAGGGGGCGGCCTGCCGTGGGTTCTTTGGCGTATATCGCGCTGGTGCTGGCGCTGGCCGCCGGAGTATATCTGTTAATCCGCTATCAGCGCGAGCGCCAGAAGGAGCTTTACCGCATGGAAGCCCTGCGCGACAGCCGCCTGTATAAGGATATTTACCCCCTCATCCTGCGCGCCGCCGCGCGCGACCTGGATCAGGTGCGCATCGAGCGCGACCGCATCACCTTTACCCTGGTCTGCCCGCCCGGCACACTGGGCGTATTTGAGCTGTGCCAGTGCGGGCACAGGCAGATGAGCCGCACGCGCACCCGCGTGATGGCCGAGGTCATCGCCGAGGATATCGAGATCCTGCGCGACCGGGGCAAGTACGGGCTGTCCCGCTACCGCATCACCCGCGCGAACGGCAGCGTGGATTACGGCTATGTATACACCATTCGCACCCCCTATAAGGATGCAGTTATGGAGGCACGCCGCAGGATTTCCATGCGGATCGGAATATGAACGAAGCAAGGCAGCCAAAGCCAAACGGAGCAGCCGCGCTCCTTACCTTCGCGGCCGGATTATCATGGAGCTTCACGGGCATGTTTACCAAACTTGTCGGGTGGAGCTCCTTCACGCTTGCGGGCGTGCGCGCCATCTTCGCGCTGCTGGTGCTGGGGTTGGCGCGGGGCAGCTTTCGCGTCCGTCCCAACCGGGGCATGTGGCTCAGCGCAGTGGGCGTTACGGTGACATCCCTGCTGTTTATGTCCGCGACGCGCCTGACCACCGCGGCCAACGCCATCGTGCTGCAATACACGGCCTCCATCTTCGTGATTCTGTATATGCTGCTCTTCAAAAAGCAGCGGCCGCTCAAATCCGAGCTCGTCGCGGCGTTTTTTGTCATGCTGGGCGTGTGCCTGTGCTTTGCCGGCGGCCTGGATGGCGGGCGGTTGCTGGGCAACATCCTAGGTCTGTGCAGCGGCGTTACCTTTGCGATGATGTTCCTGGCCAACCGCTATTCGGGCAACGACCCGCTGGACAACGTGTACTTTGGCACGCTGGCCGGCGTGCCCTTTGCGCTGTCGGCCTGCTTTGATCCGCATTTTTCGCTGTCCCTGCCGCAGCTGGGCTGCGGCGTGGGGCTGGGCGTGGGGCTGGGGCTGGGCTACCTGTTTCTGGCGCTGGGCGCGCGGCGCGGCATATCGCCCGTGGCCTCGTGCATCATCAGCAATGTGGAGCCGGTGCTCAATCCCATCTGGGTGTTTCTGGCCGTGGGCGAAAACCCCGGCATATACAGCATTGCCGGGGCGGCGATCGTGCTGCTGGCGGTAACGCTGCAAAGCCTGTACGAAATGCGCCGCGCCGCGCGGGCCAAGCCCGAAAAACAATAGAAAAGCAACCTTTTGATTGACATCCCCGGCTTTTGCGGGTATCCTTGAAGAATCATTTTTACAAGGAGGCCGCCGCATGAGCCGTGTTGTTGTACCCGAAGGCTACCGCTCCGTACTGTCGCTGTATGATACGCAGGAAGCCATCGCGCTGATTAAAAAAACATTTGAAAAATCCCTGTGCAGCGCGCTGAATCTCAAGCGCGTGTCCGCCCCGCTGTTTGTGGAGGGCGCAAGCGGCCTCAACGACGACCTGAACGGCGTGGAGCGCCCCGTCAGCTTTACCCTGCGCGAAACGGGCGCGCAGGCGCAGGTGGTGCACTCCCTGGCCAAGTGGAAGCGCCTGGCCCTGCACGATTACGGCTTCCCGCTGGGCGAGGGGCTGTATACCGATATGAACGCTATCCGCCGGGATGAGGAGCTGGATAACCTGCACTCGGTCTATGTGGATCAGTGGGATTGGGAAAAGATCATTGCCGAGCAGGACCGCACGCTGGATACCCTCAAGGATGCGATGCGCCGCATCGTGACGGCGGTGTGCTGCACGCTGGACTTTCTTAAATGGAAATATCCGCAGCTGCCAGTGACGCTCTGCCGCGAAATCAGCTTTGTCACTACCCAGGAGCTGGAGGATATGTATCCCGATTTAACGCCCAAGCAGCGCGAAAACGCTTACCTGCGGGAGCACCGCACGGCGGGTATCCTGCAGATTGGCGGCAGGCTGCGCTCGGGCAAGCCGCATGATGGCCGCGCGCCGGACTATGACGACTGGGCGCTCAACGGCGATATCCTGTTCTATAACGATGTGCTGGGCTGCGCGTTTGAGCTGTCCTCCATGGGCGTGCGCGTATCGCCGCAATCCCTGCGCGCGCAGCTGGATGCGGCGGGCTGCCCGGAGCGCGCGGCCCTGCCCTTCCACCGCATGCTGCTGGCGGGCGAGCTGCCCTATACCATGGGCGGCGGCATTGGCCAAAGCCGCATGTGCATGCTGCTGCTGGGCAAGGCGCACATCGGCGAGGTGCAGTCCTCCCTGTGGGACGCCGGAACGCGCCGCGTATGCCGCGAGGCGGGCATCGTGCTGCTGTGATGCAAATGCCAATTGGATTAAGGTGGACGGAGCTCTGGCGGCTCGCTCAATCGCATGACAAAATAGCCTTCCCCCAGACGGGGGAGGGTGCTGAGCGAATAGCGAAGCGGATGAGGGGGATGGCTCATCTTTATTAATTACATTTCCAGGAGGTCATCTTGTGCAGCCTACCGATCGACTTTACTATGACGACGCTTATCTGACCGCGTTTGACGCGCGGGTGGCCGCCATCCGCCCGGACGGCTGGGCGGCGCTGGATCGCTCGGCGTTTTATCCCACCTCGGGCGGGCAGCCCTACGATACGGGTACGCTGCAATGGGACGATGTAACCGCCCATGTAACCGATGTGGAGGTGCAGGACGGCGTGGTATGGCACAGGCTGGACGCGCTGCCGCCGCTGGGCGCGCCGGTGCACGGCTGCATCGATTGGCCGCGTAGGCTGGATCATATGCAGCAGCACGCGGGCGATCATATGATCGCCGGGGCGGCGTGGCAGCTGTACGGCGCGGTGACGATCGGCCTGCACCTGGGGCAGACGGAATCCACCATCGATATGGAGCTGCCCGGCGGGCGCACGCGCCTGACGGCAGCGGAGATCGATACGCTGGAAGCCACGGTCAACGCCCGCGTACAGCAGGACGATCCCATCCGCTGCTGGTTTCCTGCGCCCGACGAGCTGGCGACCTTGCCGCTGCGCAAGCGCCCCACTGTGTCCGAGCATGTGCGCGTGGTGGCCATGGGCGATTATGAGATGGTCGCCTGCGGCGGCACGCATCCGGCTGCAACGGGGCAGATCGGCCCGGTCAAGATTCTGTCCACCGCGCCCGCACGTGGTAAGCTGCGGCTGACCTTTGTGGCCGGCATGCGCGCGGTGCGCTGCTTTCAGCGTGTCGCCCGCTGTGCTGAAGGGCTCAGTGCCGCCCTGTCCGCCACGCCCGATACCGCGCTGGACGCGCTGCAGCATGAGCGCGAAACGGCGCAGGAGGCGCGCCGTGCGGTGCGGGAGCAATTGACCCTGGCCATGCTGGAAACGCTGCGCCGGGATGCGATCATCCTGCCCTGCGGCACGCTGTATTGCGGGCATATCGCCTATGGCGAGCCCGAAACGCTGCTGCACGCCGCCGCCGCGCTGACGGCGCAGCCGGGGACGATAGCGCTTTTGTCCTGCCCGCGCAAGGATGCGCGCATGCTGATCTTTGCCCGCAGTGCGGATGGCGCGCCCGATATGGCGCAGCTGCTGCGCGAAAGCGGCGCGCGGGGCGGCGGCAAGCCCGATATGGCCCAGGGCAGCGCTCCGGACGGCGCGGCGCTGGAAGAAGCCAGGCAAGCATTGCTGAACAAATGAAAGGAGCATAAACACCATGGAAGTATCTGCCCGCCGCGCGTTTGCGCTGCTGAAAAGTCTGGCTTTTGAGCGTCTCTCCGGCTCCGATGCGGAGAAATGCGCCGCCGAAACCCTGCTGGCCGAGGCCCAGGGCTGCGGCGTGGAGGCGCACATTGAGGAGTTTAGCGTGCCCTGCGGCCGCGTCAACAGCGCGCGCCTGGTCGTTACCGCGCCCTATCAGAAGGAATACGCCGTTACGGGCTACGAGCGCTCGCTGTCCACGCCCGAGGGCGGCCTGGATGCGGATTTCTATTACGCCGAGGATCTGCTGCCCGCGCACCTGCGTAATGTGAAGGGCAGGATCGTCATGATCAACGGCCGCCTGCGCCGCGCCGATTATGAAAAGCTGCAGAAGGCGGGGGCCGCGGCCATCCTGACCTTCTCGGGCACCACGCTGGACCGTCCCAGCGAGACGGACTGCGATATCCGCAAGCTGCGCGAAACCATGACCGAGCCCTTCGGCTTTGCCGTGGCGCTGAACATGCGCGCCGCCGATGCGGCGGAGATCGTGCGCCGGGGCGCCGCGCGCATGCATATTGAAATCGACAGCGAATGCGTGGAGGGCACCAGCCGCAACGTGTGCGCGGTGATCCCTGGCACGCAGTACCCTGATGAAATCATCTCCTTCGGCGCGCATTACGACAGCGTGCATTTTTCCACCGGCGTGTATGACAATATGTCCGGCAGCGTGATCAACATGGAGCTGCTGCGCTACTTTGCCGCCCATCGCCCGGCGCGCACGATGAAGTTCAACTGGTTCGGCTCGGAGGAGCAGGGTCTGCTGGGCAGCAAGGCGTGGACGGCCGTGCACGCGGAGGAGCTGAGCAAGCATGTGCTGATGATCAACGTGGACGTGGCCGCCGCGACGCTGGGCCACAACATTGCGCCCGTGCTGGCCACGCAGGAGGCCGTGGGCTATGTGGATGCGCTGATGTGCGAGCTGGGCGTGCCCTGCAAGGTGAAGCTGGATATCTATTCCAGCGACTGCGTGCCCTTTGCCGATCACGGCGTGCCGGCGATCAACCTGTGCCGCTTCGGCGCGTCCGGCGCGGATTACATCCATGATCGCCGCGACAACCTTAAAAGCGGCTATATCGATGAGAAGGCGCTGGATATTACCCTGCAGCAGGCGCTGTACCTGGCCAAGCGCGTGGCCAACGCGGCGGTGTTCCCCATCAGGCGCGAGATTGCCGATGAGATCCGCGACAAGGTGGATACCTACCTGTTCCGCAAGGAAAAGAAGGATTAAAGAATACAAGAAACGGCAGGAGAAAATGAAGCTTCCTCGGGTAACTGTTCATAAAACAGGTTTTACGAAATAAGAATTATGGCAGTTGCCATGCAAGGGTTGCTGACAAAA
>CAKUFG010000036.1 GCA_934647235.1 uncultured Clostridia bacterium
GCGTAGGGGCGTGAATTGAAATTTGCAGCAGCAATCGGCCTGCTGGGCGGACATGGTCGCCCCTCGCGTAGGGGCGTGAATTGAAATGCGTTCGCGTCCGTGTCCACGGTTTCGTCGATTGTCGCCCCTCGCGTAGGGGCGTGAATTGAAATGATGCGGCACTCTTTGTTCAGCGCGTCGCGCCGTCGCCCCTCGCGTAGGGGCGTGAATTGAAATTATGAAACGAGCGACACGCTGGGCGGCAGCTACAGTCGCCCCTCGCGTAGGGGCGTGAATTGAAATTACCGTGCGCGGGCCGACGCCACCATGCGGGGCAGTCGCCCCTCGCGTAGGGGCGTGAATTGAAATTGCGAAATGGGTGATACACTGGGCTGCAGCTGCGCCGTCGGCCTCTCACATAGGCGGGAATTGAAGTATGGTGGGCGCATTCGGGCCGCATGGTTTCCTGTGTCGCCCCTCAAGACGCGCGCAGGGATATTTATCCTGGCACGCGCGAGTGTCAGGGGGATGTGGAGCCCTGCGCTTACGGCGATGTACAGGGCTCATACGAGTATTGAGTTCAACATCAGCCTGTCGCCGACGGGGGAGCTTGTCACGGCCCGGCGGCTGAACGAAAAGGCGCAGGCCTTCGCGGCGCCTTCAACGCCGGAGGCGGAAAGCCGCTCCAGCGATATCACGCCCTTTCCGATTGCTGACAGCCTGAAGTATCTGATGCAAAGGGAACAGAACGGCAATCTGGATAGCTAAGAGACGCTTTACGGAGAATGGAGACGCTGCGACCATCAGCGTTGAAGCGTCCACAAAAAAAGCATCGCGCGCTGCGCTGGCTGCCGGAGCATCAAAGTCATTGCAGTTCTTCTTCAATATCTTTTGCTTTCCTTGCAGGTGCACAGCTTAACCATCACCCCCGCTTTGCATCCCCTCCTGAGCGGCGCTCTTTTTGCACCCGTGTACTAATTATTATCGGCTATGCGATTTTTACATACCGCTGATTTTGAAAATACTTGACATGCGAATGACGGCAACATATAATATACAACGCTCGTTGCTTATTGGACGCGCAAAATGCAGCCGGTTCTGCAGCTTTTTTGCATGTTACCTTGCGTAAGGGCTTGCATGTGACGCTGCGTCATGATGTAGGATGGACGCGAAGGAGGGGAAAAGCGTGGCCAAATACACAACGGGTGAAGCGGCAAAGCTCTGCGGCGTTACCGTCCGCACGGTCCAGTATTACGATGCGCGGGATATCCTCAAGCCCAGCGAATTGTCTGAGGGCGGACGGCGGCTTTATTCCGAGGCGGATGTCCGCCGCCTGCGGATCATCTGCTTTCTGCGCGAGGCCGGGCTGTCCATCGGCAGCATCGGCGAATTGCTTGGCGAAAGCGATCCGGGCAGCGTGATCACCACCCTGCTGGATGAGCAGGAGCGCGCCCTGCGCGATGAAATGGCGGAGCGGCAGGCGCAGCTGGATCGGGTGGAGGGCATCCGGCGCGAGCTGAAGCGCGTGGAAAATTTCTCCGTTGAATCGCTTGGCGATATCGCTTATACAATGGAAAACAGAAAGCAAAGCCGGCAGATGCATATGATCATGCTGCTGGCCGGCATCCCCATGGCGGCAATGGAGTGGGGCGCGGTGATCCTGTGGATTGTCACGGGCGTATGGTGGCCGTTTGCGCTGTATGCGCTGATGATCGTGCCCTTCGGCATATGGATCATGCGGTTTTATCGCGGGCGCGTGGCGTATATCTGCCCTGAATGCCACGAGGCGTTCAAGCCCTCGATGAAGCAGCTTTTCTGGTCGCGGCACACCCCGACCATGCGCAGGCTGACCTGCCCGCACTGCGGATATCAGGGCTTCTGCGTGGAGATTTACAAAAAGGAGAGGACAAATAACAATGCTTAAAATTGAACATCTGACCAAGACCTATGGCGATAAAAAAGCGGTGGACGACCTGAGCCTGCACATCCTGCCGGGCGAAATTTACGGCTTTATTGGACATAACGGTGCTGGCAAAACCACCACGCTCAAGTCCGTGGCGGGCATTCTGCAGTTTGACGCGGGCGAAATCCTGATCGACGGCAAATCCGTGCGCAATCAGCCCCTGGCCTGCAAAAAGGAGATTGCCTATATCCCCGATAATCCCGATCTGTACGATTACATGACGGGCATCAAGTATCTGAACTTCATCGCCGATATCTTCGGCATCAGCGCGGAGGACCGGCAGGCGCGCATTCATGATTATGCGGAGCGGTTTGAGCTGACGGCCGATCTGGCGCAGCCCATCGCCTCCTATTCGCACGGCATGAAGCAGAAGCTGGCCATCATCGCTGCTTGGATTCATCAGCCTAAGCTGATCATCATGGACGAACCCTTTGTGGGCCTGGACCCCAAGGCTGCGCATTTGCTCAAGGGCATGATGCGCGAGGTGTGCGATGAGGGCGGCGCGATCTTCTTCTCCACCCACGTACTGGAAGTGGCCGAAAAGCTGTGCGACAAGGTGGCCATCATCAAGGGCGGGCGGCTGATTCGTTCCGGCACGATGGAAGAGGTCAAGGGCGACGACTCGCTGGAGCAGGTGTTCCTCGAACTGGAGGGAGAAGCATGCTGAAAATACTGCTGAAGAAACAGATGGCGGAGATTTTCCGCAGCTATTTCTATGATGCGAAAAAGAACAAGGCCCGCTCCAAGGCGGCTGTGGCCGCGTACATCGTCCTGTTTGTGGTGATTATGCTGGGCGTGCTGGGCGGCATGTTTACCATGCTGGCGCTGTCCATGAGCGCGCCGATGGCCGCCGCCAGGATGGACTGGCTGTATTTTGCGCTGATGGGGCTGCTGGCCATTCTGCTGGGCTCGTTCGGCAGCGTGTTCAATACCTATTCCGGCCTGTACCTGGCCAAGGATAACGATCTGCTTTTGTCCATGCCCATCCCGGTCAATGCGATCATGGGTGCGCGGCTGCTCAGCGTTTACCTGCTGGGGCTGATGTACTCGGGCGTGGTGATCCTGCCCGCCGTGATTGTGTATTGGTTTACGGTTTCGGCCAGCCTGGACGTGATTGCCGGCTCGATCCTGCTGCTTTTGCTGATCAGCATCTTTGTGCTTACGCTGTCCTGCGCGCTGGGCTGGGTGGTGGCTAAGATCAGCCTGAAGCTGAAAAACAAGAGCTTTATCACAGTCGTGATTTCGCTTGTCTTCTTTGGTGTTTACTATTTCTTCTGTTTCAGGGCGCAGACGATCATCAGCGATTTCGTCGCCAACGCCGTCACCTACGGCGAAAAAATCAAGGGCGCGGCGTATCCGATTTATCTGTTCGGCTGCGTAGCGCTGGGCGACGGCAAGGCCATGGCCCTCGTTGCGGCGGTTGTGCTGGCGCTGTTTGGGCTGATGTGGCTGCTGCTGGGCCGCAGCTTCCTCAGAATCGCTACCTCCTCCGGCAAGACGGAGCACCGCGCGTACCATGAAACCAAGGTTCAGCGCAGAAGCGTCGGCGCAGCGCTGCTGGGCAAGGAGTTTGCCCGTTTCCTGTCCAGCCCCAACTATATGCTCAACTGCGGCCTGGGCGTTCTGCTGCTGCCCATCAGCGGCATTGTGCTGCTGATCAAGGGGCGCGACTTGATGCCCATGCTGGCGATGATCTTTGACAATCAGCCGGGCAGTGCGGCGGTGCTGCTGTGCACGGCGGTGTGTGTGGTAGCTTCCATGAACGATATGGCGGCTCCCTCCATCTCTCTGGAGGGCAAAAATCTGTGGCTGCTCCAGTCGCTGCCTGTGAAGCCCTGGCAGGCGCTGCGCGCAAAGCTGAGCATGCAGCTGATCCTGTCCAGCATCCCGGCGCTGTTTGCCAGCGTGTGCGCGGCAATTGCCGGCGGCTTCAGCGCGGCTGAAACGCTGTTTACGCTGCTGGTGCCGCAGGCTGTCATCCTGATGATGGCGCTGCTGAACCTGACTGTGGGCCTGAAAATGCCCAACCTTGCCTGGACCAGCGAGATCACGCCCATCAAGCAGAGCGCCAGCGTAATGATCGCTCTCTTTGGCGGCATGATCTACGGCATCCTGCCTATCGCCGGGTTTTTGATGTTTGGCCATCGCATGGGCGCGAACGCTTACATGGCCTGCTTTATCGTGCTTACGCTGGCGATTTCCGCCGGCCTGTACGCTTGGCTGAAGAAAAGGGGCGGCGCTGCTTTTGCCGCGCTGTAAGAGAAAATGAAGAAGAAGAGCTTGATTATTGCAATCGCCATCCTGGCGCTGCTTGCGTGCGCGGGCGCTGCTGCGCTGTTTCTGCGCGGCAACGCGCCCGGGTTCACTGGCAGCCGCGTCAAGAATCCCGACGCCTACGAGCTGGCTATTACCCGCATGAACGGCACAGATTCGCACACGCTGACGCTGCGGCAGGGCAATCGCCTGCAGGTGCATTTTGAAACGACGGCGGGCGAAATGACGCTGGAAATCCGCGATCCTGCCGGCAGCGCCGTCTATTCGGGCGATGGCAAGGCGTGCACGGATTTCACGCTGGATATTGCGCAGGATGGCGACTATACCATCGCCGTAACGGCGAAGCAGGGCGGCGGCAGCCTGAAGGCCGCAGTGCTGCCCGGCGAAGAAAAGTAAAATGAAACAGGAAAGCTTGAAAATTGGACAAACGCCCGCCATCATTTATGGCGAGGCAAGCGCGCATGCCTGGCTGTTTGTGCACGGCATGGGCGGCAACAAGACGGAAGCTGAGCCCTTCGCTGCGCTGACGGACGCGCAGGTGCTGGCCATTGATCTGCCCGGCCATGGTGAACGCAAGGATATGGCGGGCTTCAATCCCTGGACAGCCGCGCCCGAGCTGCGCACGGTGATGGGCTATATGCGCGCCCGCTGGAGCGCAGTCTCCCTGCGGGCAAACAGCATCGGCGCGTATTTTTCCATGCTTGCCCTGTCGGATCAGGGGCTTCAGAAGGCGCTGTTCGTATCGCCGATCGTGAATATGGAGCGGCTGATTCTGGACATGATGGGTTGGGCCGGGGTGACGGAGGCACAGCTGCGCGAAGCGGGTGAGATTGCCACGGACTTTGGCCAAACGCTGTCCTGGCAGTATCTGTCCTGGGTGCGCGAGCATCCGCTCAATTGGCATACGCCCACGGCCATTCTCTATGCCGGGCATGACAACCTGACCTCCCGTGGTACCATCACGGCTTTTGCAAACGTCCATCAGGCCAGTCTGAGCGTCTATGAGCCGGGAGAACACTGGTTCCATACCCCGGATCAGCTGGATGCGATGACACGATGGGAGAAAAGTGAAATATAAATACAGATATCGCGATCGCCCGGATTTTTCCGGGCTTTTCTTTTGCCTGCGTTATGATATAATAGACTAAAATAATTTTTTACAGAAACGCAAAATTCTTCCTGTCGGCTCCGTCAGTATAGGTGAAAGGAGGGAGAAGCGGCGAATGATTGTTGTCAAGCGCGCTGATAACATCGAAAGCCCGGATGCTTTGATTGCCCGTCTGGTGCGGGAATATCAGGTTCCCTTGCGCCGGATGTGCTGTATATGGCTCAAGGATGCGGCCCTGGCCGAGGACGCGGTGCAGGAGACCTTTGTGAAAGCCTGGCGAGCCGCGCTCTCCTTCCGTGGGGAGTGCAGCGAGAAAACCTGGCTGATGCGCATTGCGGTGCATGTGTGCTGGGATATGCGGCGCAGCTGGTGGTTCCGCCATGTGGATCGCAGCGTGCGCCTGGAGCATTTGCCAGAGCCCGCCGTGCCCTTTGAGGAGCGGGACGATACCCTCGTCCGCGCCGTCTGCGCCCTGCCTGCCCATCAGCGGGAGGCCGTGCTGCTGTATTATTATCAGGATATGACATTGACGGAGATTGCACAAGTATTGGAAGTCGCGCCGTCCACCGTGAAACGGCGGCTGGACAGCGCGCATAAAACGCTGCAGCGTAAGCTGGAAGGAGGCTGAATCCTATGACGGAACAGGAAATGCGCAGACGTATGAATCAGGCGATGGATACGCGGCTTTCCGGCGTGCAGGAGGATCCCTGGCTTGCGCAGCGCGTGATGAACCAGCCGAAGGGAGAGAAGAAAGTGAAGCGTTTCACCGTTCAGACCGTTCTTGCAATGATGCTGCTGCTTGCCATCATGGGCACCGTGTATGCCGCCTCGCTGAACTCCGCACCCGACGATTTGATCACCAACACGCCCGTTCCCGCCAGTGAAGGCATGGGCGAGGTGGACCAGTGGGCGCTGGTGAAGATGCTGGAGCAGGAAAGCGAGGAGAATCCGTGCGATATAAACGGCTATTTGCAGTTTTACAGCAATGATTTTACCTATAGCGATATGATGTCTGTGCCCAGCTTTGATACGGGCTTCGATCAGGAGCTTGAATTGGAATACGATGGATTCAGATTCCGCCTGCGCGACGCCTATATATCTGGGAATACGCTGTACACCATAACGGAAATCAGCCGGGTAAACGGCGAACGTGCTATGATTGTGGAAATGCCCGCAGACAAAGAGCAGCTGAAAAACCGATTGTATAGAGGACTCTACCTGCGCGGCTTGAATAGAGACATTGAAATAACCGCGCAGGAATACATCGAAAAGTATAATATGCCAGTATATATTGCTTCTGCTGGGGTTGAACAGGTATATAATTCAAATACGGCAGGAAGCAGCGCCACCAGAAGAGAAGGCGATGGAAAGCTGATCGTTTATGAAACAATCAATCATGTTTGCCCAAGGAATGATGGGACTGTACATCTGGAATGGTCGGGGATGGTATGGGATGATAAAATTCAGGATTATCGCAAAGTGACTATGCCGCTGGTGCTTAAAATGAAACCTGTGGAAGAAAAAGAAATCTCTGTGTGCAGGCTATTCAAAACGGACGATTTTATGATTGAATTGGAAAGCATTACGTTAAGGAAAACGGATATCGACGTGCAGGTTGATTTTCATTGCCGCTTGATTGAGCCAACCATTGAAAAGGGACAACTGGTTCAGAAGTATAGCTTCTATGCGGTTGATCCTGGCACTGAAAATTGGCGATATCTGAAAATGGGCTCAAAAATGAATGGAGGGATGGCAACGCCGGTTGATTTGAATACAGGAGAGTTTAATTATGAACGTACTACGCTGAGCTTGGAAGCCTGGGATCGGGACTCTCTGATAATTCAGTTCCTGCCCTTTGATGTCTGGGGGCACGGTGATCCGCAGCAGCCGCTTGTCGATGTGAAAATCAAATAATCCGCATGCAAAAAAGTCGGCTTAGGTTATCAATAAACAAGAAGAAGCGGGACATATTTCGTATTTTGCCGCCCAAAGGGCGGCATTTTCGATCCGAAGCGGCGGCTTTTTGATTACTTGCGCAAACCCTTGGGATAGTGATTTTTCAGTTGGCCGTTAGAAGCCTTGCCAAAGCCCAGCGCGTAGCCATCCACCGTGACCGCATAAAACCCGCGCATAGCTTCATCGCAGGGTAAGGCCTCGCCGTGCAGATAAGCGCGTGCCTGTACGTCTGTCAGTGGGTATTGGCGTGGGATGTCCGTCCCCAGCGCCAGCGCGTGATCAGGGATAAACACCTTTCCGCGCAGCTCGCCCACCTGCAGGCCGACGCGCAGCGTGCGGATGCAGTCCAGGGACGGAAGGACTGCGGGCGCGTGAATCAGATGGCCGCCGAAAATGGCGTTTGGCACGATGGCGCAGCCGGTTTCAGCAGCAAAGACGGCGCAGGCCTGCAGTGCGGCACGATCCGGCTCAGGCAGCGGCGGCGCGCCAGGCGCGGAGGATGCATCGCCATCCTTTTCAAGCAGCGCGACAAAGTGCCCCTCGCCGCGCACGAGGTGCGGCCACAGGCGCAGCATGCCCTGCGGCGCAGCGGGCAGGCCAGGCAGCGCAAAGGGGACAGGATGAAAATCCGGATGCTCGGCCAGAAAGCGCTCGATGCTGCCTTCGTTCTCAAGGGAATTAAAGGTGCATGTGCTGTAGGCAAGCCGGCCGCCGGGGCGCAGCATTTGCGCGGCGCTGTTCAAAATCTCAGCCTGGCGGGCGGCACAGCGGGCGGGCGAATCGGCGTTCCATTCGGCACGTGCCTCCGGATGGCGGCGGAACATGCCCTCGCCTGAGCAGGGCGCGTCCACCAGAATCTTATCAAAAAAGCCGGGCCAGCGCGCCGCCAAAGCGTCTGGATAGGCGCAGGTTACAACTGCGTTTCCAATGCCCATGCGTTCGATATTGCTGGACAGCACCTGCGCGCGGGAGGGGATGGGCTCGTTGGCAGCCAGCAGCGACAGAGGCGCGCTCATGGCCAGCTGCGTGCTTTTGCCGCCTGGAGCGGCGCACAGATCCAGCACCCGGTCGCCATCCTGCGGCTGGAGCGCGGCGGCTGCGGCCATGGCGGAGGGCTCCTGCAGGTAATATGCGCCCGCCTCGTGCAGGGGGATGGCCCCGGCGTTGGAATCCAGGCTTAGATAGCAGGCATCGCGGGCATAGGGAATATCGCCCAGCAGCGAATTGGCAGGCAGCGGCCGGCGCGCATCCCGAAAGCGCACGCCGCGCTGGGCAGGCTGCTGGTAGGAAGCAAGAAAAGCGTCCATTTCTCCTTGGAGAAGCGGACGCATGCTTTCAATGAAGGCAAGGGGCAGCGGGTATTCACTCATAGGGGTTCCTGCCGTTCTGGGATTGATCCGCATCCTGCGGCGCAAGCGTGGGATATACCGCATCATGGAAGGCGTCGCGCGTATGCACAACGGGCACGGGGCGCGATTCCTCGCGATGATCGGCGCGAATTCTGCGCAGTACGGGCAGCCTTCGGCCATGCCGGTCGCTGCGTCGGCGGCGCGCGCCGGATATGGCGGTCTCGGGGGACTGCACGTCATAGCGCGTGATGGCCTGATAAAGGCGCTCGTCCGGCGCGGCGGGTTCCATGATGTCGGGGATCGGCTCGTCCATAAAGGGGAAGCTCTGCACGCCCTGATCATAGCCGCTGTTGAACTCCTGCTCGGCCATGCGCTCCTCCTTGCTGCGGAAAAGCCTGTGCAGCCAGGCGCGCCATACGTACTGCGGCCGCCAGCGCAGAATGTAAACCATCGCGTCAAGGGTCAGCCCGGCCAGCACCAGCACGCAGGTAAGCGGCAGCCAGTGTGCGCCGATCCAGGCCCAGAACGAGCCGGAGGCGCCCTGAAAAATGGACAGCGCGCTGTTTGCAATCGTGCGGGTGAAGCTGAGCAGCAGCGACAATAATGAGCTTGCAAAATCGTTCATTTTACTATCCTATGGTTATTCGGGGGCGATTTCAACCGTGATCAGCACGGTATCGCTGCTGGACCAGGCCATGCCGGCGGGACGCTCCAGGCGCACATTGCGGCGGATGATCGTCGTCGCGCCCGAAATATCGATGGGGGCCGATATAAACTCCGCCAGGTGAATTTCGCTCAGCGCGCTGATGATCTGGTTGGTGGCGGCGATGGTCAGCGTGGCGGGCTCGGCGGTAATGCGCTTGACCACATAGCCCTGCGCGGGCTCGCCGACGGTCAGATCGGTGGTGTTGATGGTCATCTCACGTGTCTGGTATAGCGCCTGCTCTACCAGCAGGCTGTCCAGCCGCACGGACTCGCTGGTTACGTCGATCAGCGAGGAATCGATGGTATCGCCCGAGGCGTCCACCAGGCGATACGGCACGGCTGTGCGCTCCAGCCCCGAAACGGGGGTAAGCAGCGCCATATTGTAATCGGCCACGCAGCGCACAACGGAGTTGACCAGCGAGCGCGGGCCGGATACCGTAACATAGGAGGGATCGACGCTTGCGCCCGCCGCGTAAAAGCCCTCGGGCGGCTCGCCCGTAACGGACAGACGCACCGGGATACGGCTGCGGGTGATGTATTCCTCTACCTGCACGGTCACGGTGGATACGCTCATCTCCGTGACGCTGCCGTATGTATTGGTGCTGGTGGAAATCACCTTCAGCGTCTGCTCGCCCGTATCATGGATGCGGGCCAGATCGATGCGCAGGTTATAGTTGGATGCAGAGACATTGTTGTACATTTTCTGCGGCACATCGGCGCGGAAGCGCACGGTGGGCAGGTTTTCAAGGCCGGATACAATGATGTAGCCGTTGCGGCGCAGGGTATCGGCATTGACGACATTGATGGTTACGTCGCTGAATACCTTTTCGCGCGTCAGCGATTCATCCTGGGTGATCAGCCCGCTCCACAGGCAGATGGCCAGAAAAAGCGACAGCACCTTCCAGGGCCAGTTGTGGGTGAACCACATTTTCAGCCGCAGCAGCGCGGCCTTGAAATCAATTTTCTGCCCTGCCATGGTTCAGCCTGCCTTTCAGCCAGTTTTTTGCGCGGACGTACAGGCCGTCCTGCGGTTGATGGTACATGGTGCTCAGGATATCGCCGATGGCCTTTGCATCCAGATGGCGGGTGAGCTTACCGTCGCGCGCCATGCTGATTACGCCCGTTTCCTCGCTGACAATCAGCACCAGCGCGTCCGTGGTTTCCGATATGCCGATGGCGGCGCGGTGGCGCGTGCCCAGATCGCGGGTGATGGCGTTGGATTCGGACAGGGTGGTCAGCATACAGGCGGCCGATACAATGCGCGGGCCCTGGATAATCACCGCGCCGTCGTGCAGCGGGGTGTTGGGCTCAAAGATGTTTTCAAGCAGGGGGGCGGAGATCACGCTGTCCAGCCGTGTGCCGGTTTCCATTACGTCCTTCAGGCCCGTGCGGCGCTCAAATACGATCAGCGCGCCCACCCTGCGGCGGGACAGGCTGGTGAGGCATTGGGTGATTTCGCTGATGATGCGCTGGTTTTCCTCGCTGTCGCTTTGAAAATGCTCCATCTTGGCGCCTCGGCCCAGCTGCTCCAGCACACGGCGGATT
Organism: uncultured Clostridia bacterium; assembly: GCA_934647235.1. Taxonomy (GTDB): domain Bacteria; phylum Bacillota; class Clostridia; order Christensenellales; family Aristaeellaceae; genus SFMI01. The sequence continues at coordinate 10,880 of CAKUFG010000036.1, forward strand.
TCGGGCTGAAAAAGCACCACCAGCACCAGCGCGCCGTTGCTGAGGATTTGCTTGAGCACCCAGGTAAGGGCGGTAAGACCCAGGAGGGAGGAAAGAAGCGATGCGCCCACCAGCAGCAGAAAGCCCTTGAGCACCTCGCTTGCGCGGGTATCGCGCGTGAGCATGATCATCTGATAGATCAGCACCGCGACGATTAAAATATCCAGCAGGTCGTTGAGCTGCGGACGATTGAAGATGTTCCAGAAGAACGTCTGGAGCTGGCTAAACAAAGAAGACACGCGGCAACGACCTCACTTTCCTGCGATACTCTTATTATAACAAAATCTTAATAATTTGTTAAGGGGAAAAAGCCCCAGAATGTAAAAAAAGTAAGAATAAATTATGGATCGATTTCAAATTCTTCAAATTCCAGATAGGATGGAAAAGTGTAAAATCTTCCCTGAACGGTAGGCAAGCGGCGGCGGATATGCTATAATGTAAATAGCATATGGCCTGAAATGCATAAAGCGGGCAATCTGGACACAAAGGAGCGCTGTGGGCATGGATCATCACGACGGACACCGCGAAAGGCTGCGGGAGCGCTATCTGCGCATGGGGCTGGACGCCTTTGGCGAGCATGAGGTGCTCGAGCTCCTGCTTACCTATGCCATCCCGCGCCGCGATACCAAGCCGATTGCCTATGCGCTGCTGGATCGCTTCGGCTCGCTCCACCGTGTGCTGCAGGCCACGCCGCAGGAGCTGATGAAAACGCCTGGCGTAGGCGACAGCGCGGCTGTGTTCATCAATATGATGGTGCCCTTGTTCAGGGCCTATCGCCGCAGCGTGGAAGCCGAAAACCCGCAGATGAAGAATCAGGAGCAGTCCGTGCGCTATTGCGAGGGGCTGTTCGAGGGCGAACGGTATGAAAAATTCTATGTGATTTGCCTGGATGCGCAGATGCGTCGGGTGAACACCGTGCTGATTTCCAGCGGCGATATCGCCGAGGTGCGCGTCTATGCCCGCCATGTGCTCAGCGCGCTGAGCCAGTGCGACGCGATGGGCGCGGTGATTGCGCACAACCATCCAAGCGGCACGGCGCAGCCGTCCATAGAGGATATTCAGCTGACCAACAGCATTTCCGCCCTGCTGGACGGCGTGGGCATCAAGCTGTATGATCATCTGATCGTCGCGCCCAACGAAACCTTCAGCTTCCGCCGCGGCGGGTTGATCTGCGCCGACAGCGGCGAAGCCTCGCAGGCCGCGCAGAACTTTGAGCGGATTCTGCCCGCTGTGCAGGATGAAATCTACCGGGAGGGCTTGATCCCCAAACAGCGTGATTCATAAGGAGAAACTGTTTTAATGAAAAAGAGTAAACAAAAAAGGCGGTGTCCGAGGTTGCTGCGCGTACTGCTGTATTTGGCGCTGCTGGGCTTTGCGGCATGGACTGCATTGGTGGCTTTTGTGTGCGTAAAGGAGTATACGGTGCCAGAGCCAGATGGCACCACTCAGGCGATCATCGTGCTGGGTGCGCAGGTGAAGCCGGACGGTACCCTGAGCCTGCAGCTGCAGTATCGCATGGAGCTGGCGCTGGAGCAGTACCGCGCCCATCCGCAGACCATCGTCGTGTGCGGCGCGCAGGGCGGCAATGAGCCGATGACCGAGGCGCAGGCGATGCACGATTATCTGGCGTCAAACGGCGTGCCGGAGGCGGACATCCTGATGGAGGATACCTCCTTCAATACCCGTCAGAACCTGGCCCATGCACAGAAGCTGCTGGGCGAGGACGTGAAAAAGGTGCTGATCGTAACCAGCAATTATCACCTGCCGCGCGCAATGGCGCTGGCGCGCGATACCGGCTTTGAGCCGCAGGGCGTGGGCGCGCCGGTCAAGCTGATCTACTGGCCCAAAAACCATTACCGCGAGGCGCTTGCCTGGGTCAAATACCTGCTGCAAAAATGGAGCATTCTGCCTTATTGATAAAACAAGCCCTCCTTCAGGCGTTTGCCTGGGGGAGGGCTTAAAAAGAAGCAAAAAAAGAAACCGCACAAGCGGTTTGCTTTTGTGGCACCTCCGACCGGATTCGAACCGGTGTTTCAGCCTTGAGAGGGCCGCGTCCTAGGCCACTAGACAACGGAGGCAAAATGGCTGGGGAACAAGGATTTGAACCTTGACAATACGAGTCAGAGTCGTAGGTGCTGCCGTTACACCATTCCCCAACGCAGTGCAGAAGTGACTGCGAGGGATATTATATCCAACTTGCCTGCGATTGTCAAGGGTTTTTTTCAAAATTTATGAATTTATTTGCAAAGTCGTCTTTCGGCCCATGCAGGCTGCCTGAAACGCATCGCGTTTTCCGGGACCGGGTCGGAATCAGCGGGTCATTGCGGGCCGCCAGGCTGACGGTCTGCGGGATTTGGCCATGCGTGGCGCGAATAGCGCGAGGGACTCATGCCCACGATGGAATGGAAAACCGTGCAGAAATAGTTGGCGTCGTTAAAGCCGCTGGCATACGCGGAGGCGGAAACGCTGTAGCCGTGCTTGAGCAGACCCTTGGCCACGTTGATGCGCAGCTGGTTGATATAGGTGCGCAGGTTCATGTGCATGCGCTGGCTGAACACATGGCTGATGTGCGAATCGGAATAGTTGCAGGCGGCCGCGATCTGCGCCACCGTCAGCGAGGAGTCCGTAAAGTGATTATAAAGATATGACATGATGTTTTCAAACGCCGTCTCGGTTGGGGACTCGGCGCGCTCCTTTGCCAGCGAAGCATAGGGACGGAACAAATCGGCCAGCACAAAGGCGACGATATCAAACACGGCCTTTTCATCCTCGGTTGGGGCGGCGGCGCAGACCGACTGCTGCCTGAAGGCGATCAGCTCCTCCGTGCACATGCCCCATTTTTGGGCCAGAGCTTCGATTTTCTCGTCAGATCCCTGCGTATCCTGACAATACATCCCGACCGACAGCGAGCCGATGCAGGCGTCGTCGAGCAGGATCGGCACGGCGTATTCGCTCACCCCGAAACGACAGTCCCGGATAAACGGCTCGCGCTTTCGCGCGCACAGCCATTGATGCACCTTGCTGCATGCAACGCAGCAGGCGTATGCCTGCTCGTTTTGCTTCATGGCGGTGCAGAACGCGCAGTGATGCCCAACGTGCGGCACCAGAATGCCGCCCAGGGATGTGTTCCAGTTTAAAAAGCCGACGAAATCCTTAACTATAATAATCCGGTTTAATCTTTCAAGTCGCGACAGCAGCGAAAGCAGCGCTTTTTCGCTTTCCATGGATTTCACCTCCAAAGAAATGCCGGATTATTCATCATTGATATCATAACAAAAAGATACGTCTCTGTAAAGCGATTGCAGATTTTTCTAGATTATCTGCACTTTTTTGCTGAGACAATTCGCTCGATCGATGATAGAATAGCATCATCAGGCAAGGAGCGGCGCGGGTATTATCCGGAGATACCGGCCGCCCTGCACGGGATTCCATATGCGTATGAACGTCAATAAAAGAATGGAGGAAATGATCGTGAAACGAATCGTTGCAGTTCTCTTGTCGTTGATCCTGGTGATGTCCCTTGTGGGAACGGCCTTTGCGGAAGACACCCCCAAGTACATCGATGATAATGCAGCCACGATGACGGGCAGCGTCCGCATGCTGACTGCCTACGCCGGCTCCGTCGGTACGGATGCGCTGATTGCCGATTTCAATAAGTACTATCCCAACATTGAAGTGACCTACGAGGTATATACCAACAACAGCGACGGCAACCTCACAGCAAACGCCGCCATCCAGGCTGGCAAGGTCGATGTGATTGCCAGCTACGATGCGAGCCAGGCTTCCTTCCGCTGGGAAAACGGCCTCCTGCTGGACATTACGGATCGTCTGGCTGCCGACGGGCTGGATCTGGTGAAGGAATGGGGCACCGACGCATACACCTATGAAGGACGCTGCTATTACTTCCCCTGTGCTGCCACCACCATCTTTGTGGCCATCAATATGACCGCCTGGCAGGAAGCCGGCCTGGGCGAGCTGCCCAGCAGCTGGACCTGGGATGAGTATCTGGAAGCCTGCCGCAGGATGACCAAGCGCGATGAAAACGGTAATGTTGTCGTATATGGCGGCACCGATTTCAATCAGCGCCAGTACTGGATCAACTATATGCGCCAGACCAAGGGCGTGGACGCCTACTATACGGCTGACGGTCAGGCCGACTTTACCAGCGGTCTTGCCGCAACCATCCTGCAGCGTGAGCTGGACGCCGAGGCGGAGGGCATCTGGTATCCAAAGATCAACCTGATCACCAACAGCACCAAGTCCCGCGATCTGCTGCTCACCGGCGCTGCGGCTTCCTGCATCGAGTCCATTATTACCCGCTTCATTACCAACCTGGAAAAGTATCCGCACGACTTTATCCTGGGCTATGCGCCTATTCCCGTAAACAACGAGGGTGAATACAACTACACCCTGGCGCCGCTGCCTACCGAGGGCTATTCCGTGACGGCCAACGCGCAGGACCCCGACGCTGCGTATGCCTTCGCCAAGTTTGCATCTACCTATGGCAGCAAGTATATGTACTCCGCCGGCCATGCTTCCACCTGGACGGGAATTAACCCGGACGAAATCGTGGATCTGGTGTTCGGCTCCGCCGAGAACGCCGCCAAGTACGTAGACGTTGATTCCTACATTGCGTATAATATCGCTGCGGGACATCAGTCCTATGTGGATAAGAACATTACGGCCTACAACGCCATTGCAACGCTGGTAGACGAATACACCGACTATATTCTCAGCGGCGAAATGACGGTTGAGCAGGGCCTTGCCGAGCTGAACGAAGCGGCCAACGACGCCATCTCCAGCGCGCAATAACAGGCACTCAGCCGCTTGCATGGGGGTATATGCGGAGCGCTCTCCCATATACCCCTTATTCTATCCATACAGAGAGGATATGCACATGAAAAACAAAACGAAGCTGACGCTGACCGGCTATGCATTCCTTGCTCCGGCGCTTCTCGTTTTTCTGACCATGGTGCTGATGCCGGTTTTGATATCGTTTGGACTGGCTTTCACCAAGTGGAATTTCTTTTCCGGCTTTTCCAAGCTGAAAATCGTGGGCCTTGCCAACTTCAAAAGGCTTTTCACCGCAGACCGCTCTTTTAAGAATGCCCTGATCAATACGGTGGTTTACGCCGCGACGACGGTGCCGCTTACCGTTTTCTTATCGCTGATTTTTGCGCACATTGTTAACGGCCGTGTTTATTGTCAGCGCTTTTTCCGCCTGGCCTTTTTTATTCCTTACATTTCCAACATGGTTGCCCTGGGCGCGATTTTCAAGTTCCTTTTCCGCTCGGATGGCCCGATCAACGTCATCCTTGTCAACTGGTTTCATATTTCGCAGGCGCCGAACTGGCTGGTATCCTCCTCATTGTGCAGGATACCGATCATATGCGTTATGGTGTATTCAGGCATAGGCTTTTGCCTGATCGTTTACATCGCCGCGCTCAAGGGGGTCTCTCAGGATCTTTACGAAGCGGCTTCTATCGACGGCGCGTCGCCTATCAGACAGTTCTTCTCGGTTACGCTGCCGGTTATCTCCCCGACGACCTTTTATCTTGTCATTGTACGCCTGATCAACGCCTTCCAGGTTTTCGCCGCAATCAATATCATTGCCGACGGCGGCAAATCTGCAGGCAACGTCAGCCTGGTGGTGCTGATTTACGAGGAGGCGTTTAAAAAATACAACTTTGGCTATGCCAGCGCGGCTTCCTGGGTGCTGGTTGCGTTTATCCTGCTGGTTACGGCCGTCAATTTCTCACTGCAGAAAAAGTGGGTTCACTATTAAAAAAGGAGCAAAAGCAAAATGAAAAGAACAGCTGCGAAAACTGCGCTCTCTCTGCTGATGCTTTGCTTTGCGGCGGCGTTTATGCTGCCTTTGCTGTGGATGCTTTCTTCATCGCTGAAAACGCCGGCGCAGGTTTTTGAATCGCCGTTTCGATGGATTACCGATTCGCTGCGCTTTTCCAACTACGCCGAGGTCTGGACAAATCCCGATCTGCCGTACTGGAAAATGATCGTCAATTCGCTGCTGATCGCCCTGGGCAGCGTCGCCGGGCAGCTGCTGATATCATCCTTGGCTGCATATGCCTTTGCAAAAATTCCGTTTGCCGGGAAAAGCTTCATCTTTATGCTGATGCTTACAACCATGATGATTCCTGTACAGGCGCTGATTATTCCCAGATTTATGCTCTATCATAAACTCAATCTTTATGATACACTATGGTGCGTGATCTTTCCCAACTTCTTTAACGTTACCTCCATTTTCCTGCTGCGGCAGTTCTACATGGGCCTGCCCAACGAGATGGTGGAGGCAGCGCTGATTGACGGCGCTGGGCACTGGCGCATCTGGAGCGAGGTCATGATGCCGCTGACGAAGAACGGCTTGATTTCTGCGGCAATCCTTGCCTTTATCGGCGCATGGAATGAGTATCTCAGCCCCCTGATCTTTTTGCCAAGCGCCGAAAACTACACCATTGCGTTGGGTATCCGCTGGTATCTCAACGACACGGCCCGAGAATACAACCTGATGATGTGCGCTGCGGCAAGCGCTATCATTCCGATTGTTATTCTATATATTTCCGCGCAAAAATATTTTGAGGACGGCATCGCCGCCTCGAGCGTCAAAGGCTGAAAAGGAGTGGTATTTTATGAAAAAAAAGCCGAACATCATCATGATTTTGACGGACGATCAGGGTTATTGGTCCTTGGGGTGTACCGGCAACAAGGAGATCCGCACGCCCAATATCGATGCGTTGGCTGCCGGCGGCGTACAGCTGGATAATTTTTTCTGCGTTTCGCCCGTGTGCTCGCCTGCGCGCGCGTCGCTGCTGACCGGGCGCATTCCCAGCCAGCATGGCATTCAGGATTGGCTGCGCGTGGGCAACGGCGATAAAAAGAACGATCCGCCCATCGATTATCTGGAGGGCATCACCGGCTATACGGATATCCTGGCGCAGAACGGCTATACCTGCGGCATCAGCGGCAAATGGCATATGGGCGCCACCTGCAAGCCGCAGAAGAGCTACAGCCACTGGTTTGTTACGCCGGGCGGCAGCGGAACCTATTGGAATTCCGGCGCTTTCCGCGGCACGCAGCAGGTGCAGACCGAGGGCTACCTGACCGACGTGATTACCGACGATGCGCTGGGCTTTATCGATGAGTGCGCGGATAAGGACGAGTCCTTTTATCTGAATCTCTCCTTCACCGCGCCGCACAGCCCGCATGTGGATCAGCACAAAAAGGAATATGTCGATTATTACTACAACAACTGCACCTTCGCCGACGTTCCACAGGATAAGCGCAGCCCCGGCAGCATTCAGTTCCCGCACGATATCGCCTACAGTCTGACCTTTGCGGATAAGAGCAGGGAGTTTCTGACGCTGCGCGATCTGCTCAGCGGCTATTACGCGGCTGTGCAGGGCGTGGACGACAGCGTGGGCAGAATTGTGGCAAAGCTGGAAGAAAAGGGCATCCGCGATAACACGCTGATCGTCTATACCAGCGACAACGGCTTCAGCTGCGGCCAGCACGGCGTATGGGGCAAAGGCAACGCGACCTTCCCGCTCAACCTGTTTGACACCGCTGTGAAGGTGCCCTGCATCTTCAATTTCCCCGGCGTTATCCGCGCGGGCGTGAAAACGGACAGCCTGCTTTCTGCTTACGACTTTATGCCTACGCTCCTGGATCTGCTGGGCTACGAGAATCCGGAGGCCGCAGAGCTGCCCGGACGCAGCTTCAAAAACCTGCTGCTCAGCGACGCTTCGGAGGAGTATCATGAGGCGATCACCGTCTTTGACGAGTATGGCCCAAACCGCATGATCCGCACCAAGGAGTGGAAGTATATCCATCGTTATCCCTACGGCCCGCATGAACTGTACGATCTGGTGCATGACGAGCGCGAGCAGTTTAACCTGCTGGAAGAAAACCGCTGCTTCTTCTATGGCCCCAAGTTTATCGAAGCCAAGGCGGCTGAGATGAAGGCCATGCTGGACGACTGGTTTGCCCGCTATGTCAACCCTGAAATCGACGGCGCGCCGGGCTGGG
>CAKUFG010000037.1 GCA_934647235.1 uncultured Clostridia bacterium
GATCAAAAGGCCGATCAGCGAAGCCAGTCTGCGCGCAAAAGCTTCGAACACATGGCCTTCAGAGTCGGAGTCTGACGCTCTGCTGTCCGGCATGTGCAATGAAAATTTTCTGAATAAGAGTGTTTTCCGTATGTTGACATTTTATAGCGCTTGGATATGTTGACATAGCAAAAGTTTCCACGTATAATATTGTAAGGGATGATAAGGTGTATTTAGGTCTGCCTGTCTCATCCGCCCCTGTCGCAAAGTAGGAAATTTTGCGGCGATGGCAGCATCATGCAGTCTTTTTAATTATTTCTTACCACTTATTCTGCATATTGAAAAGCCCTGATACCGGCCGGCGTTCATCAGGGCTTTGTTATTATTCGCTTTTTTCAAGAAAAATTCGCTCAACGTCCAGAGCGAAGCTGCCGTTTTATTTATTGAAAAACGGGAGGCTTACGAGAATTCGTTCTTCTGCATAAAACAGCAAACCCAAAACGGCGCGGCGAAAGACATGCTCTCGCTGCGCCGTATGATTGGTTCTGTTTTATTATTCTTGATATTCGGGCAATGTGGAGCCGCCATGCGGCATCAGCCAGACGGTCATATCCTTGCCAAACCGAGCATATGCCGCATCCAGCGCGCTTTGCAGGCTTTCATAAGGATGCAGCATACCGGCGCGCGCCTGCTCGACGGACATATCCGTAACCACCCAGATTTCCGCCCGGCACATTGTGCGAGCTAATGCGGCAGCCTTATGTCCGCCCAGCACAAACCCCTTTTCCAGCCGATCAATCACATCCTGCGGGCAGGCCGCCTGCTGCAGCCATTGCGCAAACACAGCGTTGCCAAAGCCCTCCCCGCAGCTTGCCGTCAATAAAATCACCCCGCCAGGGCGCACGGCGCGTTCAGCATTGCTGATTGCCTTCTGCGCCTGATAGAGATTCACATCCTTGGGCGCACCGCCCTGCGATACCACCACCAGATCTGCCAGCTTTTCAATGGGCGCCGCATAATGCGCGCGCAGAAACTCGCAGCCCGCACGGTGCGCTGCAATCATATCGCCCGCAAAAGCGCGGACAATGCGCAGGCTCTCATCCAATACGACGTTCAGAATAAAATCCGCGCCGCACAGCCGCGCAGCCTGCTCCAGATCGCGCCGCACAGGGTTCTTCTCCAGCTCGCCGCTTTCCGCCCCTGGGCGCGCCATCAGCGAGTGGTTGGCCTGAATCGTGCGCAGGGATGCGACGCCTGGCACAATAGCCTTTGCACCGCCGCTGAAGCCGGCAAAATAGTGATATTCAATATTTCCCAGGCAAATGCGCCGATCAGCCTGCGCTACCCCGCGCGCGATTTCAACGGGCGTTCCCGCTTCCGTTACGCCCAGGAAAACGGTATCGTTCGTATCGCTGTCCACGCAGCGAACCGTATCATATACGGCATCGCCCACAAGCCTTCGCATTTCAGCTTCGGTCTGCCTGCGATGGCTGCCCAGCGCGAAATAGATCGTCACATCCTGCATGCGCACGCCGGCACGCTTCAGCGCGCGCAGCAGCGGCGGCAAAGCACGGTCGGAAGGCATAGGCCGGGTGATATCGGATGTAATGACAGCAATTTTTTCTCCTGGGCGCACCAGCTCTTCCAGCGGCGGGGAGCCGATTGGCGCGCGCAGGGCAGCTTCGACCGCCATTGTTTCATCCGCTGGATGCGGCAGCGCACCCGCATGCAGCGTGCCCAGCACGCAGGCATCGGGCAGACTGGCGCAAAGGAGTCTTCTGTCGAAAGGCATTTCTATCTTCATCGTATTCTGCCTTTCTCAGAAAGTGTACCAATGATTATACTCAGGCTGAATAAAGCGGATCTCAGGCGCCGCCTCATGCAGTCCCTCCCGCAGCTTATCAATCAGCGGCTGATACTGCTCCCTTGAGCGTTTGAGATCCATATGATGCGGAATAAAGCATTGCGCTCCGATATCGGCAGCAAAGCGAATCATATCGTCCGGCTTCTGCTTGGAATACTGCAGAAGCGCGATATCGGGCCGCAGCCTGCGCAGCAGATTGCGCTGCTCCACCGTGGGATCGTTGCCCCAAATCAGGATGCGCTTGCCCTGCGGCGTGGTAAGCAGATAGTTGCGGTATTCAAAGCTGCCGACAAGCTGCATGTTCAGAAACGCTTCGCTGTTCTGCCGCTGCACAAGGGCATTGGCGGCAAAATGCTCGCGAAGCTGAGAAAGCGGTTTATGCAGGTCCGTATGCCGGCCAGGCAGCGCCTGCACGCGCACAAAGTCAAAATCCAGCTCCATACCGGGCCACATGGGATAAACCCGGGACGGCGAACAATCCAGCCATTGTACCATTTCCCACGCGGCGCGTTCGCCCGTGAGCAGCGGCGGGTTAAACCTGCGCATGATATCGGGAATATCCATGATATGATCCCAATGGCAATGGGAAAGCAACAGCAGATCCGCACGCTCAATCACGGCCGAGGTTAATCCGCCGTTGTATGGAGCATCGGTAATAAACGGATCTACGATGATATGCTGATTGTTCAGTACAATTTCAAAGCTGACAACTCCCAGCCAGCGAAGAGCCACTTCCGGCATGCTGTATCCTCCTGTCATGTAGGGCTGTTATACGATGCACACGCTATTCACTATTCATTATACCGAAAATCTGCAAAAGCGCAAATGTGCCCAAACGCTCCTCCTGCCCGCATGCAGCAAAAGCCTGCATACAAAAAATGCAGGCAAAATAAAGGAAAATTCAATATGCACGGTGTCATATATCAGCATTGTCAATATTAAACATGAATATATTTTATAGCATCCCGTCAGCCTGCAGGCGCGTCAGACAGGGCGTTGCATCAATATAAGCGTATACATATTCCAGCAGCCGCTTTACCGCGTCGCCCTGACGGAAGGCTCGGTCGCGCCGTGTTACAAAATAGCAGATATGCTTTGCCGGCGAAGGCGAAAGCGGCCGCAGGATAACGGGATACCCCTGATCGCGGAAAGAAAGAGCGATGCTGGCCGGGCAGATGGCCCATGTTTGCGGCACCGTCAAAAACGATGCAATATGGCAGGTATTGTCCACCTGAATATAAGGCATTGTGTACGGGCTGAACCAGCTGTCATGCCAGCGCCGCGTCTCGCCCGTCCAGGAGGCCACGGCCACCTCGCAGTGCGGCTCCAGCTCCCTGGGATGAATCGGTCGTTCAGGCAGTCCGCAGTCCTGATTGCAAAGCAGCACATAATCCTCCGAAAAAAGCGGCGTGGCCAGGGTATTTGCATACTGCACAATACGATAGGCGAAGCCAAGGTCGGCCTCGCGGTTGGCCACCGCCGCATATACGGAGGTGGAGCCTGCAGCCATCATCTGCGGCTGCAAGGATGCATCCTGCTCCAATATGCGCTTGTATATATGCGGCAGCACATGCAGATTCATGCTGGAGGGCGCGGCAACCTTGATCAGCGTGCGTTTATTCTCCCGGCTGAACAGCATGGTGCTGCGGTTCAAATCCAGCCAGCTTTCCGCCAGCGGCACAAAGTCGCGCCCCTTATCAGTCAGATGAACGCCGCGCTCCCCCTTGTCGCGTTCAACAAGCACCACGCCAAGCTCATGCTCCAGCTGCTTCAAGCGCGCGCTGGCCGTTGGCTGGGAAATGAACAGCGCGTCGGCCGCCTTGGACAGGCTTTGGCAGCGGACGATGTATAAAAAGGTCTCGATGTTCACGATGTTCATAGTGCCGCTCCTTATGTAAACAGAGTTCTTGCATATGCAAATATAATTCGCTTAATCCATCAAAAAAGCTGATATATGTCGCCGCGGCAGGCATAATCCGGTCAAAAACAGACCATATATTATCACATCAAATATTTAATATCGAAAATATCAGTTTTACACCATCCATGTTCCATGGTAAGATGAAAGCAATCAGCGCTGCCTATGCGCTGGGGGATTACAAATAGAGAATGCAGCTCCACACAATTCCAGCCAGCACCATGAAGCCGCCGCTGAGCAGCAGCTCCGCCGTTCGCCTTCTGATGCGGCTGCGGGAACGATAAGCATAATAGGACCCCAGACTATCCTCCGCCTGTTCCTCCGGCATCTCCTCGCCCAGCGCACGACGGTTGACAGCATGCATGCGCCGAAATCCATGTATGACGACGAATATGAAATGACCCAATCCCAGCGCGACGCGCTGACGGCAAAGTAGAACCTGGACAAGCCCATTCCTGTGCAGTATTTTCTTTTTCTCAAGGGCTTGGTAACGCAGGGCGACTGGGGCACGTCGCTGAAGCTGAGCATCAATGTTCCGGTATGGAACGTCATCAAGGACAAAATTCCCATTACGCTTTATATCAATTTCTTCTCATTGCTGATTTCCCTGCCGCTTGGCATGCTCTTTGGCATTCTGGCTGCGCTGCGCAAGAATTCTTTGCTGGATTACGCCGTTTCGCTGGCCGTAGTACTGTGCATTTCCATTCCCTCTTTCGTATTTGCTACCCTGCTGCAATACTTTGTCGCTTTCAAGGGCGGCATGTTCTCCATCATCTATAATGCCAAGGCTACGGGGCTGAGCCGTTTTTCCAGCCTGTTTCTGCCCATTCTTGCCCTGTCCTTCAGTCCAATCGCCCGCGTGACGCGCTATCTTCGCGCAGAGCTGAGCGAAACCGTAAACTCCGACTTTATGCTGCTGGCCCGCACCAAGGGGCTGACCGAGGCGCGCGCCACGCTTCGCCATGGCATCCGCAATTCGCTGCTGCCGCTGGCCAATATTATCATTCCCATGTTTACCCATATCATGAGCGGCAGCATGGTGGTGGAAACCATCTTTTCCATCCCCGGCATGGGCGGCCTGATGGTAGAATCCATCAACGCGCCTGACTATCCGGTAACGCTTGCCGTGCTGATTTTCTACAGCATCATATCCCTGGTGACAACGCTGGTGGTGGATTTGTCCTATGGCATTATCGACCCGCGTATCCGAATGGGAGGCAAAAAGTAATGAAATTCTATCAGGACGATCCGCAGAAATACGCCGGCAAGGCCGAAAAGATGCGTTATGTACAAAAGGACGAGGTACTGCTGGACGCGCGCTTTGAGCACAAACCCATCGGCTTTTTCAAGGACGCGGCCATTCGCTTTTGTAAAAGCCGCGTATCCATCGCCGCGCTGATCGGCATTCTTATCATCGCCCTGCTGGCCCTGCTTGGCCCGGCGATGAATTCCTATGGCTATAACGAGCAGAACCTGGATTACATCAACCTGCCGCCGCGCGTGCCGGGGCTGAAGCGCCTGGGCGTGCTCAACGGCGCGCGCTGGCTGTCCAACCGCCGTGCCGACGGACTGGATAACCTGGACAAATACCCGGAAGGCTGCATCCTGGCTACCCGCAACCACACAACGATCCGCGGCGTTGAGGTGTGCGACGTCAAGGTGGACTATTACAAATACAGCGGCATTCCGGACGATGTAAACTTCTGGATGGGAACAGATTATCTGGGCCGCGATACCTGGACGCGCATGTGGCGCGGTGCACGCATATCACTGCTGATCGCCATGGTTTCGGTGCTGTGCAACGTCTTTATCGGCCTTGTTTACGGCTCCATCGCCGGCTATTACGGCGGCAAGGTGGATATGATCATGATGCGCATTACCGAAATTATCTCCGCCTTTCCCGAGGTCGTTGTGGTAACGCTGTTCATCCTGTCCTTCGGCACGGGAATTGTTTCCATTATATTGTCGCTGGTAGTGAAGAACTGGATCGGCACAGCGCGCATGGTACGCTCGCAGTTCTACCGCTATAAAGGAAGCGAGTACGTACTGGCCGCCCGAACGCTGGGCGTGCGCGACCGGTCGCTTATTTTCCGTCACATCCTGCCCAATTCCATCGGGCCCATCATCACCCGCGCGATGATCGCTATCCCCAGCGCCATCTTCACCGAGTCTTTTCTGGCTTACATCGGTCTTGGCATCCGTGCGCCCGAATGCTCCATCGGCATCATGCTTTCCCAGGGACAGAAGGTCATGATGCAGTATCCCGAGCAGGTATTCTTCCCTGCCGCGGTTATCTCGGTGCTGATGATTTCCTTCAATATGCTTTCCAACGGCTTACGCGATGCCTTTGATCCAACCCAGCGCGGCGTATAAGGAGGCTTCCATGATGCAGGGCACACACGATGGGGAAACCATTCTGTCCGTAGATAACCTGTCCATACAGTTCAACACCTTTTCCGGCACGGTTCAGGCTGTGCGCGACGTATCCTTCAACCTTCGCCGCGGCGAAACGTTGGCCATCGTAGGCGAATCCGGCTCCGGCAAATCCGTTACAACCAAGGCGCTGCTGGGCATTCTGCCTAAAAACGGCCGTATCACCTCCGGCAGCATCCTGTATGACGGCAAGGATATGGCTGCCTTTACACAGCGGGATTTTTACGCTGTGCGCGGAAAGCGCATTTCGCTTGTGTTTCAGGATCCGCTCTCCGCCCTCAATCCCATTATGAAGATTGGCAAGCAGATTACCGAGGTGCTGATTCTGAACCAAAAAATGAGCCGGCCGCAGGCGCGGCAGCGCGCGCTGGAGCTGATGCACGCCGTGGGCATTCCCGACCCGGAAACACGGTTTAACCAGTATCCATTCCAGTTTTCAGGCGGTATGCGGCAGCGCATCATCATCGCCATTGCGCTAGCCAGCGACCCCGAAATACTGATCTGCGACGAGCCTACAACTGCTTTGGATGTAACTATACAGGCAAAAATCCTGAATCTGATCAAGGATATCAAGGCGCAGCGTCACCTCTCCGTCATTTTTATTACGCATGACCTGGGCGTTGTGGCTAACATGGCCGACCGCATCTGCGTCATGTATGCCGGGCGTATTGTGGAATGCGGCACAGCGGACGAGATCTTTTTTGAGCCGGCGCACCCATATACCTGGGCCCTGCTGTCCTCCATGCCTGATCTGGATACCAGCGACGCGCTCTATACCATTCCGGGCGCGCCGCCCAATATGCTGCACCCGCCGAAGGGCGACGCCTTTGCACAGCGCAATGAATTCGCCCTGGCCATCGATTTTGAAGAGGAGCCGCCGTACTTCAGGATTTCCGATACGCATTACGCGGCAACCTGGCTGCTGCATCCCGACGCGCCGCCCGTGCAGATGCCCGAGGCGCTGCGGCTTCGCATTGAGCGCATGAAGAAAGAGGGTTAACGAATGGAAAGCAATACAAATCAGCCGCTATTGGATGTACGCCATCTTTCCATGCAATTCACCAGCAAACGGCGTGGGCACAAAAGCCTGGTCAAGGCGGTAGACGACGTCAGCTTTTCCATCCGGAAGGGCGAAACCTTCGGCCTGGTTGGAGAAAGCGGCTGCGGCAAAACCACCACCGGGCGCGCCATTATCCGCCTGTATGATTATCAGCAGGGCGAAGTATTCTTTGACGGCCAGCCGATTTCCGGCAAGATGAACGGCCGTCTGCGCCGCTATATTACTGATCATATCGCCATGATCTTTCAGGATCCCATCGCCTCGCTCAACCCCCGCATGACGGTGGAAGAAATTATCGGCGAGGGCCTGAAAATCCGCGGCATGACCGATCCTGCCCAGCGGCATCAGTGCGTGATGGATATGCTGCTCAAGGTAGGGCTTTCCCCCGAGCATGCCACCCGGTATCCGCATGAGTTTTCAGGCGGCCAGCGGCAGCGCATCGGCATTGCGCGCGCGCTGATTGTCGCCCCGAGCCTGGTCATTGCCGATGAGCCGGTATCGGCGCTGGATGTATCCGTGCAGGCGCAGGTAATCAACCTGCTGAACCAGCTCAAGCGCGAGATGGATCTGACGATTCTGTTTATCGCCCATAACCTGTCCGTGGTCAAGTACTTTTCAGACCGCATTGGCGTAATGTACTTTGGCAAGCTGGTTGAACTGGCTCCCAGTGAAGAGCTGTTCAAGAACCCCATGCACCCTTATACAAAGGCGCTGTTTTCAGCCATTCCGCTGCCCAATCCTCGCACGGAACGAAGCCGCAGGAAAACGGATTACGATCCGCAGATTCACCAGTATACGCCGCAGGATGTGCTGGGCTACCACGAAATCACCCCGGGTCATCTGGTTTACGGCACCGACGCGGAGGCGCAGGCATACTTAAAAATGCTGCGCTAAGCCAGGCATGGACAAAGCCCCCTATGCAGTTCGCTGATCCTGCATAGGGGGCTGGCTTGGTTTATGAAGTAATTCAGGTTTACGGCTTGGGATTACTTGCGCGCAGCGGCGTCAGCGCCCGCGATGCGGCCGGTATATACGGCCACGCCCAGGCCGGTACCGGAGGTATACACCTCGGCATAGAAGGGGCGGTTGGCGCACTCGCCGACAGCATACAGGCCGGGAATAACGTTGCCTTCCTTGTCCAGCGCCTGCATGGTCATGTTGGTCTGAACGCCGCCCATGGTACCCAGATGCGTTGCCTTCACCTTGGTGGCATAGAACGGCGCGGTGCTCACGGGCGTGCACAGCTCCGGCTCCTTGCCAAAGGCGGCGTCCTTGCCGGCAGCCTGGTAGCCGTTGTACTCGTTCACCGTAGCGGCCAGATTTTCAGCGTTGATCCCTGCCGCGTTGGCCAGCTCCTCGATGGTTTCGCCCTTGAAGGTGACTTCCGGATACTCCTTCAGGCCATCCTCCAGCGTGGCGATTTCCTCATCGGTCAGGCTGGCGGAATCCATGATGAGATAGTAGTAATCATGACCGCCCTTGACAACCTCGGTATAGATGGCGGCGTAATGGTAGTTTTCATTGACAAAACGCTGACCGTCGGCGCCGACATACATGATAGGCTTCCAGGTGAAGGCGTTCAGCGGGAAGCCAAGGTTATACTTGAGCACGGCGGTGCCCTTCGTGCCGATGAACCAGCCGTTCTCGTACAGGGCCGCGCCGGCGGCTTCCGCCATGAGGATGCCGTCGCCGGTAGCAGCGGCGGAAGCGCCGCTGAAGTTGTTATAGCCAACCTTGCAGAAGCGCTTGATCAGCTCCGGGCTGCTGGCAAAGCCGCCGGTGGCCAGGATGACGCTCTTGCCATGGAAAATATAGGTATCGCTGCCGCATTCGGCGCGCACGCCGGTGGCTTCGCCGTTTTCCATCAGGATTTCAACGCCCTTGGTATTCATGCGCACGTCTACGCCGTGCGCTTCGGCAGACTTGGCCAGCAGGTTCACAACCTCCGCGCCGCTGCCGGGGGTGTCGCCCGTCATCGGGAACGCAAGCTCCGCGCCCATGGCCTTGGTGAGGGAGTATTCGTAGCCCTGCTGCGCCAGCCAGGCCAGGTTGTCCTCGGACTGCTCAAGGAACGCGGTGACGAATTCGGTCTTGGGATAGCCCTCGACGGGGTCGCACTGCAGCTGCTCGTTCATCCAGTAGTCATAGGCTTCCTGGATGTAGTTTTCGCCGTCCTGCTTCATGGCAACCTTTACGCCGCCGCCGGACATCGCGCTGCTGCCGCCCGCAACAGACTGCTTTTCAATCAGCACGACGGACGCGCCGTTCTCGGCCGCAGCAACAGCGGAGCACAATCCGCCGTAACCGGCGCCGACCACGACAACGTCATACGTTTCTTCATAGGTCTGGCCCTCGGAAGCAGCGGCTTCCACCTGACGCAGCGCCTCCGCGTCGCCGCCTGCCTGCGCAACGGCGTCTGCAACGGCGTTAAGAATTGCATTGGATGTGTAGGTCGCACCGGAGACGGCGTCCAGGTTCAGGGTCTGACCTGCGACGATTTCCGCCGGGATCTTTTCGATCGCGCCATCGCTGATACCGGGCGTTTCCTTATGCGCGGCAACACCGACGCTTTCAATGGCATTTTCAGAGAACGTCACTTCAACGGTGACAGGGCCGTTCAGGCCCTCTGCCTGCGCAGTATAAGTACCGGGGGTATAGCTGCTCTCCGCCAGCGCGAAGGGAGACGAAACCATCAGCACAATCGCCAGGAAGATGCTTACAAGTTTCTTCATGTGTATCCTTCCTTTCTTAAGTCGCTTGTTGGGGAGCCTTTGCTCCGCCGTCTGACATTATAGGATATTGACATGGGTTTATCAAACAAGTATAATTTTCGCAGCCCACAACCAAAAGTTCAGTTTGTATGTGAAATGGTGTAAAGGAGAGATCGCTCGTATGGACATCAAACAGCTGCGCTATTTTGTTCAGCTTTATGAAGACGGCAAGTTCTCCGCTGCGGCAGAGCACCTGTTCATTACGCAGCAGGCGCTTTCAAAATCCATCAAAAAGCTCGAAGAGGAGCTGGGGCCGCTGCTTAGCTGGAGCAAAAATCGCTTCACCCCCACATCCTTAGGCCGGCTGCTTTATCAGGAGGCTGCCGTACTGCTGCAGCAGTTTGACCAGATGCAGGCGCGCATTGCGGGCGCTGCACACGAGATGGAGCGAAAGCTGAAGCTTGTCATGCCCTTCAGCACAGGCGATTATGCCGTCGACGCGCTGATTGCGCGCTTCAAGGAAGCACACCCATCGGCAGAGATCGAAACGGAGGTTCTGCCGGATCTGGAGGCTGAAAAACGCGCGGAAGAGCCGGATATCGATATTGGCTTCTGTATCGGCGAGCCCTGCTGGAAGGAAAAGTTTGAAACGACGTTTGTCGCGCGCCGTCCGCTGTGCCTGGCCGTCAACGTGGCGCATCCTCTGGCAAAGCAGCAGCAGGTAAGTCTGATCCGTGTCGTGCCCGCATCCATGCTCAGCTGTGCGGATGAGCGCTATAAAATCTATCACTTGCTCTGCGAAAAATACGCGCAGGCAGGGCTGCCGACGGATTTTCAGATCGTGCACAATCATCTGATGGCCTACAGCCGCGCGCTTCGGAACAAGTGCGTCGCCATGAGTTTTCTGGACGTTCCGGAAACGACGGCCTACAAATCTCTCGTGCCCATAGCTATTGCCGACGACCTGCATTGGGATATCAGCATGATCGTTCGGCGGGACGAAGCGCTGCGGCCGCTGGCGGCGGACTTTGTTCGTATGGTGCGGCGGGCATGCACAGTCGGACGGTAAGGGGCAAGAAGCCCGCTTCTGCTTTCGGCAAAGCACGGCTCCGCTTTTCATTAATCCGGTTTGCCTTTTCGGCCATAATCTGCTACAATGGTGCTGCGGCGCGCAGGGCGCGGCAAAATCGATCCGGAACCATTTCACTCTATGGAGGCGATTATGAGCAACACCACCCCCTTTCTACAGCGGTTGGCTGATTGGAACCAGGGCATGAACGACGTGCCCAGGCGGCTGCTGATCATTGCAGCCGTGGCGCTGGCCTGCTATATCGCAGTGCAGCTGTTCCCCTTCTGCTGGCCCTTTGTGCTGGCGCTGGTTTTCGCCTCGCTGATGGAGCCAGTGGCGCGGCTGCTGCGCAAGGCGTTCAAGCGCTTCAAGGCCGCCCGCTCCATTGCAACGCTATTGTGCATGCTGCTGCTGTATGGGCTGATCACCATTCTGTTTTTCACCATCACCGACAAGCTGGTACGCGAGTGCATCAGCCTGGCCCGCGCGCTGCCTGATCTGGCCCGCGCGTTCGTCAACCAGCTGACGGTGTGGGCCACCGCGCTGTATGAGGACTACGCGCATCTTTTGCCCGCCGATTTTATGGAGCGCGTGTCGGGCATGCTGACCAGCATGGTATCAAACGTCGCCTCCTGGGCGGCCAACATCACCGGCTGGATCGCCAGCTTCACCATTTCCACGGTATCCTCGCTGCCCATGATCATCCTGTCCGTGCTGTTCACCATCATGGCCACCTTCTATTTCAGCTATGATAAGGAGCGCATCGCCGGTTTTTTCCGCAGCCAGTTTCCCTCGCAGGTGGTCAAGGATTTCCGTCTGATCAAGGGCGGCGTGTTCACGGCGATTTTCGGCCAGGTGCGCGCGCAGATCTTTATTTCCTTCGTGCTGATGCTGATCATCATCGCCGGTCTGGTTATCATGCGCAAGCCCTATGCGCTGCTGCTGGGCGTGCTCATCGGCGTGGCGGATGTGCTGCCCGTCATCGGCGCGGGCCTGTTTCTGAACACCTGGGCCATCGGCGCGCTGATCATCGGCGATTACTACACGGCCATCGGCCTGTTCATCATCTATCTGGTCACAGTTACGGTGCGCCAGATTATCGAGCCGCGCATCGTAGGCAAACAGCTGGGCCTGTACCCGCTGGTTACGATGATGTCCATGTTCGCCGGTTTTCAGATCATGGGCACGCTGGGGCTGATCGCCGGCCCCTTGGTGGCCAACATCTGCAAGGTGTCGCTGGATGCCGACGCGGGCAAGCTGGAGCCGGACACCAAAAAAAGCGTGCTGCCCTGGGGACGCCTGTGGGATAGCCTGCGCAGGAAAAACAAGAAAAGCAAATAACGGCTTGCCCTGCCGCAAGCCATCAAAAAGGCCGCCATGGGCGGCCTTTTTGTTTTTATTCTTCATCAAAGTTTTTGCTGAAATTCCGTAAAAACTTTCTTATTTCCAGAAATTTTTCTGATTTTTCAGAAAAAACACAAGCAAACAAAAAATGAAGGGCGAATTTCCCTTCATCTCGTCATTATTTTCTTCCAAACAGCCTTCCCACCGCGTCCATCGCGCGCTGCACAGGGCGCTGGTGCTTTTTCAGCGTCATGGCGGCGTTAAAGGCCCCGCGGCGGAATTGCAGGTTATCCGGCTCGCGGCGAACCGCCTCGCGGAAGCTCTGATGCGCGCTGTCATACTGGTGCAGATTCATCAGAATCTCGCCCTGCAGGCAGTACCACTGCGCGTCCCGGCTGTCGGCGCGAGCCAGCTGACGCAGGGCGTTTTCATTGCGGCCCTGCTCCATCAGCTTGCGCGCCAGCGTTTTTGCATCCTCACAGGATACGGTATTGAAGCCGATTTGCCGCTTGGCGGCGATGCGCAGCGCTTCCTCATAGGCCAGGTTCAGGCGGATCAATTGCTCCTGCGCCTGGTCAGCCTGTGCCTGATCCTGAAACTGATCTGGATGGCAGCCTTTGACGCGGCTGCGGTAAGCGGCATGCACCTGCGCCTGATCAGCGTCCCAGCGCAGCCCCAGGGTTTCAAATGCGTTCACAGCCGGCGCCTCCTTTCCATCCGTTTATTCATCCGCATTACAGCGGCGCGCGGGCGATATCCGCCCCCAGCGCACGCAGCTTATCCTCAATGCGCTCATACCCGCGCTCAATATAGCTGGGCTCGTAGATCTCGGTCGTACCCTTGGCCATCAGGCCCGCAATCACCAGCGCCGCGCCCGCGCGCAGATCGGTGGCCGTAACGGGCGCGCCGTAGAGCGCATCCACGCCCTCGATGATGGCCGTCTGCTCCACAATGCGCACCTTCGCGCCCATGCGCTGCATTTCCACCAGGTGCTTGAAGCGGTTTTCAAAGATGGTTTCAATCACCAGGCTGTCGCCCGCCGCGCAGGTGAGCATGGCGCTCATGGGCTGCTGCAGATCGGTGGGGAAGCCGGGGTATTCCTGCGTTTTGATGTTGACTGCGCGATGCTGCCGCTCCGCGCGCACGCGGATGGTATCGTCGGTGCTGGTCACCTGCACGCCCATTTCCAGCAGCTTGGCGGTCAGCGCCTCCATATGGGTGGGAATACAGCCGCGAATGGTCACATCGCCGTGCGTAGCCGCCGCCGCGATCATCAGCGTACCCGTTTCAATCTGATCGGGAATGACGGAATAGCGGCTGCCGTGCATATAATCCACGCCGCGGATACGGATGGTATCCGTGCCCGCGCCGCGCACACGGCCGCCCATGGAATTAAGGAAGTTCGCCAAGTCCACAATATGCGGTTCGCGCGCCGCATTATGAATGGTGGTGTTGCCATGCGCCTTGGCGGCGGCCAGCATCACATTGATGGTGCCGCCCACGGTGATGCGGTCAAAGAACACATCCGCGCCCACCATATCGCCCTTGGCGTAGATCATGCCGCCGTAATCATCCACCTGCGCGCCCAGGGCACGGAAGCCCTTCACATGCTGCTCAAAGGGGCGATTGCCGATGGCGCAGCCGCCGGGATAGCCCACCTCGCACTGGCCGCAGCGGCCCAGCAGCGCGCCCCACAGATAATAGCTGGCGCGCATGCGCTGCGTATACTGATAGGGAACATGAAAGCTGTTTACCGGCCGGGGATCCACCGTCATGCGGCGCGCCTTGGGATCGTAATCCACCTTGGCCCCCAGCAGGTTCAGCATATCGTAAACCACATGGATATCTTCAATATCGGGCAGGTTTTCCACCACGCAGGGCTCATCACACAAAAGCATTGCGGGAATGACGGCCACGGAGGTATTCTTGCCCCCAAACACCGTAGTTTCTCCCCGCAGCGGCGCACCGCCCGTAATCAGCAGCTTGTAGCGATCCATGCACACTCTCCATCCCAGAAGATGATTGAAAACAACTGAACAGAACCATCCGGGCGCAACGCCCGTGTGGTAACAATTAGTATAACATAATTTGCGTGCAAGTGCAACCGCAGGCAAAAACAGCCGTCTTGACGCGGCGCAAAGCATCGTTTTTGCCTCGCCCCCCTTTTCGTTTCGCGCCATTTGCGGTATAATATAGACTGAGAATATATTGGGAGGCGTTCCCGTGACGCAGAAATCCAAGTCGCTTATCGGCGGCATTTCCATCCTGGGGCTGGCTGGGCTGATCTGCAAGGTGGTCGGCGTGCTCTATCGCATCCCGCTGGCGGCCTACATCGGCGGCGAGGGCATCGGCATCTATTCCAAGGTCTTTCCCTCCTACAACCTGCTGCTGACCATCTCCTCGGCAGGCATTCCGGTAGCCATCTCGCGCATGGTATCGCATTATGTAACGCGCGATGATCCGCGCAACGCCAAGCGCATTTTCGGCGTAGCCATGCCCGCGCTGACGGCGCTGGGGCTGATCGCCACCATCCTTTTGATCTGCGGCAGCGGCATGCTGTCCGACCGCTGCGGCACGCCCGAAGCGCGCGGGGGCTATCTGGCCATCGCGCCCAGCCTCTTGTTTGTGTGCGTCATGAGCGCCTTCCGCGGCTATATGCAGGGGCACCGCATCATGCTGCCCACGGCCATCTCGCAGCTGATCGAGCAGGTAGGCAAGGTAGGCGTCGCCCTGCCCATGGCCATCTGGGGCATGCGCGCGGGCGGGCCCGCGCTGGGCGCGGCGGGGGCGCTCTTGGGCACCTCCATTGCCGAGGGCGCGGCTCTGCTGTACATGGCTGTCAAGCACCTGCTCAGCCGCCGTGCCTTCGCCCAGGTGGTGCAGGATGAAAGTGCGGCCGTGCTTTCCCGCAAGCGCATCATCATCCGCCTGGCTGCCATCTCCATTCCCATCACCCTGGGCGCGTGCATCGTGCCCCTGGCAGGGTGGATCGACAGCTTTATGCTGACCAACCTGATGGAGGGCGGCGGCATGGATACTACCGAGGCGCTGGTGCGCTACGGCCTCTACTCCGGCATGGTGCTGACGCTGATCAACGTGCCCACCGCCCTGGCCATGGCCATGAGCACCAACCTGGTGCCCGCGATATCCGCCGGCATGGCGCGCGGCGACAAGGACTATGTATCCCGCGAGAGCATCACGGGGCTGCGCATCGCGGCGGTGATCGGCTTTCCCTGCGCGGTGGGCATGAGCATTCTGGCCAAGCCCATCCTGTTCCTGTTTTACTCGGGCAGCTACACCGCCGAGCACCTGACCATCGCGGGCGAGCTGCTGCAGATGAGCGCCATGACCATCGGCCTGTTCACCATGGTGCAGGCCACCAGCGGCATCCTGCAGGGCTGCGGCAAGCAGCGCATTCCCATGTATACCCTGCTGGCGGGCGTGGCATGCAAGGTGCTGCTGAACTTCCTGCTGGTGCGCATTCCCGCCCTCAACATCCACGGCGCGCCCATCGCGTCGCTGGTATGCTACACGGTCAGCATGGCGCCCAACCTCTATTATGTGGTCAAGTACGCCGCGCGGCGCTTCCCGGTGACGGATATTGTGCTGCGCCCGCTGGCGGCCACGCTGGCCATGGGCGCGGTCGTATGGCTGCTATGGCAAAAGCTGTTTACCGAAAGCTATCTTTCTGCCGGACGCGGAAAGCTGATGATCGCCGTGATCGTGT
This sequence comes from uncultured Clostridia bacterium, assembly GCA_934647235.1. Taxonomy (GTDB): domain Bacteria; phylum Bacillota; class Clostridia; order Christensenellales; family Aristaeellaceae; genus SFMI01. Next base: position 16,106 of record CAKUFG010000037.1, read on the forward strand.
GCGTGGCCGCAGGCATTGCGGTGTACGTTGTGTGCGCGGTGCTGTTCAAGGCCGTGCGCAGCGAGGACCTGCCTGCCCGCCTGCGCCGCCGCGTAAAGCGCTGAAAGGATTGAAGCCATCATGCATCAGATAACCGTCGTCTCCCTGGGCGCGGGCCCGTGCGAGCAATTGACCCTGGGCGCGCTGGAAACGCTGGAAAAGGCCAAGCGGCTCATCCTGCGCACCGGCGAAACCGACGCCGCCGCCTGCCTGCGCGAGCGCGGACTGCAATTTGAAACACTGGACGATCTGCACGAGCAGTGCGAGGACTTTGACGATTTCATCGCCGCAGCAGTAGAGTGCGTCAAGCGCGCCGCCGCCCGCGCCAACGCCGTCTATGCCGTGCTGGACGCGACCAACGACGAAACCGTGGCCGCTCTGCTGCGTGCCTATCCCGACAACGTGCGTCTGGGCGCAGGCATGCCGCTGTATGCGCCGCTGCTGCAGGCTGCCGGGGCGCAGCTGCCCGCGCGCATTTGCAGCGCCACCTCGCTGACCGTGCCCGAAACGCAGGACGGCCTGCTGGTGACGGAGATGAACACGCGCCAATTGGCTGGCGAATGCAAGCTGAAGCTGGCCGCCTGGTATGGCGACGAGGCGGAGGCGCTGTTCTTCCCGCCCGCCAGGACAGCCAGGCGTGAGTTTATCCGCATTCCGCTATATGAGCTGGATCGCCAGCCGCGCTATGATCACACCGCCGCCGTGTATCTGCCGCCGGTGGAGCTGACGCGCAGGGAACGCTACGATCTATGGGATCTCACGCGCGTGCTGCGTCGTCTGCGCGGCGAAAACGGCTGCCCGTGGGATCGGGAGCAGACGCACAGGACGCTGGCGCGCTATCTGATTGAGGAAGCCTACGAGACCTCGCAGGCCGTCAATGAAGAGGACTGGGAGCATGTGGCCGAGGAGCTGGGCGACGTGCTGCTGCAGGTGTTCTTCCAGGCGGACATCGGCGCGCAGTACGGCACCTTTGAATTGAGCGATGTAACCACGGCCATCTGCCGCAAGATGATCGCCCGGCACACGCACATTTTCGGCTCGGCGCACTGCGATACGGCCGAGGAAGTGGCGCAAAGCTGGGAGCGTATGAAACAGCAGCAGCGCGGGAATAACACAATCGCGTCCATGCTTTCCGACGTATCCGCCGATCTGCCCGCCCTGCTGCGCGCGGAGAAGGTGCTTAAGAAGCTGCAGGCCAACGGTCTTGATTATCAGGCCCTGCTGGCGGACGATCCCGCCCTGCCGCTGCTGCGCGAGGTGGATGCCCTGCGCGGGCAGTCCCTGTGCGCCGAGGAAAGCGTGCATCTGGCCTTGAAACGGCTGATAGCAGCCGTGGAAAGGCAGGAAAAATAAGCAAATTCGCTGGAAAATCAATGGAAAACTTGACAAGCGGCCAAATCTATGTATACTTTACAGGGACCTGAAAAAAACAGCCCGTTCTGCGGGCGTTGGCAGCATCGCTGCCCTTAAAAAAGGAGGAACTGAACCATGAATAAAACTGAACTGATCAACGCCGTCGCCGCCGCCACCGAGCTGAGCCGCAAGGACGCCGACAAGGCTGTCAACGCCGCGGTGGAAGCCATCGTCGCCGCCCTCAAGGCTGGCGAGAAGGTGCAGATCGTGGGGCTGGGCGGCTTTGAAGTGAAAGAGCGCGCTGCCCGCGCCGCCCGCAATCCCCGCACCGGCGAAGAAATCCAGATCGCCGCTTCCAAGTCCGTTTCCTTCAAGCCCGGCAAGGCCCTCAAGGACGAAATCAACGGCTGATTCAGCAGCAATAAAACGCCCCCGGCTCGCTTCGTTTGAAAAGCAGGCCGGGGGTGTTGTTGTAGGTTTACGCTAGTAGGGAACGTTACTTTCTTTTAGCAAAAGAAAGTAACAAAGAAACCTGTTTGTGCCGTGAAAGGTGCTTAAATTAAATTGAATGGCTGTTCTGACACGGGGCAGGTGAAAGCCTGAACCGCCCGGATGAAAGCAAGCTTTCCTCCGTTCGCTTCCTGCTTTCCCCCTTGGTCTGGCTTCGCCAGCCCTGGCATCCAGCTGCGCTGTCTGCTGCCCCGCGAGCGATAGTTGGGTGCGGGATATAAACGATCAGCGCGCTTCACTGAAGGCTTCTCCTTGGGGAGAAGCTGGCGAATGAAATGAGCCTGATGAGGGGGCCTGTTACGCGGAAAATCAAGTAATGTGAATATGCTGCATTCCCCCTCATCCGTCTCGCTATTCGCTCGACACCTTCTCCCGTTTGGGAGAAGGCTTTCATAGTCGTGTGATATACCCCCCGGAAGCCTTCTCCTTGAGGAGAAGGTGCTGAACGCAGTGAAGCGGATGAGGTGTAGCCGCCGCAGCGGCGTTGCTTTTGGGTTTGGGACATAATAACGGCTGCTGTGCAGCCTCCACCTCACCACCGCCTTCGGCGGAGCCTCTCCTCAAGGAGAAACCTTTTGGTTGGCTGTATTCTCCAACATACGCAATGCACTGCGTTCCCCCTCATCCGTCTCGCTATTCGCTCGACACCTTCTCCCGTTTGGGAGAAGGCTTTCATAGTCGTGTGATATATCCCCCGGAAGCCTTCTCCTTGAGGAGAAGGTGCTGAACGCAGTGAAGCGGATGAGGTGTAGCCGCCGCAGCGGCGTT
>CAKUFG010000038.1 GCA_934647235.1 uncultured Clostridia bacterium
ATACCGGAGCAGCCGATGGTTTCCACCAGGGCTTCTTCGATCACGCCGTTTTTGACGTTCAGGGTCAGCTTGCAGGCGCCCTGCTGAGGAGCGCACCAGCCAACGCCATGGGTATAGCCGGAAATATCGCTGATTTCCTTGGCCTGAATCCACTTGCCCTCTTCAGGGATGGGGGCGGGGCCATGGTTGGGGCCCTTCATCACGCATACCATTTCTTCGACTTCGCGAGAGTATTGCATGAAATGATTCCTCCTTCGGAATGAGTTGTGAACTTCCACCGGGTCATTATAGCATATTTCGCGTCATAAAAAAAGGGGATATAGAAATTTATTCCCGTGTTATCGATTAAAAAAGCACCGCCTGCTTTTTTATTCCGCAAACGGTGCTTATTTGAGCTGATTATTTTGTTGTATAAGAATTAATTATCAATTCTTCCGTTGAGACAATTGTAAATTTCCAAAACTCATTCTCTGTAAACGGCAAAGTAATTTCGTAGGTTTGGCTTTGTCTTGTAGCCATAACTGTTTTAGACTCATTTCCAGCAGCAAAAGTTACCTCACAGCTATCCGCGGTGCTGCATCGCAGCGTAATTGTCAGCGTTACTTCTCCTTTTTCCAGTATTCCTTTGTCAAATATCAGCAAAGAGCAAATATCGCCTTTACGAAGATAATAGGCATCTAAGCTTGCCAAAGCAGATTTCAAGAATGGTTTTCCAGGTTCTATTTTTGCAACTGTATAATAGCCATTCTTCGTTTTATTCAAAACTACATTCGATGCGAATTCTACGTTTTCCGCTACAGCAACGTCAAATACCAATGTATCCGTATCAATCAGCGGCAAATTCTCTGTATTAGGCGCTTGCACTAACGGCGTAAATGACGTATATACGCCGTTAGTTTCAACCGCGTTTAAAAGCAGATTATTCACCACTACCATCTGTGCTGGCCGATGCAAATGTGTATCCAAAAGATAACCGCGGAAATCGTCATATAGATTATTAGTTACGATTACCACATCTTGATCTGCAATGATTTGCGCAATTTCCTGCGCATCCTGCTCTACTTCCCTTTCCGCTTGCCTCCGATTTGAATAGGTCATGCCACCGTTGATTAAGAATGAGGCAGCACATACTATGCAGGCCATTTTTTGCAGTTTCGCATTCCATCCCTTTTTGTATACAGTATACAAATAATAAACAGTAGCCAAAGACAGAATGCAAATCATCAGCGTCCCCAGCGTTTTGCCGGCGCGTTTTCCATAATAAGCATTGAGCGACGGCGCAGCAAAAATTCCATTGTCTGGAACCATATGAAAAGGACTGGGGAAAATAAAGAATGCTGCAAAAAAGGCCATTACAATAACCCACGTTTTGCTTGGGCGAACCCCTTTAAGCCGATCATCCAACAATAAAACCGTCATCAACGGGAAATAATACATCAGATAACGCAAATGCACCGCCGAAGTTCCTAAAGATCCCGTAAAATTAAACGGAACAATCAAAATTGCAATGCCAACACAACTGCTTATTATTGCTACGACCAGTGTTTCCAATAACGTTTGCTGCTGACCCGGCAGCTTTTTCCTGCCAATCAGCGGCATGAGCACATATACGCCGCCGGTTCCAAATACAATCGCCGCAATATGAAACACAAAGCCCTGCGCCATGATGCCAGTATTGCGCCAATCCAACGTAGGAATTTGCTTTTCGTATAGATTCATCACGCTTGCAGCGCCAAAAAGCATATGATATGCAGCATATCCTACGCCAATGACCGTCCCAACTGCAGCAAGCCCCAGAATGCTCCATTGAATGGCAGCACGCTCTTTTCTTTTGCACCCATTCAGCAGCAATACCAGCAAGAAACACACACCAAAGATAATACATACTGGTTTGATAAAATATAGCAAACCCGTGAGCATGCCAAGCGCAACATAACGGCTGCCCTTTTGCTGCTGCGCACAAATATCTACCGCAAGCACAAAATTCCACATCATCAAAGGGTACAGCAAAGCTTCTGCTGTAAGATGCGTGGATAAACAGGTTTCAGGAATGAGCAATGTCAAAAGAACAACAACCCATATACCTGTTTTGCTCAATCCCATTTTCTTGCCAATTAGATATGCAGGGAATACCGAAGATGCCATCATCAACGCATTGTATAGCTGTATGGCACGATACAAGTTAACTCCTGCAGGCAACGCAAACAATGGCAATAGCACCATTGGGTATAGCAAATACACATACTGTACCGGCTGCGCACGAAACATTACCTTTCCATTCGTGTATATATTGCGAGCCAGGTTAATGTATAATCCTTCATCAATATATACAGTTGGATTTGTAGAAGTCAGATAACTCAGTCCAAAGCGAATACCAGCTGTCAGCAAAAATAGCAATGGTAATAACACCTTTGGCTGCAACGCCAAAGAATATCTCGTTTTAGACCTCTTTCTCGCTTTTGTGCTCAGGCTTATGCTTGGCAAAGTATATTCATTCCTTTCGACCATTATTTCCATTTTTATTATAGCGTTTATCTGGTATATGTCAATATTTAGGCATATCATCCTGTCATATAAGTACTTTTTATTGAAATACCCGCAGTGTCTCTTGAGATTTTAACCAATTAATGATATGATATAAAAGTTGAGGATTGCTCATTTTTACGCACTCAGAAAAAGCAAGGAGAATGGATTGCGCTATGCAGGCAAAGCAACTATGCGTTCTGATTCCCTCCCTGGAGCCGGACGAGCGGCTTCCTGTTTATGTAGACGCGCTGCTGGCGGCGGATTTTGGGCAGATCGTCATCGTCAACGACGGTTCCTCCGCCCAGTACGATGCGATTTTTGATTCGCTCGCCGCGCGGGAGCGCTGCGTGGTGCTCAAGCACGAGGTCAACCGCGGCAAGGGCCAGGCGCTGCGCACAGGCGTTGCCTATATCCGCGACCATACCGCCTTTTCAGGCGTGATCACCGCCGACGCGGACGGGCAGCATACGGTGCACGATACCCTGCTGCTGGCCGACGCGATGGACGAAAAAAAGCCCGAACTGCTGCTGGGCTCGCGCGATTTTTCGCACAAGAACAAAAACATCCCCGGCCGCTCCCGCTTTGGCAATCGCGCCACCAGCACGGTATTCGCCCTGCTGTACGGACACTGGCTGCCCGATACGCAGACCGGCCTGCGCGCCGTCAGCCGCGCGTGCTTTGACGACCTGCTGGCCATCACGGGCGATCGCTTTGAGTATGAAATGAACATGCTCATCTATTTCTCCATCCACAAGATTCCCTTCAAGATCATCCCCATCGAAACCATTTATCTGGAAGAAAACAAGTCCTCGCACTTCCATCCCCTGCGCGATTCGTGGCGCATCTATAAGCTGCTGCTGGGCTCTTTTCTGCGCTTTTCGGCTGCGGCCATCGTATCCCTGCTGGTGGATTATGCCGTGTTGAGCCTGCTGATGCTGCTCTGGCACGATATGGATACGATCGTGCTCCCCGTTTTCGGGCTGCTTTTCAGCGCCAAGGCGCTCATTGCCACGCCCATTGCCCGCCTGTGCTCGGCCCCATGCAATTTCCTGCTGAACAAGAATTTCTCCTTTAAGGTAAAGGAAAGCCAAGGCGCAGCATGGCGCTATGCCGCGCTTGCCTTGGGCGTGCTGATCGTCACGACCTTGCTCTTTGGCTGGCTGAACCACTTTATCCCCGCGCATCATGAGGGGCTGAGCCTGCTGCTCAAGGGCGCCATTGATATTGTGCTCTACTTTGTCAATTACCGCATTCAGCGCAACTGGGTATTCAAGGAAAAATCCCGCAAAAACGAAACGGAGTGTGCCTGATGTCCGACAGACTGTCCCGTATCCGCAATTTCTGCATCATCGCCCACATTGACCATGGCAAATCAACGCTGGCCGACCGCATACTGGAGCTGACCGGCGTGTTTGAAAAGCGTGAAATGGTGGAGCAGGTGCTCGACTCCATGGAGCTGGAGCGCGAGCGCGGCATCACCATCAAGAGCAAGGCTGTGCGCATGCACTATACCGCCAAGGATGGCAACACCTACGAATTGAACCTGATCGACACCCCCGGCCATGTGGACTTTGCCTATGAGGTCAGCCGCGCGCTGGCCGCCTGCGAGGGCGCGCTGCTGGTGGTGGACGCCACCCAGGGCGTGGAGGCGCAGACGTTGGCCAACGTCTATATGGCGCTGGAACACAACTTGGAAACCATCCCCGTGATCAACAAGATCGATCTGTCCTCGGCCCAGCCCGAAGAAGTACGGCATGAAATCGAGGAGGTCATCGGCCTGGACGCGGAGGACGCGCCGCTGACCAGCGCCAAGCAGGGCGTCGGCATTCAGGATGTGCTGGAGGCCGTGGTCAACAAGATGCCCCCGCCCCAGGGCGATGAAACCGCGCCCCTCAAGGCGCTGGTGTTCGACGCCAAGTATGATAACTACCGCGGCGCCATCTGCTATGTGCGCGTAATGGAGGGCCGCGTGTATCCCGGCATGCGCATGCGCATGATGCAGACCGGCGCGGAATTTGACGTTGTGGAGACAGGCTACCTGACCCCCGGCTGCGAGCCTGCCGACGAGCTGCTGGCGGGCGAGGTTGGGTATATCGCCGCCTCCATCAAGGATCTGCGCGACACCCGCGTGGGCGATACCGTCACCGACGCGGCCCGCCCGGCCGACGCGCCGCTGCCCGGCTACCGCAACGTCACCCCCATGGTGTACTGCGGCATCTATCCCGCTGACGGCGCAGATTATGAAAACCTCAAGGACGCGCTGGAAAAGCTGCGCATGAACGACGCTTCCCTGGCCTTTGAGCCTGAAACCAGCGTGGCGCTGGGCTACGGCTTCCGCTGCGGCTTTCTGGGCTTGCTGCACATGGAGATCATCCAGATGCGCCTGGAGCGCGAGTTTGACCTGGATCTGGTCACCACCGCGCCCAGCGTAATCTATGAAGTAACCAAAACCAGCGGAGAGGTCATCATGATCGACAACCCCGCCAACCTGCCGCCCGTAACCGAAATTGCCTCCATGAGCGAGCCGTTTGTGCTGGTTACCATCTACACCCCGCAGGATTATGTGGGCACGCTGATGGATCTGTGCCAGGATAAGCGCGGCGTGTTCAAGGATATGCAGTATGAAGGCGGCCGCGTCAGGCTGACCTACGATATGCCGCTGAACGAAGTGATCTTTGATTTCTTCGATGCGCTCAAGAGCCGCAGCCGCGGCTACGCCAGCATGGATTACGAGCTGAAGGGCTACATGCCCAGCGATCTGGTCAAGCTGGATTTCCTGCTCAACGGCGATATCTGCGACGCCTTTACCATGATCGTGCACCGCGACCGCGCCTATGCCCGCGGCCGCAGCATCGCCGAAAAGCTGTGCGAGGTCATCCCGCGCCAGCAGTTCGACATTCCCATTCAGGCGGCCATCGGCGGCAAGGTCATCGCCCGTGAGACGGTGCGGGCCGTGCGCAAGGACGTGCTGGCCAAGTGCTACGGCGGCGATATCACCCGCAAGAAGAAGCTGCTTGAAAAGCAAAAGGAAGGCAAGAAGCGCATGCGCCAGTTCGGCACGGTAGAGGTGCCAAGCGAGGCGTTTATGAAAGTATTGAAAATGAACGACGACTAAAAGCAATTAACTGCATGGACGCTAAATATCTGGAAAAATTTGATTGGATGGCCCGGCGGCTGGAGGAGCTTTCCATCGCCGTGGCGCAGCCGGATATCATTGCCGATCTGCCGCGCTGGCAGTCGCTTCTGAGGGAGCGCGCCGCGCTGGAGCCGGCTGTTTCGGCGTACCGTGATTATCAGAAGCTGACGGGCGAGATTGCCGATGCGCGCGAATTATCCGAGGATCCGGAGCTTGGCGAGACCGCCCGTGAGGAGCTGAAGCGCCTGGAAGCGCAGGTTCCGCCGCTGGAGCAGGCGCTTTTGCTGCACCTGATTCCCCGCGATCCGGACGATGACCGCAACGTCATCCTGGAGGTGCGCGCGGGTGCGGGCGGTGATGAAGCCAGCCTGTTCGCCGCCATGCTGGTGCGCATGTATCTGCGCTATGCCGAGCGGCATGGGCTGACCGCCGCCGTGCTCAGCGTAAACGATACCGAAATCGGCGGGGTCAAGGAGGCCGTGCTCTCAGTCACCGGACGCGGCGCGTTCAGCCGCCTCAAATATGAAAGCGGCGTGCACCGCATCCAGCGCGTGCCCGTCACCGAAGCCAACGGCAAAAAGCAAACCTCCACCGCCACCGTGGCCGTGCTGCCTGAAATGGAGGATGTGGAGGTCGATATCAAGCCCGACGATCTGCGCATTGATACCTACCGCGCCTCGGGCCACGGCGGGCAGTACATCAACCGCACGGACAGCGCTGTGCGCATCACCCATCTGCCCACCGGCCTGGTCGTTACCTGCCAGGATGAAAAGAGCCAGCTCAAGAACCGCGAGCAGGCCATGAAGGTGCTCAAGAGCCGCCTGTACGATCTGTACCGCACCAAGGCGGACAGCGAGTATGCCAGCAACCGCCGCGCGCAGGTGGGTACGGGCGAGCGCAACGAGCGCATCCGCACCTACAATTTCAACGAGGGCCGCGTGACCGATCACCGAATCGGGCTGACCCTGTATCGCGTGGACGCCATTGTGGACGGCGATCTGGACGAGATTATCGACGCGCTGACGCTGGACGAGCAGGCGCGCAGGCTACGGGAGCTGCGTTAAAGCCAGGCTCCCGCTTTAGACGCTTTGGGGGAGACGGGGGAACCGGAACGAGGGAAAACGGTACTTTCTTGAGTCAAGAAAGTACCAAAGAACCTGTGTTGTGGACGGGAAAGCTGCTGGTTTTAAGCTGGGAGTGGCCCTGGCCACCCGTGGCAGGGAAAATTCGCGTGTCCGGATCGGCGCAAGCGCCATCCGTCCCCTTGAATATTTCCCCTTTGGTCTGGCTTCGCCAGCCCTGCGCCGATTGCATCGGCGTGCCACGGGGGCGATGGTTGTACGCATTTGTCATTCGTAGCTATTTGCGATTGTTGGATAGAGCGGCCATCAAAAGGCTTCTCCTTGAGGAGAGGCTCCGCCGCAGGCGGTGGTGAGGTGTAGGCCATGCAATGGCCGTTAGCAAAGCTATATAATAGAGGTAACGCCGCTGCGGCGGCTACACCTCATCCGCTTCACTGCGTTCAGCACCTTCCCCTCCGAGGGGAAGGCTTGGGTGGATGGTCTTGCCGACTGCTGCCAATCGCTACGTTTGTTTTTCGTATCCAACTATGCCCCGTGGCACGCTGATCGCAGATCAGCGCAGGGCGTGCGCAGCACGATCATGGGGGAAAGCAGGAAACGAACGGAGGAAAGCTTGCTTTCATCCGGGCGGTTCAGGCTTTCACCTGCCACGGTGGCGGGCGGCAGTGCCGCCTTCCAATTTTATTCCAGCAGCTTTTTTGTCCACAATACCGGTTCTTTGTTACTTTCTTCACTGAAGAAAGTAACGTCTTTTCCGTCTCCCTCGTCCCCCCGCGCCATTGAGCGCATTGCCTGTATTATTGAATGCCGAGGTGAAGCCATGATCGTCGTCGTAGCGGAAAAGCCCAGCGTGGGCCGCGATATTGCCCGCGTGCTGGGCTGCAGAACAGCTGGCGAGGGCTGCCTGTCCGGTGAGGGCTACACCGTCACCTGGGCCGTAGGCCATCTGGTTACGCTGTGCGAGCCGGATGAAATAGACGAAAAATATAAAAAATGGCGCATGGCCGATCTGCCCATGCTGCCTGAAACCCTGCCCACCAAGGTAATCTCCAAAACAAAAAAGCAGTTCACCATCGTCAAAAAGCTGATCAACGCCCCCGATACCGAGCGGCTGATCTGCGCCACCGACGCCGGGCGCGAGGGCGAACTGATCTTCTACTATATTTATCAGCAGGCCAAGTGCAAAAAGCCCGTCGATCGGCTGTGGATCTCCTCTATGACAGACGAGGCCATCCGCGAGGGCTTCGCCCAGCTCAAGCCCGACAGCGAGTACGAAGGGCTGCGCAAAAGCGCCGTCTGCCGTTCCGAGGCCGATTGGCTGGTGGGCATGAACGCCAGCCGCGCCTTCACCCTGCGTTATGACGTGCTGCTGTCCGTCGGCCGGGTGCAAACGCCCACGCTGGCCATCCTGGTTAAGCGCAGGCGAGAAATCGACAGCTTCAAGCCCGAGGAATACTATACCGTCACGGCCAATTTCGGCGATTATACCGGCCTGTGGTTTGATGAAAAAGCCCAGGATGAAAAGACCGCTCAGCGCATCGCTGCCCGCGAGCGCGCGGAGGAAATCGCCCAGGCCGTGCGCAAAAAGCCCGCCACGGTGCGTTCTGCTCAAAGCGAGCTCAAACGCGAGCTGCCGCCGCAGCTGTATGATCTGACCTCGCTGCAGCGCGACGCCAACCGCATGCTGGGCTTCACCGCCGATAAAACGCTGAAAATCGCCCAGGCGCTCTACGAAAAGTGGAAGCTGCTCACCTATCCCCGCACGGACAGCCGCTATCTGCCCCTGGATATGGTGCCCAAGCTTTACCAGACACTCAAGGCGCTGCCCTCTCCCTACCGCGAGCTGACCGCCGGCATGGAGCGCAAGGAGGACGGCAAGCTCTATATTTCAAAACGCATTTTTGATAACAGCAAGGTGTCCGATCACCATGCCCTGCTGCCCACGCCCAAGACGGCCAATCTGGATCAGCTGCCGCCCGACGAACGCGCGCTGTACGATCTGGTAGTGCGCCGCATGCTGGCCGCCTTCCATCCTGCCTATGAGTACGACGCGCTCAAGGTGATTACCGATTGCGAAGCCCACGCCTTCCGTTCCACCGGGCGCACGGTGCGCAATCTGGGCTGGAAGGCGCTGTATCAGCAGGATCAGCCCGCCAGGAAGACCCGCAGCCGTAAAAAGGGAAGCGACGCAGAGGAAGGCGACGAGGGCGCGCTGCCGCCGCTGCAGCCCGGCGATACGCGCACGGTGGAAAAGGCTGATGTGCAGCAATGCGCCACCAAGCCGCCCGCCCCGCATACGGATGCAAGCCTGCTGGCCGCCATGGAGCACGCGGGCCGCGATATTGAGGACGAGGCGCTGCGCGAATCGATGAAGGGCGCGGGCCTGGGCACCCCGGCCACGCGCGCGGCGATCATTGAGCGGCTGCTGCAGGTGGGCTATGCCCAGCGCCGGGGCCGCGCCATCAACGCCACCGATAAGGGCATGCAGCTCATCGCCATTGCGCCGGATGAAATTGCTTCCCCCGAAACCACCGGCAAGTGGGAGCTGGCGCTGGATGAAATTGCCCGCAATCAGCGCGATACCCAGCGCTTTATGGAGGGCATCCGCCGCATGAGCGCCTTTCTGGTATCCTATGCGCGCGATAACGCCCCCAATGTGGATTTTCCCGAGGACATGAAGCGCGGAAAGCGCGGCGCGCGGCGTTCCTCCGCCATGCCTGTGCTGGCGGATGTGGTATGCCCGCTCTGCGGCAAGCCTGTGCAGGAGTCGGCCCGCGCCTTTGGCTGCACGGATTGGCGCAACGGCTGCGCCTTTACCCTGTGGAAGGATTGCCTCACCCGCGCCGGAGGGCCGGAGCTGAACGTCAGGATCGTGCAGCTGCTGCTCAAGAACGGCTCGGTCAAGGGCAGCACCGGCGCCCTGGCCCTGGCGGACGGTTATCTCACCTTTACAAAAAACGGCGAGGACGCCCCTGCCGCGCGGGTAAATATCCGCTATCAGCGGCCCAATAAATAAAAAACGCGCCGTAAAATAAGAAAAAACGCCGTTGCTGGCAATTCCAATCGCAATTTTTCTTGACTTGAAACCAACTCTATGCTATATACGAAATGAAAAGCCGCAAGCGTCAGGCGGACTTTGCAGGCGCGGGGAAGCGTGTGCTCTGATTACAGGGATGACAGTAAAAAGGAGAAAACCAGCATGATTTACAAAGAATTTCAGGGATTGAAGCTATCTGCCCTTGGTATGGGCAACATGCGTCTGCCTACGCTGGAGGGCGACGACAGCCGCATCGACGAGGCTGCGGCCGAGCAGCTTCTGGATTACTGCATGGCCCACGGCGTCAACTATTACGATACCGCCTGGGGCTATCACAGCGGCAATTCCGAGCTAGTGGTGGGCAAGCTGCTGGCCAGGTATCCGCGCGGCAGCTTCTACCTGGCCTCCAAGTTTCCCGGCTACAGCCTGAGCAACATGGGCAAGACGGAGGAAATCTTTGAAAAACAGCTGCAGAAGTGCCGCGTGGATTACTTTGATTTCTATCTGTTCCACAACGTGTGCGAGATGAACATCGACGCCTACCTGGATCCCAAGTACGGCACCTATGATTACCTGATGGCGCAAAAGCGCAGCGGCCGCATCCGCCACCTGGGCTTCTCCGCGCATGGCGATATTCCCACCATCCGCCGATTCCTGGAAGCCTATGGCAAGGATATGGAGTTTGCGCAGATCGAGCTGAATTATTATGACTGGAATTTCCAGAACGCCAAGGGCAAGCTGGAGCAGCTGCGGCAGTGGAACATCCCCGTATGGGTGATGGAGCCGGTGCGCGGCGGCCAGCTGGCTTCGCTTGCGCCCGAGGATGAAGCGCTGCTTAAGGCCGCCCGCCCCGATGAGAGTGTGCCCGCCTGGGCGTTCCGCTTTCTGCAAAGCCTGCCGGATGTTACCGTTACGCTGTCGGGCATGAGCAATCTGCAGCAGGTTAAGGAAAACATCGCTACCTACGAGCAGGCCAGGCCCCTCAATGAGCAGGAAACGGCGCTGGTGCTGTCCATTGCGGACGGCATGATCCGCCGCACCACGGTGCCCTGCACGGCCTGCCGCTACTGCGTAAGCCATTGCCCCAGGCACCTGCCCATTCCCGATCTGCTCAAATTGTACAACGAGGCCATGGTGGCGGGCTCGGGCATGTTCATCGCGCCCATGGCGCTGTCGGCCATTCCTGCCGGGCATCAGCCCTCCGCTTGTATAGCCTGCCATAGCTGCGAAAAGGTCTGTCCCCAGCAGATTCATATTCCCGACGCGCTGGCGGATTTTGCCCGCCGGATGGGAAAGTAAAAGCAGAAAGCGCGCGTTGACTTATAAATCCGCTTCATGCTACAATATCAGGACAAGGAGGCGAAAGCAATGAAGCAAAAGCGTTTCGCGGCTTTTCTGATGGCGGCTGTCCTGCTGCTGTGCGCGGGCAGCGCGCAGGCGCTGGGCAATAAGATGATGGGCAATATCAAATACGGCGTGCCGGTGCCCTATGAGAACCTGGTGTATGGGTATGCGCTGAACGTTCATGCGCGCTTTGATATGTACGGCGACGCTGTGATGGAGTACTACCTTAAGCAGCTTGACGAGGAGCAGGATGAGAACGATGATTATATCTATGACGCGCGCGTCTGGCGCTCGCCGGATGCTAAATATTTGCTCGAAATCCAGGTGAAGGAGCCCACCTATGAAACCTTTGCGCAGGAGATTGAGAAGGCGCCGTATTATGCAGAAGAACTGCTGAAAAGGCAGGAGGATACGCAGAAGCAGCAGGTTAAGCAGCTGCACGACGGCATCCTGCGCGATACGCCTGCGGGACAGATGCTGGAAATGGCCATATCCTATCTGACGACGGCGGATGACGACAGCACCGTGCCCACCACCGCTGTGTATTATGATTTTTACGCCAACGGCTATGAGTATGTTTTTATCCTGACAAGCTTTAACGGCACCTATGAGGATACGCAAAAGCTGCTGGACAGCATCATGCAGACCGTAGCGATCTGGCAGGTGGCTGCGTGATGGAAAAGCCCGTTCGCAGCGCGGCGGCCTTTGATTTTGACGGCACGCTCATCCGCGGCGACAGCATTGCGCAGCTGGTGATCTACGGCCTGAAAAAGGGCAGAATCAGCCTGCCTGCGGCGCTTTGGTCGGCGCTGGCCGGCGTGCTGTATCATATGCATCTGGTGGGCGAAATGACGGCCAAGCGCGCGGGGCACGGCTTCCTGGCGCGTATGGAAGCGGCGGAGCGCGAGGCCTTCCTTCAGAACTTTGCCGGCCTGATCTGCAAAAAAATCCGCCCCCAGGGGCTGGAGGCGATCAGAAAGCATCAAAGCCAGGGCGATGCGGTGATCCTGTGCAGCGCCAGCTGTGCGTGCTATATGCGCCATGTGGCGCGGTATCTGGGCGTGGACGCGCTGCTGTGTACGCCCACGGACGCGCAGGGGCAGCCTCAGCCGCCTAACTGCAAGCGTGGCGAAAAGGTGCGCCGCATCACACAGTGGTTGGAGAAGCAGAGCAGCAATATCAGCGCGCTGCGTACCGCCTATGGCGACAGTGCGGGTGACGTGCAGATGCTGTCCGCCTGCAAAACTCCTGTGCTGGTGCATCCCAGGCGCGCGCTGCGCAGGGCCTTCCCAAAGGCCGAGCGCGTAAGCTGGCCCGAGCCGAATCATCCATAAAAACAACTGAGCCCTCGCATTTTATCTGCGAAGGCTCGGCTTTCTTTATTTTTCCTTCTTTTCCCGCCAATGCTGCAGCTGGGGCAGCTGTGCCTCAAAGTAGGCGCGCGCCTGCTCGGCAGGCCAATTCTCATTGGACATGTGCTCCACCAGAAAATCGGTCAGCGTTTGCAGATCCTGATAGGCAAACTGCCCGTCGGCATAGCACCACTTGCAGTAGTCCTCGTTGAAGGCGCCGTCCGGCTCGCGGCTGAGCAGCGAATCCTCCAGCGGCATGCCGCAGCACTGGCAGATCAGCTTGCGCGGCGCGCCCAGCAGCGTGTTGATCGATACGTCAAACAGCGCGGACAGGAGCTTGAGCGTGTCCGGATTGGGCACGGTTTCGCCGTTTTCCCAGCGGGAAACCGCCTGACGGGTAACAAATACCTTTTCGGCCAGCTCATCCTGAGACAGGCCGTTTTTTATGCGCAGGGACAGGATTACATCCTTGGTAGCCATTGCTTATCACCTCGCGTATAGAATACCGCAGATTACGGGATAAAACAAGCAACTATCTGTTGCGCAGGTTAATTCTGATGGGCGATCTGCTGCTCCGTGATCAGCGGATAGCGAATCAGTGCGGAGCCGTTCAGGTTCTCGCGGTGCATATCCACGGCGGTGATCTGCCTGTTTTCGTAGGTGGTGTAATAGTAAATGCCGCGCGCGGCGTTGAAGCAGGAGGTGTACAGGGTGATTTCATATTGCCCGTCGCGTACTTCACAGCAGCCGCGCTGCTGCTCCACCGCCCCTAATATATGGAAAAACTGGCTGACGCTTTCGGTTTCCGAATTGCCGGAGGCGGCATTCATCCGCGTGAAAGCCACCCGCACAAAGCGCGATGCGGAGGACAGATCGCCCGGCAGCCCCAGCGCGCCCATGCCGCGGCTGTAGGGAGCCAGCGGCAGCTGCGGCGCAAAGCGGTTTTCAGGCTGCCTGGGGGAAAGGCTCATATAGTTGTTCAGCTGAAATAGCTGCTGCGGAAAGGGCGGATTGTTGGTCAGCACGCCCACCGGGTTATCATAGATGTGCAGCCCATCAGCCATGGATTCAATCACCACGGCCTGATGCTGATCGGCCAGCAGCCAGTGCAGCTGCGCGGCGGGAAGCTGCGCGCTGAAGGGCGTGCCGACCAGATTGAGCCGCGCCAGCCTGTCGCGAGCCTCCGCTACGCTGGCGCACTGCCCCAGAAGATAGGGGATCAGCTCAAACTGCGCCACGTTTTCGCGGCCTGGAATCACATCGGCATAGGCGGCGCTGCCCACAAAATTCAGCCCCGCCATGCACAGGCCATGTTCATTCATGGCATCGTAATACAGCGGATAATCCTGCGCCACATGCGCCATGCCGATCATGGCATAGGGATGCTCCAGCAGTCCGGCATGGCGAAACGCAAAGGCATAGCCGCGCGGGGTGATCGTCACCTCGTCGCCATAGGAAAACTCATAATCCAGCGTTCGGCCAAAGTAAAAGTCGCGGGTTTGATAGGTTGCCGCCGTGCACATGCGCCGTCGTCCTCATTTCTTTTTTGATTAGCTTTTGCTGTTTGCCCCTGCGCTATGCAGCCTGCCCGCATAGCAGCGGGTGATATAAGGATAGGCAACTGTGCCGTCCTGGCAGTAAGCGTCAAACAGCTTTTCCAGCGCGGCGCGATAGGCGGCATAGCCGTCCTCCTGCGGCGCGGGGGCAAAGGAGGAGGACAGGCTGCGCAGCACAAAGGCTTCGCGGTCGTAAAGCTGGAGATAATCCAGCGAAATCAGCTGATAATCTCCGCCGAAGAAGCTGCGAAAGGTTGCGTCGTCAAAATTCAGCCCGTTGGAAAAGCCCCGAAAGCGCGGGCAGTATTGGCGGTTTATGGCATAGTTTTCCGCAATCAGCGGGCTGGCTTCATCGCGCACGTTCCAGATCAGCAGCACGCGCCCGTTTGAACGCAGCAGCCGCAGGCATTCTGACCGGAACACGGCAGGATCAAACCAGTGAAACGCCTGCGCGGCGGTGATCACATCCACGCTGCAATCGGGCAGGGGAATGCTCTCGGCGCTGCCGCACAGGGGAGACAAGATGACGTCTGCCTGCATGGAGGCGCGCATATCGTCGTTTGGCTCCACAGCATATACTTTGCCAACATAGGCGGCCAGTTGCCTGGAAAAGATGCCCGTACCCGCGCCTACATCCGCGGCGATATCCGTGGGGGCAAGCAGCTCGGCGCTTTGCAGGCGCGCAAATAACGCCGGCGGATAGGCAGGCCGCCCCTGCTGGTACACGCCGCCTTTGTGATCAAACTGCCGCTCGTTCATGCCAGAATCCTCCGTAAAAAGAATGCTATCTTTTATTATAGCCGATTCTGGTTGAAGCGTAAAGCAAAAGCCCGCCGGAAAGGCGGGCTGAGGCTTGGCGGGCAACGGGCTGCATCAGCGCTTGAACATGCCAAACAGCCCCTTCTTTTCAAAGGGCCGCAGGGTTACGTCTGTTACGGTGTAGCCGGTATCACCGATGGCTTTGCGCAGGGCGGCCTCATCCAGCGGGCCATCGGACAGGATAACCGCCTGCCCCTTGCTGTGGGAAGCGGACACTTTTTTGATGTTAAACTTGCTGCGGATCACATCGCTGACATGCGCTTCGCACATGCCGCACATCATACCGTCAATTTTTACGGTGGTTTCAATCATGGGAGACAGCTCCTTTCAAAGCAATGATTAGATTTCTCTAACCGATGCGTAGTATACAACACGGAAGGGGATGTGTCAAGATAAAAACCCCGCCGGATGTCTTACCACCTGGCGGGGGAATGCGTTCAGCGCAAAGGCGCGTCACGGCGTGGACGATTTCTCGCTGTTTTGAAAGTAGGGCGTCAGCAATTGACTATTTGCAGCCCAAGGATGCGTTTTGCACCAGGCTTCAAACACTGGTTTCCATTCGGTTAGGTATGCTTCAGCTTCTGCTTGTGAAAGATTTCCACTGAAAAGCTTATCGTATTTAGATATTTGCTCATACCAATCGTCTCCGTATACTGAATCAAAAAAACTTTGATCTTCTGTAAAGTAAGATGTGTAATCCTGCTGAGCCGGAGTTAGGCTCATGCAGCTGCCGTCATAACCATATGCCGCCTTCCAGGCTACCGCGCCATTGCTGTAAGCGTATACGATCCAGACGGGGATTTCACCGCTGTTAAAGTGCC
Organism: uncultured Clostridia bacterium; assembly: GCA_934647235.1. GTDB lineage: Bacteria > Bacillota > Clostridia > Christensenellales > Aristaeellaceae > SFMI01. The sequence continues at coordinate 15,674 of CAKUFG010000038.1, forward strand.
GCTCAAACAAGAACTTTGCCTGATAGCTGAACTTTTCCGGCGCTAAGCCATATTCCGTCGCCATACCATCCTTCATTTTCTCGATAACAGCGCTTTCCTGTATATCGCTGGGCAAAGGCGTTACCTCTGTGCCACAAAGCATAATATCTTCCGATTCGCCGGCCTCATAGTGAGCGCCATGTGCTTGCCAGTACACCAGATCTCCATTTCGGCTAAGATATAGCAAATGAAAGCCTCGGTGTTGACCGTTATATCCAGGAAAGGTTTTTACATGAACCTGCCACTTGGCGGCTTCATCAGCTACGTATACATTCTTTCCGTTAATATTCCGCAAGCTCTGATGCTGCAGTAACCGGATATTCATTTGTGCTATCTGAAGTGTTTCAAAAGGGATACCGCACTTCACCGAGAAAAATGCCGCTGCACGGGCGTGTACTTCTTCTATCGTCAGATCGTCAGGACCTGGTTTGAGCTCTACTTCAGTATCTGCCAATGCGCCTGCCGTCAGGCAAAGCAGCAGAATCGTTATCAATAAAACAAGCGTCTTTTTCATAATCTCTATCCTCCTGTTCTGTGTAGGTAGGGGAATACTGCCCTTTCACAAATAAAGACGAAATGAATAGACAATTTTATCCACATTTTAAAGAATTTACAATTGCTGTTTTCCTCAATAAAAAACACCCGCCGGTTGGCCCAACAACCGGCGGATAGAAAACAGTATTGATATTGCCCTTCAAAGGTCTGGTATAGGGATTGGTATATCAGATACAAGCAAGGCAGTGTCTTTCAAGGATCAAAAAGGCGGGTTCACAGTTTATTCGGACGCAAGGAGGACGCCCGGGGCAGCAGTATCAAATACTGATTTTCTTGGATTTATGCGGGCAGAATGCCCGGACACAGCTGGGACAGCAGACAGCCAAGGGCCGTCAGGGCAATCGCCAGCGCAAGGGTGGACAGCTTGCTTTTGAGCATGCGCGTCATCTCTTTTTAAGCAAAGTGTTTATTGCAGCGCCTTGCCCAGCGCTTCGCACTCGGCCAGCGCGCTGTCGTCGGGATCATCCTGACAGATGACGCTGCCGCAAGCCAGCGTCGCGCCGGCGGAGATGCAGTCCTCTTCCCAGCTGCGCATCCATTCGCCGTCGCCCCAGCCATAGGAGCCGAACAGCGCGATCTTTTTGCCCTGCAGATGGGGCTTGCAGGCGTCGAACATCGGCTGGAATTCGCTTTCCTCCAGCACCTCCGCGCCCATGGCGGGGCAGCCGAAGGCGATCGCATCATACTTGGCTACCTGATCGGCGGAGAATTCCTCCGCGGTAAAGAGCTGCGCGCCGCACGCCTTGGCAACAGCCTCGGCCATGGCCTGGGTATGGCCCGTGCCGCTCCAATAAACAACAGCAATCTGACTCATGACAGAACCTCCTGAAATGTTGGTTGTATGTTAAGCGGCCACAGTCAGCCGCGTAACACCGTATCCTTTATTATGGTAGCAGGCCAGGTAAACCATGCGGCACTTGCGATACAGCGCAAAGGTGCGCCGCGCCTGCTCCTCGTTGGTATAGGCCTTCCAGTAGCCCACGCAGCAGAAGGCCGCGCCCTGATGCCGGATAAAGCCGATCACATCCGCCAGCGGGTAATCCAGAAAAATCCCGACCTCATGGGGAAACTCCTCCCCGCAGTGGATGTGGCGCGCCAGCGTTGCCAGCGCGTCGGACAGCCTGAGCGAGGCATAACCCTGCCCATGCAGGAAGTCCGCAATGTCTGTGCGTTCCAGCCGCTTTTGCAGCATGGCCGGGCGGTAGACATATACCAGCGCGCCCGCCGGGCAGCACTTGAGCAGCCGCACGCGCACGCCCTTTGGCTGAAGCAGACGGTTGACGCTGCTCAGATC
>CAKUFG010000039.1 GCA_934647235.1 uncultured Clostridia bacterium
GCCTGCGGTGCTCCGCCGCGGGCAGCGATTCCAGGGGAAACGGCACGGGCGAAGCGGGCGTTTTTCCGGCCTTTGCCGCCTGCATGGCCGCAGCCATCAGCTGCCGCGCGCCGCGCCCCGTGCGGGCGTTGATGGATATGCAGGGCACGCCCAGACGCGCCTGCAGACGCTGGATATCCAGCGCGCCGCCCGCCTTTGTCAGGGCCTCTGTCATGTTCAGCGCCAGCACCAGCGGCCGCCCCAGCGCAAGCAGCTCCAGCGTCAGGTACAGTCCGCGCTGCAGGCAGGCCGCGTCCAGCACCTGAATGACCGCGTCGGGCTTTTCCCGCAGGATATAATCGCGCGTCACGGCCTCCTCGCGCGTATACGGGGTCAGCGAATACGCGCCGGGCAGGTCGACGATCCGCACCGCCGCCCCCTGCTGATAGGCGGGCAGCAGTCTGCCCACGCGCCGCTCCACCGTAACGCCGGGATAGTTGCCCACATGCTCGGCCGCGCCGGTCAGCAGATTAAACAGCGTTGTCTTGCCGGCGTTCTGATTGCCGCACAGCGCCGCGATCATGGCGCAACCTCCACAAGGTCGGCCTCCTCGCGCCGCAGGGAAAGGGTGTACCCGCGCAGCCGCACCGCCATGGGGTCGCCGCCCGGCGCGCAGAATACCTTGACCACCCTTGCGGGCGGCAGAAAGCCCAGATCCATCAGGCGGATGGACAGCGCGTCTGTGCCCAGAATAGCCCGGATCCGGGCGGATTGACCATATTCCAGCTCTGATAAGCGCATTTTTTCTCCTCCCGGCGCGAAGATTTACGATTGACGATTGCTCAAAACGCCGTTTTGTGCTACTATATGAGATGAAAAGTTCTGCAATCCGTGGGAGGCATTGAGCGATGAAAAAAATCTGCCTGGTTCTGCTTGCTGCTGTGCTGACGCTGCTGTGCGTGGGCGCGTGCGCCGACAGCTATCACTTTGCCGATATATACATGACGCTGGATGTGCCGGGGGATATCTATACTACCCAGCTGACGCCTGAAAACCTGGCCGCCAACGAGAGCTTCATCGCGGGCCTTGGCGAAACGGTGGACAGCATGAAGGAAAAGTTCACCCAGCAGGGCATCCGCCTGATTGCCTATGATACTGCGCACGGCCGCACGCTGGTGGTGACCGCCGTGCAGGACGCGCAGTCCAGAGAGCTTTACGATATCAACGAGCAGACGGCCGATACCCGCGCGTCCTACCGCGCCAACCACTCCAACGGCACCTACTGCGGCGCGCTGGGGTATAAGTTTGAATCCTGCGAGTGGAAAAACTTCGGTACCGAGCAGGGGCGCTTCCTGATGCTCAAATACGCCCTGCGCGAGGGCGGGCAGGTAACGCGCCGCGGCCTGTGGCGGCGCACCATCCGCAACGGCTACACCATCACGCTGGATATGCAGGCGGTTGGCCGCCAGGTGACGGCGGGGGATATCACCGCCATGAACAAGCTGCAGGATACCATCTCCTTTACCCAGGCCGAGGCTTCGCCCGACGCACCGCTGGCGCTGACCTTTACCGCCCCGCCGCCGGAGTTTACCAACAGCGCCGGCTTTACCATCAAGGGCGTTACCCGCGCTGGCTCGACGGTGCTGGCCGCCTATGTATCGATGAAGGGCGAAAGCAAAACCTTCAGCACCCAGGCGGACGGCAAGGGCGCGTTCAAGCTGGACGTATCCCTGCCCGGCAAGGATCTGTACAACATGATCGTCACCGTCCTGGCCGCCGAGGGCACGGAAAATGAAGAAGAAATCAGCCAGAATTTCCAGGTGGAATACGATCCTACCCTGCTGCCGGTGACGTTTACCTCGGCCTTCCCCAGCAACTTTACGGCGGACAGCTTCAAGCTGGCCGGCACCACGCTGTCGGGCGTGAGCGTGCAGCTGGAGGTAAACGGAAAGCTGCAGACCAAGCAGACCGGCAACGCCAAAACCTTCGCCTTTACGGTGGATACCTCCAAGGAAGGCAGCTATGAAATCCTGCTTACCTTCACCAAGAAGAACTACGCCACGCGGGTGTTCAACTATACCATTGCGCGCGTGATGGACGCAGACGCGCAGCGGCAGAGCATCCGCGCCTCGGCGATTGCGCCCACGTACTCCAAGCTGAAGAACTCCGCCGCCTACTATGAGGGCAAAACGGTGCGGGCGAACGGCTATATCGTATCCGTGGAGCAGGGCTCGGGCGAGTGGTTGATCACCTTCGCAACTCAGAAAAAGGGTGAGAATTATTCCGATTACATCATGGTGCTTTCCGATACCGAGGTAACGCTGGCCGCCGGTACGCGCGCCACATTGTACGGCACGGGCGCGGGCACCTACAAGACCCCTGCGGACAATGATAAAACCATCGTGTATCCCAAGGTTTCTTTGTCCTTTTTTGACGAGATGAGCAATTGATATTCTGCAAATTTATAAAAAGTTGCACAGACGAGCAGAATGCGCTTCCATTCCCATGACTTTTTGTGTATAATAGAGTCGAATCGTGCAAACCAACACAATATATGGAGGGATGCTGACGTGACTCGCTTGTTGACAACGTGGGAGAAGGACCCCACCAGCGTGCCGGTCGGCCCGCTTGGCATTATCGCCATGGCGGGCTGTGAGGAAATCGGTGAGAAAATCAACCAGTGGCTGCTCAAATGGCACAGCCTGCAGGAGCTTCAGGACGAAGAGTACTATACCAGCCCCGGACTGAACCGCGATACTTTTCTTGTAAAGGCCTACTGCCCGCGCTTCGGCACGGGCGAGGGCAAGGCGGTGCTGCGCGAAAGCGTGCGCGGCATGGACCTGTATATCCTTGTGGATGTTTGCGCGCATAACGTGCATTACAACATGTATGGGCAGGAAGTGCCCATGTCCCCGGACGATCACTTCCAGGATCTCAAGCGCATTATCGGCGCAATCGGCGGCAAGGCCAAGCGCGTCACCGTGGTGATGCCCATGCTGTACGAAAGCCGCCAGCACCGCCGCACCAGCCGCGAAAGCCTGGACTGCGCCATGGGCCTGCAGGAGCTGGTCAACATGGGCATCCGCGATATCATCACCTTCGACGCGCATGATCCCCGCATGGTAAACGCCGTGCCGCTGATCGGCTTTGAAAACGTCATGCCCAACTACCAGATGCTCAAGGCGCTGCTGCGCGAGGAAAAGGACCTGCACATTGACAAATCCCATATGATGGTCGTCAGCCCCGACGAGGGCGCGGTACAGCGCAATATCTTCTATTCCGCCGTGCTGTCGCTGGACATGGGCATGTTCTATAAGCGCCGCGACTATACCACCGTGATCAACGGCCGCAACCCCATCGTGGCGCATGAATACCTGGGCGCGGACGTAGAGGGCAAGGACATCCTGGTGGCGGACGATATGCTGGCTTCGGGCGACAGCATGATCGATCTGTGCAAGGAGCTCAAGGCCCGCAAGGCCAACCGCATCTATGCGCTGACCACCTTCGCGTTCTTCACCTCCGGCATCGAGGCGTTCCGCAAGGCCTACGACGAGGGCCTGCTGACCCGCGTTGTCGCTACCAACCTGACCTATCGCCGGCCTGAGCTGGCGAACGAGCCGTGGTTTATCCAGGCGGATATGAGCAAGTACATCTCCTACCTGATCGCCACCCTCAATCATGACCGCTCGCTGCACGAGCTGCTGAATCCCTATAACCGCATCAAGGCCCTGCTGGATCGCTACCACAACGAGCAGGCGGCTACGGGGATCACCATGGTGTAATATTCAAAAATGACTGAACAAGAAAAACATCTTCCGCAAACCAATACAACCGAAACTGCGCCCGCCGCGAATGGGGAAACCGGCAAAAAGCCGGGCCTCATGCGCGGCGCGCGCGATTTTATCGAGAATACCTGGAGCAGCCTCAAGGGCAAGGATCTCAACCAGGCCGTGGAGGAGTTTACCAGCGAAATGACGCTGGTGGCCGAGGGCCTCAGCGAGGATCAGAACGCCCTGCGCCGCGACGGTGAAAAGCTGGCCGCGCGCATGGACAAGCTGGCCGAGCGTCAGAAAACCGGCGAGGACAGCATGAAGGCGCTTGAGGATCAGCTGGAGCAGGAGCGCAGGCGCGGCGACGCGCTGCAGAAGCGCCTGGACGATTTGGAAAAGGCCCTCAAGGCCAAGCCGGTCAAGCCTGGCCTGACTGCCATTCTGCGCCAGGCTACCTGGGGCGTGGGTATTATCTGCGCCGCCTGGGTGATCGTGGCGATTCTGAAGCTGATTGGAGGTTAAGCCATGCCTTCCTTCAAAGAAATGGTGGAAAAGTACAAAAAGCGCCGTCATGATACCGTGGTGGACGCGGTGACGACCGGGCTTTCGCTGGCCGATAACGTGACGGTGGATCTGGGCCTGCTGGAGGATACCGGCGTGGCGACCGAAATTGCCGAGACGGTCAGCAATGTGCTGCCCTTCGCCGTGATTGCCGTGACCGAGCAGTGCAAGGTGCTGCTGGGCAAAAAGACCGGCGCCGCCGGGGCGGGGGACGCGGCCTACCGCATGGTCAAGACCGGCGCGGCCATGGGCGTGGGCGCGGCGGTGACGGCTGCCGGGGCGGGCGCTGTGGTGGCGTTGCCTGCGGCGGTCAGCGCGCGGGTGATTATGGACCGCTATCGCGGCCATGCCCTGATGGGGCACCGCGTCAGCCTGCGTACCCAGCGCCTCAAGGCGCTCAATACAGCGCGGCTCAGCCGCACAAACGCGGGGGAATAAGCCATGCTGCTGCAATATCATGATCTGACCGTCCGCAACGCCACGCCCGCGGATGCGCCGCAGCTGTCGCTGTGGTGGAACGATGGGCGCGTGATGGCGCATGCGGGCTTTCCGCTGGGCATCAATGAAACTGTGGAGAGCGTTGCGGATAACCTGCGGCTGGATAACGAGCAGCACCGCAGGCTGATGATATTGCTGTCGGAAAGGCCGATTGGCGAAATGTGCTACCGCATGGTGGATGACAAAACGGCCGAAATCGGCATTAAAATCTGCGATTTTTCCCAGCAGAACAAGGGCTACGGAAAGATTTTGCTGAGCTTGCTGATCCGTGCGCTGTTTGACGATATGGGCTGCGAGCGGATTGTGCTGGATACCAACCTGACCAACCTGCGTGCCCGGCATGTATACGAGCGGCTGGGCTTTGAACGCCGGGGCGTGCGCAAGGATTGCTGGCTGGATCAGCTGGGCAATCTGCAGTCCGCCGTGGATTACAGCCTGACGCGCGAGCGCTTTGTCAGCTTTATCGTGTAAAGACCGCCGCGTACAGCCGGATCAGGATAGTCTTGAACAGAATACGAAAAATGTCGCTTTTTGCCCTTGACAAGGGCTGCGCTTCGTGGTAAACTCACCCCGACAACTGAATGCGTGTCCTTTAACCGCGGTCCAGAGAGGCCGGGAAGGCTGCAACACATCGCAGAAAAACTGTGTTTTATTGCCTTACCCTGCCCGGGTAAGGCTTTTTTTCTGCAAAAGGCGCGCAGGGTTGATCTTACCGCATGGAGGGAACCCCAATGAAACTGGTCTATGACGTCAATCAGAAGCCGCCCCTCAGGAAGAACCTTGTCTATGCCTTCCAGCAGCTGCTGGCCATCATGGCCGCCACCCTGCTGGTGCCCGTGCTGGCGGACAGCACTGGCCTGTACCTGAACCAGCCTGCCGCGCTGTTCGGCGCGGGCATGGGCACGCTGTTCTACATCTTCATCGCTACCCGCAAGAAGAGCCCCGTGTTCCTGGGCAGCTCCTTCGCCTTCATCAGCCCCCTGGCCGGCGCCTGCGCGTATGGCTTCATGGGCATCTTCGTCGGCTCCCTGTTCGCTGGCCTTGTGTATGTGCTCATCGCCCTGATCGTTAAAAAGACCGGCACTGCCTGGGTGACCAAGCTCCTGCCCCCCGTGGTCATCGGCCCCACCGTCGCCCTGATCGGCCTGAGCCTGTGCGGCAGCGCGGTGAACAACCTGAACAACACCGCCGCCGGCAGCTACAACCTGGTGGCCATCCTGGTAGGTCTGGTCGCCTTCTTCATCACCGTGTTCGCCTCCGTCAAGGGCACGCAGAGCATGAAGATGGTGCCCTTCATCATCGGCATCCTGGGCGCGTATGTGATCGCCCTGATCCTGACCTTCATCGGCCGTGCCTCCGGCTGCGAAACGCTGCAGCTGGTCAACCTGGCCGCCTTCGATAACGTGCAGCTGTTCAAGGTGCCGCGCTTCACCTTCCTGGGTATGTTCGGCGCTTATAAGGACGCTACCAACACCATCGGCAGCGCGGGCGACGTGCTGAGCCTGTTCGTGCTCTTCGCCCCTGTGGCCTTCGTAACCCTGGCCGAGCATATTGCTGACCACGAGAACCTCTCCTCCATCATCGGCCATGACCTGATTACCGATCCCGGCCTGGACCGCACCCTGCTGGGCGACGGCGCGGGCTCCATCGTGGGCGCGCTGTTCGGCGGCTGCCCCAATACCACCTACGGCGAGTCCGTCGGCTGCATCGCCATCACGGGCAACGCCTCCGTCAGCACCATCGCCATCGCTGCGGTCTACTGCGTGCTGCTCAGCTTCTTCGATCCCTTCGTCTGCTTCGTCAACTCCATCCCCACCTGCATCGTGGGCGGCGTGTGCATCGCGCTGTACGGCTTCATCGCGGTCAGCGGCCTGAAGATGATCCAGCCGGTTGACCTGAACGACCACCGCAACCTGTTCGTGGTCGCGGCCATCCTGGTGTGCGGCATCGGCGGCCTGACGCTCAACTTCGGCAGCGTGCAGATCAGCGCCATCGCCACCGGCCTGATCGTGGGCATTCTGGTGAACGTGATCTTCAACCGCAGCAACGCTGGCAAAAAAACGGAATAACTCAAAAGCACCCAATCGACGGGCCTGCAGTGCGCTGCGGCCCGTTTTTTTATGGGATGACAAACGCGCGCGTATTGATTATAATAGATCTATGCACAAGACCTTGAGAAAGGAGACGCGGCATGTCCGATATTACCAAGCGCGCGCTGGAAGCGTCGCTGAAAAACCTGCTGCTTCAAAAGCCGCTGGATAAGATTACCATCAACGATATTGCCGAGGACTGCGGCATCAGCCGGATGACCTTTTATTATCATTTCAAGGATATTTATGATCTGATTGAATGGTCCTGCGTAGAGGATGCGCGCCGCGCTCTGGAGGGCAAAAAGACCTACGATACCTGGCAGCAGGGCTTTTTGCAGATATTCGAGGCCGTGCAGCAGAACAAACCCTTTATCATGAATGTGTACCGCTCCGTCAGCCGTGAGCATGTGGAAAACTATCTGTATAAGTTGACCTACGCGCTGATTATCGGCGTGGTGCGCGAGCAGGCGCAGGGTTTGGATGTGCCCGAGACGGATCAGCAGTTTATCGCGCATTTTTATAAATACGCATTTGTCGGGCTGATGCTGGATTGGATCAAGGAGGATATGCGCGGAGATCCTGCCGTGCTGGTGGAACGGCTGGGCGTGATTGTCCATGGCAATATCCGCGCCGCGCTGGAGCGCATTGCAAAACAAAAGGATTAAACAAAACCGCGCTTTTGATAAAAAAAGCATCACTTTCGCCGCCGTGTCAGAAAATTGGGCACGGCGGCTTTTCTGCTCATTGCGGGGGATGGGGCGGCTGCCTATAATCATAATCACCAAAGGGCGATAAGCCCTGGTGCAAAATCAATGTAGGAGGTCATCCGTTATGTATTATGCCAGCGGCAACTATGAAGCCTTTGCCCGTCCCCGTAAGCCCGAGGGGGTAGATCACAAGTCTGCTTATATCATTGGCAGCGGCCTTGCCGCGCTGACGGCCGCCTGCTATCTGGTTCGGGACGGCCAGATGAAGGGCGAGCACATTCATATCCTGGAAAAGGAAGAACGTGCCGGCGGCGCCTGTGACGGCTGGAAATTTGAAAACATCGGCTATGTGATGCGCGGCGGCCGCGAGATGGACAACCATTTTGAGGTGATGTGGGATCTGTTCCACTCCATTCCCTCCATCGAAACCGAGGGCGTGAGCGTACTGGACGAGTATTACTGGCTCAACAAGGCCGATCCCAACTACTCTTTGTGCCGCGCCACCGTCAACCGCGGCGAGGACGCCCATACGGACGGCAAGTTCGATATCTCCGATAAGGGCGCAATGGAGATCATGAAGCTGTTCTTCACCCCCAATGAGGAGCTGCAGGACAAGCGCATCACCGATATCTTTGACGACGAGGTGTTCAACAGCAACTTCTGGCTGTACTGGCGCACCATGTTCGCCTTTGAAAACTGGCACAGCGCGCTGGAAATGAAGCTGTATCTGCAGCGCTATATCCACCATATCGGCGGCCTGCCCGATTTCAAGGCGCTGCGCTTTACCAAATACAATCAGTATGAATCCATGATTCTGCCCATGGTCAGATATCTGGAAAAGGCCGGCGTGCAGTTCCACTTTGGCGTCAAGGTGGTAAACGTGCTGTTTGACTGCAAGCCTGAGCGCAAGCTTGCCAAGAGCATCGAAACCATCCGCGACGGTAAGCCCGAAAGCATCGGCCTGACCGAGAACGACCTGGTGTTCATCACCAACGGCGGCTGCGTGGAAAACTCCAGCATGGGCAGCCAGAATGCGCCCGCGCCCTATAATACCGAGATCAAGGCGGGCGGCGGCTGGGATATGTGGCGCAAGATCGCCGCGCAGGATCCCGCCTTCGGCCATCCGGACAAGTTCTGCTCCGATCCTGAGCAGACCAACTGGATGAGCGCCACCGTGGAAACACTGGATCAGCGCATTATTCCCTATATCAAGGCTATCTGCAAGCGCGATCTCTTCAGCGGCAAGGTAGTCACCGGCGGCATCGTTACCGTCAAGGATTCCTCCTGGCTGATGAGCTGGACGATCAACCGCCAGCCGCAGTTCCGCGAGCAGCCCAAGGATCATTGCCTGGTATGGGTGTACAGCCTGTTCACCGATAAGCCCGGCGATTATATCAAAAAGCCCATGCGTGCCTGCACCGGCAAGGAAATCTGCATGGAGTGGCTGTATCATATCGGCGTGCCGGAGGATCAGATTGAGGAGCTGGCCGAGCACAGCGCCAACACCGTGCCCGTGATGATGCCCTATATCGACGCCTTCTTCATGCCCCGCGCCTATGGCGACCGGCCCAAGGTGGTGCCCGACGGCGCTGTCAACTTTGCCTTCCTGGGGCAGTTTGCCGAAACGCCGCGCGATACCATCTTCACCACCGAGTATTCCATGCGCACCGGCATGGAGGCAGTATATACCCTGCTGAATGTCGATCGCGGTGTGCCCGAGGTGTGGGGCAGCGTGTATGATATCCGTGATCTGCTCAACGCCACCGTGCAGCTGCGCGACGGCAAGAAGATCACCGATATGGATGTGGGCCTGATGGAGAAGATGGCCTTCAAGGCTCTGATGGGCAAGGCCGCGCATACCGATCTGGAAAAGCTGCTGAAGGAATACAAGCTGATTTAAGATCGAAAGCGTATAAATTCAGAAGCATATTAATAAAAGCGAAGGAGCTGTTCTAATGAGCAGCTCCTTCGTTTGGAATTGGCAGGTTATCGCTTTTGAGTTTTGTGCTTCCCGCAGGCTGCGCCGCAGTGTGCGCAGTCCCCATTACAGCCGCCATGGCCGCAGCAATCGCCGTTTTTCAGTGCCTTGCGCCAGGTGCGGAAGGCGAAAAACGCGCACAGCGCAATCACGGCCAGCAGAATATAATCCAGCGCGCGCATTACAGCAGCCTCGCCAGCGAGTAGGCGATCAGGGAGACCAACCACGCAACCGAACACTGCATCAGGATGACGCCCGCCGTTTTAACGACGGAATTGAGCTCGCGCCGGATGGTGGCCACAGCCGCGATACAGGGGGTGTAAAGCAGCGTGAACACCAGGAAGCTGACAGCGGTTCTGGTGGTAAACAGCGTGCCGATGGCCGCGCTGCCCAGCAGCACCTGCAGGGTGCTGACCACCGATTCCTTGGCCACAAAGCCCGATATCAGCGCCGTGGCGCAGCGCCAATCGGCAAAGCCCAGCGGGGAGAATACGGGCGCAATCCACTGGCCCACCAGCGCCAGCAGGCTGTCCGCGCTGTCGGCAACCACATTCAGCCGCGTGTCAAAGCTTTGCAGGAACCAGATGATGATCGTGGCCAGGAAGATTACCGTGAACGCGCGCTGCAAAAAGTCGCGCGCTTTTTCCCACAGAAGCAGCAGCACGCTCTTGAAGCTGGGCATGCGGTAGTTGGGCAGCTCCATCACAAAGGGCACAGGCTTGCCGCGGAAGACCGTTTTGTCCATGATCAGGGCGGCGACGACGCCGATCAGAATGCCCAGCACATACAGCGAGATCATCACCAGCGCGCGGTACCTGGCAAAAAACGCTGCGGTGAAGAAGGCGTAAATCGAGATCTTGGCCGAGCAGCTCATGTAGGGCGTCAGCAGGATGGTCATTTTGCGGTCGCGGTCGGAGGATACCGTGCGGGTGGCCATGATGGCCGGCACCGAGCAGCCAAAGCCGATCAGCATGGGCACGATGCTGCGGCCCGACAGGCCGATCCTGCGCAGCGGCTTGTCCATCACAAAGGCCACGCGCGCCATATAGCCCGTATCCTCCAGAATGGACAGGAAGAAAAACAGCGTTACGATGATGGGCAGGAAGGACAGCACGCTGCCTACGCCCGCGAAAATGCCGTCGATGATCAGGCTGTGCACCACGGGGTTGATGCCATAGGCGGTCAGCCCCTTGTCAACCAGGCCGGTCAGCGCATCGATGCCCAGCCCCAAATAATCGGACAGACGCTGGCCGATAACGTCGAAGGTAAGATAAAAGGTCAGCAGCATCACACCCAGGAAGGCGGGAATGGCAGTATAGCGACCCGTAAGAATCCTGTCGATGCGCATGGAGCGCGCATGCTCCTTGCTTTCATGGCATTTTACCACGGAGGCAGCCACCACACCCTCAATGAAGGTATAGCGCATATCGGCCAGGGCGGCGTTGCGATCCAATCCCGTTTCGTTTTCCATCTGCACGATGCAGTGCTCCAGCAGCTCCTGCTCGTTCTGATCCAGCTTCAATTCCTGCGCCAGGTTGTCGCCGCCCTCAATCAGCTTGGCCGCGCAGAAGCGCGGGGGAATGCCCAGATTTTCGGCATGGTCGTAAATCAGATGAACCACCGCGTGGATGCAGCGGTGCACGGCCGATTCCTCGGCGCAGAAGTCCGTCACCTTGGGCAGCACCTTGCCGCGCGCGGTGGCGATGGCCTGATCCACCAGCTCCGATACGCCCTCGCCGTTGGCGGCGGAAATGGGAATCACCGGAATGCCCAGCGCCTGGCTCATCTTCTGCACGTCGATGGCGCCGCCGTTGGCGCGCACCTCGTCCATCATGTTCAGCGCCAGCACCATGGGCACCTGCAGCTCCAGCAGCTGCAGCGTCAGGTACAGGTTGCGCTCGATGTTGGTGGCGTCCACAATGTTGATGATGCCGTCGGGCTTCTGATTGATGATGAAATCGCGGGAGACGATTTCCTCCTGCGTATAGGGGCGCAGGGAATAAATGCCGGGCAGATCGACCACCGAGCAGCCGCGCTGCCCGCGAATCTCGCCCATTTTTTGGTCGACCGTTACGCCGGGAAAATTGCCTACATGCTGGTTAGAACCGGTTAAAGCGTTAAAAAGCGTGGTTTTGCCGCAATTTTGATTACCTACAAGGGCAAATATCATGATTCGACGGCCTCCACTTCAATTTTGCGGGCTTCCTCCACGCGCAGCGTCAGTTCGTATCCGCGCACCTGAATTTCAATTGGGTCGCCCATGGGGGCAATCTTTTGCAGCGTTACGCGCGTGCGGGGAATCAATCCCATATCCAGCAGCCGGCAGCGCAGCGCGCCGCTGCCGCCCACTGCGGAGATGATTGCCGAGGAGCCAACCTTTAGCTGATCCAGTGTCATTGCCATCCTCCTGTCAGTTAGCTATCGCTAACAATGTAAGATAGCATAGGCAAACTTATTCGTCAATAGGCTGCAAAAAAATATTTTCTTCGACACTGCAAAAAAATATTTTATCCGGCACGGCGAAGGACAAAATAAGCGCATAAATACACAGAAGCTCAAGCTGAAATTGAATTGCTGGGGCAAAACTCAACGCTAACTGCGTTCACAAGGAGGAAAATATCTGCTATACTCATATTAGAAAAAGGGGGGTGCCTGGCATGAGCATTGGAAGCAATCTGACTGCGGCCCGCAAGGCAAAGGGCTTTACGCAGGAGCAGCTGGCTGAGCGGCTGGGGGTATCTTTTCAGGCGGTGAGCGCCTGGGAAAGGGATGCGTATTTGCCGGAGGCGGGAAAGCTTGCGGCGCTTGCTTCAGCGCTGAATATATCGGCAGACCTTCTGCTGCGCGGGGAACGGCGCGATTGGAAGCTGGAAAACCCTAACTTTGACCCGGATCATATGTATACCTGGCTGAAGGCTAAAGCGCACAGCCTTGGCCTGACACAAACGCTGAAAGCGCTGCCGCTGATGAAGAAAATGCATAACGGACAGATGCGAAAGAGCATGGTCGCAGCGGTGCCTTATAGGGCGCATCCCTTGACGCTGGCCTGCCATGCTCTTGCAATGGGCATCGTTGAGGATGACGTGGTATCCGGCCTGCTCCTGCATGACGTTCTGGAGGATACGTGCGCAGCGGAAAAGGATCTGCCGGTCTGCGAGCGCGTCCGAAAGGCTGTGCGCTTGGTATCCTATAACACCTATGCGGGTAGAAAGGTGGAAATCAAGCCGATATATTTTGCGAATATCGCGCAGGATCCGCTTGCTGCGCTGATCAAATGCATCGACCGCTGCAACAACCTGTCCTGCATGCCGGACGGCTTCTCACGGGAAAAACAGGCGCGCTATGTAATCGATACAGAGCGATATGTCATGCCTCTGCTGGAGGTTGTCAAATCCATTCCGCAATGGAACAACGCAGCCTGGCTGCTGCGGTATCAGCTTAGAACCATGCTCGAAAGCTATAAGCGGCTGCTGTAATGGCGAAGGCAGCCTGCCGTGCCCGCACGCAGAAAGGATGGCGCATAGCTCGCATATATCTGCGGACGCATGAGACAGGGCAGCCGTCAGTGCGTTTTTCATTTCAGCTTCGCTTTTCGGGGCCGAAAAAAACCGCGACGCGCTGCTTCATGCCTTTTGAATGAATAAGACTTTATACATAAAAAATGCGCCGCAGAAGCCTGTGGCGCAGCATAAGCGCTGGGGGATATGCGGTTATTCCTGTACCTTGATATCGGCGCCGGCGGCGTTTTTGCGCACGCTTTCAATGCCGTTCAGACAGCCGGCCTTGGCGGTATAGCCCTCGGACACGGCGATGATCTGGCCGTTGGTGGCTTTCAGGCGGAAGCGGTATTCGCCGCCCTTGTCCACATACACCTCAAACTTGGGGCAGGAAACCTTGACAACCGGTTCCTCGGTCATATCCTGCAGGTTGGCGATGGGCGCGTTGCGGCGCACGCTGGCAATGCCCTTGCGGCAGGAAGGCTCGGACTTGTATACCTCACTGGTGGCGATCACTTCATGATTGCCCGCAACCAGATCGAATTTTACGCCGGTGGCAGTCTTCTTGAATACGAAATATCCCATGAAAAACGCACCTTTCACAGTAGATTTGATGATTTAATTATAAGTCACGGCGCGGGCCTTGTCAAGACAAGGAAAGACAAAACCCCCGCCCTTGCGGGCGTTTTCGCGCCTTTTTTGCAAAAAAATCACAGTCCGCCCAGGAGCAGCCCCAGCCCGGCGGCGAGCAGGATGGTTCTGGGCACGCTCCATTTGCCAAAGTACAGTACGGCGAAGGAGGCAAGGCCGATCAGGATTGCCTGCCAGGATACGCCGAAGAGCGAGCCTGCGTAGTTGGTCAGGGAGAGCTGGATAATCACGGCGGCGATCATGCCGATGCATACCGGGCGGATGCCGTACAGGGCGTTCTGCAGCAGGCGGCTTTGCTTGAATTTGTTCAGAAATACCGCCGCCAGCATGCACAGCGTCAGCGTCGGGGCCAGCACGCCCAGGCTTGCGCACAGCGCGCCGGGGATGCCCGCCACCTGCGTGCCGGCAAAGGTGGCGCAGTTGATGCCCAGGGGGCCGGGGGTCATTTCGGCAATGGCCACGATATCGCTGACCTCCGTGGCCGTCATCCAGCCGTGGCTGAGCATTTCGGAGTTGATCAGGGGAATCATGGACATGCCGCCGAAGCTTGTAAAGCCGATCAGCAGGAAGGACACGAACAGCTCAATGTAGATCATGGCGTGTTTTCACCTCCATCGCAAGCAGACCCGCTGCCGCGCCCAGCACGACGATAAGGATGTTGCTCAGCCCCGTAAACAGCGACAGCGCCGCTGCGCCCAGGGCCACCAGCCAGCAGATCCAATCCTTCAGCGCGCTTTTGGTCAGTTTCAGCAGCGCGCACAGGATGATGGGCACCACCGCCGCGCGCACGCCCATCATGGCCCGCGCGATATACAGGTTATCGTGCACCAGATTGTATACAAAGGTAACGCCGTACATGATCACGATGGGCGGCAGGCAGATGCCCGCCAGCGCAGCCAGCGCGCCGCCGAAGCCCGCCGCGTGATAGCCGAACAGCACGCTGGCGTTGCTGATCATCAGCCCCGGCACGCTGCGGCCCACCGAGGTGAAATCCAGCAGCTCTTCATCCGTAATCCAATGCTTGTTTTCTACGTATTCCTTTTGAATCTGCGCCACAATGCTCCAGCCGCCGCCGAAGGTGAAGCAGCCGAATTTGAGAAACGTAAGGAAGATGCTCAGCACCCGGCCCTTTTCGGCCTTTTTCCGCATGGGGAATCCCTTCTTTCGCATAGAATGTTTATTTTGCAAAGCGCCTTGCCAGCGTGCGGGTTTTTGCTAAGATAATCGCATACAGCTGATCAAAGGGGCGAAACGATATGCGCAGCTTTGCGATGGGCGATGTGGGCGTGGCCGATATGGCGGCGGTGCGCGAGGCGCGGGCGATGCGCCAGCAGCGGCTGCTGATGCAGCGGGGCGCGCTGGTGTGCCTGACGGTGAACATTCCCGGCCCGCGCAAAACCTCGCCGCTGATTGCCGTCGCCTTTGAGGAGGGAAAGCGGCTGATTGCCCGGACCCTGCCGGGCGCGCTTCTAATGCATGAAGTCCGGGACAAGACGGGCTTTGAAGCCTGTTATCAGGCAGCGGACGATCCGCTAACTGTCAAGCGCGCGCTGTGCACGGTGGAGGATACCGTGCCGCTCGGACGGCTGTTTGATATCGATGTGCTCACCCCGGCGGGGGATAAGGTATCCCGCGAGGCGCTGGGGCTGCCGCCCCGGCAGTGCTTTCTGTGCGGGAACCCTGCCTTTGTCTGCGCCCGCAGCCGCGCGCATTCCGTGCAGGCGATGACGGCCGAAATCGACCGCCGCATCCTGGCCTTTTATCGGGAGCGGACGATTGCGCATCTGAGCCATGCTGCGGTGGAGGCGCTGGAGCAGGAGGCCTGCACTACGCCCAAGCCTGGGCTGGTGGACGCGCGCAACTGCGGCTCGCATCCCGATATGAGCCTGCCGCTGCTGCTGCGCAGCGCGCATGCGCTGGCGGACTACTTTACGCAGTGCGCGACCCTGGGCTTCGACTGTGCGGAAGAGGAGCTGTTCCCGGCCCTGCAGGCGGCTGGCGTGCACGCTGAGGCGGATATGCTGGCCGTCACCGGTGGGGTGAATACGCATAAGGGCGCAGTGTTTTCGCTGGACGCGCTGACGCAGGAGGAACGCCAGATCATCGCCGACGGCTGCTTGATCAATCACTATAAAAACCATCGGGAGGAAGAAACATGCTGAGCCCATCCGAGGCGTTTCAAATTGCCGTGCCGCGCCGTCCTGCCGTGCTGTGCCTGAAGCGCGGGGAGGAGACGCAGCTGATTGCCGTCAACTGGTTTACCTGGCTGAACATGCGCAATCAGCCCATGATTTCCTACGCCATGGAGCGCAGCGCTGCCATGGGGCTGGATTTGCAGGAGAATGACGAATTGTACCTGGCTTTTCCGGAGCCTCGGGCGGTGGAGGGCTTCAAGGCCGGTCTGCATGCCCGCCCCGCTCCGGAGGGGCAGGAGGACGAAACCGATTCGCGCGTGACCAATCAATATGGCCTGCCGGTCATTCTGCCTGCGGGCACAGAGCTTGTGCTGCGCTGCACCCTGGCCCGCGCCTATAACTATCCGTTTAAAAAAGTGCGCATTTTCAACTGCAATTTTGAGGATGCGCAGCGCATCGGCAAACGAAAAAAGTAATATCAGGCTGTCGAAAAAACTTTTCGACAGCCTGCCGATGAAAGTCAGCTGAAGCAGACTTTCATCGGGCACGTCATTTTCTTGTGAGCCTGCGGCTCACGGGCAGAAAATGACATAGGAAGCAGCCTGACGGCTGCTCCTCGCGCC
>CAKUFG010000040.1 GCA_934647235.1 uncultured Clostridia bacterium
CATTGCCAATCAGAAGGGCGGCGTGGGCAAAACCACCACCGCCGTGAACCTGGCCGCCTGCCTGGCGGAGGCGGGAAAGCGCACCCTGCTGGCGGATATGGATCCGCAGGGCAACGCCAGCAGCGGCCTGGGCGTTCAGGCGGGCAAGAAAACGGTTTATGAAGCGCTGCTGGGGGAATGCCCCCTGGAAAGCGTGATTGAAAAAACGCCCCAGGAGAGGCTGTTCGTCGCGCCTGCGGATATTCGCCTGGCCGGGGCGGAGCTGGAGCTGGCCGCCCTCCCCCGCCGGGAATACCGGCTGCGGGCGGCGCTGGAAGCGGCGCGGCAGCAATATGATTTTATCATCGTGGATTGCCCGCCCTCGCTGGGGCTGCTGACCATCAACGCCCTCACCGCCGCCCAAAGCATTCTCATTCCCATCCAATGCGAATATTACGCGCTGGAGGGCGTGAGCGCGCTGATGAACACGGTGCAGCGGGTGAAAAAGGGGCTGAACCCCGCCCTGGAAATTGAAGGCGTGCTGCTGACCATGCTGGACGGCCGCACCAACCTGGGGCTGCAGGTGGTGGCGCAGGTGAAAAAGCACTTTCGCGGCAAGGTATTTGCTACTATTGTGCCGCGCAATGTGCGCCTGGGCGAGGCCCCCAGCCATGCGCTGCCTATTAACCGCTATGATCCGCGCTCTACCGGCGCGGAGGCCTACCGCGCTCTGGCGCGCGAGGTGATGGCGCGCAACGGCGATAAGCCCGCGCGCTGAGCACGGAACCCTCACGGACCCCTTTACTTCAAAGGAGGAAACGCCCCTATGGCGACCAAACATGGCCTGGCGCGCGGCCTGGATGCGCTGCTTCCCGAAACCGATCTGCCCGCCGGCGTAACGGAAATTGCCGTCAGCCAGCTCGATCCCAATCCTGATCAGCCGCGCCGCACCTTTGATACGCAGGCGCTGGAGGCGCTGGCGGAAAGCATCCGGCAGGCGGGCGTTCTGCAGCCGCTGCTGGTGGTGGAAAACGGCGCGCGCTACCGCATTGTGGCGGGCGAGCGGCGCTACCGCGCGGCGCGCATGGCGGGGCTGCAAAGCGTGCCCTGCGTGGTGCGCGATATGACCGAGCAGGAGCGCATGGAGGCCGCGCTGATCGAAAACCTGCAGCGCGAGGATCTGAACCCCATTGAAGAGGCGGCGGGCATCCGTGCCCTGATGGAGGAGTGCGGCTATACCCAGGAGCTGGCCGCCAAGCGCGTGGGGCGCTCGCGCCCTGCGGTGGCGAACCTGCTTCGCCTGCTGCAGCTGCCCGAGAGTATCCGCGAGATGGTCAAGGCGGGCGAGCTGTCCGCCGGTCATGCGCGCGTGCTGGCGGGTCTGGCGGACGAAAGCCGCCAGCTGGCGCTGGCCGAGCGCGCGGTGCGCGAGGGTATGTCCGTGCGCGAGCTGGAAAAGCTGGCCGCGCAGACGATGAAAAAGCCTGCCAAGACCGAGCCCAAGCCCCTGCCCTCGGAGCTGAACGATATGCAGGAGCGCCTGCAGAATGTGCTGGGCGTTCGCACGGCGCTGCATGGAAACCTGAAAAAGGGAAAGATTATCCTGCAGTATGATTCCGCCGAGGAGCTGGAGGCCATCTATGAGGCCATGGAACGGCTGGAAAATGAATGAAAGGCAAAACGCAATGACCGGATATAAGCATGCAAGGCTGCAAAGGCACGCCCGCGCGATGCTGGCGCTGTCCGCAGCGCTGCTGTTTCTCTTTGCGGCGCTGATTGTGGCGATCAAGACGGTGGACGTGCAGAGCATTGGGCCGAATGGTTCGCATATCGGCCTGGCGACGCTGAACCTGCGCGTGCATCAGCGCACAGGGCTGCAGATGAGCTGGTATGATATCACCGACAAGCTGGGCAAAATCTGCATCCTGATCGCGCCCTGCTTTGCGCTGTTGGGGCTGTATCAGCTGATCCGGCGCAGGAGCCTGAAGCGCGTGGACGCCGATCTTTGGGCGCTGGCCGGCCTGTATGCGGCGCTGGGCGCGGCGTATGTGCTGTTTGAAAAGGTGATTATCAATTATCGCCCCGTCATCCTGCCTGCGGAGACGGCGCTGGAGGCCTCCTTCCCGTCCTCGCATACCATGCTGGCCGTGTGCCTGGTTTCCTCGGCGCTGGTGCAGGCGGAGCGGCGCATCAGCAATCAGAAGGTGCTGTTCCTGCTGGATGTGCTGGGCGTGCTGATGATGCTGGTCATGTCGGTGGGCCGTCTGGCTTCCGGCGTGCATTGGCTGACGGATGTGCTGGGCGGCGTGCTGCTGGGCGCGGCGCTGACGGCGGCCTATGCCGGCGTTGTCGCGCGGCTGGATGCAGCCAGGGCGGAAAACGAAGACTGACGATCAGACGGGCAGGGGAAAGGCGCGGCATGCGCGCGGCCCTGCCCGTTTTCTATGCAAAAAATACCGTGGAATAATTGTCAATTTCCGCATTTCATGTTACAATAACCGCTGTACTATTTTGGGGAGGAATGAACGCATGGAAATGAAGACGCTGATTGCGCAGATTGTGGACGAGGCTGTCCGGGCAGCGTACCCCGGCGTGGACGCCGGCATCAATTATGAGGCGCTGCTGGAGGTTCCGCCTGACAGCAAGCTGGGCGATTTTGCTTTTCCCTGCTTCAAGCTGTCCAAGGCGCTGCGCATGGGCCCGCCCATGATTGCCCAGAAGCTTGCGGCGGCGATTGAACGTCCGGAGGTCTGCACCGCGCAGCCGGTGAACGGATATCTCAATTTCTTCCTCAACCGCGGCAATTTTGCCAAGGATACCCTGCAGAAGGTGATGGCCGCGCCCGAACGCTGGGGCAGCGGCAATGAGGGCGAGGGCAAAACCGTGGTGCTGGATTATTCCAGCATCAACATTGCCAAGCGCTTTCATATCGGCCACCTCAGCACCACCATGATCGGCAATTCCCTGTGCCGCATCTATGGCTTCCTGGGCTGGAACACCGTGTCCGTCAACCATCTGGGCGACTGGGGCACGCAGTTTGGCAAGATGATCTGTGCCTACAAAAAGTGGGGCAATAAAGAAGAAGTGGAAAAGGGCGGCGTGGATGCGATGACCGCTCTGTATGTGCGCTTCCATGAGGAGGCCGAAAAGGACCCCGAGCTGGAAAACGAGGGCCGCGCCTGGTTTAAGAAGATTGAGGACGGCGATCCCGAAGCGCTGGAAATTTTCAACTGGTTCAAGGACGTTACCCTCAAGGACGCTAGCCGCGTATACAAAAAGCTGGGCGTGCAGTTTGACTATTACACGGGCGAGAGCTTCTACCATGATAAGACCGACCGCGTGGTGAACGAGCTGAAGGAGAAGGGCCTGCTGACCGAGAGCGACGGCGCGCAGGTGGTGGATCTGAGCGACGACAACATGCCGCCCTGCCTGATCCTCAAGAGCGACGGCACCACCATTTACGCTACCCGCGACCTGGCGGCCATCTTCTACCGCAAGGATACCTTCCATTTTGATAAGTGCCTGTACGTCGTGGCCTATCAGCAGGATCTGCACTTCCGCCAGGTGTTCCGCGTGGTGGAAAAGATGGGGTATCCCTGGGCCAAGGATCAGCTGGTGCATGTGGCCTTCGGCATGGTCAGCTATGAGGGGCAGAGCCTGTCCACCCGCAAGGGACATGTGCTGTACCTGGACGAGCTGCTGGACCGCGCGGTGGAAAAGGCGCTGGCCATCATTGAAGAAAAATCCCCCAACCTTGAAAATAAAGAGGAAGTTGCCCGTCAGGTGGGCGTGGGCGCAGTGATCTATTCCGATCTGCAGAACAGCCGCATCAAGGATATCGATTTCTGGTGGGATCGCGCGCTGAACTTTGACGGAGACACCGGCCCCTATGTGCAGTATACCTACACCCGCTGCTGCTCGGTGATGCGCAAGGCGGGCGAGGTGGCCGCGCAGCCC
Organism: uncultured Clostridia bacterium; assembly: GCA_934647235.1. Classification (GTDB taxonomy): domain Bacteria; phylum Bacillota; class Clostridia; order Christensenellales; family Aristaeellaceae; genus SFMI01. Next base: position 3,937 of record CAKUFG010000040.1, read on the forward strand.
GATTACAACGCGCTGCTGGACGACGAGGCCCAGCTGGTGCTGCGCTTGCTGGCGCGCTTCCCCGAGGATGTGCGCGCAGCCTGCCGCACCAACGAGCCCTTTATGATCACCCGCGCTACCACCGATCTGGCCAAGGCCTATAATAAGTATTATTATGAGCACCGCATCCTGGATGGCGAGCCGGGCGAAATCGCCGCGCGCGTGCAGCTGACCGACGCTGTGCGTCAGGTGATCAGGACCGGTCTGTATCTGATTGGCATGGAAGCGCCTGAGCGCATGTAAGCGTGCGCTTCTGCACAAGATAAAGCATAGCTCAATACCGCACAATTGATTTGTGCGGTATTGCTTGAAATGGTTGGAAGAGGGGAATTACATGCGTTTTACCAAGATGCAAGGAATCGGCAACGATTATCTGTTCATCAATTGCTTTGAAGAATACGTGCCGGATCCTTCGCGTCTGGCGGTGGAAATGTGCCGTGAGCATGTGGGCGTGGGCGCGGACGGCATTGTGCTGCTGGAGCCGGGCGAAAGCTCGCCCTTTGCCATGCGCATTTTTAACCGCGATGGCAGCGAGGCAGAAATGTGCGGCAACGCCGCCCGCTGCATCGGAAAATTTGTGTATGAGCGCGGCATGACCGCCGATACGGAGTTCTCCCTGGATACCAGGAGCGGCATCCGCGCCCTGCAATTGCAGGTGCAGGATGGCAGGGTGGAAGCCGTCACCGTGGATATGGGCACGCCGGTGCTCAATCCCAGCGAAATCCCGGTGGATTTGCCCGGTCAGATGGTGCTGCGCCATCGTCTGCAGGTGCTGGGGCAGATGTGGTTTATCACCTGCGTCAGCATGGGCAATCCGCACTGCGTCATCTTTGTGCGCGATCCCGAGGTGCTCGATCTCAATTCCATCGGCCCGGCCTTTGAGCATTATTCCCTGTTCCCGCGCCGCACCAATGTGGAGTTTGTGCGCGTGATCAGCCGCGATGTGCTGCAGATGCGCGTGTGGGAGCGCGGCACGGGCGAAACCCTGGCCTGCGGCACGGGCGCGTGCGCGGCGCTGGTGGCGGCGGTGCTGTGCGGCCATGCTGACCGCAAGGTGCAGATGAAGCTGGCCGGCGGCAGCCTGACGCTCAACTGGAACGCCGAGGACAATCATGTGTATCAGACCGGCCCGGCCGCCTTTGTATTTGACGGCGAATGGCTGGGCTGAGGCTTGAATTGGCTTAGGACGATATCATTGCATTGCGCGGAGAGGAGCCTGTTTCGCTATGCCTGCCCTGAACCCCTATCTTGCCTCCATGCCGGCGGGATACCTGTTCCGCGAGGTGGCCAAGCGCATTGATGATTATCAGCGTACCCACCCCGAGGATAAGGTGATCAGCCTGGGCATCGGCGATGTTACGCGCCCGCTGTCTGCGGCGGTGACGCGCGCCATGGCCTCCGCCGCGCTGGAAATGGGCACAAAAGAGGGCTTTCGCGGCTATGGCCCGGAGGGCGGCTATCCTTTCCTGATCAAAGCGATCTATAAAAATCTGTATGAGCCGCGCGGGGTGACGCTGTCCAGCGACGAAATTTTTGTCTCTGACGGCGCCAAAAGCGATACCGCCGCTTTGCAGCAGCTGCTGTCCTCCGAGGCGCGCATCGCCGTGACCGATCCGGTTTATCCGGTCTATATTGACAGCAACGCCATGGCCGGCCGCGCGGGGCAGTACCGCAATGGTCTGTGGTCGCAGGTAGAGTATCTGCCCTGCACGGCGGAAAACGGCTTCATGCCGCCGCTGCCGCAGCACTATGTGGATGCGATTTACCTGTGCTTTCCCAACAATCCCACGGGCGTGGCCCTGACGCTGCCCGAGCTGCAGCGCTATGTGGATTGGGCTGTGCAGAACGGCGTGCTGATCTTTTATGACGCTGCGTACAGCGCCTTTATCACATCGTCCACTGTGCCGCATACCATATACGAGTGTCATGGGGCCAAAAGCTGCGCCATCGAGTGCGGCTCGTTTTCCAAGCTGGCGGGCTTCACAGGCGTGCGCTGCGGCTACTGCGTGGTGCCGCGCGAGCTGTACGGCGGCACGCTGCACCGCATGTGGAGCCGCATGCAGTCCGCCCACCGCAACGGCGTATCCTATCCCGTTCAGCGCGCGGCCGAGGCGGTGTTCACCCCGCAGGGCATGCGCGACTGCCGCGAGAATATCGACTATTATATGAACAATGCGCGCGTGATCCGCAACGCGCTGCGCGGCGCGGGGCTGGAGGTTTTCGGCGGCGTGGACGCGCCCTATGTGTGGCTCAGAACGCCGGGCGGTATTTCCGGCTGGCAGTTTCTGGATTTCCTGCTGGAGCACGCGCAGGTGGCCGGCACGCCCGGCGAGGGCTTTGGCCCCAGCGGCGCGGGATACTTCAGGCTTACGGCCTTCGGCACGGCGGAGCATACCCAGGAGGCCGTGGCGCGCATCTGCCGCGCGCTGTGAAACGCGCGTTTTCTGCTTGACAAGCCGGGCGATTCTGCTATATAATCAAATACGGCTTTGGGCCGTATCTTGCCGGTGTGATGGAATTGGCAGACGTAGTGGACTCAAAATCCACCGCCAGCGATGGCGTGCCGGTTCGAGTCCGGCCACCGGCACCACAGCGTTGGGCTGTCTCTTTGCAGGGACAGCCCAATATTTTTGAGCCGTTGATGAACTTCTGCCAGAATGAGAGAGGCGCTTGATATGACGACCGGGTGTGAAAAGACTGCTTCGCTGCGGGGGCGGTTCGCCGCCTTTGCACGCAAAAACACGGTGCTGCTGATTGCCATGACGCTGGCGGCGCTGTCCATGGCGCTGGTGCCGCCTGACGAAGCCTATGCAGGCTACTATGATCTGAAAACCCTGTGCTGCCTGTTCGGCACGCTGGCGGTGGTGTGCGCGCTGAAGAATATTCACTTTTTCTCCATCCTGGCGCAGCGTATCATCGTGCTTACCGGCAGCGAGCGCACGGCGGCGCTGGCGCTGGTATACATCACCTTTATCGGCTCCATGCTCATCGCCAACGATATGGCGCTGATCACCTTTCTGCCGCTGGGATACTTTGTGTTTTCCGTGACGGACAGCAAGCGCGATATGGCGGTGGTGTTCATCCTGCAGAATATTGCGGCCAACCTGGGCGGCATGCTCACGCCCTTCGGCAACCCGCAGAATCTGTATCTGTACGCGCATTATCACATTGCAAACGGCGAGTTTGTGTCCATCATGTTTCCGCCCTTTGCGGTGTCCATTGTGCTCATTACCCTGTGCTGCCTGCTGCTGCCCAGGCGCGCGCTGCGCATTCAGGCCAGTCAGCAGGGGCAAAGCATGCGCCTGCCGCCTGCGCGCACGGCCTTTTATCTTGCGCTGTTTGCGCTGACGATATTGATGGTCTTCCGTCTGCTGCCCGCCTGGCTGGTGCTGGCGATACTGATCGTATCGCTGCTGATTGCCGACCGCAAGGCGCTGAAAATGGTGGATTACTGCCTGCTGCTTACCTTTGTGTGCTTCTTTACCTTTGCGGGCAACATGGCGCGGCTGGCGCCTGTGCGCAATGTGTTTTCCTCTCTGCTGCAAAAAAACACGCTGCTTACCGCCGTGCTGTCCTGTCAGTGCATCAGCAATGTGCCCTCGGCCATTCTGCTGTCGCAGTTTACGCAGAATTATCCCGCTCTTCTGGTAGGCGTGAACATCGGCGGCGCAGGCACGCTGATCGCCTCCCTGGCCAGCCTGATCACCTTCCGAGAGTTCAGCGCGCATTACCGCGGCGAGGGGCGCTTTTACATCAGGCTGTTTTCGGTTTTTAATTTCTCCTTTCTGCTGATACTGACGCTGTTTTCGCTGTTCGTGTGCAGAATCAGCTGAGCAAGGCGGATTTCTTCCTTAAAAATTGCTTTCGGGGACGCAAAAACGCGCGCAAAAACGCGCTGCCGCACTTGACAGGGAAAAATAAGCGACTGTATAATAATCTGAATACACATTTACTGGGGGATGACGTATGGCAAAGCGATGGCTTGCGCTGATCTTGGGACTTCTGATGCTTCTTCCGCCGATGGCCTGGGCGGAGCAATCGGCCGGCATGCGGCTTCAGGTATCGCCGCACACCCTGCGCTTTACCTATACCGATCCGGCGCAGCAGTTTGTGCTGGTGGAGTACAGAACAACCAACGATTCCGGCAAGCTGGTCGTATACAGCGACGAGGGCGTTTTCTCCGGCGAGTTCAATCTGCCCGCCGCGTTTGAGCGCGAGGCGCTGTATGTTACCGTCAGTACGCTCAGCGGCACGGTGCTTGGCCGCTATGAAACCGCTACGTATCCCACCTCCTATCCGCCCGCAGCGGAAAATCTGCCCCAGGCGGAGAGCAGGGCCTCCAGGCTGAGCGCCTACTATTTTTCCTATGATGAGGAAGGGCTGCATTACAGCTTTTACGCGCCCGGCCACACGCAGCTGTGGCTGCGCTGCCGCAGCGGGCAGGAAATGCACGAGGTGCCGATCTTCCCCGATGAAAGCTGGCACTTTGACGGCACGCTGCCCATGAACTGCACCTACAACGATGCATATATGTTTGTGCGCGTCAGCGCGGCCAACAAAAACACCGTGCTTTACGAAAGCGCCGAGATCGATACCTATATCGATATGCCCGCTGCTGCAGAACAGGCCGCCGAGGGCAGGCTCAAGGGCGTGACCGTGTGCATCGATCCCGGCCATCAAAGGAAAACGCAGGTGGAAACCGTGCGACGCGCGCCCAATATCGCAGAGAGCGTTACCACCCGCATCGGCAGCGCCAGCGGTACGGCGACGGGCCGCAAGGAGTCGATTGTGACGCTGGAAATCAGCGTGCTGCTGCGCGACATGCTGCTGGCCGAGGGCGCAACGGTGGTGATGACCCGCGATACGCAGAAGACCTTTGTGGGCATGCTGGAGCGCGCGTACATTCCCAACGAGGCCAACGCGGACTTTGTGCTGCGGCTGCACTGCAACTCGGGCAATGAGTGGGCGCAGGGCATACAGATCTACTGCCCCAGCGATTCCTCCTACGCCCAGGAGGTGGCCGATCTTGAAACCTACCGCGCCATGGGCAATACGCTGCTGTCCGCCATGAAGGCGGCCACGGGCAAAACGCGCGGCGGCTGTACCATGAACAACAGCTATGTGGGCAACAACTGGTCCATGATGCCCTCCTTCCTGGTGGAAATGGGGTATATGAGCAATCAGGAGGAGGACTATCAGCTTTCCTCGCCCGTTTATCAGCAGTGGCTGGCCCAGGGCATGGTGGAGGGCGTTGTGCAGCTGGCGCAGCAGCGCGGGCTGATTGACAAGCAATAACGATTAAAAACAGAAAGGCGAAATCCCGTGTCAGAAACTGAAACGATACGTTTTGACTCGCTGGATATCTCCGGCGAGGTGCTGCGGGCGGTGGCAAAAATGGGCTTCACCGCCATGACCCCGGTGCAGGCGCGCACCATTCCCGTGATGATGGCGGGCAGCGACGTCATCGCCATCGCCCCTACGGGCACAGGCAAAACCTGCGCCTTCGGCATCCCGATGCTGGAGTATCTGCAGCTGAAGGAGGATTACATTCAGGAGCTGGTCATCGCGCCTACCCGCGAGCTGGCTGTGCAGATTGCCCAGGAGCTCTCCGCCCTGGCACGCTATATTCCCGAGGCGCGCATTGCTACGCTGTACGGCGGCCAGCCCATTGCCAAGCAGATGCAGCAGCTCAAGCGCAAGCCGCAGATTGTGGTGGCTACGCCCGGCCGTATGCTGGATATGATGCACCGCGGCCTGGCGCGCGTGGACCGCGTGCACACCATGGTGATCGACGAGGCGGACGAGATGCTCAAGATGGGCTTTGTCAAGGACGTTACCTCCATCATTGAAGCCACCCCGCAGGATCGTCAGCTGGTGATGTTCTCCGCCACCACCAATCAGGATGTAATGACCATCAGCTGGAAGTATCAGTACCAGCCGGTGGAAATTACCGTAGAGGCCGTGGCTGAGAACAAGCCGCAGATCGCCCAGTACATCATCGAGGCCGACCGGCAGAACAAGGAGGACCGCCTGCTGTACCTGCTGGATGCGGACGAGTATCACCGCATCATCATCTTTACCAATACCAAGTTCATGACCGACCGACTGTGCAGCTTCCTGCAGAAGAAAGGCTACGACGCGCAGTGCATCCATGGCGATATTCCTCAGGGCAAGCGCACCAAGGTGATGAACGATTTCAAGCACGGCAAGTTCCCCATCCTGGTATGCACGGATGTGGCTGCGCGCGGCATCGATGTGTTTGACGTGGAGGCCGTGATCAACTACGACCTGCCCCAGGAGAACGAATACTACACGCACCGCATCGGCCGCACGGGCCGCGCCAAGCGCCATGGCGTGGCGTTTACGCTGATGAGCTTTCAGGAGTCCGTGCGCATGGATGAGATCCTGCGTTATTTGCAGGGCGATAAGCCTGAAAAGCTGGAATTTGATGAAATGGGCGTGCTGCGCTATGCCGACGGCAGCGCGTTCTTTGAAAATGTATAACAAACAAGGAGGATGCAACCTATGCTTACTTCCCGCGATATCGCTAAGATGCTGGATCACAGCACCCTTCAGCCCTTCCTGACGGAAAAGGACATCCGTCATGGCTGCGAGGTAGCCATCAAGTATGGCACCGCTACCGTGTGCGCCCGTCCGCAGGATATGGAAATCGTCGTGCCCATGCTGAACGGCACGGGCGTGCTGCCCTGCACGGTGATCGGCTTCCCGCACGGCGCGCACACCATGGAAATCAAGGCCATGGAGGCCGCCCGTGCACTGGAGGACGGCTGCCGCGAGCTGGATATGGTGATCAACATCGGCCGCATGCTGGGCGGCGATTACGACTATGTGGAGCGCGAAATCAAGGCCCTGGCCGAGCTGTGCCATGATCAGGACGCCATCCTGAAGGTTATCATCGAAACCTGCTACCTCAGCGACGAGCAGAAGGTAAAGGCCTGCCAGCTGAGCGAGAGCGCGGGCGCGGACTTTGTAAAGACCAGCACGGGCTACGGCACTGCAGGCGCGAAGATTGCCGACGTGGCGCTGATGCGCCGCACGGTGTCTGATCGCGTGCGGGTCAAGGCCAGCGGCGGCATCCGCAATCTGGATACCGTGCTGTCCTGCCGTGCGGTGGGCGCGGCGCGCTGCGGCGTATCCGCCACCGAGGCTATCATGGAGGAAGCCATTCGCCGTGAGCAGGAGGGCACGCTGGTGATGCCCGAAAGCCTGACCGAGATGAACGGCGGCTACTGAGAGAAAACCCAATAAAAAACGTGCCCCCTTTGACCGTCATGGCCGAAGGGGGCGCGCTGCTTTATGCTTGCTTTAGTCTGCAGAGCAGCGGGACAGCATATCCTTGACGATGCCCTGAATTTCCTCGCAGGCGTATTCCACCGCCGCATCCTGGCGGAAGGACTTGTCACGCGCGGAGATTTCCACCGCGCCGCGCGCCAGCGTCTTGGGGCTAACCACCACGCGCACAGGCACGCCCAGCAGATCGGCGTCGGAGAACATCACGCCCGCGCTGACCGCGCGATCATCGTAGATCACCTCTACGCCGGCCTTCTGCAGCTTATCGTACAGCGCGTCGGCCGCCTCGCGTACCTCGGGCTTATCCACGCGCATGGCGCACAGATGCACCTGCCAGGGCGCGATGCTGATGGGCCAGATGGGGCCGTAATCGTCATGCCGCACCTCGCACACGGAAGCGCACAGACGGCCTACGCCGATGCCGTAGCAGCCCATGATCACATCCTCCAGGCCGCCGTTCTTGTTCTGGAACTGCAGGCCCATGGCATGGGAATACTTGGTGCCCAGCTGGAAGATGTTGCCCACCTCGATGCCGCGGCTGATGTTGATGCTGTGCTTGCCGCACACGGGGCAGATGCCGCCCGCAACGGGCTTGGCCACATCGCAGAAGGCTTCCACCTTCACATCGCGCTCCAGGTTCAGGCCGGTATAGTGATAGCCTTCCTCGTTTGCGCCGCACACCAGGTTGTCCGTACCGTCCAGCGATTTATCAAACAGCACGCGCGCATTGCCCTTGAAGTTGACCGGGCCGATAAAGCCCTTGACGATGCCGCTGTCCTCGGTGATATCGGCAGGGTGAATCTCGCAGCCCACGAAATTGCGCAGCTTGGTCTCGTTCACTTCCAGATCGCCGCGGATGAACACGACGATATACTTGTCAGTCAGGTTTTCCTGATAGACAACGGCCTTGACAGCGTTCTTCAGATCGGTATGCAGGAAGGCGCACACATCCTCCATGGTCGTCTGATCAGGCGTAGCCACTTTGGTCAGCGGCGCTTCGCCGATCTTTTCGTTAACCACCACGCAGTCGGCCGCTTCCATGTTGGAGCGATAGCCGCACTCGGGGCAGGTGACGATGGTATCCTCGCCGATATCGGTAAGCAGCATGAACTCATGGGAAATATTGCCGCCCATCATGCCGCTGTCAGACTTGACGGCTACCACCTCGGGCACGCCGCAGCGGGCAAAGATACGCTCATAGGCATGATAGCAGCGATCATAGTATTTTTCCAGATCGGCCTGCGAGGTGTGGAAGGAGTAAGCGTCCTTCATCGTAAACTCGCGCACGCGGATCAGACCGCCGCGGGCGCGGGGCTCATCACGGAACTTGGTCTGAATCTGATAGATCATGAAGGGGAAGGCGGACTCGGGCTTGGGCGTGCCGCGCACCAGCTGCACGCTGGCTTCCTCATGGGTCATACCCAGCACCATATCGTTGCCGCTGCGATCCTTAAAGCGCGCCAGCTCGCTGCCAATCTTATCATAGCGGCCGCTTTCACGCCACAGGTCGGCGGGCATCACCACGGGGAAGAGTACTTCCTGGCCGTCGATGGCGTCCATTTCCTCGCGCAGGATGTTTTCAATTTTGCGCACAATGCGCCGCGCGGGCATATTCAGCGAATAGATGCCGTTGGCAACCTGCTTCATATAGCCGCCGCGGATCATAAAAATCTGGCTGATAATCTGGCAATCTGCCGGCGTCTCGCGGAAACGATCGCCCAGCATGTTAGCAAGCTTCATAGCAAAAACCCCTCTCGTTATCCTCAATCCGCTCAATTATAGCACTTGCGCGGATGCAATGCAATCAAAAAAGCCTGAAAAATACACATATGTCCGCCAAAACGGCAAAAGAAGCGCCTTCCGGCGCTTCAGAATGACAGGCTTGCTTATTTCCCCTCCGCATGGAAGCTGAATGCACGGCTCTCCGTTGTGGATTTTACGCTCAGCAGGCTGCCGCTTCTGTCGTAGTGCAATTCGCTGTTCCAGGTAAGCTGAAAGCTGCCGCCGCGGATATCGACCGCATAGGCATCGCCCTGTCCGGCTACGATGTTTACAACAGGCACCGTTTCCAGCGCAAAGGACACATCCAGCGGCCAATCCACAGGCAAAGCCTCCAGCACAGGATAGCCATCCTCCGTTACGCCATAGCCGCCAACCAGCTTTCCTGCCTTATCCGCCGCCACATAGTATTTGAACGTCACATTCATCGCGGCGGGATAAATCGTAAATGAAGCCGTGCCCTCCTCCGTTTCAAAGAAGCACTTGACTGGCACAATCACCTGTGCCTGCCCATACTGCGGCGTGCAGATGGTCACGGCCGCGGCTTCAAGCGTTGTAACATTGCCGTTTTCATCCAGCCAGATGATTTCGTTCGGTTCCGCGGCCAGCGCGCCCATGTGGATGGACAGCATCAGCAGCAGGGTCAGCATCATTGCAAGCATTCTCTTCATTTTGTTGTCCTCCTAATTGTGCTAAATTCCGTAATTAACAAAACAGTTAATTTTGTTTAAAGTAGACAATCAGCCGCTCCGTTTGCTTATATTCGCAAAATCTTAGCAAGCGAAGCAATTAATTGTTATATACTTATCTTTATGGAACATTTGATAGCCTGTCTATGTTGGCTATCAAATCAACCATCACAGCCGATACGATATCTTCAGCAGCATGGTAATCACGCACAATGCGAAAAGCAATGCTATGCATCAGCCCAGCATGTTGCTGATAAAGCTGCATAATAAAGCTATGGTTGTCCGTGTTTTCTTGCATTGATAGAAGGGGAGACAATCTAATTCACCTCCAGCGGCTACTATTTTGCAACATACTATATTTGTATGATAATATATTTTCATATTTCTGTCAATACAAATCATCATGGCTTTCGTTCGTATTAAACACTATCTCGTGCATTCTTTGCTTGACGCGGCGGGTGAATTGCGGCATACTGTCTTAGGCGCGTGTGCGCCCAAGCAATCAAATGGATACGGAGGATCAAACCATGGGCATGTTGGCTCCCTCGATGATGTGCGCGCAGATTGACAAGCTGGATGAAACCCTGCGCGCCTTTGAAAAAGCTGGAATTGAATATCTGCATATCGACGTAATGGACGGCTGCTTTGTGCCAAACCTGATGCTGGGCACCGATTATGTAAAGCAGCTGCGCAAGCTGACCAGCATTCCGCTGGATACTCACCTGATGATTACCGAACCGGAAAAGAAAATCAGCTGGTTTGATTTTCAGCCGGGCGAGTTTGTAAGCGTTCACCATGAAAGCACCAGGAACTGGCGGCAGACCCTGCAAATGGTGCGCGATGCAGGCGCGAAGCCCCTGGCGGCCATCAATCCCCCCACGCCCGTATCGGTGCTGGAGGATGTGATCGACCTGATTGACGGCGTGCTGGTGATGACGGTCAATCCCGGCTTTGCCGGCCAGAAGGCCGTGCCCGAGACGATTGCCAAGATTCACGAAACCCGCGAGCTGCTGGCCAGGCACGGTCTTGCGCACCTGCCCATCGAGGTGGACGGCAACTGCAGCTTTGAAATGGCCCCAAAAATGCGCGCGCAGAGCGCCGATATCTTTGTGTGCGGCTCCTCCAGCGTGTTCACCAAATCCATGCCCATGGACGAGGCCATCGCCAGATTCCGTGCCTGCGTGGAATAAAGCGCCTGGCGGGAAATGAGAATTTGTTTTTGCTGAGCGGCGGTAATTCCGCTGCCGATGCAAGTCAGCTGAAGCGGACTTGCATCGGGAACGTCATTTTCTTGTGAGCCTGCGGCTCACGGGCAGAAAATGACACAGGAAGCAGCCTGACGGCTGCTCCTC
>CAKUFG010000041.1 GCA_934647235.1 uncultured Clostridia bacterium
CGCCGCCGGATTCCAAAGGAAAGCGGAGTAGAGATACTCCGCTTTCCGATATTCCTCAGTAGCTCAATGGCAGAGCACTCGGCTGTTAACCGAGTTGTTGTAGGTTCGAGCCCTACCTGGGGAGCCAGACCGCCGCAGATTCTGCGGCGGGTTTTTGTTGTAGTATTGGCCATAATGGCTTATGCAAGCAGCGGAATGGAGAAGCTGTCATAAAGGCAATGCTCACCGTTGCTATAAAGAACGAGCCGGCCATGTATATCGGAAAACAAGTGCGTCCATTTGTCATCCCAGGGAATTTCGACCTTGCACAGATCGTTGAATGAGGCGTATTGCTTTCCAGCCACCTCAAAGCAGTCAGACGTGCCTGGTTGGAGCGTTGGGATTGGCTTTGAGGGCTGGATTGTTTGCTGCACAGCAGGCTGTGCTGGCTGTGGCTTTCGTTTTCCCTCATAGTGGGAAATCAATGCCTGAAGCCCGATCCATTGCATTATGCCTGTCGCAGCACAAAGCACCCAAATCACAATGGATTTGAAAGAAAACACTGCCGTCAGCAAGGCCGACCCAACGAAAATCCATATTATCAGCATGATCCAGCTAAAGGCATGCAGCGCTTTGTCAAGCTTGGTGTCTTTCACATTTCCCAAAGAAAATACTCGCTTTTTCATCATGCTGCCTCCTTCCGGCCGATGTATCGCAGGCATCATTATACGCACATGCGGCTCTTAGGCGAGAAGTGCGTTTCAATATTCTGCCGTCGCTGAAGGGAAAAACTGCTTGACCTCAGGCAGCACCTCCGCATCGCAGACAAGCGTCTGCAGGCCAGAAATTTGCGCGAGCGGCTCCCAGCTGAGCGGCGAGATGTTATGCAGGTTGAGCTGCGTCAGGCTGCCGAGCCTTGTCAGCGGTGACAGATCCTGCACTGGCGCATTGAAAAGCGTCAGCATTTGCAGGCCGGTAAATGCTTCGATCCCCGTCAGGCTTTCCAGATATTGCGTATCCAGAAACAGGCCTTCCAGCCTGGTAAGCGGCGCCAGCGGCTGAAGGCTGGTCAAGCCCTCCGGCTGCCAGAGCGAGAGCCAGCGCAGATCGGTAAGCTGCGCAATATCCGCCAATTGCTGCGCATTGCAGGGCCACAGCGACAGCCCCCGCAGGCTGCTGCAGCTTATTAAATCAGAAATATCGTTGAGCTGCTGACAATTCATCAGGTACAGAGTTTGCATTGCAGACAGTGTTTGCAGGCTCGCCGCACTGACCAAAGGCGTCTGGCTGGCGTTGAGCATGTAAAGCTGCGGGCATTTTTCCAGCGGCGAAAAATCCGTCGCCGGGTTTTCGCTGATGCGTACCTCCCGCAGCTCAATGCAGGAGGCCAGCGGCGACAGATCCGTGATCTGATTGCCATGCAGATCCAGCCGCTGCAGCGGCGAGCCCGCCAGCGGCGAAAGATCCGTGATCTGATTGCCGTGCAGATCCAGCCGCTGCAGCGGCAAGCCCGCCAGCGGCGAAAGATCGGTAATCTGCTGATTGCACAGCGCCAGCGTGCGCAGATTCGGCATTTGCGCCAGATCATCCAGGCAGCTAAGCGTGCCATACGCATTGATCGTTTCGCTGCCGCACTGTAGGCTGCCCCGCTTGCCGGGCAGCTTTTTTGCTTTGCACCAAGGAATGGGAAGAAAACCGCAGCGGCTATCGTTATATTCTTGTGAAAGGGGTGACGCTTCATGAAGAAGGCTGCCGTGCTGCTTATGCTGATGATCCTGCTGTGCGCTTGGATGTGCCTGCCTGCAGGCGCTTCGGAGGAGCCAGGCAGAAAGCGGCTGATTGTGGCTTCTGTGGTAGGCGACGAAGGCGAAAAGTGCTACTATTATCGAGCGCCGGAGGAATCGCAGCAGCAAATTGCGGGCTTTTATTATCCAGGCGCGCAGGTCTATATGCTGGAGTATGGCCCGGAATGGTGCCGCGTTTTTCTGTGTGCGGAATGGTATATGAAAACATCGCAGCTGAAAAGAACCGGCGCGGCCAGGATTGAGCCAATCGGCTTTGCCTTTGCCTCCTTTGAACCGGGCGAGCCGTTTGTAGATCCAAATGGCTTTATCGAATCACTGGGGGATTGTGATCTGAGCAAGCATGGAGATATCGTCGAAAATGGGGGAGCGCTGAAGCTGATTGGCTATGCGGGCGAGTTTTTGCAGATTCAGTATGGAAACTACGACGGCTTTGTTTTGAGAAGATACGCATCCACCATGCCGTTTGACAGCATCCTGCTGCCTGATGAAGTGCCGCGAACGCTTGCGGCTGGCAGCTACACCGTTGGGGAGAATCTGCCTGCCGGGCTGTGGCGCATTTCCGTACAGCAGGGGCAGGATGCGATCGTGCAAATACAAAACGCCAGCGGAAAGCTGTTGGAGCATCGGATAAGCGGCAGGCAAAACGCACCTTATGCTGTGCTGCTCCCCATGCAAGCAAATATCTCGCTGTCCGAGCCGTGCATTTTTACGCCTGTTTCTTCTATTGATATGGCAGATACCACCATTTTCGATGGCCGCCAGATTTGCGGAATCGATTTTCAGGGGGCCCCTGAAGCTTATTATAAAATCGCTGCAGACAATATGCACGACGCTTATTATATTGTATCTGCGCTTATGCAGGATATCACGCTGGACGTCGGAGAGCGCTATACGCTGCAGCCAAACGAAGAAATCAGCGAGCGCCTGAATGACGGATATGTGATCGAGCTGCACAACTGCAGTCTGATCGATACGGCGGATGACGAGAACTATGGCAGTTAACGAAAACACAGCGTTCTGTTTTTTGTGTGCGCGGGCTGGGCTCATGGGGGGACGGCTCGCTTTTTTGATAGAAAGACCGGCTGGGGCCCTTCTGCGCATTGATTTATGCCCGTTTGCGTGATAGAATAAGGATGCGCATGCGGTATGGCATGCGCGGCTGCCTGCGGGCGGCTTTTCTAAGACCTAATGGTTAGATAACTCTAACATATAGCGAAGGGCGGCGCAGCCTGATCTGCCGGCGGGCGCAGGCGGCGCGCTGCCTGGCCACAAGGGACCTATGCGGCCGAGCATGCGCTGCCGCGCGGCAGCAAGCGAAGGAGGAAACGGCGATGTCCAGAAAGACGACGGAGTTCCAGAAAAAGGAAATGAGCAGGATGTACCGCGGCAAGGAGATCTTCAAGCCCCTCAATACCGGCTGGATCGACGATCACGTGGGCTGCGTGCGCGAGTGGGTGGCCAACATCTTCTTCTATCGCAAGGGCGATACCACCATCATGATCGACGCGGGCTACAATTACGACCGCCTGTCCGAAAAAATGGGCTGGCTGGGCATTGATCCCAAATCCATCCGCCACATCCTGATTACGCACCAGGACACCGACCACGTGGGCGCGGTGGAGGCCGACAGCCCCGGTCTGTTCAAAAATGCCACGCTGTATGTGGGCGAAATTGAGAACAAATACCTCACCGGCGAAACGCGCCGCAGGGTGATCTACCATCTATATAAGCTGCCGCAGGTGACGATCAACAATCCCAAGGTGCTGCTGCGCGACGGCCAGGTGCTTGATATCGACGGCATCCGGATCGAGTGCTTCCTCGTGCCCGGCCATACCTGGGGGCACATGGTCTATCTGATCGACGGCAAATACCTGTTCACCGGCGATACCATCTGGTTCGGCGCGGACGGTGGCTACAGCTTCATCTCCGCCCTGGCGGAGGACAACAAGCTGTCTGTGCGCTCGCTGGCCGCCCTGCAGCAGCGGCTGCAAAAGCGCGGTCTGCGCCCGCTGTTCATCACCGGCCATACGGGCTGGACGGATAACTTTGATTTCGCCTTCGCCCACAAGGATCGCCTTTGCTCGCCCTTCGGCAAGCGCGTGCACGATCCCAGCGCGCCCTACGACGCATACGACGAGTCGGACGATACCGAGCAGAACGCGAAAGCGGGCTATCTGAAGGGAGTGGGACGATGAAGGACAGCGAGCTGCAATTTGACCGCAGCTGCCACGCGCTGTACACCAGGGCGTGCAGGCAGCAGATTGTATCCAGAATTGCGCTGCATTACCCGGCGGCGCAGCGTGAGGAAATCTGGACGCGCGTGCAGCGGCAGTTTGTCGATTTTCTGGCCGATTGGCGCACCGACCTGGGCGGAAAGAAGAACTTTCACAACGGCAGGGGCGGCACCTACGACTGCATCGCCCTGATGGCCTATTATGTGGTGTGCAGGGATAAAACCTGCCTGGCGGAAATCGAAGGGATGGAGGGCGCGCTGTTCCTGCCCGCGTTCCGCAGGCTGCGGTTTGTAAACTGCAACAAGCCGATTTTCAAAAAGCTGCTGCATACTGCCTTTATGAACGCCAAAAAGCGCTGCGATCAGTGGAATGATTATCAGATGCACGTCGCGCCCTATGCTCCGGACAAGCCCATCTATTATGAGTTTACCGCCTGCCCGGTGGCGGAGTTTGCCAGGCAGCACGATCTGCTGGAGGTCATGCCCGCGCTGTGCAACCCCGATTATGAGGGCATGGCGCTGATTCACGCGCGCCTGGTGTGCAAAACCACCTGCTCCAACGGCTGCAAATGCGATTACGCCATCTGCGGCGATCAGGATGCATACATTAAGCTTCACCCCGAATACCGGGACGAGGCGGGATACAGGAGGAATCGATAATATGCTTGGACGTGCAATTCTGGCGGGTCTGGGCCTGGGCGCGCTGCTGGTGCTGGTGTGCGCCGTCGGCATCCGCAATGGCGCGGTGGGCATGGTGCATCTGTACAGCGAGCAGGTGCAGCAGCGCTGCGTGCAGAATGGGCTTACGACAAAGGAGCGTATCCGCCGCAATAGTCTGCGCTTCAAGGCCCTGTGCCTGCCGGGCTATATCGCGTATGTGCTGGTCTGCGTCTACGCCCTCAACGGCGCGCGCGGCTTTGTGCAGGGCTTCTGGCAGCTGCTTGTCATTCTGTCCGTGATGAACCTGATCGACCGCTTGCTGGTGGACGATTGGTGGGTGGGGCACACGAGCGCCTGGACGATCCCCGGCACGGAGGATCTGAAGCCCTATATTCCCGCCGATGTGAAAAAGAAGAAATGGCTCTTCGGCACGGTGGGCATGGCGGTGATTGCCGCGGTGCTGGCCGGCGTGATGGCAATTTTCATTCATTGAGCCGCTGAACCCGCGATACGCAGATAACGGAGGGAAGACCATGAAATACGCCGGTATGCCCATGGGAATGTGGGCGCTGTTTGCAGCATCGTTCCAAAAGCAGCTGACGCGCGTGCTGGGCTATGACGCGGCCGCCGCCGCGCAGATCAGGCGCAGCGCTAAGCCCAGGTATCAGAAGATCATCGCGGAGCTGCCCGAGTTTGAGCGCGCGGACCGCTTCAAAATGAACATCGTCAACTGCGCCATGCTTGGGGCGTTCATCCTGTCCATGCCCAGGCGCCCCAGCGTAGAGGCGCTGACGCGCTACTACGCCGATGCGATGATGACCAGGCCCATGCGCTGGTTCTGCCGCAAAAGCGGCAAGGCCAAGTTCTCCGCCAGGGATATCGCCGGCATGAAGGCCACGGCGCAGCTCAAGGCGGCGGACCGCAACCCCTATTCCTGGAACATGGATTTCTACGAATACCCGGACGGCAGCGGCTATGAGGGCCGCTTTACCCGCTGCGGCATCTGCACGCTGATGAAAAAGCTGGGGCTGTACGACCTGACCCCCGCCCTGTGCCGCCTGGATTATACCATGAGCGAGGCGGGCGGCGCGACGGACTTTGTCCGCCAGTATACCCTGGCCTCCGGCGGCCCGTACTGCGACTGCGGATATAAGAAAAAATAACCGGCAAACAAGCAAGCTGTTCCCTGCGGAAAAGCCCGCGCGGAGCAGCTTGCTTTGCTTTGCCAAGCCTTTGCTTTTCCGATTGCCGAACAGCCGGCGATGCGGTATAATCAGTGGGAATAACAGCTGGCCGGACCTCGCTGTTTCAAATATAACGGCGAATGGCTGAACGATATCCGGAAGCGCTTAAGCGTCTGAAAATGGCGCTGTACAGGGCCCTGCCAGCACTCCGCTGACGCCATTCAAACAGGAGCTTATCAACCATGAGCAGAATTGCCGAGCTGGACAAGAATTTTGCGCGCCCGGAGGAAAAGGGCGGGCTGATCTGGGCGGACGCGCACGCGCTGCCCTGCGAAATCACGGGCCTGCATCCGGGCACGTTCTGCCGCGTGGATCCCGCGCTGCTGCCGCAGCTGCCCGCGCCCGTGCAGGAGCTGGCCCATCATACGGCGGGCGGCATGGTGCGCTTTCACGCGCAAGCGGGCCGCTATGGCTATCGCTATACGCTGCGCAGCGGCGAGGATATGAGCCATATGCCGCGCACGGGCTCGGCGGGGCTGGATGTGTATCTGGGCAGCGGCCAGGGCATGCGCTTTCTGCGCAGCACGCGGCCGGAGTGCCGCGCCACAGCGGCCAGCGGCGAGTTTACGCTGGCACAGGAGGAGGAGGTTACGCTGTACCTGCCCCTGTACAACGGCGTGCGCCGCCTGGAGCTGGGCTTTGAGCCGGGGCGCATGATGACCGCCCCCGCGCAGCGGCGGTTTTCCAAGCCCATCGTTTTTTACGGCTCGTCCATCACGCAGGGCGGCTGCGCCTCCAGGCCGGGCAATACCAACGCGGCCATGCTCTGCCGCTATTTTGACTGCCCCCAGCACAACCTGGGCTTTTCCGGAAACGGCAAGGGGGAGATCGGGATCGCGCGCTATATCGCCTCGCTGCCCATGACTGCGCTGGTGATGGACTATGACCACAACGCGCCCAGCGCCGCGCATCTGGAGCGCACGCATCTGCCGTTTGTGCAGGCCATCCTGGCCAGCCAGCCCGACCTGCCTGTGTTGATTGCAACCAGGCCGGATTTTTCCAACGGCGACCCTGCGGATAACGCCGCGCGCCGCGAGGCTGTGCGCCGCAGCTATGAAACGCTCAAGGCGCAGGGCGCAAGCTGTGCGTTTATCGACGGCGAAACGCTGTTTGACGGCCCCTTCAGCGATAACTGCACGGTGGACGGCTGCCACCCCAACGATCTGGGCTTTTACCGCATGGCTATGAAGATGCTGCCGCCCCTGCGCAGGCTGATCCTGGGCGAGGAGACGGCGTAAGGGAGAAATCGCAGGGCGCGGAAAAGGACGGCAGGCATAAGAAAAGAGCCTTTTCTTTTCAGAAAAGGCTCTCCTGGCAGGGGCAGTAAGACTCGAACTCACAACAAAGGTTTTGGAGACCCACGTGTTACCATTACACCATGCCCCTACGAACACGCATTATTATACCGGGATACGGGAAAAAAGTCAAGCAAAATTTTTGCTTCTGCGGCAATCGCGCGGCGGGCGCGGAGGACGTCGTATTGGGTCGAGCTAATAATAGGTATAAATTGATGCGAATGGCCAGAAAACGCTTGACAAATGCCCCGCTGTATGTATACAATAGCATGACCGGCTGAAAAGCGGCCGCGCGCAAGCACGGCGGCTATGCTGTTTTTCGATACACATGTCTTTTCGCTCTTTGCGAGCGGGCGTGGGCGCCTGCTCTTGCATGATAAAGCAAGCTGTTTTGGCATTGCTGTTTTGTTGTGTGCAAACCGAGGCTTCATGTTGTGCCCAAATTCAGCATATAGCCGTGGGGTTTCTAACCCGCACGGTTTTTTCAATTGGCAAGATTACATATTGAAATTTGGAAAAATAAGAAAGAAGGAGGCAGCCAGGTGAACTTAATTCTCGCAATCGCACTCATGGTCGTCTTCGCGCTGGTCGGCGCGGGCGGCGGCTATTTTTATCGCAAGAACATGGCCGAAAAGCGCATCGGCCGAACCGAGGAATACGCGAAAAAGCTGTTGGACGACGCCACCCGCAAGGCGGCGGAAACCAAAAAGGAAATGGAAATCGAGGCCAAGGAGGAGGTCCTTCGCCTCAAAACCAAGCTGGACGACGAGATCCGCACCCGCCGCGCCGAAATGCAGCGCAGCGAGCGCCGCGTGAACCAGCGCGAGGAAATGCTGGATAAAAAGATGGATAACCTCGAAAAGCGCGAGGAGGCCATCAACAAAAAGACCGAGCAGACGCAGGCCCTCTACGACGAGGCCGAGCAGCTACGCGACAAGCAGGTGAAGGAGCTGGAGCGCATCGCCGGCATGACCCAGGATGAGGCCGAGCAGATGATCATCAGCCGCGTGCAGAAGGAAGCCTACCACGACGCCGCCGCCATGGTGCGCGATATCGAGGCCAAGGCCAAGGACGAGGGCGAAAAGAAGGCCCGCAATATCATCGCCCTGGCCATCCAGAAGTGCGCCGCCGACCATGTGGCCGAAACCACCGTGTCCGTCATCAACCTGCCCAACGACGATATGAAGGGCCGCATCATCGGCCGCGAGGGCCGCAACATCCGCGCCCTGGAAACCGCCACGGGCGTCGATCTGATCATCGACGATACCCCCGAGGCCGTCATCGTATCCGCCTTCGATCCCGTGCGCCGCGAGATTGCGCGCATCGCCATCGAAAAGCTGATTCAGGATGGCCGCATCCACCCCGCCCGCATCGAGGAAATGGTGGAAAAGGCCAAGAAGGAAGTGGACAACCAGATCCGCGAGGCTGGCGAACAGGCCATCTTCGAGACGGGTCAGCATGGCCTGCATCCCGAGCTGGTAAAGCTGCTGGGCCGCATGCGCTACCGCACCTCCTACGGCCAGAACGTGCTCAAGCACTCCATCGAGGTCAGCCATCTGGCCGGCCTGATGGCTGCCGAGCTGGGCGCGGACGTTCAGCTGGCCAAGCGCGCAGGTCTGCTGCATGATATCGGCAAGGCTGTCGACCATGAGCAGGAAGGCACGCACGTGCAGCTGGGCGGCGAGCTGGCCCGCAAGTACCATGAGAGCAACGATGTGATTCACTGCATCCTGGCCCACCACAACGATGTGGAGCCGCAGACGGTGGAAGCCGTGCTGGTGCAGGCTGCCGACGCCATCAGCGCCGCCCGTCCCGGCGCGCGCCGCGAATCGCTGGAAAACTACATCAAGCGTCTGGAGAAGCTGGAGGCCATTGCCAACGACTTTGCCGGCGTTGAAAAGTCCTTCGCCATTCAGTCCGGCCGCGAGATCCGCATCATGGTCAAGCCCGAGGATGTAACCGATGAGGGCACCAAGGTGATGGCCAAGGAGATCGCCAAGCGCATCGAGCGCGAGCTGGAGTATCCCGGCCAGATCCGCGTAAACGTGATCCGCGAAACCCGCAGCACGGAATACGCCAAATAAACAACAAAAAACAACGGGGCTGTCCCAACGGTCATGCGGCCGGGGGGACAGCCCCGCTTTTTGCGCGTTTGGGTTGCAGGGGAGGGATGAGGGGGGCGGGGGGACGTGACAAGGGGAACGTTTCTTTCTTGAGTCAAGAAAGAAACAAAGAACCTGTGTGTGACGTAAAAGTCAATTGGATGAAAACAGAAAGTGGCCCTGGCCACCCCGTGGCAGGTGAAAGCCTGAACCGCCCGGATGAAAGCAAGCTTTCCTCCGTTCGCTTCCTGCTTTCCCCCTTACGCAAACTGCTGCGTTCCCCCTCATCCGTCTCGCTATTCGCTCGACACCTTCTCCCGTTTGGGAGAAGGCTTTTATTGATCTGCGGTTTTCATGAAACTTGGCCGGTCTATCTAACAATCGCAGACAGATATGAACGACAGATGCACTCAATCACCGCCCCGTGGCACGCCGATGAAATCGGCGCAGGGCGTGCGCAGCACGACCAAAGGGGAAAAATGAAGAATCACTCGGACGGAGTTTACTCCGAACCGAGCGATTCAAGTTTTTCCCTGCCACGGGGGCGGGACAGCAGTGCTGCCTTCCAATTTGATTCAATTGACTTTTACGTCACAGTGCAGCTTTCTTTGGTACTTTCTTGGGCTCCAAGAAAGTACCGTACCCCCTTCGTCCCTCATCGTTCCTTCTCACGGCAGCGCAATGCCGTCCGCCCAGCTGCTGTCCACATAGAACAGCGCTACGCCGTTGACGGCGACGGCCCAGTGCAGCGCGTCATAGGGATAGAAGGCCAGCTCGCGCGTGCCGCCATCCCAGGCAAGGGTCAGCACCATGGCGGGATCGCCCGTGGGCGCGTAGCCTGACGGCAGCGGGGAGGTCGCCGCAAGCTCGGTCATCTGGCCGTAAGCGTAGAGGAATTGCGTCGCATCGCAGGCCTCGCCGTCGCGCGTCACCTGCACATCGTAGAGAATATTGCCGTTTTCGTCCGTTTCAAATTGGTTGTTGGCCTGCACGCGCTCGTGCAGCGACAGCGCGTAGACGTGCGTTTCGCCCGCGCGGGTCAGGGTCAGGCTGGTCAGGCGGTTGGTGGGCACGTTGATGGGCGCGCCCAGCAGCAGGCCGTCGTAGCCCTGCGACAGCAGAAAGCCCGCCGTGAAGTAGGACGCCTTGAGCACGTCGCCGCGATACAGGCAGTAATAGATCACCTCGCTCGCGTCCGCGCCGCAGGCAAGCGTCAGCTGATAGGCGTCCAGCTGCGTCTGCGCGTAGGCCTGGCCGTTGTCGTCATAACCGGTCAGAATGCTGGCCGCGATATCCAGCGTGATCACGCGCCGGGGCGCGTCCAGCCCGTAGGCAGAAAGCCCCGCCGATTCCGGCGCAGCATACTGCGCAAAGCGCAGATTTTCCAGCTTGTCCAGCAGGCTCTCCACCGCCGTGCTGCTCAGCGGATACTCAAAGGGCGCGGTCAGGTACCATTCGTCCCCCGCCCGGCGCTCAATGCGGAAGGGAGTATCGCCCGCAAAGGCGATCGCGTCGATCAGCTCGCCCTTGATCGCGGGATCGGGCACGGCGTGCAGCGCCATGCGCGAGCGGGAGAACACGTCGTGCGCCTCCTGATCGGTGGCGAACACGCGCGTGTCGCCCGCTATCATCATGTAGTAGGCGGGCGTTTCCTCGGGCAGCAGATCGCCGATATAGAAGGTCAGCTCCGCGCCGTCGGTGTAAACGGCCGTGACGGCGATGGAAGCGTCGGTGACGCCGAAATCCGCAGCCGTCAGGCTGTCGCTGTCCTTGAGATCCAGGACGACCCGCTGGGCATATACCTGCGCCGCGCACTGCAGCGCGTCGTCCAGCATGGAGGTGCTGAAATCAAAGCCCGCGTCGCCGTCCATGGCGGCCTGGCCGTCCTGCTGGGTGATTTCATAGGTTTCGCCCTGGCCGTTGCGGATGACCAGCCGGGCCACGTCGGCGCTTTCGCGGCTGGAAAACAGCATGGAGGTATCCTCGGCGGGGGTGGGCTCGGGATAGGCTCTGGGGCGCAGCAGATACGCGCACAGCCCCGCTGCCGCCAGGCAGACGATCACCAGCGCGATCAGCAGCCGTTTGCCCCCAAGCTGGCGCACCTGGCGCCTGCGCACGGCCATTACAGGTGCCTCCGGGGCAGCAGCACGGCCACCGCCAGTACGGCCACCAGCATGGGCAGCAGGGTCAGCAGCACCACGGGCGCGGCGACGTTGGATACGTTCAATTGCTGCCGCACGGCGGGACGGGACAGGATATCCAGATCCACGGGGGGCTTGCCCTGCAGATACTGCGATACCTGCAATAACAATTCGCCGCTGTAGGTATAGGCGTACATCCAGTTGTCCAGGAACATGGAATCGTTGCCGATGATGAACGCGCGGGAGCTCTGCCCGCCGTCAAACACGCGGCTGGCGCACAGCGCCAGGGCGAAGGGCCCCGTGCGGTCGTCCGCTTGCCGCTCGATGGATACGGTGCTGCCCACGCCCAGGGTGCGGATGTACGCGCCCTCGGTGCTCTCCAGCGCCACATACACGTTCAGCGCGCTGTCCTGCTGCGTGGGCGTTTCCAGCGCGCGCGCGCCGGCCAGAATCAGCGTGTCATACCCTGCCGCCACCAGGGCGCCCGTGGCGTCGGTGGTCAGCATGGTGGGAATCAGGTTGGGGATGGACTCGTAATACGCATCGGTGCGGGCTTCATCCTCCAGAACCAGGCCCGGAATGGGTTCAAAGCCGTACAGGCGGTAGAGCGCGTAGAAATTGGGCAGCTCGTCCGGATCGGTATAGCTGACGGTGATAAACAGATCGCCGCCCGCCTGCACATAATCGGTCAGCAGCTGCAGCTCGGTTTCGTTCAGATCCTTGGTAGGAGAGAGGATCATCAGCGGCGCTTCGGGATCGGGCGCGCCGTCGGTAAGCAGGTTCACACGGGAAAGCTCGTAGTTGGCGCTGGTCAGGTAATCCTCCATCACGGTGGTGGCGGTTTCGTCCAGCTCGCCATGGCCGGACAGAAGCTGCATGCGCGGCAGGCTGTCCGCCGTCACATACAGGATGGCCTCGGAAATGCTCTTTTCGTACTGCCAGCCGGTGATGGTATACAGCCCCTGCTCCGCGTCATAGGTGCGCTCGATGTAATCCTCCGCCGTGAGCACGCGGGTGCGGCCCGTTTCCTCACAGCGGATAATCAGGCAATCGCTGTTGACGGCGCTGTCGTCGCCATAGGAGGAGGCCAGCTGCAGCAGCAGCGGATTGCGGGTGAGGTTTTCCTGCGACCAGGTGATATGCGGCGTGCGCGCCTGATAGCGATTGAGCAGGGCGATGAGCTGGCTATCCTCGCTGCCATCGGAAAACACGGCGTACATGCGCACGTCGCGCGTCAGGCTATCTAGCAGGTTTTCGGTGGCCTCGCCCTGGGTGGTGATATTATTGAAGGAATAATCCAGCTGCCAGTCGTACTTGCTTTCCAGGTAATCGGCGGCCACCACCGTGAGCACACAGGCGGCGGCGCACAGCAGGCACAGCGCGGTATTGAGCGCGCCCTGGCGCAGCTTGCGATGCAGTTTCTTTTTCATGCTTCCCTCCACCGCCG
>CAKUFG010000042.1 GCA_934647235.1 uncultured Clostridia bacterium
GTGCTGGCCTGTTCGCGCAGGTTGACCTTGCCGGAGGAGTTGATCTTGAGCAGCGGCATGGCGCTGGCCACATAGTTGGTGGTTAGGTATTCGGTCTTCATATAGCCTACCAGATTGCCGATGCGCACCTGGGTGAAGCCGTTATCCAGCGTGGTGAGCACTTCCACATAGACGCCGTTGTAGTACTTGCCCAGGGAAGAGCTGTCGGTGGTGGGCTCGCGGCGCAGGTTCAGGCGGTCGCCCGGATAGGGGTTGTTGACGATGGCGTAGCTGGCGGGCACGGCGATGTTCCAGTTGGCGGATACGTGGGAGCCAACGGGGCCGTTGTTCCAGTAGGGATTGGAGGAGGTGGTGCTGGCGGAAACGGTCTTGGCATTGAGGCTGGTCTTGGAGATGAAGCCCATCAGGCCGCCTGCCTGCACATAGTACCAGCTGTCCATATCGCCCAGCACCAGCACCTGCGTGCCGTTGGCGTACAGGCCCAGCAGGTTGCTGTTATCGCTGGTGAAGGTGGGGGTGGAGCGCAGCAACACGCCCTTGCCCTGACTGCTCTGCAGGCTCATGATGGGAGCGGAGGACTTGACGGCGTTGTTGATGAAGTCCGTCTGCAGGAAGGCGCGCTTCACATAGCCGGTGTAATACTCGCGCACGCCGATGGGATTGACAGAGATTTTAGCCCAGGTGGCGTCATAGAAGGAGGATACGATGCAGACATAGGTGCCATTGTAGAACTTGCCAATTGCAGCAGCGCTGTCGCTGGGGCCTTCGCGCAGGGTGACGTACTTGGCCGAGGGATGGCTGATCATGGCGAAGGAGTCGCCGCCGTCTGCCAGCGCGGCAGCGGGGAGGAGAAGCATCAGAACCAGCAGGATGGAAAGAATGCGTTTCATCATCGTTTTGTGTCCTTTCATTTGGGTTTCACTTATAAGACGTAAATCAAATGGGTTTTCATCCCATGATTTTCAAAAAAATTAGAAATTTTTTCATTGCTGCACTTCGCCCAGATATTCCTCCAGGCACTGGCCGCTTTGCTGCATGGCCAGGCTGTGCTCCGTGCCCACATAGCGGATGTGCCACGCCTCGCCCGCAAAGCCGGTGATCTGCTGCTTTTCATCCGTATAGCGCAGGATAAAGCCGTATTCCCAGCAATGCTGATGCAGCCAGGTGCACTGCTTGGTGCCCAGGAACATGCTGGTGTTGGGCACCGTCATATCAAAGGCAAGGCCGGTGTGGTGCTCGCTGGCGCCGGGATCGGCTACGGTGACGCTGGCGGCCGAGCGGCAGCGCGACAGGCTCCAATCGGGATTGTTATTCTGGAAGCTTTTGACCTTGTTGTCAAAGATGCGCTGCTGATCGGCATAGCTGCGGTAGGCGGCGCTGACCTGCCAATTGGTAATGCCGTCCGCCCTGGCGGCCTCAAGCATGCGAATCAGGGCGTCCGCCGCCTCGCGGACCCCCTGCGTGCCGTCATATTTGATTTTAACCAGCGAAGAATCGCAGTATTCCGACAGGTTCACCAGGTCGGCGGGCGCAAAGTCTGACGCAACGGGATGCTGGCGGTTGACCAGCATGGGCTGGCTGCCGGCAAGCACCTGCACGGCTGCGGGCGTGGGGGTGATCAGCATGGGCTGGGCGGCGCTGGAATAGAGCATTTCCAGCGTTTTCTGCCCGGCGATGCCGTCGTCGTCCAGCCCGTGCTGGGCCTGGAACAGCTTCACCGCCGCGCGCGTGCCCTTGCCGTAATCGCCGTCCAGCACGCCGGAATAGAAGCCCAGCTGCTGAAGCCGCGACTGCAGGGCCTTGACCTCATCGCCGCTGGAGCCGGAGGACAGCATGGCGGGCGTGGCCGAGGGGGTAGGCGTAGGCACGAAGGTCTGCGCCGATCCGGAATACAGCATGGCCAGCGTTTGTTCGCCTGCTATGCCGTCGGCCTTCAGCCCATGCTGGGCCTGGAAAGCCGTCACTGCCATCTGCGTGCCGGCGCCGTACTGGCCGTCCACATCGCCGCTGTAATAGCCCAGGTCCTTGAGCCGCTGCTGCAGTTGCTTTACTTCGATGCCAATGGAGTTCTTCTGCAGGATGCAGGGCGTGGGCGTGGAGGTGGGCAGGGCCGGGTCCTCCGTGATGCGCACGGTGCGCGGGGTGATGGAGGGCGTGGGCGTGATGGCTGCCTCGCGCTGATAAACGCGCTGATCCTGCAGGGCAGAAATGCCCACATACAGGATGGCGATGACCAACAGGATGATGACCGCCAGCCCCAGGTAGGATGTTCCGCCGTTTTTTCTCATTTATTGTATAGCTCCTTTGGTATGGTCAAGGTACCCTGTCAGTATACCCTGATGCGCGGGGAATGTCAACTTTCAAAGGTTTCAAGCCACTGCTCCACCGCCTGCGCGCTGCCGAAGCCGATGCCCAGATGCACCGTTTCCAATAAATCCTCAGGCAGGGCGGACAGGGGAATATCCAGCTGGGCCTTGAGCGCGTAGCCGTCGCCATAGGCGTTTTCATAAATGCCCAGCACGCCCGCGCCGTCGGGCATGACCACCAGATGCTCGGGGCAGTATAGCTGCATGGTGCAGCTCATTTCGATTTCCGCAGGGGAAAAGGAGGTGATCGACCAGTCGGAGAAGGCCTGCTGCATCTGCTGCAGCGTGCAGCCCTTGTATTCCTTATCGGCGGCGATGCGGCGCGTTACCTCGTGCCCGCAGCGGGCATAATGAATGGTCTGGATCAGCTGGCAGCCTTCCTCCACGTTTTCGCGGGCCTTGGCGGCGGCGCGGGTCTGCGTGCGCCCCACGGCAATCATAATCACCACGGCGGCGGCCACAGCCAGCAGCGCCGCGCCCCACAGCCGCGCGCGGCGGCTCAGTTCGTCATGCTTGGATTCCATAAAAATATCCACCTCCGCTGCCAGTATGCGCATTCCCGCGTTGCATCATACGGGAAAAGTGTGCTACAATAGGCGGCGAGGTGATTAAAATGCCCAAGAAGGCTGTTTTGTTTGATTTGGATGGAACACTGCTCAACTCCTTGCCCGATATCAGCCGGTGCATGAATACCGTGCTGGAAAAGCACGGTCTGCCGGTGTATCCCATGCTGGATTATCGCTATATGACCGGCAACGGCGCGCTGAAGCTGACCCAGCGCGCGCTGGGCGAGGCGCATCAGGAGCTGGAGCAGACGGTGCTGGCCGAATACGCTGCGCTGTACGCCAAGCACTGCTATGACGAATCCTATCTCTATCCCGGCATTGCCGATATGATGCAGGATCTCAAGGCTGCCGGCTATCAGCTGGTGGTGCTGAGCAACAAGGATGATCCCGATGTGGCCAGCGTGCTCCATCATTATTTTGACGAGCCGCCCTTCACCGTGATGCGCGGCCATCTGCCGGGCGTGCCGCTCAAGCCCGATCCGGCCGCCGCGCTGAACATTGCCAGGGAGCTGGGCATTGCGCCTGCGGATTTCTGGTATCTGGGCGATACGCCCACCGACCTTGCCACCTGCCGCGGCGCAGGCATGAACTTCATTGCCGTTGCCTGGGGCTTCCGCAGCCGTGAGGAGCTGAGCGAGGCGGGCGCGGAGCGCATTGTGGATACCCCGGCGCAGGCGCTGGAATACATGCTCAAATAAGATCGATTATAATAAAAACGGAGCTGCCTTCTGTGATTGCGTTCAATCCTGCAGCAACTCCGCTTTTTATTCGCTGCATTCGCGCTTTTGGCTTTTGCGGCGCTTGAACAGCGTGCAGCATACCGTCATATCGTCCTGCGGCACGCCGCCGCAGCGCCGCATGGCCGCGCTCATCAGCGCGGTGCACAGCGTTTCGGGGGAGCGGTGCAGGCGATCGCGCATGAACAGCTGCACCTGCCCCTCCAGCGCGCGCATGCCGCCGCAGGCGTCGGCCAGGCCGTCGGTAAACTGAATGACCATGTCGTTTTCATCCACGGCGACGCTGTGGGTGGAGGACTGCACCGCCGGCAGGATGCCCAGCGGCAGCGCGCTGCTTTCCAGCACGCGCAGGGTATCGCCGCAGATGACCATGGAAGGGCACGCGCCCAGCTTGTCCAGCGTCACCTTGCCCTGCCACAGGTCGGATACGCACAGGTCCACCGTGGCGTATTGCTCTCCATCGGTGGAGGAAAGCATGATGCAGTTGATGGCTGACAGCGCCTGCGGCACATCGTAGCCGGAGTCCAGGCACAGCGACAGCAATTCCAGCGTTTTCTCGCTTTCCTCGTGCGCCTGCCCGCCATGGCCCATGCCGTCGCTGAGCATGGACAGCTCCGTGCCGCCAGGCGCGGAGCGCAGCAGCAGCGAATCGCCGTTCTCGCCGCGCCCATCCCCTGCCGAAGCCGACAGGTGGTAGCACTCCACCATCAGCGGCGGGGTTTCTTCTATCTGAATGGTATCCTTGCTGCGCCGGGCGATGTGCAGCGGCAGATCCAGCTGCTGCGACAGCGCGCCGCAGTAGCGCTCCAGCATGCGCTGGGAGGTGAGCGGCGATTCAAACCGCAGCGCCAGCGAAACATGCTGATGAATGCGCAGCGCGTACAGCAGCCGCCCCGGCACGCGCATGCGGCGCAGCAGATAGGCCGCCTCGCCGATGAGCGCGTCGTCGTCGCGGTCGCAGTCGCGCCCGTCGGACAGATCGCCCATCGCCTGGGCAATGGCGGACAGATGCGTGCGCGTGGCCTCGCGCTCCCGCTGGGCATAGGCGCAGCGCAGGGCGCGCTGCTGGGCGGCGCGCTCGCAGTCCAGCGCCAGGGCGGGCCAGGCCTCCAGCCGGGGACAATCCGCCATGCGCGCGGTGCGGTCGCCATGCAGAAAATATTCGCTTAACAGCGCCTTGGTTCCGGGGGCGTTTTCGTGCCAGCAGCGGGGCAGCAGCTCGCACCCCGTGCACATGCGCTCCATCACGTCCTCCAGCTGCTCCTCCTCATCCGGCATGCCCACGCGCACGGGCGGCAGCAGCTGGGACAAGCGCTGCAGGTTGCCCGTCCACTGCGCACGCATGCATTGAGCGTAGGCGGAGGCATTGTCCGCAGCGTCGGGGGACATGCGCCGCACGGAGGCGTACACGGTGGATATCATCCGCCGGGGCAGCAGCAGAAAGACCGCGCAGGACAGCGCAGCAGCAGCCATGAAGCCATAATCCATGGAAAAATGCACGGCATAGCTGGTAAACGCGCCGCACAGCAGATAGATGGCGCCGAGCACCCAGCGCTTGCGGCCATAGAATAGCCCGCATACGATGCCCGAGAAGGCGAAGCACACCGCATATCCGTCGGCATGGCCGCACAGGGACAGCGAAATGCCCGCGATCAGCCCGGCGCACACGGCGGCCGTGCAGCCGCCCACGCAGGCGGAAAGCAGAATGGCCAGGCCCGCCAGGGCGAAGCCGATATTCACCATGCCAATCGCCACCCGTCCCGCGCCGCACAGCAGCACGGCGGCCAGCACCAGGCAGCACAGCAGATCGTCAATGCGCACGCGGGCGCGGCGTTCCTGCGCCAGCGCGGCGGCGTGACAAAAGGCAGGGGTACACAGCACGCCCACGATCATCGAGACCGTGCACAGGATCATCTCCTCCTGCGTGCCGGGAGAAAGGATCATCGCAAGACACCGCAGCGACAGCGCGCAGGCAGCCCAGGCGGAGGCAATCCATACCGCCCTGGGCGGGCGGAAGCGCAGCAGCATCAGCAGCGCGCAGCCCGCGTACTGCATTGGATCGACTGCCACGCCCCAAAGCAGGCGCAGCCCCAGGCTCAGCAATAGCCCCATGGCGGGAAACAGCAGCCCCCGGCGGGTATACAGCCACGCGCACAGCGCGCACACGGCAAAGGGCGAGGGCAGGCGGAAGCACTCGCTGAGGCTGAGAAAAAAGAACAGAAAGGCTTCCCCGGATTTGCCTGCCAGGGCGGGGCCGCTTTCGCGCAGATAAAGCCGCAGCGGCAGGCGCTGCTTTTTTCTATGCGCGGCACGCTTCCTTTGTACAACCGTCTGCATGGCCTGATGCACGGCTGTCACGCTCCATATGCTGTGATTGTATACAGCAGTATACGCGCAGGGCGGGAGCATCCGCGTCGAAGCGGCGCGCGAGATACGTCAAAATAGCAAAATCCCGCGCGAAAAAGCGCGGGAAATGCATGGACGCGGGCAAAGCCGCAGCCAAGGAGGAAAAACGAACGTCAGGCCCAGCCTGCCGCCGCGCCTTAAAGCAGCTCCTCCATCCGGTTCAGCCGGCGCAGGGCCTTGCCCAGCCCCAGCGTCCACAGGCCGGGCAGGGCGGCGATTGCTGCGGCGGTCAGCGCAAGGGGGATATAGATCAGCAGCTTTATAAAGGCCGACAGCGCGGCCAGGTCGTCAAAAATCAGCCCCAGCACGGCGGCGGATACCGCATCGTATTGCCGCCAGGCCAGCAGCAGCGTCAGCGCGGCCATCACGATGGCCAGCACCCTGCCCAGCAGCATGAAGCCGCGCCCGGCGCGCACATGCGAAAAGTCGGCATAGTAGGCCGTCTGCGGGGCGACCACATTGGCGTGCGCGGGGACGGCGGGCTCGCCCGAGGGCATCACCCGCTGCTGCACGGGCGCGGTGTAGGCTGCGGCGTTGCGCGCCGGGGCGGCGCTGCCCGAGCCAAAGCGCCCCGCGCTGCGGGCGGCCCCGCACTTGGGGCAGATGGTGTAGGTATCTTCATTTACGGCGTTGCATTTGATGCAGGTCCACATTGGTACTTCACGCTCCCATGGTTCATTCGTATGCCTATATAACGAATCAGGATGGTAAGTTCTTGCATTCAATCAGGCGGAAATTCTGCAGATCATGGCCACCGCATGCGCGCTGACGCCCAGCTCCTCGCCCTCGAAGCCCATATGCTCGGTGGTGGTGGCCTTGACGCTGACCGCCTCCACGGGCAGGCTCAGCGCGGCGGCGATGTTCCTGCGCATCTGGTCGATGTGCGGAGCCAGCCTGGGGCGCTGGGCGATCACGGTCGCGTCGATGTTCATGGGCGCAAAGCCGTGATCACGCAGGATTCCGGACGTTTTCTGCAGCAGAATCAGCGAAGAAATGCCCTCGTACTGCGGATCCTTGTCCGGAAAATGCCGGCCGATATCGCCCAGCGCGGCCGCGCCCAGCAGCGCGTCGGCAATGGCGTGCAGCAGCACGTCGGCGTCGCTGTGGCCAAGCAGCCCTTTTTCATGCGGGATATCCACCCCGCCCAGGATGAACCGGCGGCCCTCAACCAGCCGGTGCGCGTCGTAGCCGTGCCCGATGCGCGGCATGCCGCTTAAATAAAACTCTGCCAAGGCAATATCCTCCGGGGTCGTCAGCTTCAGGTTGCGCGGGCTGCCGGGGCACAGATGCACCGGCACGCCCAGCCGCTCCACCAGCGCCGCGTCGTCGGTGCAGCGTTCAGTAATTTCCGCGTGCGCGCGGCAAAGCAGGGCGCGGGAAAAGCCCTGCGGGGTCTGCACGGCGCGAAGCTGCCCGCGCGGCGGGGTATCGGCGACGATATCGTCCGCCTCCACGCGCTTGATGGTATCGGTGACGGGCGTGGCGGCCACGCCGCTGCCATATCTGCGAACAGAAGCCAGCACGTTTTCGATCGTCTGATCGTCCACCAGCGGGCGTGCGCCGTCGTGCACCAGCACGATATCGCAGTCCTCGGGCAGAAGCGCCAGGCCGTTCCGCACGGATTCCTGCCGGTCGGCCCCGCCGCAGGCAACGCCCTCGACGGTTAATTGCGCGTCGTTCAGCGCCGTGTGGATTTCATCCTCATCCTGCGGGCGGATGACCAGGATTACGCCGTCCGCATGGCGGCGCAGCGTGCGCAGGGCGCGGCAGAGCGCCGGCTCGCCCAGCAGGGAAAGCAGGGTTTTGTTGGATTGCGTGCCCATGCGCAGCCCGTTGCCGCCGGACAGCAAAATGCACCAGGTACTCATTCTTTTTCCTTTTCCTCGCAAAGCGCTTCCAATAGATGCTGATACACTTCGCCCGCGTGCTCGGGCCAGCGGCGGGCCATGCGCTCGGCCATGGCGTGCTCGGGCACGGGCAGATCGATGCTCAGCCGCGCCACGTTGCCCTCCACCAGGCTCAGGCGCACCACATACTCGCCGCTGGCGTTCTGCGTCACCTTGGCGGCGTATTGCTTTTCACGCTGAAAGCGCTGCTTCCAGGCGGGGGCGCGGTCGCGGATGAGCACCACCTTGCTGTGGGGCAGGCGGTTGATGAAAAAGGAAAGCGTTTCAAGGCCGGTATTGGTGAGGGTATACAGATAATCCAGCGGGTGGTTGGTGCGCACAAGCTGGCCCTCGTCTACCAGCTCATGCAGGGCCAGCGCCAGATCAAAATAGCTCATGACGCCGTTGTCCGCCATAAAATACAAAAGCTGCGTATGCGTGCAGCCGCCCAGCTCCCTGAGCGCCAGCAGCGTGTAGAGCTTTCGGTCCGTTTCATCCAGCAGCGCCGGCTGATTGGGTAACATACGCGCCTCCTGTCAAATCAAAGAAAAATATGTCTTATTCTTAAATTCCATGCGCGCGCCAAAAATCCTGCGAACGCGCGCGAATTTCATCCTCCGATCGCACGGCCTGCGGGTGATAGTGCGGCGGCATCAGCGCCTGCCAGCGCGGGTCGGCGTAGCGGTCGTCCAGCAGCAGCGCCACGCCGCAGTCGGTTTCGGATCGGATGACCCGCCCCACCGCCTGCAGCACGCGGTGCATGCCGGGATAGCGATAGGCCATGCCAAAGCCGTCCGCGAAGGCTGCATCGTAGCAGGCGCGCAGGGCCTCCTGGGCAGGATTTACCTGCGGCAGTCCCACGCCTACGATTGCCGTGCCGATCAGCCGTGCGCCGGGCAGATCAATGCCCTCCGAAAAGATGCCGCCCAGCACGCAAAGGGCCAGGAAGGCGGCGCCCGGCGCTTCAAAGCGATGGAGATACTCCGCGCGGGCGGCCTCGTCCATGCTGCGCTGCTGCACATGCAGGGACAGCCCGGGCCGCAGGGCCAGCAGCTGATCGCGGATCAATTCCAGATAGGCATAGCTGGGAAAGTAAGCGATGTACTTGCCCGCTCGCCCGTCGCACAGCGCCAGCAGCGACAGCGCAATCTGCCGGGCCGTGGTCTCGCGCTGCTGATAGCGCGTATCCAGCCCGCGCTGGAGGATCATGAGATTGCCGCTGGGAAAGGGCGAGGGCA
This sequence comes from uncultured Clostridia bacterium, assembly GCA_934647235.1. Classification (GTDB taxonomy): domain Bacteria; phylum Bacillota; class Clostridia; order Christensenellales; family Aristaeellaceae; genus SFMI01. The sequence continues at coordinate 9,200 of CAKUFG010000042.1, forward strand.
GGGCGAAGACAGCGTCCTCCTTCGTGCCGCCCAGCAGCTGCCGTATGCGGGGAAGGGGATCCAGCGTGGCCGAGAAGTACACGCAGCCGCGCATGCGCCGCGTGCAATCGGCCAGGTGCCCGGCGATATCCAGCCGCAGCAGATGGACGCTTTGCTCTTTCCCATGGGACTGGTACAGCGCCTGGTATTCCTGCGGATGCGCCTGCATGCGCTTCAGGCACAGCCGCGCCAGCAGCAGGGTGCGGTACAGCTCATGCGTGCCCTCGGCCAGGCTTTGACCCAGCACAGGGGTGAGGGCGGAGAGCAGCGCGTCCACGGGCGCGGACAGCTGCAATGCATCCTGGCAGGGGCGCAGCGCCTGCAGATAAGCCGTCAGCGCCTGATAGACCGCGTCTTTGCGCCCGCGCAGCCTGCCGTTTTCGCGGCGGATGGCGGCAGCCTCGCGGCTGTCCAGCGTGCAGGACAGCATATCGCGCACGCGGGAGGGCAGATTGTGCGCCTCGTCGATCAGCAGCGTGGGCGTGCGTCCGGCCTCGAAGATGCGCCGCAGCGATACCAGCGGGTCAAAGGCGTAGTTGTAATCGCAGACGACCACATCGGCCGTTTCGCATAGCAGGAGCGAGAACTCAAACGGGCACAGGCAGTACTGCCCGCACAGCGCGTCGATGCGCGCAGGGTCCCAGCGCTTTTCCCGGGAAATGTCCATCAGCGCGGGCAGCTCACGGTCATAGTATCCCTTGGCGCGCGGACAGAAATCCGGATGGCAGCGCATTTCGGCCTGCGGACAGCGCTTTTCCTTGGCTGTCAGCACCACCCAGCGTGCGATCAGTCCCTGCGCGCACATGCGCTCTAATGCGTCCAGAGCGGCCTGCTGTGTGGTGCCGCGGGCGGTCAGATAGAAAATCTGCTCCGTTTTGCCCTCGCCCAGCGCCTTGAGCGCCGGAAACAGCGTGGCGGCGCTTTTGCCCGTGCCGGTGGGCAGGGAGGCAAACAGCCGCTTTTGCCGCGCGATGGCGGTGTATACCTGCGCAGCCATCTCGCGCTGGCCGGGGCGAAAGGCGGGATAAGGAAAGGGCAGATGCGCGATGGAGGCGCTGCGCTGGGCAAGATAATCATCCTGCAGGGCGCGGAAGCGCGCGTAGGGCAGCACAATCGCTTCAAACTCCGCCGCAGCCTGCTCACGGGCGAGTGTTTCGTCAAAGGCCGCGCATACATCCCCCTGCTGGGTGATATAGCTGACGCGCAGAGCAATTTGCGATAGCCCCAATTCCTCGCACAGCATAAAGGCGTAGCACAGCGCCTGCGCCCGGTGGGCGGGCAGGGGAGCGGCGGGCGGCTGCACGGCGCAGAGCTTCAATTCCTCCACCAGCGGCGGATAGTGCAGGGGATAAAAGATATCCGCCCTGCCGTACAGCTCCAGCGCAATCCCTGCGCGCGTGCCTGTCCAGCGCACGGCGCGCTCGTTCTCGGCGCCGCTTTGCTGCTGGCGCGCCTTGTGGCCCAGCATGCCGGCGTACATGGCCGCGGCGCTGGCAGGGGTCAGATCGCCCGCGCGCAGGGAAAACTCCACCAGCCGGCGGACGGATAATCGCGTGCAGGGGGAAGCCATGGCGGGCGCTCCTTTCGTTTGAATCGGGGATGATATTATTGTAGTATCTGGACAAGCCAATGTAAAGGGCATATAATAAACACGTGAAAAAACCTTGGGAGGACGCAATGGACGAGCTGAAATGCACCGCGCTGGCGCTCAATGAGGATGAAACCGCGCACGCGCTGATATACAGCCGAATGGGCCGGGGCGCGGCGCTGCTGGGCGGCGACGCATACCCCATGCAGAAAAACATAAACGCTGCTGACTGGGCGGCGCGCGATACCCTGCAATTGGTGCTGGGCGATGAGACGGCGGAGGTGTTCGGCCAGAAAGACGGCAGCTTTCCCGCTGCGCTGGATGCGCTGCTGTATGCGCGCTGGCAGGCAAAAAAGCCCGGCCTGATCGTGCTTTCCTGCGCGGCGGCGGAGCACAACGCCCAGCATTTGCTGGAGGCGGCTCTTGCCTGCGCCGTGGCGCGGCACGCGCAGCCCGGATATCTGCGCTATCTGGTGTCTGAAAACGCCTTCTGCGCCACACTGTCGGACTGCGCCGAATGGCTCATTGAGGCGGATGAGAAAACAGCCGCGCGCCTGCCGCTGCCCAAGAGCGACGCGGTGCGCTGCGTGCCCGATCTTTCTCCCTACGCGCTGCGCCGCACGCGCATGCTGGGCGGGGCGGGGGCGATGGCCGCCGTGTGCGCCTGCCTGGCCGGGGTGGAAACGCTGGGCGAGGCCATGCGGGAGGAGGACATCCGCACGCTGCTGGGCAAGGCGCTGACGGAGGAAATGCCGCCCGATGCCGGCTTTTCCCGCACGGAGAATCTGCAATACGCCGTGCAGGTATGCTCCTATCTGGAAAATGCCTGCGCGAGTGAAAAATGGCCTGAGATGGGCGAGAACCTGCTGGCACGGTATGTGCGCGCCATCCTGCCTGTGATTACGGAGTACGAACAGAAAAACGCCTTGCTGCCCCGTCGGCTGGCTTTTGCCGTCAGCGCGCTGATCATGCTGTACAGCGGCGTGCGGCCGGACGATCAGGGTGTGTATACCCTGGCGGGCAAGGACGGCTCCATGCCGGTGCTGGATCGAGCCGAGGCGCTGCGGGCGTTCTCGCGCCTGAGCTGCGATATGCCCTGCGAGGCGCTGGCTTATGCCGCGCTGTCGGACTGCGAAATCTGGGGCTGTGATCTGCGCGAAATTGAAGGGCTGGAAGAGCTGGCGACCGAGCAGCTGCGCGATATGCAGCTGTTGGGCGTGTGCGAGGCCATGCGCAAAGCAAGCAAATAAAAAAGGCAGATACGCTCATCTGCCTTTCTGCTTGTCAAAGAAAGCACAGCTAACTTAGCCGAGAAGTAAAGAAGGGGCGCAGCTCCTTCTTTGGTAATCCGCAGCGGCGGCGTGTACGGCGCGAGGAGCAGCCGTCAGGCTGCTTCCTATGTCATTTTCTGCCCGTGAGC
>CAKUFG010000043.1 GCA_934647235.1 uncultured Clostridia bacterium
GCCGCAGGCTCACAAGAAAATGACGTGCCCGATGAAAGTCTGCTTCAGCTGACTTTCATCGGCAGGCTGTCGAAAAGCCTTTTCGACAGTCTGAAACCTCCGGGATTTCCGGGGGCTTTTGCTGTGCAGTCAGGCGTTTTCTTTATGCCTTTCCCTGGCTATATGCTCGCGCAGCAGCTGCTTGACCAAGCCCTGCTTGCTGGGGACTGTCTGCAGGTATTCCAGCAGATCGGCGTCCGTATTATGATTCAGCCGCAGCGTGATCAGCGTAGTGTGCCTGGCTTTCCATTCGCTTTCTTTGTTTGGCATTGACAATCCCCCCCGACTGTGCTATGATAGGGATGCGGAAGGCTTTACCTTAGGAGCCTTAGCGCTTATTGAGCACTACGATGATGTCTGGCATCGTGGTGCTTTCTTCGTTTTCCGACGTTCTTTCGATCTTGACAGTCATGGTAATCGTCTGCCGGATCGTGATCGTCTCCGTTTCTTTTGCACGCATAGGCTTTCACCTCCCTTCCTGCGCTGTCCGCGCGGTTGGTAACGTGTCAGCCTATCCGCATCCCCGTGCTTTCGGTTTCCCTTGAGCACGTTTATAATATAACATGGGTATAGACCGTTTGCAAGCTGTAATCTGGCAAAATCCCATCTGGAAGCAGCCTGAAACTCGCCCGAGCGGCATCCCCGCCCAGGCGAGTTTTTTATTATCCCCTCGTCAGCCCATGTCGATATCCACGCCCAGCTGGCCGCGCGTACCCTGCTGGGTGATGGTATAGGCGCGCGCCATCGGCGGGGCGGTATCGCTGCGCGCGGCGGAGAAGGAAGCGTCCACGCGCTGCCCGGCCACGAAGCTAGAGCAGGCAATGCGCCTGCCATCGGCGGAGCGCAGCTGCGTGGCGTCATTGACCCGCAGAATCACGTTGTCCGTGCCGCCGTTTGCATTGACGTAGCTGATTTCTATATTGCACTGGCTCGCCCGGCGGCCAGGATTGCCCGTCACCGTGGCGTTGGTTACGGATTGTACGCCGTTATAATAGGCCATAAAAGGTTCACCGCCTTTCGCTTTATCCTATGCAGGCGCGCGCAAACAGGTGAAAACATTGACAGCGTTGCCTGAATTTGCTATGATATGGTTGGATAAATCGATGCAGACGGGAGGCCGCTGTGATGGAAAAAATGCCGATTCTGGCGCTGATGTATGATTTTGACCATACGCTTTCCCCGCGCGATATGCAGGAATACGCCTTCATTCCCGAGCTGAATATGGAATCGGACGATTTCTGGGCTCTGTGCCGCAGCGCTGGCAATCGCTACCGGATGGATCCCATCCTGGCATACATGTATGTGATGCTGCAGGAGGCCAGAAAGCGCGGCATGACCCTCACACGCGATACCTTCACCCAGCAGGGCGCGCATGTGGAATTGTTCGACGGCCTGGATACCTGGTTCAAGCGCGTCAACGATTACGGCGCGTCGCTGGGCTTTAAGGTGGAGCACTATGTGCTCTCCTCCGGTCAGAAGGAAATCATCGAGGGCACGCCCATCGCCGATCAGTTTAAAATGATCTACGCGGCGGAGTTTGTATACGACGATCATACCGGCGAGCCCGTGTGGCCCGCCATGGCGGTAAACTATACCAACAAAACCCAGTTCATCTACCGCATCAACAAGGGCGTGCTGGATGTGACGGACAACGAGCGCGTCAACGAGCACACCCCCCACGATATGCGCCGCGTGCCCTTTACCAATATGATCTACATCGGCGACGGCTCCACCGATGTGCCGTGCATGAAGCTGGTAGGCTCGCGCGGCGGACACGCCATCGCGGTGTATCAGGGCCGCCGCAACGCCACCGTCAACGATATGCTGATCCATGGCCGCGTGCACTTTGTCGCGCCCACCGATTATACCCAGGGCAGCGAAATGGAAAACATCATCTTTGGTATCTTTGACAGCGTGGCCGCCGAAAGCCGCAACATTGCCCTGAACCGCCGCCAGCTGGACGAGGCCCAGCGCATGCTGGAGATGGACGGCTACCGGCTGCGCTGATATCGCTCAAGCGCCGCTTGAGTTGCCCCCGCAAGCGCCATTTGACCCCATTTCAAGCGCCGTTTGCTTGTTTTTCGCGGCTCTGTCCCCTATACTTGCGCCATCAAGCAAAGGAGGATCACCCCATGGAAAACAACGTAAACGGCCTTTTCTATCAGCAGGAGAGCAATATGTTTGATATGCGCAAAACAGGCGCGCGCATTTCGCAGCTGCGCCGTGCCGCCGGTCTCACCCAGGCCGAGCTGGCTGAAAAGCTGGGCATCAGCTATCAGGCTGTCAGCTCCTGGGAGCGCGGCAGCAACATGCCCGATATCGGAAAGCTGCTCGACCTTGCGCGCATCCTGAACACCACCGTGGATGCGCTGCTGAGCGCGCAGGAGCCCGCCGCGCCCGTACCTGAAAAGGAAGAAGCGCCGCAGGCTGCGCCGGCAACAATAGAAGAAACCAAAGAAGAAGCCGAACCCTCGCAGCCCGTGCCTGCGCAGGCCGATCCCGCACAGCCCGAAGCCGCGCGGCAGGCTCCGCCCTCCGTGTTTAATCAGGATTGGCTCAATCAGCTGAACAAGCAGATGGAGCAGCTTCAGCAGCAGATGCAGGAGATGGAAAAGCTTCGCGCCGCCATGGCCACTATGCCCACCGTCCACATGATTCATTCTGCCGCCAAGGCCGCGCAGCCTGCCAGACCCGCCGCGCCCGCCCGGCCTGCAAGCGCATCCATCAATCAGGTGGTGGCTGCCATGATGAACCAGGCGCAGCTGGATCAGCTGGCTGCCCAGGCCGATCCCAATGAAAGCGAAGACCTGCTGACCAGCATTCTGCCGCACCTTTCCCAGGCCGCGCTGGACAATCTGGCCAGCCGCTGCGACCCCGACAGCAACGAAGAATTGCTGGAGAAGATGCTGCCCTTCCTGTCCCAGGATGCGCTGAACCAGCTGGCCAATCGCTGCGATCTCGACAGCAACGAGGATTTGCTGGAGGAGATGCTGTCCTTCCTGTCCAAGGACGCGCTGAACCAGCTGGCTAACCGCTGCGATCCCGACAGCCACGAGGATCTGCTGCAGGAAATGCTGCCCTTCCTGTCCCAGGATACGCTGGAAGCACTGGCTGATCGCCTGGATCTCGACGACGATATTGAAATGCTGGCGGATCTTGCGCCCTTCCTGTCCCAGGAAACGCTGAACCGTCTGGCAGACCGCTGCGATCCCGAGGACAATGTGGAGGCGCTGGTCAGCCTGGCTCCCTTCCTGTCCGCCGATTCGCTGTCTCGCCTGGTATCTCGCTGCAACCTTTCCGACCATGCCGAGGCGCTCTGCGCGCTGGCCCCCTTCCTGCCCCAGGATCAGCTGAACGCCCTGTTCACCCGCATCGCAGGGGGCCGGAAGCATGATTAAGCTGCTGCCGCCTGATTTCTTTTTCTCCCGGCTGCTGATGCGGGATTTCTGCCCCTTTCCTGATTTTGAGGATAAAATCTGCTTGCCATCCGCGCGCGAATGTGCCATAATAGCCGATGAACGGAGGGATGCGCATGGCAGGACAACTGTGGGTTCGCGTAATCCGCAAAAACAAGATCATCGAAAGCAGGACGGCCCCCTGCACCTATGAAACCTGGCAGCAGGCGCTGGATGATATCTGCCACGGGCTGGATATCAGCCGCCCGGTCATCCTGCCCCGGCACGAGCGCGACTGGGAGCAGTTTGGCCTGACGCACTTTTTGCCCGAGCATTTTCTGGAATCGGTGCACTTTGACAAGCTGGAGCTGCAATACATCGACCCGGACAAAAAGAAAAAAAGCAATTTCTACGCGGAGCTGTAACCTCTGCCGGCGGGGAGCTTTTCCCGCCGGTTTTTGTGTGGGGAGAAGGAGAACGGGGGACGGAATGGACGGTACTTTCTTGCATCAAGAAGGAAACATCCCCCGTCCCCGTCCCGCCTTCCCTTTTTTCTGCCGCCTGACACGATTTGCCGCGCCGCGCCGTCTATATGGATGAAAGGAGGAATTCCATGCAATCCACCGCATCCCAGGAGCTGTGGCTGGAAAACGCCATGGCGCAATATGAAACGCCGCTGCTGCGCCTGTGCTGCGCGCTGCTGGGCGACGCCGCGCTGGCGGAGGACGCCGTGCAGGATACCTTCATCCGCGCGTGGCGCGCGCTGCCGCACTTTCGCGGCGACAGCAGCGAGAAAACCTGGCTCACCCATATCGCCGTCAACGTCTGCCGCGATTTGCAGCGAAAAGGCTGGTTTCGCCACGAGGATCGCCGCGTCTCCCTCGATACCCTGCCCGAGCCCGCCGTCTCCTGCACCGCGCAGCAGGACGCGCTTGCCCGCGCCGTGCTCTGCCTGCCCTTGCCCTGCCGGCAGGCTGTGCTGCTGCGCTATTACCAGCAGATGACCCTGCCCGAGGCCGCCCGGGCGCTTGGCATATCGCTGAGCACCATGAACCGGCGGCTGCGCCGAGCTGAAACGCTTCTAAAAAAAGAGTTGGAGGAGGGATAATCATGTCTCAGCAAAACCCCATCCGTCAAAGCCTGGACGCGCGCCTGTCCGGCCTGCAGCCCTCCGCCGCGCGCCGCGCCCGCATCCGCGAGGCCGTCCGTACATGCGAACAGAAAGGAGAACCCCTCATGAAGAAAAAGCTCTCCGCAGGCCTGCTTTTATCCATCCTGCTTCTGCTGATCCTGGGCGGCGTCGCCCTGGCAGCCAGCCTGAACGCCTTTGATCACTTTGGCAGGCGCGATGCGCGCTACAGCTCGCTTGCCCCCAAGGCCGCGCCCGCGCAGACTGCCAACGCGCAACTGAACGATCCCATCCTAGGGCAGGTCAGCGCGCGCTTTGACAGCGCCTATTACGATGGACTGACGCTCAGCGCCGCCATCGTGATCGAGCACGCTGCCTGGATCGAGCGCTATACCCCCACCGCCGCCGAGTTGGCCCAGATGGAAAAGTTAGGCGATTCGCCTTTCGGCATGGCCGCGCTGGACGACGAGACCCGCGCCATCATGCAGGAGTGGCAGGCCGCCATCGAAAGCGGCACGCCCTATGGCTGGCGCAGCGTCAGCGTATACCCCAGCGATCATGTGACGACCGACGACGGCACGGATGTTCCCCCCACCTCGGCCTCGGATGACCTAGGCGAAAACGGCGAATACATGGAAATGCGCGATTTTGAATCGCCCCTGCCTGCGGAGCTGCGCAATCTGGATCAGATCACCCTAAACTGCGCGCTGTACTACCGCGATACCGTTTACTATTTTGACGGGCATAATTTCTACCGCAGCAGCGCCGCGCGCCGGAACGTGGGCGCAATCCGCGCCGTTGTGCAGCGCGATCCCGGCATGCTGCGCCGCTTCACAGGCAGCGCCGAGTTGAACGGTATCCCCATCACCCTGACAGCGGAGGTTTCGCCGCTGGCCGCCGTGCTGACGCTGGATGGCGCGGGCACGCTGGCCGACCTGCTGCCAGCGCTTGCGGGCGCGGACGCAGATACCTGGCTGGAGCTTTCGCTGAGCGATGAAGCCGGGCGCAGCTACCTGCCCCGTGATGGCTTCGGCCCAGACGCCGCCCTGCCTCTCACCTTCTCGCTGGACGGCTCCGGTGCTCTGCCCGAATCGCTTACCGCCTGCCTGACCGTGCAGTCGGAGGGGGCGGACGATCCCGCAGCGCCCAGCGCGGAAATCCCGCTGGCAATGGAATAATATGAAGACGCAGCGGCAGAGCGCTTCTCTGTCGCCGCGTTTCTTTATGTCTTCATTGCAAAAGCAATTAAAAAAACAGTTGTAAACTTTTGATGCCTGCGCCGGCATCATTTGACACCCCCCGGTTTTCCCATTATAATGAAATCATCCTTTTTGCTCAGGAGGCGAGAACACATGATCCGGCTTCGTCGGTGTTTTATGGGGATGGTTTTTGCAGCGCTGCTGCTGCTTTGCGCCAGCGCTGCTGCGGATATCCGCATCAACGAGGTAATGGCCTCCAACGGCGTTTATCAGGACGGCCACGCCTACGACTGGGCGGAATTGTATAACGACGGGGCGGAGGTTTCGCTGGCCGGGTGGTATCTGAGCAACGATCCCTACCAGCCGCGCAAATGGGCCTTCCCTGACGATGCGAAGATCGCCGCAGACGGCTATCTGCTGGTTTATTGCGCCGGAGAGGGCAAGGAACCCCTGGCCGACGCGCTGTGCGCAGATTTCAAGCTGTCCGCCAGCGGCGATACGCTGTGCCTGACCAGCCCCGACGGCGAAAGCACCGTGCTTTCCTTCGGCGCGCAGTTCGGCAACGTTTCCTATGGCCTGGCGGGCGGCGAATACCGCTACCTTGAAACCGCCACGCCCGGCTCGGTCAATCCCACGCTGGGCTTTGAGCGGCGCGCCCAGCAGCCTGTCATTGAAACCGCCGCAGGCTTTTATACGGATGCAATCACCGTGCAGATTTCCGCCGCCGACGGCGCTGAAATCCACTATACCACCGATTGCAGCACGCCCACGCGCACCTCGCCCCTGTATACCGGTCCCATCTCCGTCAGCGCCACCACGGTCGTCCGCGCCGTCGCCTGCGCGCCCGATCAGTTGTGCTCCACCGTGGCCGGAGCCACTTACTTTATCAACGATCCCTCGCCCGTGCCGGTGGTATCGCTGTATACGGACAACGCCTACCTGTTCGATCAGAAAACGGGCGTGATGGTCAAGGGCACGGGACGCACGCCCAATTATATGAAGGATCTGCAGTACCCCTGCCAGATTGAATACTTTGATGAAAATGGCCAGCTGGGCATCTGCCAGATGGGCACGTTCAAGGTGGCGGGCAAAACCATGCGCATCGGCAAGCAGAAATCCCTGGCCGTTTACGCCCGCAAGGCCTACGGCAGCGATACCTTTGATTATCCCTTCTTTGAGGACCGTGATTACGACAGCTACTCCGCCATTCTGCTGCGCTATACCAACTCGGATTTCAACGGCACGCGCCTGCGCGACGCCGCCCTGCAGGAGCTGGCCAAGGGCCTGGGGCTGTACTATCAGGCGGGCAAGGTGATCCAGGTGTATCTGAACGGCCAGTACTGGGGCCATTATAACCTGCGCGAGCGCTCCAACCGCGAATCCCTGGCGCAGTGGGAGGGCATCACCGATTCCAGGGTCATCGACGGCGTGGATATTCTGGAGGCCACGGGCGTGCTGGACGAATATGTGGTATACGGCAGCAACGCAGAGTGGAAGGAGCTGGTGGAGTTCTGCAAAACGCACGATATGAACAACGAGGCCGACCGCGAATACCTGCTGTCCCAGATCGATGTGGACAACTGGTTCACCCACGCGGCCTACGCCATGATTATCGGCAACGCAGACGCCAACAACACGCGCTTTTACCGTTTTCCCGGCGGCAAATGGAAGTTTATGGTGCATGATCTGGATGTAGGCTGCGCCAACGCCCAGGACCTGGTGGTGGGGCTGTATCTGCGCAAAAAGACCGACAAAGCCTCCTCCGTGCCGCACTGGCCCATTACCGCGCTGCTGGAGGTGCCGGAATACCGGGATAAGTTCCTGCGCCGTCTGGCTGAGGTAATCGAAAGCAATTTCCTGTACGATACGCAGTCTGGCCCCGTGCTGGAACGCTGGCGCGATCAGATTGCGCCGCTGATTCCCCGCCATATCGCCAAGTTCAAAACCTTCTCCTCCATGGCGGAATGGAAGCAGAACGTCACCGCCGCCATGAACTATACGCGCCGCCGTCCGCGCCTGGTGATCGACTGGGTATGCCAGCGTCTGCGCGTAACCAAGCAGGAGCGCGAGGAATACTTCGGCGTCACGCTGGAGCTGCTGAGCGAGCACAACGTAAAATAAACTACAGCAAAAGAGGCTGCCTATGCAAAGCGCAATCGTATTTTCGGATATCGACGGCACGCTGCTCAATTCCGATCTGATCATCACGCCCCAGACGCTTGGGGCCATCCGCCAGCTGCAGGCGCGGAAAATCCCCTTCGTCATCATCTCTGCGCGCAGCCCCTCTGGCATTTATCCCATTCTGACCGCGCACGGCTTCAGCTGCCCCATCGTGGCATACAGCGGCGCGCTGGCACTGGATGAAAACCGCCAGGTGCTGGCCCATCAGGGCTTTTCCAAGGCCGTGGCGCGGGAAATGATTGATTTTATGCAGCAAAGCGCCTTTGATCTCAGCTGGAACGCCTTTTCGTTTGACGATTGGGTGGTGGCCAGCCAGGCAGATGCGCGCGTGCAGCGGGAGGAATCCATTGTGCACGCGCAGGCGCGCGAGGGCAGCGTGGACAGCTTTGCGCAGGACGTGGTGCATAAAATTTTGTGCATCTGCAATCCTGCCTGCACGCAGGAAATCGAACGGCAGATGAAGGCGCGTTTTCCCGGCTATTCTATCGTGCGCTCCTCGCCCATCCTGCTGGAAATCATGCGCCAGGGCGTTACCAAGGCCAGCGCGGTACGCACGGTGTGCGCGCATTATCACACCGCCCCCGAAAACGCCTATGCCTTTGGCGATAACTACAATGACGAAGATATGCTGCGCGCCGTGGGGCATGGATATCTGATGGCCAACGCGCCCGAGCCGCTGCTGCGCCGCCTGCCCCTGCATACGCTGGATCATAATCACGACGGCATATACGCGGCCCTGCGCGAGGCTGGGCTGGTTGATTAAGGGAAGTCTGCCGCACCACGCGGCGCTTCCCTTTTTTTAACATTTGGGGATGAAACGCCGCCCTTGGCGCGTTTATATAGCGGAATCCTTTTCAAAGGAGCGCTTGAGAATGAAAAGAACGTTTGCCTGCTTATTAATGCTTTTGCTGCTGTACGCTCTGCCCGCGCTGGGCGAGGTCACGGGGTTTCCCGGCCGGGTGTGCGGGGGTGCGCCGCTGCTGTCCATTTCTATCGTGGATACGGGCGAGATTGATCCCGCCACGGAAGATAAAATTCTGCGCGCGGATATCACCGCCGAGGATGGGAGTCTGTCGCAGTCGCTGCTTTATCGGGCGGTTGGAATGCCCATAGGCGCGGTCGGTGCGGGTCGGATGGACGATTTGAACTTCGACGGATACGCCGACCTGTGCCTGGTAACGGCGGCGGGCGCGCGCAATGTCTTCACGTCCTTTGCCCTGTGGAACCCCGAAACGGGACGCTTTGACGAGGTATACACGGATTATCCCTATCTGCCGGAGGAGCAGCGCTTTGCCGATGACGCCGAGCAGCTCTGGCTGTGCAACTATAATCTGTATCCCGAATCGGGCATGCTGGACAGCGATGAAGCGGACGGTTGGGCGAATCGCGATTGGACGTTCTACCGTTGGGAAGGCCGCCGCCTGCGCCTCATCAGCGTAGCCACGCAGCGTGATCTACCGGGCGATTTCTTGCGCGAGCGCGTCTGGCGGCTGGATGGCAGCTGCCACTGGGAACAGGTCTATCCGGTGGAATGGGCTGATTCTGAAGCAGCCATATCCAACGAGCGCCACGATGTAATCCAATCCACGCTGATGGGGCAGGCTTTTCCCACGGCCCATACACGTGAACACACAGCGCTGTACAGCCTGGATAGCGAGGATTCCGCCGCGCTGACGACGCTGCCCCAGGGCGCGGCGCTGCAAGTGCTCAAGGCCGATTGCGGCCGCGACGGCACCTGGGCGCGCGTGCTGTACGTCCCGACAGATGCACCCGCGCAGCTGACCGGCTATGTGCGCATGGCCCAGCTGAACACAGAAAGGTGAGCTTTCATGCGAAAATGCTTACTTTGGGCGGTTATTCTCTTTCTTGCCATGCATCCTTTACGGCTTGCGCTGGCGGATTCTCCCATTTATCAGGACGGCGCTTTTTCCTATACGCTAACCAATGAGGGCGCTGTGCTGCGGGATTGGCAGGGCTGGCCGGAGGGAGAAGAGCAGCCTAATCTGCTCCTGCCGGATACGCTGGGCGGTCATCCGCTCATTGGCATTGGGGCATATGCGATGGGCATTTCCTATCAGTTTGATCATCGAAACCGATTTCGCATCGTCGTGCCCGAGGGCGTGCGATATTTGGAGGAAAACGCTTTCGATAGCTGCTGTAACGCTTCGATGCTCGTCCTTCCCTCCACGCTTCAGCAGATTGGCGAAGGGTTCTTGAATGTATTTGCTGAAGTCTCTTTTCCAAACGGCAGCGCGTATTTTTCGTGTGAAAACGGCTTTTTGCTTGATTTGCGTTCTAACACGCTGCTGTACGCAGCCCCATCCAGCCACGATTATCCCCTGCCAAGCGTAACGAGGCTGGGCAATAGCTGCCTGGATAACTGGCTGGCAGAGCGCACTGACGTCGTTTTGCCCACGACGCTCACCTCGATCGGCGCGGTCTTTTATGATATGCCGGAGCTGGAGCATGCGCTTCTGCCAGACAGCGTAACTGCGCTGGATGCGCAATGTGCTACAGGCATAACGGGCACTATACTTGCAGATACAAGTGCGTATTATTGGCCAATTCTCGATGATGGTTATGCCGCAAACGGCATATCTTCTGATGAAGCGATTGGCACTGTGCTTGATGAAGGGCTGAAAGTGAATGTGCTTGAAATAGAAGGCGACTGGGTTAGAATTAGTCATTCAATCGGCAGCGAGATATTTGGGCCATACTATATTCCGTCCGAAAATATACTTATTGCAGAAAACGAGTTCTCTTTGAACGACGGATCGACATGCTTGTTTAATTAACCGCATACAACGCAGCACCACAAAGACCTTGCTCAATTGCATTGCCAACAAAGTCGCACGACCCTTGTTTGTTTGAAATTGAGCTGCTTAATTAACGCGCTGCCTCTTTTGTTCAGAGGTTTTCAGATACAGAAAAATCAGAAGCGAGCATAACTCAAAAAGGGCTCCCATAAGGAGTCCTTTCTTATGCCGCAAGGGCTACATGATCACCTCGCGAATATAATTGTAGCTTACGCAGCCATCAATATAACCCAAATAAACAAAGTAAATGGCCAGGCACACAAGCATTACGATCAACGATATCATCAGCAGCGGCTTATTGCGGATATAATCGCATACCCAGAGGATTGCAAGCCATATCATATGCCACATGCTCAATGAAAAGAGGAAGGGAACATACTTCTGCGCCCATTCGCCATCGCCCCACAGCTTCAAGCCCGCGGTGGTTACATAGTTCCACGATTCGTCTACTGTTTCATAGGGCACTGTATTAAGCGATCTGAACAGCGTAAACTTGCCTGTGACAGCAAACATGATGATATCGTATCCTACAATGCCAATGGCAATGATGCTCAGCGCCGTAGAAAGGATGCATTGCCCCAATACAATACGCTTTAACCAGTTGTGCTTCTTCTTTTTCAACTAACGCTGCTCCTTTTGTTCAGAAGTTGCCTGCAATTGCATTTTAGCATGCGGGCAAATTGTCTGTCAAGATGCAGGCAAGTCACATACAGACATATCAAAAGAGCGCCCGATTACTCAGACGCTCTTTTGATGGTGGGCAGGGATGGATTCGAACCATCGAAGTCTGTGACGGCAGATTTACAGTCTGCTCCCTTTGGCCACTCGGGAACCTACCCATGATGGAGCTGGCGATGGGACTTGAACCCGCAACCTGCTGATTACAAATCAGCTGCTCTGCCAATTGAGCTACACCAGCAAAATGGCCCAACCGGCGAGAAAAGAAAAGTGGCGACCCGAATGGGGCTCGAACCCATGACCTCCAGCGTGACAGGCTGGCGTTCTAACCAACTGAACTACCGGGCC
>CAKUFG010000044.1 GCA_934647235.1 uncultured Clostridia bacterium
GTTGTGCACAAGCAGATTGGTCGGGGTGAAGGGATTCGAACCCCCGGCCCCATGCTCCCAAAGCACGTGCGCTACCGGACTGCGCTACACCCCGATTGAGCTTATGCACAGCGTTCGGTGACAAGGGATATAATACATGATTTGCGGACGTTTGTCAATAGTTATTTTTCAAAAAAATGGAGAAATTCTATTCTTTCGGTTTATTGCCCGATCAGCGCCCGCTAAAATCGTGTCCGGCCGCCATTGACACACGGCTGAATCTGTGCTATCATAATTTTGCTTTCCATCGAAACGTTTGCGCAAACGTTTTCTTCGAAAGGTTTGATATCATGAAAGAACGCATATCCATCACAGATATCGCGCGGCTCGCAGGCGTATCCTCCAGCACCGTGTCGCATGTGCTCAACCAAACGCGCTACGTCAGCCCCGAAATCACCCAAAAGGTCATGCAGATCGTCGCCGATACCGGCTACCACAAAAATCGTCTGGCCTGCTCGCTGCGCCAGAAGCAGACCCACACCATCGGCATCATCCTGCCCAGCCTGCACGCAGGCACCTACTACGGCAAATCCCTGGAGGCCATCGAGCGGGAGCTGTCCGCGCACGGGTACAACCTGATCATGAAGGCCTCCTACAACGATCCCCAGGCCGAAAAGGACGCGATTGAGTACCTGCTCAGCTGGAAGGTGGACGGCATCATCATCGTGCTCAGCGACAACGGCTACGATTATTCGCAGATCCCCTGCCCCGTGGTGCTCATTGACCGCGCGCCTGAAAAGCAAACGGTGAGCGGCTTTTACATTGACAACTACAGCATTACCTGCCAGGTGATGGAGCAGATGCTGCAAAAAGGCTACCGCAGGATCGCGCTGATCAGCCCCACGCCGCAGTTTGCCCCCACCATGCACCGCATCAAGGGCTATCAGGATACTCTGGCCAGGCATGGCCTGCCCCTCGGGCAGGATCGCATTTGCTATGGCATGGCCATAATCGATGATGGCCGCCGCTTCGCCCAGCGCATCGCACAGGATACCGACGCGGACGCGGTCCTGATCCTGTCCAGCCCCATGACGGTGGGCGCTATGTCCTATTGGAACGAAAGCGGCGTGCGCATCCCCCAGGATCTTGGGGTGATGACCTTTGCCGATTACGATTGGATCCGTCTGTCCAATCCGCAGCTGTGCGGCGTGATTCAGCCCAACCGATTGATCGGTGAATGCGCCGCCCGGCAGATTTATCGCCAGCTGCAGGGCGAGCAGGAAATCGTCACGCGGTTTTTGCCCTGCCAGTACTTTGAGGGCAAATCGCTTTAACCGCGCGCTTTGTTCTATGCCTAAATAGAAAAAACAGCAGCGGGTTGCTGTTTATTAAAAACAATCAGGAGGTACCCCCAATGAAAAAGCTCGTCGCCCTTGCCCTGGCGCTGGCCATGCTGCTCAGCGTCGCCGGCGCCGCCCTGGCCTACTCGCCCGAGGAGCCCATCACCATTTCCTTCTGGCATACGCGCGGAAGCGGCGCCAACTACGAGGTGCTCAAGGCCTCCGTTGACGCCTTCAACGAGACGGTCGGCAAGGAAAAAGGCATCTTTGTGGAAGAAATCTATCAGGGCAACTACAACACCAACGTAACCAAAATTCAGCTTGGCTCCCAGTCCGGCGATATCCCGGTCATCGCCGTCACCTCCTCCGCCCATACCGCCGTGCTGCTGGACGACAACCTGACCGCCGACATGGCCCCCTCCCTATATGGCCGAAACTGGCTTTGACCTGAACAACCTGCTGGACGTGTTCCTCAACGTGCCCGCCATCCATGACGGCGAGGTGCACACCCTGCCCTACGTCCGCTCCACCCCCGTGTTCTACTACAACAAGACCATGGCGGATGCGAAGGGCCTGACCGCCCCCAAGACCGTTGCCGAAATGGAAGAATTCTGCAAGGCCCTGCACGTCGTCAACGAAGCCACCGGCGAAGTGGATACCTGGGGCTTCCTGCTGCTGGAGGATACCTCCTTCATCCAGGGCGGCCTGCTCTGGTCCACCGGTTCTCCCCTGGTCGCCGAGGGCGGCACCTCCCCCGCGCTGGAAAACAAGAGCCTGCTGCGTCTGTTCTCCGATTAGCGCCGCTGGGTAGACGAAGGCTGGTGCAAGCCCTATGGGCCCACCAACGCCGCCGCCGAGTGTACGGAGCTGTTCTATCGCGGCAAGCTGGCCGCGTTCATCACCTCCTGCGGCTCTCTTGGCAATATCAAAAAGTTTGCCGCCGAAAACAACTTTGAGCTGGGCGTAGCCTACCTGCCCTACTATGATGAGCCTGCTACCGGCAGCGGCGGCGGCAACATCTGCCTGATCAACGGCAACTCCGACGAGCAGCTGCGCGCCGGCTGGGAGTTCATCAACTTCATCATGCAGGACGAGTGGATCGCCCTCAATTCCATCAAGACCGGCTATGTGCCCACCACCAAGTCCGTGGCCGACAACGAAACCATGAAGGCTGCCTGGGCCGAGGACCCCAACACCAAGGTTGCCTACGATCAGCTGGCCTGGGCCTATGGCAACGAAACGCCCTACTTCCCCGAGCGCATGGAGTTTATGCAGATCATCGCCGCCGCTACCTCCCTGCTGATCCAGGAGCAGAGCATCACGCCCGAACAGGCCTTTGAGCAGGTTCAGAACGACTCTGCGCATCTGTTCAACTGATTCAATCGGCAAATCGCACGTTTTTTCGCGCCGTCCCGCATGGGGCGGCGTTTGTTTTTGCATGGCCAGATCAGAACACACCCGCAAAAATAACAGCTGTTATGCTATTGACAGCAAAAGTGCGGAATGCTATAATGCCATAGGTTCCATGCGATTTGCATCGCTAGTTTTAGAACATTTTCGATGCATTTTCGCATTTGCAACCGCCGGTTGACAGATTTTCAAGCCTGCTTTCTGGCGCGCAACCGGCAAATGCGCTATCATTTTGCCTGCAAAGGGCGCTCAGGCGCCTTGAAAGGAGGACGAATTTATGATTTTTGCAGATAAGCTGATTTGCCTGCGTAAAAAGGCGGGCTGGTCTCAGGAAGAGCTGGCCGAGCGGCTCAGCGTTACGCGCCAATCCGTTTCCAAGTGGGAGGGCGCGCAGTCCTTTCCCGATATCGGCAAGATTGTGCAGCTCAGCCAGCTGTTCGGCGTATCGACGGATTACCTGCTGAAGGATGAGCTTGAGCAAGCCGATTCCGCCCCCTGCAATGAAAGCGCGGAAAGCGTGCCCGCGCTGCGCCGGGTCACAATGGAGCAGGCCTCCGAGTACCTCTCCCTGCGCCGCGCCGCCGCCCCCAGGCTGGCGCTGGCCACCTTCCTGTGCGTCGTTTCCCCCACGGCCCTGCTGCTGCTGTCCGCGCTGTCGGAAGCAGGCCGCGTCGCAATGCCCGAAAACGCCGCCGCCGGCTTTGGTCTGCTGATCCTGCTGGCGCTGGTCGCCGCCGGGGTCATCCTGTTTCTGTCCTCCGCAAACAAGGTCAAGGATTATGAATACCTGGATAAGGAATCCTTTGAAACCGAGTACGGCGTGGAGGGCATGGTGCGCGAGCGGCAGCGCGATTTCCGCGAAATCTACAACCGGCTGAACATCGTCGGCACCACGCTGTGCATCCTGTCGGTCATGCCGCTGTTCGCAGCCATGGCCCTGTCCGCCTCCGAGGTACTGCTGATTGCGGGCGTATGCCTGCTGCTGATTATCGCCGCGTGCGGCTGCGTCGCCTTTGTCTACGGCGGCGTGCAGCAATCCGCCATGCAGCGCCTGCTGGAGGAGGGCGCGTACTCCCGCCGCATCAAGGCGCGCGGCAGCATCCGCACCGCCGTCACCGTGGCCTACTGGCTCATCGTTACTGCCATCTTCCTGGTATACACCTTCGGCCCCAGCGGCAACGCCCAGCCCAACTCCGGCTGGATCATCTGGGCGGTGGCGGGCGTGCTGTACGGCGCGGCTGCGGCCATTATGGGCGTGATCGAGCGCGGCGCGTACAAGCAATAACCGATCCCTGTCCATCCATAGCAACAGAACCAGAGAAAAGAAAGGAAAAATCCCGTATGAAAAAACGCATTGCCCTTCTGATTGCCATCCTGCTTGCGCTGGGCCTGCTTTGCCCCGCGGCCCTTGCCGCGCGCATGGAGCGCTATGCCAACGCCGATCAATACATCGCGGGCGATTTCGATTACCGCGCCGCTGATGTGCAGCGGGTGGAAATCCACTGGATTGCAGGCTCCGTCACCCTGTCGCAAAGCAGCGCGGATACCCTGCGCGCGTCCGAAATCGCCAGCGGCGTATCGGGCGAGCTGCAGATGCGCCATCTGCTGCTTGACGGTGTGCTCTATATCCAGTTCTGTCAGGCAGGCACGCAGTATTCCAGCCTGTTCTCCACCCCGCAGAAGGCGCTGACCGTCGAAATCCCCGCCGGAATCGCCCTGTCTGTGGAAACGCGCAGCGCCGACATCCGCCTGGGCAAGCATCAGCTGACGGACGTAACGCTGCAATCCACCTCGGGCGGTATCCAGGCCGAGCATCTGATCGCCGAGCAGCTCAGCGCCGCCTCCACCAGCGGCTCGCTGGATATCGCCGCTGCAGACGCGCTGCATGGCATGACGCTGCACAGCACGTCGGGCAGCATCCAGGCCGGCGGCCTGCGCGCCGATACGCTCACAGTGAACACCACCAGCGGCGGCGTGCATGCCCAGGCCCTGGCTGCGGGTACGCGCATTCAGGCGGAAAGCACCTCGGGCTCCATCAGCCTGGAGCAGCTGCAAAGCCCTGCCCTTGAAATTGAAACCACCAGCGGCTCCATCGCCGTCGGCCTGCGCGGCAGCGAAAAGGCCGATATCCGCTCCACCAGCGGCAGCGTCCAGCTTGCGCTGCACAACAATCTGGGCGCAACGGTGGACTACCGCAGCACCAGCGGCAGCTTCCGGTGCGATGATTACCGCACGGTGAACGACCAGATCACCCTGGGAGACGGCGCGTGCAAGCTGCGTGTGCGCACCACCAGCGGCAATCTGGAAATCACGCAGCCATGAGTCCGCTTACCTTTACCCCCGCGCGCGAGCAGGACGCCGCGCTGCTGGTGCAGCTGTACAACGCGGTCTTCCAGGCGGATTATGAGCGCTATGGCGAATGCCCGGCCTATGGCCGCACGGTGGAGCAGATGCAAGGCTCCATCCGCCGTTTTCCCAAGCTGATCATCCGCCGGGACGGCGCGCCTGTGGGCGTGCTGTCCGCGCAGCAGCAGGATGAAGGCGTGTACTGCATCGGCTGCCTGTGCGTTATCCCCCAGGCACAGCGGCAGGGCGTCGGCTCCGCCGCGCTGCAGTGGTTCTGCCAGCAGCACCCGGATTGGCGCGTTATCTCGCTGATTACGCCCATCGATAAGACGGAAAACCTGCAATTCTATCAAAAGAACGGCTTTGAAGTCACCGGCTCGCAGCTGGATGGCGGCGTGCGCGTGGCGGCGCTGGAAAAAAGGAAGGCAGGCATGGACGAATGGATTCTGGAAACCCCGCGTCTGCGCCTGCGCAGGATGACCCAGGCGGATTATCCCGCGCTGTGCCGCATGCTGCAGGACCCGGCAGTGATGTACGCCTATGAGGGCGCTTTTACAGATGAGGAAGCGCAGGCCTGGCTGGATAAGCAGATGCGCCGTTATCGGGAAGAAACCGTGGGGCTGTGGGCGGTCGTCTGCAAGGAAACCGGCGAGATGATCGGCCAGTGCGGGCTGACCTGGCAGGATATCCCCGGCGGCCGCGTGCTGGAGGTGGGCTACCTGTTTGACAAGGCCGCGTGGCATCACGGCTATGCCGCCGAGGCTGCCCGCGCCTGCCGCGATTACGCCTTTGATACCCTGGGCGCGCAGGCGGTGTATTCCATCATCCGGGATACCAACATTGCCTCCCAGCGCGTAGCCGAGCGCAGCGGCATGACGCGCGTGCTGACCTTTACCAAGCATTACCGCGGCGTGGATATGCCGCATTACGTTTATCGCGTTACGCGCGAATAAGCCTTCGGGTGGCTTCTCAGCCGCCCATCTGGCAAGAATAAAAAAGCGAAGGAATGATCAACTCCTTCGCTTCTTTCATATTCATTTATCCCTGCTTCTGCGGCTTGCGCTTTTTCAGCTCCTCGCGCAGCGCCTGCTCACGCTGGGCAAGCTCCTCGCGCATATGCTGCTGCTTGGCCTGGAAATCGGCCTTCAGCATTTGCTGGCGCTGGCGCAGGCGCTCCAGCAGGGGCTTATTATACAGCTTGGCATACGGGAAAGCGCGCAGCGTGCGGCGCACCAGCACGCCCTGGCGCAGCAGCGCATCGCGCACAGAGCGGGTGATCGTCTCGGTATCGTCGCCGCCAGTCAGCTCGGCCGTGTGGCGGATCTTGCCAAGCACGGTGGTAGAAATCACCGCGTCGGTCAGGATGATCGCCGTCAGCGCGCCGCACAGGATATCCATCGCGGTTTGCGGAAGCATGGCGAACAGCCCAAACAGGAAGGGCTTTACGCCATAAATGATGCCCAGCCCCAGCAGGCCGAAGGGAATGAGCGTGTTGGCGCATACGCGGCCGTTCAGGTTAAAGCGTTTCTGGCTGTAATCCCACCAGCGGGCGTGGAACAGCTTTTCCATCAGGTAGCTGGTCAGGTATTCAAGCGTGCCGCAGATGATCATGCCCATCAGGAAAACCACCACGGGCGACTCCGCATAGCGGGACAGCAGCAGGGTGATCAGCACCGAGCCGAAGCCGTAAATGGGGCAGTACGGGCCAATCAGAAAGCCTCGGTTGATGAAGCGGTGAAACTGAATCAGCTTGCAGACAACCTCCATCACCCAGCCCAGCATGGCGGTGACAAAAAAGAGCAGAATGTAGTTTTCAACAAGTGCGCGCATGGTTTTCTCTCCTGTTCGCAGTTCTTCTATTGTGCTTGCAGTATAGGCTCACGCGATCATTGCAGCATACGCCAGGGCAATTGCATAGCGCCCAAGTCAGTGCGCAAGCGCGTCGCGCATTTGCTGCACAAAGCCGGTAAAGGGCGCGAGCAGGCCGCACAGGATGGGATTGCTGCCAGCGCTTTCTCGCCAGCCGTCCACCTTTGCGGCAAAGGCGGCAAACGCCTGCTCCGCATCGGAGATGGCCTGCACGTCGGCGGTATGCTGGGCTGCGGCAGCGGCCAGCTCGGCCTCTTTATCCTGCAGCCTTGCGTTCAGCGCTTCCAGTTCGGCCTGATGCGCGGCCGCCTGCTCGTCCAGCGATTTCTGCAGCGCGTCCCGCTCGGCCTCGGCGGCCCGACGGGCGGCGGCTTCGCTTTCAGCGCGCGCGTTCGCATCGGTCAGCGTGGCGGCCTGATCATCGTTTTGCCGCTGCAGCTGCGCATTGCTGGCCTGCGCCGCATCCAGCGCCGTCTGTGCGTTGGCCGACGCAGCCTGATGCTCGTCCGCTGCCTGCCGCAGCTGCTCCAGCTGCGTATCATAAGCGGCCAGCTGCGTTCTTGCCTGGGTCAGCTCATCCGTCAGCTGATCCAGGCTGTTTTCCTTTTCCTGCATAGCGGCGCGCAGGGAGGCCAGCTCGGAATCCTTTTCCTCCGCCTGCTCCGAAAGCGCGGCCAAGCTGTCGGCGCTGGCCTGTGTCTCGGCGGTCAGGGCTTCAATTTGCGTATCCCGCTCGGCTGCCTGCGCAGTCAGGCGCGCGTTTTCATCCTGCAGGCGGCGCGTCTGCGCGTACAACAGTGCAGCTCCGGCAAGCGAAACGGCAAGCAGCAGGCATAGGATCACGCATAGGGCTTTTTTCATAAAAGCTTCTCCTTTCGTTATGTGCGGAAATCGCGTAAATTCAAGCCAGTATGATGGCTTTATCATAGTATAAACCCCGTTTTCTGTCAAGCAAAACGCTTGCCGCAGCTGTAAAAGCATGGTATAATAAAGCATATGTAAATCATTGGGAATGGGGGATGTTTATGCCTCGCCGCTATGACAGCGCGGCCGCCAAGCGTCGTATTCTGTCCGTGTGCGTTCGTCTCTTCATTGAAAACGGCTATCGCGGCACGCACATGGCCGATATCATCCACGCTGCCGACGTATCCTCCAGCACCTTCCAGAACATCTTCCACAGCAAGGACGGCGTGCTGATGGAGCTGGTGCAGTTCATGTTTGAAAACCAGTTTGCCCTGGCCAACAGCCTGGCGTCGGAGCAGCCCTCCCCGCCGCTGCTGTACGCCATTGAAACCTCCCTGCAGCTCGCACTGGCTGAAATCAACGAGAACCTGCGCGAGATCTATGTGGAAGCCTATACCCTGCCCAAAACTGCCGAGTATATCCGCCGCCAGACGGCCGCCGAGCTGCAGCGGCTGTTTTCCGCTTATCTGCCCGGCTGCGGCGCGCGCGATTTTTACGAATTGGAGGTCGGCTCCGCCGGCATCATGCGCGCCTATATGGCCCAGCCCTGCGGGCCGGATTTTCCCTTGGAACGCAAGCTTTCCCGCTTTCTGCGCATGAGCATGAGCGTTTACGCCGTGCCCGAGGCGGAGCAGCAGAAAGTGCTTGCGCGCATCGCCCAGCTGAACATCCGCGCTCTGGCCATGCGCGCCATGCAGGCGCTGTTTGAAGCGCTGGCCATGAAGTACGATTTTCAGCTGGACGTTTGACATGCAAGGCTGAAATTTCGTCTGCCCGCCGCATTGCCTTTTTATGCCTCCTATGGTACAATGAGCGCGATTCAATTCGTTATCATACCAAAGGAGGCTTTTATTATGCTTCGACAAGCGGCTTTTGAGGGCGAAAACGCCCTGCTCAAGGGCGGTCTGCACTGCCATACTACCCGTTCGGACGGCAAAGGTACCCCCGAGGAAGTAATCGCCATGCATGCGCAGCACGGCTATGATTTTCTGGCGCTGACCGACCACCGCACCTATAACTACAAGGATTATCTGCCTGAAAGCGGCGTGCTGATCCTCCCCGGCATGGAGTTTGACCGCAATATCACCAATCATCACCGCGTGCACTGCTTCCACACCGTATGGATCGGCCCCGAAAAGCCCGAAAACCCCTACGAGCAGGATCAGCCCTTCCAGCGCGGCTATGTGCAGGATCAGTATGAGTTCCAGCACTTCCTGGACGAGGCGCACCGCAGCAAGCAGCTGACCATCTATTGCCATCCCCAGTGGAGCGGCACCTTCGCGCGCGAATTTGAGCGCCTGCAGGGCAACTTCGCCATGGAGCTGTGGAACAGCGGCTGCGTGATGGAGGACGGCGTGGACTTCAACAACGGCCCCATCTGGGATGAGCTGCTGTGCCAGGGCAAGCGCATCTTCGGCGTGGCCACGGACGACGGCCACAAGATGGAACAGCACTGCCGCGGCTGGGTGCGCGTCAACGCGCAGAAGAAAGTGAACGACATCCTGCGCGCGCTGCGCGAGGGCGCGTTCTACGCCTCCACCGGCCCGGAAATTTACGATTTCTATATCGACGACAACAAGATCGCCCATGTCAAGTGCTCCCCCTGCGCGACGGTCAAGTTCTTCTGCTCCCGCGTGACCAAGCTGCTGCGCAGCGAGGACGGCTCCCCCATCACCGAAATGGCCATGGAATGCCCCGTGCGGGACGATCTGTTCTACCTGCGCGTGGAGGTAACGGATGCAGACGGTCACGTCGCCTGGTCCAACCCGATCTTCCTGGAGGAAATGAAATAAGCCCCTGTACACAGCAAAACGGCGCGGAGATGATATCCATCCCCGCGCTGTTTTTGCCTATCAAAAAGCACAGCTAACTTAGCCGAGAAGTAAAGAAGGGGCGCAGCTCCTGCTTATTTTCCAAACAGGCCCTTCACGCCGTCCAGGATGCCCTTTACGTCGTCCACCTTGATCTTGGCCTTTACGCCCTCAACCACCTTTTCGATCATCTCGTCGGGCAGGTCGATATCCAGCAGCTTTTCCACCGTCTTGATCGGCTCGCTCTGGAAGGAGGCCAGCAGCGTTTTATCGCTTTGCAGCTTCTTTACAATTTCTTCAATCTTGGCTTTGATATCCATGAATCCTGCTTCCTTTCTGTATGGGGTACGTTTATGATACTGCAAACGGCGAAAAAAACAAGTGAAAAGATGGAACCTTCCGCGCGTCCGTCCGTTTAATAAAGCGAAGGGGCTGAACCCTTCAAATAAAAGAAAGAGGATTAGAAATATGAAAAAGACACTGATCATGCTGCTGTGCCTGCTTGCCGCGCTGTGCCTGGCCGTGCCTGCCCTGGGCGAGGGCGTATCCCGCACTGTTACCGTATCCGGCTCGGCCAATATCTCCCTGGCCGCCGATACCGCCACGCTGCGCATCGGCGTAAGCACTGTACGCGATACCGTCGCCGAGGCGCAGAGCGAAAACAACGAGATCATGCAGCGCGTCATCGCCGCCATCCTGGGCCAGAACGTGGCGCAGGAGAATGTTGTCACCTCTGACTTTTCCGTGTACACCGAGCGCGATTACAGCGATGATTCCGCCCCCGTGCGCTATCATGTGGACAACACGCTCTACGTCACCGTGCGTGCGCTGGACACCGTGGGCGATGTGATCGACGCGGCCACCGCCGCGGGCGCAAACCAGATGTACGGCCTCACATTCAGCAGCACCGGCGAAGCCGCCGCCTACGAAAAAGCCCTGCGCCGCGCCTGTGAGGACGCCGCCGCCAAGGCCGCCCTGCTGGCCGAGGCCGCCGGGCAGACGCTGGGCGATGTGGTATCCATCGACGCTTCCAACAGCTATGGCGGCGACTATGGCATCGCCAACACCTATGCCATGGACGCGCGCAGCGCCAAGACAGCCATCGTGTCGGGCGACGTAACGGTATCCGCCAGCGTGACGGTTGTATTTGCCATGAACTAAACAAAACGCGCTGAAAAGCCGGCTGCTTTCCCTTTCTTGGGTGAAAGCAGCCGGTTTTTTCGTTGGCAAAATTGGCGGTCTGGCGGGAAGGGAAGAACGTTACTTTCTTCAGTGAAGAAAGTAACGTTCTCCTCCCGCGTCCCATCTCCCCGTTTCGTCCATAAGCGCAGGTGCGCAAACAAAAGCCCTCTCCCGCAGGAGAAGGCTGATAGAAAGCTTGATCGCTTCAGCGCTGCTCATGTTTCCGCGCCGCCGCAATTGGATCAAAGTTATCGGACCACCAGCACGGGCGTTTCGCTCTGGGCGAAGGCGATCACATGGCTATCGCCGTTGGGCAGGATGACCGTGGCGGGGACGTAGGGGCGGCTGAGCTTGCCGCTGCGGACGAAGCAGATGGTAAGCAGGCCGTCGCGCTGGCGGACCATCAGTTCTCCCGGCGGGACACGATCGGCAGCGACCTTTGCGCCCTCGATGCGTGCCAGCCGCGTGCCGTCGGAGGCTCCGCCGCAGATGGGGCAGAAGGTGATATCGCCTGCTTCAAGCTGTGTGCAGGC
>CAKUFG010000045.1 GCA_934647235.1 uncultured Clostridia bacterium
GACGGCGTTGAGATGGTTATGCCTGGCGACAACATCGAGATGGAAGTGACCCTGATCACCCCCATCGCTATCGAGAACGGTCTGCGCTTCGCTATCCGCGAGGGCGGCCGCACCGTGGGTTCCGGCGCCGTTACCTCCATCATGGAGTAATAGCAAAGCAAAACCTAAAACATGCGCGCGATCCGTTTGGATCGCGCGCTTTTATATATTGGTATTGAAAAGGGGCGCTGGCAATGCCAGCGCCCCTTGCAGTTTTCGATGGGATTATTCCTTTACCGTGCCGTCGGCGTTGAACAGCGGCAGCTTTTCCAGATAAATGATATCGTCGCGCTTCTGCGCATCGCCCTCGGCCAGGATGGCCATCTTGCCTACCACAATGCCGCCGGCCTGCTCAACCAGCTTCTGCACCGCAATCAAGGAGCCGCCAGTGGAGATTACGTCGTCCACGATCAGCACACGCTTGCCGCGCATGTATTCCGCATCGTCGCCGTCAATGCACAGCATCTGGCGGTTCGCAGTGGTGATGGAGGTAACGTCGGTGCTGAACACATTGCGCATGTACAGCTTGGCAGCCTTGCGGGCGATCAGATAGCGGTTTTCGCCATGCTGGCGCGCCATCTCATACACGAGGGGAATGCCCTTGGATTCGGCGGTGATCAGGATATCGTGCTCGGGGGCCACCTTGAGCAGATCGCGCGCGCACGCAACGGTCAGCTCAACATCGCCGAAGATGACGAAAGCGCCGATGTACAGATCGTCGTTGACGCGGCAGAGGGGCAAATCGCGCTTCAAACCCGCGATATTCATCGTATAATGCATGGTAAAATCCTCCCTTGAAAGATCAAAAGTGCGAAAAACACATCTCTTATTATACCAATTGCGCCAGGGGATGTCAATCGCAAAAAAGAACTTTGACACGTTAATTAAAGAACTTTGACACGTTAATTAAGCGTCACCCGCGGCAGACGAGCGGCAAAGCGCTGCCGCGCCTGGGCAAGCACCTGCTCATATTCCTGGCGGCAATCGGGATTCTGCCGAAGCTCCCGCATGCATTGCTGTGTTTCAGCCAGCAGGCGGCCGTCTGCTGCAAGGCCGGAAAGAAAGCCTGCGCCATGCTGCGCCGTGCCTAAAAACTCGCCCGGCCCGCGCAGCTCCAGATCCTTGCGGGCGATTTCAAAGCCGTCATTTGTGCCGCACAGGGTGGTCAGGCGCTCGTTGGGCTCGGCCATCAGGAAGCACCAGCTTTCCTGTGCGCCGCGGCCCACACGTCCGCGCAGCTGATGCAGCTGGGACAGGCCGAAACGATCGGCATTTTCGATCACCATGACTGTGGCCGACGGCACGTTTACGCCTACTTCGATGACGGTGGTGGCGATCAGCACATCGATTTCACCGGCCGAAAATGCAGCCAGCGTGTGCTCCTTTTCGGCTGGATCCTGCGCGCCGTAGGTCAGCCCAAGCCGCAGGCAGGAGAGCGCGCCGTTGCACAGCTCGGCATAGGTATCCTGGGCGCTGCGCACGGGCAGATCCTCGTTTTCCTCCACCAGGGGGCAAACGATATAGCATTGATGCCCTTGGGCGGCCTGCTCGATGATGAAGCGATAAAGCCCATCGCGTTTGGCTTCCGGCACGATGCGCGTGCGCACGGGCGTGCGGCCCGGCGGCAGCTCATCCACGATCGATAGATCCAGATCGCCATAGAGAATCAGCGCCAGCGAGCGGGGAATGGGCGTGGCAGACATGACCAGCACATGCGGCTCAAAGGCTTCGCCGCCTTTTTTTGAAAGCATTTTACGCTGGCGTACGCCGAAACGATGCTGCTCATCGGTGATAGCCAGCGCCAGACTTTGATACGCTACACCATCTGAAAGCAGCGCATGGGTGCCGATGACGCATTGCCACTCGCCCGAGGCGATGGCCGCCAGGGCGGCGCGGCGCTCGGCAGCCTTCATGCCGCCCAGCAGCAGCCCGCAGCGAACGCCCAACGGCGCAAGCGATTTCTGCGCGCTTTCAAAGTGCTGCCGGGCCAGAATCTCGGTGGGCACCATCAGCGCGGCCTGATAGCCTGCCTGCGCGCAGCAATACATGGCGGCGAAGGCGATGGCCGTCTTGCCGCAGCCTACGTCGCCCTGCACCATGCGGCGCATGGCGGTATCGCGCGCCATATCGGCGCAAAGCTCTTCAAAAACGCGCTTCTGCGCCTGCGTGGGCGCAAAGGACAGGCTGCGCCAGTAAGCGTCGCCATCATCAGCCTGGATGGGATGCGCGCGGCCGGGCGTGCCGCGCAGGATGGATAGCGCAGCCTGATAAAGCAGCAGCTCCTCAAAGGAGATGCGCCGCTGCGCCAGGGCCAGACTCTCGTGGCTGTCTGGCGCGTGCAGCTGCCGCAGGGCGAAGTTGCGCTCGCATAGCTGATAGCGCAGCCGCAGCGATTCAGGCAGCGTTTCGGGGCAGCAAGTATCCAACTGGTTCAGCGCCTGGGCGATCAGCCGCATCAGCACGCGCGACGAAATGCCGGGAATGGTTGGATATTGCGGCAGAAGCGCTTCTTTTTCTTCAAAGGAGGGGTTATACAGGGTGATTCGCCCGGATTTGTCGCGGGCAGGCTGGCCGTAGAGCAGCAGATACTCCTCGGAGGACAGCTTATCGCGTACCCAGGGCTGATTGAACCATACCAACGGCAGGGAGCCAGATTCATCCTGCAGGGTAGCGCTGACGCGGGCTTTGCCATGAAAATAGACCAGCTTGGGAGAACCCTTCAGATAGCCGCGCACGCAGGCGGGCGTGCCGGGGGAAAGCTGCGCGATGGGCGTGACCCTGGAGGTATCCCGATAGCTTCGCGGCAGGGTTTGCAAAAGGTCGGCCATTGTATCGATGCCTGCCTGGTGCAGCGCCGCAATGCGCGCCTTGCCAATGCCCTTCAGCTCTTGAAGCTCCATGCCAATCCTCCCTTCGCGTATGCTATAAGAAAAGGGCTATCCAAACGATAGCCCTTTATAAGCGTGGCAATGCTTATTCTACAGACAGCAGATAGTAGTACAGCGGCTGACCGCCCATGTGCACTTCCACATCGCAATCAGGATACAGCGCGGAAAGCTCCTCGCCCAGCGCTTCGGCGTCCTCTTGCTTGGTATCCGCGCCGTAGTAGATGGTGATCAGGCTGTCCTCGTCCGTCACCAGTTCCTTCATCAGGCTGATAGCGATATCGTGCACGCTGCTGCCGCGCACGGAAACCTTGCCGTTCTGCAGGCCGATGATATCGCCCTCGCTGATGTGCATGTCGGCAAAATCGCTGTCGCGCACGGCGTAGGTGATCATGCCTGTGCGCACGCGCTGCGCGGCCTCGTCCATGTTGGCGGCGTTCTCCTCCGGCGAAAGATCGGGCTGGAAGGATACAACGGCGGAAATGCCCATGGCTACGTTCTTGGTGGGCAGGACGACGACGTGCTTTTCGGAAAGCTCCGCCGCCTGCTGGGCGGCCAGGATGACGTTGCCGTTGTTGGGCAGGACAAAAATGTTCTTGGCGTTGATGCTGTCGATGGCGTTCTGCAGATCCTCGATGGCGGGGTTCATGGTCTGGCCGCCCTCTACGATTACATCCACGCCCAGATCCTTGAAGATGCCCGCGATGCCCGCGCCCTGGGCCACGGAAACCATGCCGTATTCCTTGGGCGGGTTCTCGCGCGCCTTCTGCGCCTGCTTCTGGCGATGCTGCTCCACCATGTTTTCAATGATGAAATCGCTCAGTTCGCCCAGCTGCAGGCCGTACTGCAGGGCCTTGCCGGGATCGTTGGTATGCACGTGCACCTTGATCAGCGACAGATCGCCCACGACCAGCACGCAATCGCCGATGCGGTTGAGGTGGCGGCGGAAGGTGGCGATATCGCTGGGCTTGGCGTCCATGCGCAGATGCTGGATGAGGAACTGCGTGCAATAGGTATATTTGGATTCTTCGTCGTGATCGTCCACAAAGTCCTCTACCGGGGCGGCGGCATCCACGGGAGCAAGGTCGATATGCTCTCCGCCCAGCGCCGCAGCGTAGCCCGCATAGATGCACAGCAGGCCGCGCCCGCCGGCATCCACCACGCCGGCCTGCTTGAGGGCGGGCAGCATATCGGTGGTGAGCCTGAGGATGTTTTCGCCGCTGGCAAGGATCACGCGCATCAGCGCGTCATAATCATTGGGGGCGGACTGCGCCTGCTTGACCGCCTCTTCGGCGATGACGCGCGCGACAGTCAGAATGGTGCCCTCCTTGGGGCGCATGACGGCCTTGTAGGCCACCTCCGCGCCCGCCTGCAGCGCCTGGGCGAACTGGACGGGGGAAATCTTTTCAACGCCCTCCAGCGCGCGGGAGAAGCCGCGGAATAGCTGGGAGAGGATGACGCCGCTGTTGCCGCGCGCGCCGCGCAGCGCGCCCTTGGCCAGGGCCGCGGCGGCCTCGCCGGCGTTTACATACTCCTTGCTGCTGATTTCGCGCGAGGCGCTCATCATGGTAAGGGACATATTGGTGCCCGTGTCGCCGTCCGGCACGGGGAATACGTTCAGCGCGTCTACCGCTTCACGGTTTTTTTCCAGCTGCGCAGCGGCTGACACGGCCATCTCGCGCAGCAGCAGACCGTCTATCAATTGAACTTGAATCAAGGCTATAACCTCCGAACATGCCGCAAAGCGGCTGAATATGCGCGCAAAAGAAGCCGGATGAAACGAGCGCCGGCTTTACTGCACGCGAATGCCTTCCACGGAAATGTTAACCTTGCGCACTTTGACGCCGGTCATGCTTTCCAGCTTATATTTGACAACTTCTACGATCGTCTTGCACACCACGGACACGGAAATGCCGTACTCCACCACGATGTAGAGGTCTACGTCCAGCATATCCTCTACCATGCGCAGCTGAACGCCCTTGCTCAGGTTTTCGCGGCCCAGCCATTCCACAATGCCGTCCTTGGCGCGCTTGGAGGACATGGCCACGATGCCGTAGCATTCCAGCACGGCGTAGCCGACCACCTTGAGCATTACGTCTTCCGAAATGTAGATGGTGCCGATATCATTCTTGATTTTGCATTCCATCGATTTGAACCTCCTGATGTTGGTTCTGACCCGAAGGTCACGCTCTATTATACAGGATTTTCCGCAATTGTGCAAGCCCGCAGCGCAAATGCCGCACTATTGCCGTACTATTGCAGTTTTTCAGCGTTCTGCGCGTCAATTGTGCTCTTTTTAACCGGCGGATCGCAGTGCTTGCACGGGGTAAGGTAGGCATAGGCTTCGCTGTCCAGCTCCGCATAAGTGCACTGCCCCTGCAGCGGCAGATATTTATCGCGGATGTAGGAGCAGTTCTGATCGGCGTGATAATTCTTGCCGCCCGTCGGGTTGTAATAGAAGATCGTATCGTCCTCCGCCGGGTACGGAATGGGGCGCAGATCCTCGTCCCAGATCAGCAGCTTTGTGCCCAGGGGCACGTTATCCCAGATCCATTTCATGTTGACGCCGTCCTCGTTCTGCTTGCGCTGCACGCGCACGCAGCCGTGGCTGGCCTTTTCGCCCAGGTATTTTTCTGTGTAGGAATAATCCTTGATGTTGTATTTTTCGTTCAGGATATAGGGCGTTTCGTGCAGAATATCACCGCAGTTAAAGCGCATGCCGTAGCCGCATGTCATATTGCCGGAGGGAAAATCGCCCACCTTGCTGCTTAAATAAAACTCGCCCGCCGGGGTTTCGTTCCAGGGCTTATCGCTGGTGGGATAGCCGGTGGAGATCAGCAGGGTGGTAAACAGCCCGTCCTTGGTGAGGATATAGAGCCGCTGCGTCATCTTATCGATCAGCAGGCCGTATTCGGTCTTGGGGGTGAAGGTTTTCAGTTTCTTGGTTTCTACATACCCCTGGATCAGATCGTCCGTTGTGCCGTAGCCGCGTCGGCTGGTATTGTTGGGTCCATAGCTGGAATTATAGGCTTCCACCAGCGTCCAGCCGTCGTCGCGCGTTTCAAGCACGTGCACGCCCTGCGTTTCACAGGTGATTTCGCCCACAATATTGCTGCGCGCGGTGGACTTATCCGGCGCAGCGCGCAGACGGTATACCTGCTTTTCGGCTTCCTTGCCCGTGCCGGAGATCACCGTCATGGGCGAAATCATGACTTCCCAGATGGCCTGCCAATCGTAATTGCCGATTTCCATGGACCAGAAATCGCCCGGAACCGTTTCCGTGGCGGATTGGGACGCGCGATAGACCGGCGCGGGCGTGGCCGTGGGCTGCGGCGTGGGGGTAGCGGGCGCGGAGAAACGCAGCGTGACGGCGCTTGCGCTGCCTGAAAGGCCGGCCGGGCTTGTCAGCACGGCATTCAGCGTGTATTCGCCCGCCGGCAGATTGGCGGGCAGGGCGATATTCAGGGCGCTGCTGCCTGCCTGTATTGGCGTGTCTTCCAGCGGGTACAGGCCGTTGTTGTCGATGCCTGTCAGCGTCAGGGAGAGCGTGCCGTCCGCAGTGACGACGACGGAGAGCGGCAGCGGTTCGTCGGTATAAAGCGCGTCGCTCCGGACGGCGATATAGCGGATCTGCGGGGCGGTTTCGCCAATGCTCAGCGGGCGCAGCGCAGTCTGATCACCCGCCTGCAGGCGCAGGGTGTATTGGCCAGCCGGCAGGGCCTCGCCTTGGGCGTTCAGGCCGTTATAGGTCAGGTTCAGCATGCCTGCTTCAATTTGCAGATTGCTGCGCAGGGTATGCACGATATCGCCCTGGCCGTCCAGCAGCTCCAGCGTGATGGCGCAGGCCGTATCCACGCTGATGCAGATGCGCTCCGCCTTACCGGGAGAGAGCGATTCAGGGGCATAAACAAAGCCTGCTTCCAGCGCAAGGGCGGGAACGATGGCGAATATACAGATGATCAGCGCCGTCAGCGCAAAAACCTTCAGCCGCATGGGATACTCCTTTGTGAAAATAGAATCAACCATTCTTATCATAACAACTGCACGCCCCAAATGCAAGCAATTCGCCCCGGAAAATAATTGTAAAACTTTTCATTTTGCCGTATACTGTAAGCAATGTCGAGTGAAGGGGCGGTGAGCGCAGGCGATGCTGGAGCGGGTACTGACGGCGCTGAAGGGCATCCGCGCGCCCGTCGCCACAGATGAATACGATCTGCATCAGCTGGCCTGCCAGGCATTAGCGCAGGCTGGCATCGGCTGCGTGCATGAGGCGCAGCTTGCGTCCCGCTGCCGCATCGACGTGCTCTGCGGGCGTGTCGGCATTGAAATCAAGCGCGGCAGGCCGACGGCCTCGGCGCTTATGCGGCAATTGACGCGCTATGCGCAAAGCGGCGCGCTGGACGCGCTGGTGGTGCTCAGCGAGCAAAGCGTCAGCCTGCCCGAGCAGCTTGCGGGCGTGCCGGTGCGGCTGGTCTGCCTGTATAAGCTGTGGGGGCTGAGCGACGCGGGCGGCGGAATGGAGCATCCGCAGGATGAAACGCTGATCAGGGCCGGCGTGGCTATGCGCCTGGCGCAGGACGCGCTGGCGCTGCCCAGGCTCGAAAGCAGCGATTATCAGGATGCGGACGTGCCTGCCTATCTGCAGGACGCGCCGCCTGCCGGGCATTATTACGGTACGCTTTCCTATAATAATCGCCGCAAAAGCTGGACGGTGCGCGGCGAGCCCTGCGTGATTGAACTGTGCAAGCGCCTGTTCCCGGGCACGGACGGCGGCAAGCGCGGCGAGGCGCGGTTTACTGATCATCGCCGCATTGTGGGTGATCTGAACTGGCTGATGCTGCGCTATCCGCTGCAAATTGCCCCGCGTGATCGGGAGCGCTGGGAAAAGGCCATCAGCAGCGCGCGGGATTATGCCGCCGCGCGGCAGCGCATACAGGACGCGCCCCCGCAGACGGAGCCGCGCGCGGGCAGCTTTATTGGCACGCTGATGCCCTTCCAGAAGGCCGGGCTTTCCTGGCTGTGCGCCACTCCCCGCGCTTTGCTGGCCGATGAAATGGGCCTTGGCAAAACGCTGCAGGCGCTGTGCTGCCTGTGCAATACGCAGGCGTTTCCGGCCATCCTGGTGGTGCCGCCGCACCTGGTGCGCAACTGGCAGGCGGAAATCGCGCGCTTTATCCGCATTGAAGGCCGGATGCCGCGCGTGCATGTGCTGCGCGGGCTTACGCCCTACGCCCTGCCCGAGGCGGATATTTATATCGTGCATTATCTGCTGCTGCGCGGCTGGAAGGACGTGCTGTCCAACCTGCGCTTCCGTGCAGCCGTGTTTGACGAGGCGCAGGAGCTTCGCCGCGCGGGCAGCGAAAAATACAGCGCCGCCAGCCTTTTATCCGAAAGCTGCGAGCGTGTGATCGGTCTGTCCGGCACGCCCATCTACAATCAGGGCGGCGAAATCTGGAATGTGGTCAACATTCTGGATTATCACTTCCTGGGGGACTGGGAGTCCTTCACCCGCGAATGGTGCTATGGTTATGGCAACAACGTGGTCATCAAGCCCGACCTGCTGGGCGAGCATCTGCGCCGAGAGGGGCTGATGCTGCGCCGCACCAAGGCAGAGGTGCTGCCGGAGCTTCCCGAAAAGCGCCGGCTGGTGCAGGAGATCGACGCGGATGATCTGGTGTATCGCCGCCTGATGCAGCCCGTGCTTGAAAAGCTGCGCCTGCTGCGTGCGGACGGCGGGCTATCGCCCTCGGCCCGCGCGCTGCTGATGGATCAGATTTCGCTGGAAGAGCGCCAGGCCACGGGCATTGCCAAGGCGCCCTTTGTGTGCCAGTTTGTGCGGGCGCTGCTGGAAAACGGCGAGCGCGTGCTGCTGTTTGCGCATCATCATGCGGTGATGGATATCTACCGGCAGGAGCTGCACGCCTTTTCGCCTGTCTTTATTACGGGACGCGAATCAGGCGCGCAGAAGGAGGAGGCCGCCGCGCGCTTTATGCAGGGGCAAACGAACCTGTGCTGCGTATCGCTGCGCGCCGCCTCGGGGCTGAATCTGCAGCGCGCCAGCTGCGTGGTGTTCGGCGAGCTGGATTGGTCGCCCGCCGTGCATTCGCAGGCGGAGGATCGCGCGCACCGCATCGGCCAGCGGGATTCGCTGCTGTGCTACTATCTGGTCAGCCCGCAGGGGAGCGACGCGGACATTCAGGAGGCGCTGGGCCTGAAGGTCAGCCAGTTCCTGGGGCTGATGGGCGAGCGCGCGCCCGCGCCCGCTCTGATGCAGTCCGACGCCGATTATG
The DNA here is from genome assembly GCA_934647235.1 of uncultured Clostridia bacterium. Taxonomy (GTDB): domain Bacteria; phylum Bacillota; class Clostridia; order Christensenellales; family Aristaeellaceae; genus SFMI01. The sequence goes on from CAKUFG010000045.1 coordinate 9,215, forward strand.
CACGGCGCTACGTAGAAAAACTGCTGTCGCGCGAGGTTTGACAAACGCGCACATTTGTTCTATGATATTAGCGCATTACATGTGGGGAGGCGAAGCATGCGCATTTTGGGCATTGACCCAGGCCTGGCCACGCTGGGCTATGGGGTGATCGACACCCAGGGCAGCAAAATCACCCTGATTACCGCAGGCGCGGTGATTACCCCGCCGGATATGATCACCTCCGATCGCCTGGTCAAAATCCGCCGCGATATCCGCGAGCTGCTGACGGTTTATCAGCCGCAGGAAATCGCCTTTGAGGAGCTGTTCTTTTCAAAGAATATCACCACCGGCATGAATGTTTCGGCCGCGCGCGGGGTTACGCTGTGCGCCTGCGCCGAGTATACAAAAGAGCTGTTTGAATACACGCCCATGCAGATCAAGCAGGCCATCGTGGGCTACGGCAAGGCCGATAAGCACCAGATTCAGGAAATGGTGCGCATGATCCTGCATCAGGAAAAGATCATCAAGCCCGACGACGCGGCGGACGCCGTGGCCGTGGCCATCACCCATGCCAACACGGGAATGCTGCGCGAGCAGTTCCGCATGAAGTAAGGAGCAAGCATGTACGCATACATTACAGGCATCGTGGCGGAAAAGGGCCACAACGAGCTGGTGATCGAGGCCGGCGGCATCGGCTATCAGCTGATGTGCAGCATGAATACGGTGCAGAACGCTGTGTCCGTGGGCGAAAGCATGCGCGTGTATACTTATCTGAATGTGCGCCAGGAGGGCGTTGATCTGTTCGGCTTTGAATCCCGCGAGGAGCGCGAAATGTTTCTGCGGCTGATCGGGGTAAACGGCATTGGCGCGCGCACAGCCATCGCGATGCTGGGCAGCATGCCGCTGCGCGATCTGACGCTGGCCATCCTGATGGGCGATACGACGGCCCTGTGCCGCGCGCCGGGCATTGGCAAAAAGACGGCGCAGCGCATCGCGCTGGAGCTGAAGGAAAAGATTACCGACGACGAGGTGAACGCCCTGCCGCAGGGCATGGCCGCCACCGCGCAGGCGGCGCAGCGCCGGGACGATCCCGTGGCCGAGGCCATGATCGCCCTGCAGTCCCTGGGCTACAGCCAGGGAGAAGCCATGCAGGCGCTCAGCGCCGTCAAGGATAAAAGCGATCAAAGCGACGAGCTGGTGCGGCTGGCGCTGCGCGGCATGATGTAAGGGCGGGAGGGCGCTTATGGAAGAAGAACGCTTGATAGCCGGCGAAATGCAAAGCGAGGATATGGAGATTGAAACCTCGCTGCGTCCGCGCTCGCTGCGCGAGTATTTCGGCCAGCAAAAGGTAAAGGACAGCCTGTCCATCTATATCAGCGCAGCGCTGCGGCGGCATGATTCGCTGGATCACATCCTGCTCTACGGCCCGCCCGGCCTTGGCAAAACCTGCCTGGCCGGCATTGTCGCGGCCGAAATGGGGCAGAACATCCGCATCACCTCCGGCCCGGCCATCGACCGTGCAGGCGATCTGGCTTCCATTCTGGTCAAGCTGGAGCCGGGCGACGTGCTGTTTATCGATGAGATTCATCGCCTTTCGCATGCGGTTGAAGAAGTGCTTTACTCCGCCATGGAGGATTATGAGATCGACCTGATGACGGGCAAGGGCCCCACGGCGCGCTCCATGCGCATCGCCCTGCCCAAGTTTACGCTGGTGGGGGCGACCACCCGCGCGGGTCAGCTTTCCGCCCCGCTGCGCGACCGCTTCGGCATCATCTTCCGGCTGGAAATGTACTCGCCCGAGGAGCTTTGCCAGATCGTCAGCCGCAGCGCGCGCATCCTGAATGTGAAAAGCGATCCGGAGGGTCTGCTGGAAATTGCCCGCCGCAGCCGCGGCACGCCGCGTATCGCCAACCGCATGCTCAAGCGCGTGCGCGATTATGCCCAGGTGCGCGGCGACGGCAGAATCACCCGCGAAATCGCCAGCGAGGGCCTGAGCATGCTGGATGTGGACGAGTTGGGTCTGGACCGTGTGGACCGCACGCTGCTGACCACGATGATCGATAAATTCGGCGGCGGCCCGGTGGGCCTGGATACATTGGCCGCGTCTACAGGCGAGGACGCCAACACCATTGAGGATGTGTACGAGCC
>CAKUFG010000046.1 GCA_934647235.1 uncultured Clostridia bacterium
GCCATAACACAGGTTCTTTGTTACTTTCTTCACTGAAGAAAGTAACGTTCCCACTCGTCCCCGCCGCTCCCCCCCCGCACGCAAAAACCGCCGCCCGGCAATACCGGGCGGCGGCGCAATGGCTTGCACTTGGCTTAGCAGTAATACTCCATGGGGTAGGTGAGGTACTGGTTGGGCTCCAGCTGATCGCAGGTAACATAACCGGCGGGCGCAGCCAGCAGGCTGGGCAGACGGTTGACCACGGTGGCGCAGGTGTGCTCCACGGTAGCGGGCTTGACGACGTGGAACTCGGTGTCCGGCTCGCCGGATATCAGCCAGTCGCACATATCGCCGTCTTCGGGGCCGTATACCTTGCCGATGGTCTCCTCTTCCACAGTGATGCCCTGCATGGTTTCGATGGTCACCACGGCGGACATGCCGATGCAGCGGCCAGCCTTGATGGTCTTGCCCAGGGTTTCGGAATAGATATCATGATCAATCACGCAGGGCACATGCTTCTGGGTGATGGACTTGATGGTCAGGCCCAGCTTGTTGCAGATGGCCTCGCTGGCATTCCATGCATAGGAGGGCTCAAACTCCGTGGGATGGGCGATCTTCTGCTCAAACTCTTCGGGGGTCAGATCGCAGCCATGGGCGTTGGCCAGGGCCAGGCCGTACTCATCCACATTGTAGCTGTACGCGCCCTTGATCTTGGTGATCTTGTGGCAGCCGCCGGCAACCAGCGCCACCATGTTGATCCAGAAGATATCCTGCATGCCGCTGCCGGTGATGGTGCAGCCGGTCTCCTTGGCCAGCGCGTCCAGACGGTTGATCTGCGCGGCAGAGGTGGTCCAGGGATAGATGGCTTCCTCGCAGGTGGTGATCACGTTGATGCCGCGGGATACGCACTTTTCCACATGATCGTAGATATCGCCGATGAAGCTGAACAGGGTTACGATAGCCACGTCCGCGCTGCACTCATCCAGCACCTTGTCCGCATCGTTGGAGATCAGCACGCCCGTCTTTACGCCCAGTCCGGCGAAATCGCCCACATCCTGGCCCACAACGACAGGGTTCACATCGATCGCGCCCACGATCTGCGCGCCGTGCTCATACAGGTAGCGAATGATATATTTGGCCATCTTGCCGCAGCCATACTGTACAACCTTAATCTTTTCCATAATGCTTGTTCCTCCTTTAGCTTGGGGCGGCCATATGGGCCGCATCGCTTGATGATGGTATTATAAACCCTCAGGCAAGGATAGAGTCAAGCAAGATCTGGATGGCTTGGCTCGTTCTGGAATTTGACCGGCGTCTGCAGCCGCAGGAACATGCTGCGCTGATCGCCGTCGAAGACGTTGAACTCTGTCAGCACCTCGCAGATATAATCGCCGCAGACGTGCCAGCCCTGCTCCCGGCAGTGCGCCAGCAGCCGCTGTGCGCAGGGAATCTCGTCGTCGTAGCAATCCAGATAAATGCAGGCGAACATGCCGCTGTCCAGCACCCTGACGTCGGGAAAGTGCTCCTTGTCCCGATGATCGACAAACACGAAGGTGCTGTCTGAAATAAAGCGCTGGCGCACAAAATTCTTTTGCAAAATCGTCGTGCCGATGTTATAGGAATGCACATGCGAAAAGCCGCGGTCCAGCAGCGCGCTGCGCAGATTGGTCAGCTCCTGTTCGTATGCGCGGATATCCGTCTCATAAAAATTGCCCGCACATGGCAATCCCCAGATGTACCGCCGGTCGATATACTCCAGCGAGATCGTGCCGCGCGTGGGCGATTTGCGGTAGCGCTCGATGGACGCAATGGCGCGCTCCACCGCGTCATGCTGGCTGTGCAGCTCGCGGATCTGCTGGTGCAGCCGCTCGTTTTTGCGCGCAAGGATGATCTCAATCAGCGTGATATCCTCCTTGCGCAGCACGTCGCCAATCTCCCCCAGGCTCATGCCCAGCTCCTTCATATAGGCGATCATATCCAGCCGCGCATTCTGGGCGATATCGTAATAGCGGTACCCCGTATCCGGATCGGTATACCGGGGCGTAAGCAGCCCAAGCTGATCGTACAAACGCAGCGTCGCCACGGTGACGCGGTTCATTCCTGCCATTCTGCCGATGGAAACCAGGCCGTTTTTCATATGGATTGCCCCTTAAAACTCTGATGTCCAGATAGAGTTTATCGTTTTTTGATATCATTGTCAATATGAATGATAATCAACATTGCAGAAAATTCTTTACTTTCATTATCTATTTCCATATTATATTGTTATGATCTGTGTATCGTACTGCGTGTCATAACAGCAAAACGCGCCGCATACAGTGAACCATCCATTTTTTCAGGAGGAACACAGTATGATGGCGCAGCGTTATTTTCCCGGCAGCAATACCTGCCGCGGCTTTGTAGGGTATTTTCAGGATTTGCTTCCGCGCACGGAGCAGGCCAGGATCCTGCTGATCAAGGGCGGGCCGGGCTGCGGCAAGAGCACGCTGATGCGCGCTGCCGCCGAGCGCTGGGAATCCCAGGGACGGCCGGTTGAATACTACCTGTGCGCCAGCGACCCGGACAGTCTGGACGCGGTGGTGTGCGGAGATACGGTCGTTCTGGATGCAACCCTTCCCCATGCGCTGGAGCCCGGGCTGGCGCGCATGACGGAGCAGGTGATCGACCTGTCCGAATGCCTGGACGAAGCGCAGCTTCGCCCCCATCGCGCGCAGGCGCAGCGGCTTTCGCTGGAATGCCGCCGTTATTTTGCCCGTGCGCACCGGTACCTGGCCGGGGCCGAGGCCGCGCTGCGCGACAGCATGGCGATATACGCAGACGCGGTAGATCAGGGCGCACTGTGCAGCCTGCGCATGGAGCTTTCGCGCTTTCTTCAGGGCGAACCGGGGCGCGGCCAGCGGCTATTTGCGCAGGCGGTTACGCCGCAGGGCGTGCTGCAGCTGGCTGATAGCCTGATGCGTGAGCAGACGCTCTGCCTGGATCTGCCCTTCGGCTTTGATGCGGACTGCATTTTTTATCCGCTGGCCGTGGGGCTGTACGCGCGCGGCGTGGGTTACCGCGCGGCCATGCACCCGCTGGAAGGCAAGCGCATGGCGCATCTGTGCACCGATCGCTGCGCGGTGGTAGGCTTTGTGGCCGAGGGTTATCCTGTGCGCACGCTGCCCTTTGATCAGGCGCTGCTCAATCGCCACCGCTCCGCGCTGGATTTCAACCGCGCGGCGCACGATCTGCTGCTGCGCCAGGCCGCCGACAGCCTGCAGGAGGCCAAGGCGCGGCACGATCAGCTGGAGCGCCTGTACGGCGACGCGGTTGACAGCGGCGCGCGCCAGGCGCTGTGCGAGCAGGCAATGAAGTATCTGGAATAAGCAGCATTACGGATGCAGATTGCGGGGCAGCTCGCGGCCGCGCAGCACGTTTGCATAGTCTGTCACTACGCGCTGCACGCGGCGCACAGTGGTCTCCTTGGATACGCCGCGCCACAGCTGCAGGAAGGCATAGAGCCAGTTTTCCAGCCGGACGGCCAGCGCATCGCCCTGCTCGGGCGAAGGCTCCTGGGACAGATACAGGCCGATTTCATTAAATATGCTCGCCCCGTCAGCCGCCGTATGCACAGCCTGCAGCAGCTGACGCTGATCGGGCCGCAGCTGCGCCGCCGCCTCGTCCAGCCGCTCCAGCGCGGCAGCGATGGCGGCGTTTTCTGTGGGAACGCGCTCCACGTGCGCATCCGCCAGGATTTCCGCCTGCCTGGCCGCGTCGCCTTCTTCAATCCAGCGCACGGTATGGAACCAGTCCCACACCTCGTGATCGGTCAGCTGCGCCAGGGCGGATACCCACGTCTCGCTGCGGTCGCCATACTCCAGGAAGGAAATCGCGCGGTTGATTTCATCAAAGGGGATTTCCTGTGCGTTCCACGAAAAGGCCGCGCCGTACAGGATGCCCGGCACGCTCAGCCACGGGTGGCAGATATGCCCATAGTCGCCCCAATCGGTATTGAGCATGCCGATTGCATGGTATTTTTGCCCGTGGCGGCACATCACGCGGATATTCTTATAGGAATTCTCCATCAGCGGCAGCCAGCGGTTCCATGTGCACACGCCGGGGCAGGCATACTGGGTAGCGCCCATCTCGGCCAGGGTGCGGATTTCATCCTCGCGCTGATTGGGCAGGTATCCCCAGTTCAGGCAGATGGTCTCCTTGGGCAGGCGGGCATAGGTTTCAGGATGGCGATAGACGATATCGCCCCAGAACATCGGGGTGATCCCGCGCTTGACCAGATGCCCGCACAGCGCGGCCACATGGCAGATATACACCTCGTGCTCGCCCTGCTCCTGCACCAGCGCAGCGCTGCGGCCCTTGCCCAGATCGAAGGTTTCATCACAGCAGATGTTGAATTTGCGGGAGGTAAACAGCGCCGCGTACTCATCGATCAGCCCGGTGATAAACGCCAGCGCGCGCGCATCGTCCGAGCGCAGGGTATGATGATCGCCGGAATAGGTATAGTTGAAGGTTTTCTTTTCGGAGTCCGTCAGCTCGCACAGCTCGCAGCAGGTTTTGGTGCTCAGAATCTTATACATATGGCCGAAGCTTGACAGCGACGGCACCAGCTCGATATGGCGCGCGCGGCAGTATGCGTCCAGCTCCAGTATTTCCTCCGCCGTAAGCGGCGTATCGTCGCGCCAGGCCTCGCTCAGATGGCGGAACAGATAGGTATGCTCGATATACAGCTGCCACTGGTTGATCTTGTAGCGGCAAAGAATATCGGCATAGCGCTTCAGCGTGGCCAGCGTAGGCACGCGGCCGCGGGAGCAATCCAGATAATAGGCACGGGCGGCCAGATCGGGCGCATCCTCAATTTCCAGCGCGGGCAGCTGCACGCCGTGACGCTGCACCCACTGGCACAGCGTCATCACGCCGTTGAGCAGCGCCTCGTCGCTGCCGCCGGACACAGTGACTCCCTCCGGCAGCACATGGACGCGATAGGCCTTTTCCGCAAGCGCCTGATCGGGGCGCAGCACAATATCCCCCGCCTCGCCCTGTCCGCGGCGGATGCTCAGGACAAGCCCGGTTTCTTCCCGGATGGTATCGCGCAGCATCCGGGCATACAAAAGCGCCGACGGCTCCGTATCCTGCAGCATGATGCAGCCGTTATAACGAATGCAGAAGCGCCCCTCCAGCCTGCGCACATGATGCGGCATGGGCAGAAAATCCATGTTGCTCACTCCTTTTCCCGAATGCGGAAGGTTTTGATCTCGTAGGGCTTGATGACAAAGGGAATGCACGCGCTATCAAAGGCCGCGTCCGCTTGTTTTTCCTCGATGCAATTGCACTCCTCTACCGAAGCGATGGGACGGTTCCAGGTAAGGCAGGCTTCCGTGCGGGCGTTTTCGGTTTCGTACAGGCGCACGATCACCCCGTCGCCATCCTCCGCCTGCTTGACGGTTTCCAGAATCACATTGGCGGGCTGCACGCTGGCCAGGGAATACTCCGCGCCCGCCTGGCCGCCGCGCACGCTCAGCGCGGGCTGGTTCAGCCGGTATGCCTCGCGCACCGTGCCGGCCTGCTGCCAGCCCTCGGCGTGCGGATAAAGGGCGTAGGTAAAGAAATGCTCTTCCTGGTCGGTGGTCGGGTTGGGCTCGATGCCGCTCTTGATCAGCGTCAGGCCGATGCAGCCGTCCTTGACGGAGTGCCCGTACTTGCAGTCGTTGAGCAGGCTTACGCCGTAATGTCCCTCGCTCAGATCCATCCACTTCTGCCCGCAGCTTTCAAAGCGCGCCACATCCCAGCTGGTATTGGTATGCACCTTGCGCTTGAGGTTGCCGAACTGAATTTCAAAGGTAGCCTCGTCCGTATGCACATCCACCGGGAAATGCACCTTGAGCAGATGCTGATGCTCGTGCCAGTCCACATAGGTTTCAAAGTCAATGCGGCGGCTGTTGGCATAGAAGCGGATCCTCTGACGGATCAGGCTGCTGCTGACGCAGCGCTCCAGCTCCAGGGTGGCGGATACCGCGCCCACATCCGTCCAGCGCAGGGACGTAAGCTCCGTCACATCCCAGTATTTTTCTGTATAGTAGATATCAATGTCCCAGTTATCGTAATAGATGGGCTTATCCTCGTACATGCGCATCAGGTTGCCGCGCTGGCCGGGGCGCAGCACCTCGCGGCAGTTTTCCTTATCATACAGGCGGGAAAGCAAGCCGTTTTCATCCAGCTCCACCGTGTAATAGGGCGTTTCCAGATGATGATCGTCCGCAAGCGCAAAGGGCGCGGCGCAGGGTTCAGGCTGGTTGGATACGCTGTAGGCGCGCCAGCCCTTGGCAGGCAGTGCGGGCAGGAAGGCCACGGCGCCCTCCGCTGTCTGCTGCACAGGATAGCGCGCGCCGTCCGCATCCACCAGCGCCGCCGCGTCCAGCTGGCCCAGGCATACCGCCTCGTCAGAAGCAAAGCCCTTGGTGTTGAACACGGTCACAGCGTCCGAGGGGGCGGCCAGAGCGGCCAGGCGCTCGCCGCGCAGGACGGAAATCTGCCGCTCCAGCGCTTCGTATTCGCGCTTGGTCACCTCGTACACCTCGTGAATCGAGGAGCCTGGCAGAATATCGTGGAACTGATTGAGCAGGATGGTTTTCCACATCCCGTCCATCTCCTGGGCAGGATAGGGCAGGCGATCCTGCGCCAGCACGCTGAACAGTTCCAGATCCATCATGTGCAGCTCGGCCTTGCGGTTGGAGCGCTTGTTGCGCGCCATGGAGGTGTAGGTGCCGCGATGATACTCAAAGTACAGCTCGCCCTCCCACACAGGCAGGCGATTGCTGCCCTGCACGCGCGCGTTCAATTCGTCAAAGTAGGTGCGCGCAAAGGCCTGGCGCACGCGCGGCAAGCCCGTGACGCCCTTTTCCATGCGGTCGGAGTTTTCCAGCATCGCGCGGGTGGGGCCGCCGCCGCCGTCGCCATAGCCATAGGAAACCAGAATATCATTGTTGATTTCCTTTTGCTGATAGCGCTGCCAGCCGCCGATCAGCGCGTCCGGGTGCAGCATGCCGTTATAGGTGGTAAAGAAGTTTTTCACCGGCTGCCCCACGCCCAGGGTGGTGATCAGGTGCGTCAGAATCTCCGTGCCGTCGATGCCGCGCCAGCGGAAGGTATCATAGGGCATTTTGTTGAACTGGTTCCAGGCCAGCTTGGTCGTCATAAAATACTGGATACCGCACTGCTTCATGATCTGCGGCAGCGCGCCGGAATAGCCAAACACGTCCGGCAGCCACAGGATGCGGCAGTCCACGCCGAATTCATCCTTGAAAAAGCGCTTGCCATGGATGAACTGCCGCACCAGCGATTCGCCGCTGGTCAGGTTGCAGTCTGCCTCCACCCACATGCCGCCCTCGGGCTCCCAGCGGCCCTCCGCCACGCGCTGCCTGATGCGCGCGTACAGCTCGGGGTGGCGCTCCTTGAGGAAGGCGTACAGCTGCGGCTGGCTGGACATAAAGCGATAGTGGGGATACTCATCCATGAGCTTGAGCACCGTAGCGAAGCTGCGGCACACCTTCTCGCGCGTCTGCGCCACCGTCCACCACCACGCCACGTCGATATGCGTATGGCCGATGCAGGTTGCAATCACATCGTCATGCCCGCCCAGGGCCTCGTACAGATTTGTCTTCAGGTATTCGCGCGCCTCGCGGACGGAGGCATAGAACGCATCCGAATAGGGCGTGCGCAGATCCAGCAGGTTCACCGCGCCGTTGAGCGCGCGCGTCAGCTCACGGCGGCTGGCGCCGTCCTCCTCCAGGCGGGAAAAGGCGCTCAGCGGCACCTGCATATCCCAGTACAGACCGGCGATTTCCGGGTCGATCTCCTGCATTTCCACAATCAGGTTGAACTCGGTATGCAGCGTGCCGGTATAGGACTGCAGATCCAGCCGGTAGGTCTGCCCGGCCCTGGCGCTGCGGGTAAGCAGCACCTCCCGGTGGTTCATATCGATGCCCTGCACAACCTCGCCGTCCACATACAGCAGGAACTGCGGGTTCTTGCCGTCGTCCCACTCGTCAATCTGCGTGCGCACATACAGCCACAGCGGGCGGCCGTCAAAGCTGTCGGGAACGGTCATATCAGCCTTGAACCAATAATGCGCATCGGGGCCGTACCAGTGCATGATGCGGCTGTCAAAAGGCAAAAAGGGCGTTTCATCCGCCTCCGCGTCATGGGGACGGATGAAGTTGCCCTTCTTATAAAACCATGCGTCGATGGTGCGCCGCTGGCGCACGTTGAGTTTTTTCAGTTCATCGCAGATGACCTGCGCGCGCTTATCCAGAAAAACCATCGGTGTTCCTCCTTGCTCAGCAGGAATGCGTTTTTGTATATTGTACCAGTTCCTCCACCGTTGTAAAGGCCAGGCCGGTCACGGTATCCGCGCAGCCGTAATAAATGGCGATGCGGCCGGTATCCGCGTCGGCCAGCGCCGCGCAGGGGAATACAACGTTGGGCACGTCGCCCATGCGCTCGTAGGGCGCGTCGGGCGTCATGATATAATCCTTCGTGCGGTAGAGTACCTTCCAGGGCTTTTCCAGATCCAGCAGCGCGCTGCCCGTGCGGTACACATAACCGCTGCAGGAGGTAAGCACGCCGTGATAGATCATCAGCCAGCCCTCGTCGGTCTTGATGGGCGTGGGGCCCGCGCCGATCTTGGTGGACTGCCAGGCGGAGGCGTTGCCCTTGATGGTGCCCATCATAAAGCGGTGCCTGCCCCAGAACTCCATATCCGGCGACTGGCTGATATAGATATCGCCGAAGGGCGTATGCCCGTTATCGCTGGGACGGCTCGCCATCATATACATGCCGTTGATCTTTTCAGGGAAGAGCACGCCGTTGCGGTTAAAGGGCAAAAATGCGTTTTCAAGCTGATGAAAGCGCTTGAAATCCTCCGTCCAGGCCGCGCCGATGGTGGGGCCGTGGTAGCCGTTGCACCAGGTCACGTAATAGCGGCCGTCCAGGGGCGTAATGCGCGCATCATAGCGGAACTCGTTTTCCGCGATTTCCGGATCCGCGCCCTCCATGCGGATGGGATCGTCGTTAATCTGCCAATGAAGGCCGTCCGCGCTGAAGCCCGCAAACAAATCCATGCTGATGGACAGGCTGTCGCAGCGGAAAACGCCCGCAAAGCCGCCCTGATAGGGCACAATGGCGCTGTTGAACACGCTGTTGGCGCGCTTATTGCCGTTTCGCGCGATCACGGGGTTGCCGGAATAGCGCCACACGGGCGTCTGCAGTCCCTGCGGCTTGTCCTCCCAGGGGATATTGGGCAGGGAGCTGCCAAGTATTTTTGCCATACGTCAACACTCGCTTTCCTGCATAATTAATAAGGAAAATTCGTTTTAAGCTTCGGCCCGCAAAAGGTGTGCCCTCCCGCGCTGCCATAAAGAATCGCCCGCGCCCCGCGGGGCGGGCGGGAGAAGACTCCCCCGCCTGCCCGCCCCGGTAACGCGGGCGGAAATGGTTGGTTTCCTGAAAACGAGCTAGCGCGGGAAATTACTTGCCCAGGAAGGCGTCGATCTGC
>CAKUFG010000047.1 GCA_934647235.1 uncultured Clostridia bacterium
GGAGGGCATTGAGACCATCGGCGATTACGCCTTTTACCGCACGGCGCTCAGGCAGGTAACGCTGCCCGCCTCGGTGCAGCGCGTGGGGGCTTGCGCCTTCCCGGCAGATTGCGAAATCATACGCCTGAACCCCGATACACAAATCGCAGCCGCCATCGCCGAAGATGTAGACTAAAGCTGCAATTCCCACTTTTAATATTCGCTGCTGTGAATATCGCAGAACGCTGGTTGGCAGGCGCACGACCATAAAAGCCTTCCCCCACCTGGAGGAAGGCTTTTATAGTTATGCGATTTCCAAGAAACCTGGCTTCTTTTCACGGCTATCGCCGCCAGTCGCACCTGATTTACGTACTCAATCAACACCCCCGTGGCACGCTGATCGCAGATCAGCGCAGGGCGTGCGCAGCACGACCGAAGGGGAAATATTCAAGGGGACGGATGGCGCTTGCGCCGATCCGGGCACGCAGAATTTTCCCTGCCACGGGGGGCGGGTGGCCAGGGCCACTCCCTGTTTTCATTCAATTGACTTTTACGTCACAAACAGGTTCTTTGTTTCTTTCCTTGTACGCCCCGCGCTACTGCCTTACGGCAAGCGCGGGTTTCGGGCGGCAATTTGCAAAATTGCGCGCCCTCAGCCGCCTACGGCGGCGCTATGACTCAAGAAAGAAACGTAACCCCTTCGTCCCCCCTCGTCTTCCTCACTCGCTCATCGGGCCGGAAGCAGCCTGCACTAGCTTTTGAATATCGGCCTGGCGGCCAGTCTGCGCATCGATGTATACATAATAGGTATCGCCGTTGTAATCGCCGGTGAACTCCCAGCACAGCAGCTCCCGGCTGTTCTGCGGGATCACGCACAGCCGCGCCTGGCGCACGCTCAGCCGTTCGCTGACCGCCCCCTGGGCTTCCTCCTGGGTGACGGCGGGGGTCAGGCTGGATCGCTGCGTATGGCTGCTCAGGTAGCGGCGCGCTTCCAGCCCCACGATGGCCAGCGTATCCATGCGCACCTGCACCTTGATCAGATCGGGATACAGGATCACCCCATCCTGCACCGCGGCGTAGCTCAGCGTGGCCATGCCCGCGTATACCTGCCAGAAGGTCAGCGCCATGTCACCGTAGCCGTGCGCGCTGAAAAAGGTCTGCGCGGCCTGCTTGCAATCCTCCAGACCATAGCTTGGCTCATACTGCGCGGACTCGGGGAACATCCACAATACGTTGCCGCCCTGCTTGGTGACGGCCAGCTGCAGCACGCCCGCCGCGCCCTGCGCGCGCACGCCCCAGGCTGGGATCGTCCCGCCGCTTTCCTGCGTCAGGGCGACGTCCTGCCCGCAATCGCCCAGGAAATCCCGGGCGCAGACAAGCGCCTGCGCGCTGTCCACCGCCTGGGCGCCCAGCCCACGCGGCGCGCCGCCGCTGACCACGTCGCTGAAGGGGCCGTCGTAAATCAGCGTGGGATAGTCGATATCCTTGGATACGCCCTCCAGCGGGCGCGCGGCAGCATCCGCATCCTGCATGTAGCGGTTGAACTGCGCGATGGCCGTGCTGCCCGTCTGCATCTGTCCATAGGCGCTTTGCAGCGCCTGCTGCAGCTGCGCGCAGGCATGGGATAATTGCTCAAGCAGCTGTGCGTCCTCGGCCGTCAGGGCGGCGTCGGCCTGCGACAGCAGGGCCGCAGCATAATCGCTGAGCTGGTTGCACAGCTTCACCGCGTCCGCCATGGCGATGTGCGATAGCGGCAGCGCGCTCAGCCCGCTCTGCACCGCCGCCGCGTCGCTGCCGATACGGCTGATCAGCGCGGCGCTCTGCCCCTCATCCTGGGACAGCATGGCTTTATCGATATTGAGCCGCAGCTGTTCCATCTGTGTCATGGAGGACAGGAGCGTGCCGCGGTAGGCGTCCTCCAGCGCGCGGGCGTACTGCCGCTTGCCGCGCTGGGCGGCGATGGCAAAGCTCACGGCGATCACCAGGCAAACGCCCAGCAGGGAGTACAGCAGCAGATGATGCTTTTTCGTCATGCCGTCCCCCATTACACCGCAAAGGCGTGCGCGCCGATGGTCAATCGCACCTCGCGCGACCATATCCAGCTGGAGGTGGCCGTGGCGGGGTTATAGTAGTATACGCAGCCGCTGGTGGGATCCCAGCCTGCCAGCGCGTCGCTGGCCGCGCGGATGGAATCCTGATCGGGGGTCAGCCAGATCTGCCCGTCGGCCACGCAGTCAAAGGCTCCGGCTTGAAAGATCACGCCCGAAATGGTGTTGGGAAAGGCGGCGCTGCGCACGCGGTTGAGCACCACCGCCGCCACAGCCACCTTGCCCGTATAGCTTTCGCCGCGCGCCTCGCCGTGCACCAGGCGCGCCAGCAGGTAGGCTTCGCTCTCGGTGGCCGCTGCGGCCGATACGCTGCCGCCGTTCAGGCTAAGGCCCAGCGCCGCCGCCGTGGCCGAGCCTACCACGCCGTCGGCCTTGAGGTTGTTCTTTTTCTGAAACCAGATCACCGCGTCGTAGGTGGCCTGCCCGAAAATGCCGTCCACCGCGCCGGAATAATAGCCGTACTGCTTCAGCTTGCTCTGCACGCGGGATACGTCGTTTCCGCGCGAGCCCCAGGCCACCGCGCCCTGCGCCTGGACGCAGGAGAATGCCAGCGCCAACAAAAGGAGCGCCGCCGCCGCGCGGCGCAGCATATTTCGCTTCATCGCTCATCGCCTCCGCAGATAGTGTGCGCGCGGGGGCGATTTTTTATGTTTTTCTGCGATTGTGTGAAATTCGCCGTTTTCAGGCGAAATCGCCCCATAATCCGTCATGCCCGGCCATGGCGGGGCGCAGGATGCCATTGCTACAATATTCTCTTCCGATACGGAGCGCCCGCCCGCGCTCCAAGGCGGAAATTTCTCCCAAGGGAGGCGCATATGGCTGCCAGAAAAGATCCTGCGCGCGAGATCCGCGCGCAAACCCAGCAGGTGACGCTGCTGGGGCTCAAGCGCCTGGAAGCGCTGCTGAGCGATCCGGATACCTCCAACGCCGATGTGCTCAAGGGCTTGTCGCTGCTCTTTGAGCGCGTGTGCGAGCATCCGGGTGCGGCGGGCGGCGCGATAGGCGATTTTGAAATCCGCCTGACCCCATGAGAAAGCTGCTGCTGCCCAGGGGCGCGGTCAACGCGGTATACCTGCCCTACCTGCAAAGCCCCCGGCGCTACCAGATTTTCTTTGGCGGCGCGTCCAGCGGCAAAAGCTGCTTTCTGGCCACCCGCGCGGTGCTGGACACCCTGCAGGGGCGCAGCACGCTGGTGATCCGCCAGGTGGCGCGCACGCTGCGCACCAGCTGCTGGAACGAAATCGCCAAGGCGGCCGCGCGGCTGGGGCTGACGGGCTGCTTTCGCTTTAACAAAACCGAGATGACTGTGACCGCCCGCAACAACGGCGCGCAGCTTCTCTTTGCCGGGCTGGACGATGTGGAGAAGATCAAATCCATCTCCCCCGCAGGCGGCGCGCTGACAGATATCTGGATTGAAGAGGCCACCGAGATCAGCTATGCGGATTTCAAGCAGCTGGACAAGCGCCTGCGCGGCCAGAGCCGCCATCAGAAGCGGCTGACGCTCTCCTTTAACCCTGTGTACAAAACGCACTGGATTTACCGCGAGTTCTTTGGCGGCTGGGATGAGGGTGGGCGCGCGTATCAGTCCGATACCGTCTCCATCCTCAAGACCACCTACCAGGACAACGCCTTCCTGACGGCGGACGACCGTGCGGCGCTGGAAAACGAGCGCGATCCCTACTACCGGCAGGTGTACACCCTGGGCGATTGGGGCGTGCTGGGGGATGTGATCTTCCGCGCCTGGCGGCAGGAGGATCTGCACGCCCGCGCCGCCGCCGAGGAACGCGCGCTCTATGGGCTGGATTTCGGCTTTGCGGCCGATCCCTGCGCCTGCGTGCGCTGCGCCTATGACCGCGCCCGCCGCCGGGTGTATGTGTACGATGAAATCTGCGAGCGCGGGCTGACCAACGATCAGCTGGCCGCCCGGCTGTGGGCCTTCGCCGGCAGCGCCTATGTGGTGTGCGACAGCGCCGAGCCCAAGAGCATTGCCGATCTGCGCCGCTACGGGGTGTCCGCCCTGCCCGCCCGCAAGGGCCCGGACAGCCTGATGCACGGCGTGCAGTGGCTGCGCGCGCAGGAGATTGTGGTGGATCCCCGGTGCCGCCACCTCATCCGGGAGCTGACGCTGTATCAGTGGCAGCGCGACCGCGAGGGCAATACCCTGCGCCAGCCCCGCGACCGGGATAACCACCTGATCGACGCGCTGCGCTATGCCCTGGAGGGCGAGATGGAGGCTCGCTACGCCCAGGCGCATCAGCGGCCGGAATGGTGAAGGGGGAGGGGAGAGGTAAGAGATGGCGGAAGGAGGCTGCATTCGTGAGGCTAGCAGAAGCCTTCTCCTTGAGGAGAAGGTGGCGAATGCAATGAGCCGGATGAGGTGTAGCCGCCGCAGCGGCGTTATCTTTTAATAGTTATGATAACGGCTACTTCGTAGCCTACACCTCACCACCGCCTACGGCGGAGCCTCTCCTCAAGGAGAAGCCTTTTGGTAAACGCGCTCTCCAACTATCGCTAACTGCTGCGCAGTGGTTCCCCAACCACTCAACGCCCCCGTGGCACGCTGATCGCAGATCAGCGCAGGGCTGGCGAAGCCAGACCAAGGGGGAAAGCAGGTAGCGAACGGAGGAAAGCTGGCTTTCATCCGGGCGGTTCAGGCTTTCTCCTGCCACGGGGGCGGGGCGGCAGTGCCGCCTCCCAGTTCAATTCAATTGACTTTTATGTCACACACAGGTTCTTTGTTACTTTCTTCACTGAAGAAAGTAACGTCCCCCCTCGTTCTCTCGTCTCCCCGTCCCCCCGCCTCTCCCCCATTCCCCGAAAAAACGAAAGGAGCAAAAACCTATGATTCAGCGATCCCCTCAGGCCATGCCTGGGGCGCTGCCCTCGCCCGAGCTGCTGCGCAGCGTGCTGCGCGAGCATGCCCGCAGCTGCGCGCGGCTGTCCCGCCTGAGCGCCTATTACGACGGCACGCACGACGTCACCCGCCGCGAACGCCGCAAGGGCCTGCCCAATACCCGCATTCCGCATGGCTACCCCGCCTATATCAGCGACATGGCCGCGGGCTACCTGATCGGCAGCCCGATCCGCTATGAGTATGACCCCAGCGACGAGATCGAAAGCCTGTGCCAGGCGCTGCGGGCGTGCGATTCGCCCTCGGTGGACGCGGAGCTGGCCATGCAGCAAAGCGTGTTCGGCCGCGCGGCGGAGCTGTGCTATGCCGATGAAAACGCCCGCCCGCGCTGCATCGCCGTCGATCCCCGCGACGCCTTTGTGGTGTACAGCGACGACGAGCTGGCGCGCCCGCTGTTTGGCGTGTATATGCGCTATGAAACCGACCTGCGCGGCAATCGCACAGGGCTGCGCGTAAACGTGTACACCGATAGCCTGATCGCCCGCTATCGCTGCGCCCAGGCCGCCGCCATCCGCGAGCCGCTTGAAACCGTCCCCCACTACTTCGGCGCGGTGCCCCTGACCGAATACTGGAACAACGCCCGCGAGCGCGGCGATTTTGAGCGCGTGCTGCCGCTGATCGACGCCTACGATCTGCTGCAAAGCGACCGCGTGAACGATAAGCAGCAGTTTGCCGACGCGCTGCTGGTGCTCACCGGCGTGATGGGCCTGACCGCCCCCGAGGACGGCGACGGCCGCACGCCGGGCGAACGCCTGCGCCAGGATAAAACGCTGGCGCTGCCCGACAGCACCGCGCGCGTGGAATGGCTGACCAAGGAAACCCATGAATCGGACGCGGACGTGCTGCGCCGGGCGCTGTCGGAGGATATCCACAAGTTCTCCATGGTGCCCGACCTGACCGACGAGCAGTTTGCCGCCAACGCCAGCGGCGTGGCCATGCGCTATAAGCTGCTGGGGCTGGAGCAGCTGACGGGCGTGAAGGAGCGCTACTTCCGCGAGGGCCTGCGCTGCCGGGTGCGGCTGTTTGCCCATTACCTGGCGCTGCTGGGCGAAAGGGAGATCGTGCCCGAGCGCGTGCGATTCATCTTCACCCGTTCGCTGCCCGTCAACGACAGCGAGCAGGCGCAGATCGTGCGCGAGCTGCATGGCATCGTGCCCGACGAGCAGCTGCTGCCCCAGCTGTCTTTCCTGCGCGATTTCCGCCCCGACGCAGGCCAGCGTTAAACGGAGGAACCAACCATGCCGAACGAACCTGAAAAAAACCAGGAAAAATGCCTGACCCAGGCCGAGGTGAGCCAGCTTCTGCAGGAGCGCATCACCCAGGAGCGCCGCCGCTACGAGGGGCTGCTCAGCCAGCAGAAGGCCGCCCGCGAACAGGCCGAGGCCGCCCTGCGCGAGCGCGAAAACACCCTGCGGGAGCGTGACGAGCAGCTGCGCGCGCAGTTGCTCCGCAGCCACGCGCAGGCGGAGCTGAACCGGCGCGGCCTGCCCCAAAGCCTGCTGGGCGCGCTGCAATGCGGCAGCGAAGAAGCGCTTACCCAGAGCCTGGCTGCCGTGGAGGGCGCCTTCCGCGAATCGCTGGAGCGCGGCGTGCGCGATCGCCTGCGCGGCGGCGCGCCATCCGCACCCATCGGCGCGCAGCTTCCCGATAAGAAGCAGCGCCTCAGCTATCAACAGGCCGCCAGCCTGTATCAGAAGCAGCGTCTGGCCGGCCGCGACAATGAATAATGGAGGGAAAGCAACATGTCTGTAACCACTACCAATAACCTGATTATCCCCGAGGTCGTCTCTTCCCTGATCGACGGCAGCCTGGGCGACGGCGTAACGCTGCTGCCCCTGGCCGAGCAGGATGACACCCTGGTCGGTCAGCCCGGCGACACGCTCAAGTTCCCCGTGTTCTCCTATATTGGCAAGGCGGCCGTGGTGGCCGAGAACGGCCAGATCATCCCCGGCCAGCTCACCGCCAGCATGAAGTCCGTCACCGTGCACAAGTACGCCAAGGCCATCTCCATCAGCGATGAGGCGCGCCTGTCCGGCTACGGCGATCCCGTGGGCGAGGGCAGCCGCCAGCTGGCCCACGCGCTGGATCACGCGGTGGATGACGATCTGTTCCAGTGCCTCAACGATGTGGGCGTGGCCCGCAAGTATGTTTCCGGCGCCATCAGCGCCGATACCATCGCCGACGCGCTGACGCTGTTTGGCGAGGATCCCGAAGGCCAGAAGGTGTTTCTCACCGACGCGGCGGGTCTGGCCGCCCTGCGCAAGGATCCCGATTTCGTGGGCCGCGGCGATATGGGCGAGGAGCTGGTCATGCACGGCGCCAAGGGCGAGGTGTGGGGCTGCGAAATCGTGATCACCAACAAGGTGCGCGACAACGCCAAAGTAAAGGAGAAGAATTACTTTATCGTCAAGCCCGGCGCGCTGCGCCTGGTCAACAAGCAGGGCGCGCTGGTGGAAATTCAGCGTGAGCCGGAATACATGCGCGATAACATCTTCGCCTCCCTGCACTGCGTGCCCTATCTGTACGATGAAAGCAAGGTGGTAGCCATCACGCAGTTCACCGGCCTGGCTGTGCTGACCGGGGATGCGGAGCGCCTGGGCTTTAAGACCGTGGCGGGCGACAGCGGCAAAACGCGCGTGATTGTGCCCGAGGCCTGGGCGGCTCCGGCGGGCTATCACTGGGTGTATGCGCTCAACACCGCCGCCGCCGAGGAAGGCGCATACGGCACGGCCTATACCGGCGGAACCAACCATGCCGGCAACGACGCGCAGGTGGCTGCCAGCAGCAAGACGCACTGCCATCTGCTGCTGGTGGACGGCGACAACAAGCCCGTCAAGACGCTCACCGTGTCCGTCCACGCGGGCGCGTAAGGCAGGCGAAGCATCATGACGCTGAACGAAATGCTGCTGCGGCTGCATCGCCGCCTGGGTATCAGCACCGGCGCGCAGGATGAGCTGCTGACCGATCTGCTGGCCGACGCCAACGCGCTGATGCTGGCCTATCTCAACCGCGCCGAGCTGCCTGCGGCGCTGGAAAACGCGCAGTGTCAGCTGGCCGTGCTGCTCTACAACCGCCTGGGCATGGAGGGCGAGCGCGCGCGCAGCGAGGGCGGCGTGACGCTGACGGTGGACACGCTGCCCGAGGACGTGCTGTCCCAGCTGCGTCCATACCGGCTGTGCAAGGCGGTGAGCCTATGAGGCCGCGCTTTCGCGCCAGCACGGTGGTATATGCGGCGCGCTACGCGCCCACGGCGGACGCGCTGGGCAGCATGCGGCCGGGCTATGCGGCGGCAAGACACGCGCTGCGCGGCGCGCTTTTGCCATCTCAGGATGGGGCGGAGCCCACTGCGGCGGGTCTGCGGCGGCAGGAGGAGCTAACGCTCCTTCTGCCCCTGGGCGCGGACATTGCCTGGCAGGACGGCATTTACCTGTCCCCGGACGCGGCGCGCCCGGATTATCGCGTGGCCGCGCTGGAGCGCTATCCGCTGCATCTGCGCGCGCGGCTGGAAAAGGAGGCTGCGCATGGCGCTTAACGGCGTTGCGGCGTATCGCGCGGCGCTGCGCGAGCGTCTGTCAAAGGCGCTTGCCGCTGCGGGCGAGGCTGCGGCGGCGCAGGCACGGCAGGCTGTTCCGCTGGGCGACGGCCGCGACGGCGGACACCTGCGGGACTGCATTGCGGCGGAATCGGGCTTTTCGGGCGATTGCGGCTGGGTGCAGGTGACTGCGCGCAATCCGCATGCGGCGGCGGTGGAACTGGGCACCAGCCGCATGCGCGCCCGCCCTTACCTGCTGCCTGCCCTGCGCGCGCAGGCGGCGGGCTTCCTGCAAGCGATACGCAAGTAAAGGACGGGGGGATGAGGGGAACGGTACTTTCTTCCGTGAAGAAAGTAACAAAGAACCTGTGTGTGACGGAAAAGTCAAGCTGATAAAACTGGAAGGCGGCAGTGTTGTGTGCTCCCGTGGCAGGTGAAAGCCTGAACCGCCCGGATGAAAGCAAGCTTTCCTCCGTTCGCTTCCTGCTTTCCCCCTTGGT
>CAKUFG010000048.1 GCA_934647235.1 uncultured Clostridia bacterium
AATGACCAACCAGCCAGTGGAGTAGTCTGTTCATATATGACAAACTCGTCGATTTGTGTTTTAAGCACATAGCATGGCAATCCGCTTTGCTTTATCCATGGCGATTTGTTGACTTATCAATCGGGCGCCTTTCATTGAATGCCTCTGTTTTCATAAGTTCATGAGCGATGCTGGTGCTGACCAGCCGCATCATGCTCTCCTGCGCCGAGCCAAAGCTGAGCAGATTGATGCTGCCGTACCAGACAATGCGCTCATCAATGATTGCATACTTCTGATGAATGTCTGATCGAAGAATTGGCGCACAGCCCTGGTTTTTCAAGCGCTCGACAGCGATCTGCGTTGACTTTCGAGAGCGCTCCGGCAATGATTCCAGCGAGCGCATCACAATCGTTATAGAAATCCGCTTTTGCGCGCATTGCTCAAGTGCAGCTGCAAGCCACTGAACCCGTCTTGCCGTGGCAAACGGGCTGAAGATCAATACGGACTGTTTTGCCTGCGCGACATCCTGCAGAAACTTGCTCTGGAAAGTGACCTGATCATAGATCACGTCACCGCCGAGACCAGCGTCCTGCTCGGTCAAAACACTGTATCCGATGCTTGCATAACCTCTGAGCCGTTTGTGGTACATTTTCTCCAGCATGGCTGCGTTTACGTCTATGTAATCATAGACGCGAACCTCGCGCTTTCCGTCATGAAGGCGATGCAATCGACCAACATACTGAGCCAGTGTTCCATGCCAGGAGATCGGCATGGTCAGAAAGAGAGTGTCCAGTCTTGAATCGTCGAATCCTTCACCGATAAATTTTCCCGTTGCGCAGACGATGACCGGCGCGATAGCATCCTTCAGTGCCAATAACTGATTTCTCATTTGAGCATTGGTCTGCCCGCCCAGTAGCACGTGGACGGATTGCCCCGCCTTCTGAAGAAGCTCGGCCAGCAGCTTTACATGCTGCGTTCGTTCGCTGAGCAGCAGGCAGCTGTGACCTTCCTCTGCGCAGTGCAGCACGTCCTCAACAATCTGGTGATTGCGCAGGTCGTCCAGCATGATCTGATCGTAGTATTGAGCGATGGCGGGCGATTTACTGCTTTCATCCAAATGAAAACGCATTCCGGTAAAGCGCGGAACCATGATGTGGGAAAAGGGATGCTTTGCCGCCTGCAGCTTGCATCTGCATGATAGCGAATGCCTCCAAGATACATATACAGAATCGGATGATGCCCGTCCTGACGCTGCGGCGTAGCGGTCAGACCGTAGATGTATTTTGCTGGGACTGTCTTTAATACCTGCTCGAAACTGACCGCTGGAACATGATGGCATTCATCGACGATTACCATGCCATAATCATGAATCCAGGGCCGGATCTCGTCCGAGCTGCCCATGGACTGCAGCATGGCAATGTCAATCATTCCGCTGCGGGTATCTCTGCCTGCGCCATAGCAGCCGATAATTTCCCATTTCTTTTGCCGCCCTCTGCGCCTGGGCTGCGGAGGCAGGACTTCATCAATAACAAGAAACTGCTCCAGCCTCTCCTTCCACTGTTCCATCAACTGCGCGCGATGCACGAGAATCAGTGTATTGACCCTCTTTTTTGCGATCAATGCCGCACCGATCACCGTTTTGCCAAAGGCCGTCGTTGCAGATAGAACGCCGGTATCATGGGCAGACAGCGCCTCGAATGCTGCGGCTTGCTCTTCTCGGAGTTCGCCATTGAACGAGATGCAAATACTGCGCCCGCCGCAGCGCTCATCGTGGAGATCAACAGAAACACAGTTTTCTAGCATCCAGTTCATAGCGTCGTCAAAGCAGCCGCGAGGGAGAACGAGAAAATTCTCCCGATATTCCGCGCAGCAGATTACGCGAGGAATGTTCCAAACAGGCAAGCGCATGGCCTGGCTGCGATAAAACTGTGGATTTCGGAAAGCGGCGATGCGCTTGAGCTGGTTTTGAGCGCGGTTGGAAAAGCCTTCGATGAGAATATACAGCCCGTCCGCCAGCGTGATTTCAACCTTTGAAGGAACGTCCTCTGGCGTGATTTCCGTGCTTTCCCGCAGCCACGGCTTTTCACAAGACATCTCATCCGCTGAACGCATTGCTCCCAGCGGCTGCGTAGGAAGGCGGGCAAGAAGCGCATCAATTTGCGCGCCGTTCAGCTTTTGCACGCCGGACAAGTAAATCCATTGATCTGGATACGGGCGCCATGCTTCGTCTACAAACAGGCTTCCGCCCTGCCGCGCCGCCGCAGGCTGAAGGGGCAGCGCAATCAGGTTTCCGAAGCCGCCCTTCGGCATGGCATCCTGATTGGGGAACATTCTGTCATAGGAGGCAAAAGAAAGGCGTGCATGCTTCTTCATTGCCTGTGTCAGCAGGATGGAGCCGAGCCGCCGGGCTTTGGCCGCTTCAATAGCTTCAGTGAAAAATATCCACAAATGCGCGCCGTTTCCGCTGCGGGAGATCTCTAGTGAGCAGGGAATAGCGCTTTCGCGGGCAGCCTGTACAGTCATTGCGACGTCCGCACGCCAGCTTTCTTCATCAAAATCAATGGCAAGAAAATGGCAGGTTTCATCCTGAAGCAGTGGATAGACGCCCAGCACAGCTTTTCCACGCAGGTGTGATTCGATGGCAGCCGCGTCATAAGCGCAATACTCCGCATGAGCGCAATTTACGCATTTTCCCTTTGGCTTGAGACATATACCCGGCTTCCATTCGTTTTTACAGGCAGGGCTGTAGCCTGCCCGCCCGTTTTTGCCCTCCCAGCGGCGGGCAAAGACATCAGAGCGCCCCTGAAACAAAGAAAGAAAAAGCGCAGTCTTTTCTGCCATTGGGCTGCCCTTGGTGACGACAGGCGGGGAGGAGGTATTTAATTCAGCGGTTGCGTCAGCGTTTTGAGCTGTTGTTGGAAGCGGTATACCATGCGTTCGCAGCAAATCCCGCAGTTGGGCATTTTCAGCTCGTAAGCGCTCTATCTCCTGCATCAGGTTGTCTGTTGGTAGCATAAGCTGCCGCCCTTCTTTGAAAAGCTGTTCATGTGCAATCGCAATTGCGTTTTATTCGGGAATGGCTTGCTGGCCTGTTTGTGGATTTCGACATTGCCTATATCAGCGGACTACGTGTGCTTGTTCCCGTACATTGTTTTCTGGGAGCTGCAGAGTACCATCGGAAGGCATTTTATGAACACACGCAATATTATTTGGGGACCGATTGGCTTCCTGACTTGGCCTGGTTTTATTGTACACTAAAAGCCTTGAAAATGAAGCACTTTTTGAAAAATATATTAGAACAAAGGACTGTTCTATGCCTTCCTCTATATGATTATAGAGATTAACGATTGATTCTGGAATCGCAGCGGCGATTACTTAAATGAATGAATTGCCTTTTCTTGAAAACAGAATTGCGGCGCAGAGGGAAAGCAACCGAAACTCGTTTGCTTAAACATGTAAAAAATTGTAAACAACAAAATATAAGCGAGATCTTCATTAGCCGATTCATTGGCTTTTTCAATGTGCGAAAAAGCCACTTTTTGATTTTGCGGCGGAAAAAATCAACATATGAATTTCTCATCTAAAAGGGGTTAATCCCACTTAATTTTGCATTATTTCATACTTTGATGTGAATGAACATCGTCTTTTTTAGAACGATGGATTTTCGCATCATTTGGTGATTTATTGCTTCTTTACAAAGACGCGCCTTTCATGCTATGTTGACGCTGCAGCCTGGTTGTTCCGGAACATAACCG
This sequence comes from uncultured Clostridia bacterium, assembly GCA_934647235.1. Classification (GTDB taxonomy): domain Bacteria; phylum Bacillota; class Clostridia; order Christensenellales; family Aristaeellaceae; genus SFMI01. Next base: position 3,735 of record CAKUFG010000048.1, read on the forward strand.
GCTGCAGAATAAACGAAAGCGCCAGGCGTGTTTCTTCAAAGGACTTCCAATAAAGGATACACAGGAGCAATAAATGAACGATATGAATTCTTCGATGAAATCGAATCCCGCCGCGCGGCTTTTTCCGCGCGAGCTGCCTGAAAAGCGCACGGAGTACGGCAAGGTATTTCAGCTCGATCCCAAGCATTTTCAGGCTGTAACCTACGCCATGCCCATTCACGAGCGCGGCCAGAACGGTGCGTGGGCGGAGATTGACCGCAGCTTCCACGCGGAGGCTGCCGCTCTGCACAGCGCAAATGCGCGCATGCATGTGCAGTGCCAGGCTGCGAACGCCCATTCTTTTGTCACTGTGCAGGATGCGGACGGCTATACGCTGTCCTACGGCATGGAAAATGCCCAGGCGGTCGCGCCTGCAACCGAGGATGCCGCTGTAATGGCGGAGCCCACCATTGAAGCCCTGCGCGAGCGTCCCCTGCAGATGGATGGCTGCGTGCGCTATGCGGGCATCCTGCCCGGCGTCGATCTGGTCTGCAGAACCCAGCCGGAAGGCTTCAAGGATGAGATCGTCTACCATACGCTTGCGCAGGTACAGCCGGTGACGTTCCGCCTGTATGCGCCGGAGCTCAGCCTGACTCTGCAGGGCAACGGCGATCTGCATGCGCTGGATGCGCAGGGCGTCTGCCGCTTTATCCTGCCCATGCCCTTCGTGCTGGACAGTGAAAATGAGTTGGGCGAAGCACACACCACGCTTTCCCGCGATGGCGAAGGCTGGCTGCTGCGCTGCGAACCGGATGCGGATTTCTGCCAGCACGCCAAATTCCCTGTCGTGCTGGATCCGGCCATTTATACCGGCCGGTATGACAGCAATATCGAAAGCACCTATATTAACAGCTCCAGCTCTACCGCAAACCGCAACTATGGCACCGGCACAACCATGCATGTGCGCCACTCAGGCAGCAGCGACCGCATGTGCCTGCTGCGCATTCGCGAGCTGCCGGCCCTGGACGCCTCGGCATTTATTACCGGCGCGAAAATGGCCGTGGCCAAGTATACCCAGCCTGATGAAACGGTGAATATCTATGCCCGTGAAATCACATCGGACTGGGCGGAGCAGACCGTTACCTATAACACCCGCCCGGAAACGGCCGATTTTCTGGAAAGCGGCGCGTCCGTTCCCCATAACACCTCCTATTCGCGCTATATTTTCCTGGACATTACGGCACTGACCCGCCGCTGGTATGGCGGCGAAGCCAACTACGGCGTGCAGATTGAATCCCAGCAAGGCTGGCCCAACGCGGTGGTGATGGAATCCTCCCGCGGCGGCCGCAAGCCCTACTTTGTGCTGGAATATGCCAGCCTGGCGGGCCTGGAGGAGGATCTGGCCTATGATACGCTGGATATCGGGCGCGCGGGCGCGGCCAATATCAGCCTGGCGAACGGCAATATGATTTTCGCCCTGTCCGATTTTGCCTCCGGCGGTCTGCGCCTGCCGGCCTCTGTACAGCACTTCTACAATTCCTGCGATATGAATCAGGATTATTTCGGTCTGGGCTATGGCTGGCGCACCTCGCTGCACCAGACGCTGCATCGCGAAACCCGCACGAACGCCGATAACGTCAGCGTTCTCTACTATATTTATACCGATGCGGACGGCACGCAGCATGCCTTCACGCAGGAAAACGCCGAGTATCACGATCTGTCCAACCTGGGCATGACGCTGACGCTGAATACGGACGATGCCACGGCGGTCATTACCACCAAGATGCATACCGAATACCGCTTCACTCTGCCTGTTGTGGATTGGAACGGCAGCAATGCCGGCGAGGCCCTGGAGCTGCTGGGCAGCGTGCGCGATCCCAACGGCAGCACGCTGGCTATTGCTTCCTCCGGGCTGCGGATTACCTATGTGACGGACGGCGCGGGCCGCTTGACAGCCTTTAACTATGCTAACGGCCGCCTCAGCACGATTACCCTGCCCCATGCGGCGGGCGCGGCTGCGCAGCAGATTTCCTTTGCCTATAACGCTGCGGGCCAGCTGAGCTGCGTAACGCAGATTGACGGCGTCCAGAGCCAGTACGGCTACAATGCGGACGGCCTGCTGAACCTTGTCCAGAATGCGGACGGCCGTTCCCTGGCGATTGCCTATCGCAACACCGGCAGTATCAGCGGCCTTCCGCATCAGGTGCTGTCGGCCAGCCTGACGGGCGGCACGCTGACAGCTGTCAGCAAGCACTATGATTTCCAGAATTTGCTGACCGTCGTGACCGATACCCTGACGGACAACGGCAAAAAGCTGTTTTATCATTTCAACAATGACGGGCACGTTGTCAGCATCAACGATGAGCTGGGCTACGCCGTCTTTGCACAGTATGAAGGGGAAAAGATCAACAAGCCTACCGCTGCCTCGGGTATGCGCAGGGTAGTCAACAACCTGTTGCTGGATCATGGCTTTGAGGACAACAGCTCCGTATGGGTGACGGGGGTCTCGCGCGGAACAGGCGATATCGTCCGCGATGAAACGGTATATCATACGGGCCTGATTTCCCGCCGCATCCATGTGAATGCGGACAGCGAAGCCTATGTTCGCCAGGAGGTCGCCGTCACGCCCGGTAAGAGCTATACCTTCTCCGGCTATGTAAAAACCAGCGGCGACGTCACCGCCCTGCTGCGCCTGACCTATACCGATGCAGACGGCGCGCTGCAGACCGTTGACAGCCAGCCCATCCGCAATCAGGCGGACTTTGACCGCTTCAGCGTGTCCCTGACGCTGCCTGAAGCCCTGTCCGCCAATACCCTGAACTGCCAGATCGTTGCTGCCGAGCAGGCCGGCCTTGCCTGGTTTGACGATCTGCAGCTGGAGGAGGGGCTGACCTGCAACGCTTATAACATGCTGGTCAACAGCGATTTCTCCCATGGCGATACGCCTTCCGCGCCTGCCAAGTGGCTTTACGGTGGTTCGGCGGACCATTTCTCTTTCCAGACCGATTTGCCCGATTACCTGTCCGGCCGCGCGCTGCGCTTCCTGGGCCGCGACGGCTATGGCGACAGCATGAAGCAGGAGGTCCGCGTATACGGCAAGAAGGGCGACGAGCTGGTGTTCGGCGGCTGGACGCGCGGCTATTTCCGCCAGCCCTCGTATGATTATATCTACATGCTGCGCCTGGAGTTCAAGTATACGGGCGACAGCGATTACACCTTCGGCGGCAGCGCGCAGTGGAACGCCCAGGATAATACCTGGCAGTTTGCCTGCGGCCGCGTGCAGGCGGAGCGCGATTACTCCTATGTCCGCTTTGTGCTGATGTATCACGATCAGATCAACCACACCGACTACGCCAACATGTTCCTCTACCGCGAGCCCTACGGCGCGCTGATGGGCTACGATTCCCGCGGCAACTGCATCACGCGCACCACGTCCGCGCGGCTGACGGGCGGCAGCACCTACGATGATTTCAACAACGTCCTCACCAGCTTCCAGCCGGGCCATTCCGCTGCTGATGCAGCCAGCTATACCTGGGGCGATACCGACGCTGAAAAGAAGCGCCATCTGCCAAGAACGGTCACGTCACCCCTTGACACCCTGCAGGAATTTTCGTACAATGAGCATGGAGGCGTGGTTCGTTCCGTGCTGCGGCATGCGGATGCGCAGACCCCGCAGATCGTATCCGGCACCGCATATCAGCACAACGGCAACCATATCCTGTCTCAAACCGATGCGCGCGGCAAAACGGTCACGCACGATATCGATGAGAATACCGACCTGACCCGCGCCGTGACCGATCCCAACGGCCAGCAGGTGCAGTATGCCTACGACAGCGCGCGCCGCGTCACGCAGGTATCCGCTTCCGCCGGCGGCAAGCAGTACAAAAACGCCTACGCTTACGAAAACGACCGCCTTAAGACCGTATCCCACAATACGGACGGCAGCGCGGTGAACGACGTGACGTATCGCTTTGCGTATGACGCTGTGGGCCGCCCCACCGAAACCCATGTGGGCAGCCGCCTGCTGTCGCGCAATGTGTACAACGCCGACGGCACGCTGCAGAAGGT
>CAKUFG010000049.1 GCA_934647235.1 uncultured Clostridia bacterium
GAGAGCGTCCACGGCGCTCTGCTGCGGATGAACCGATCCATCCAGGCCGAAGGGACATTCGGCATCCTGAAGCAGGACCGAAACTACAAGAGGATTGTGCGCAGAGGTCTCGACTTCGTGAAACTGGAGCTATATCTGGTTTCTATCGGCCACAACTTGTACAAATTCTATAACAAAAGCCTCCGCTCTCAAACTGCAGCCTGAAGGATTCCGTCACGCTCAGTTGGGGGTAAGGGGGACTTTTTGCTTTTCGCTCTTTTTTTGCCAAATCGAAGTCATACTAAAGAGGCTGTGATGCCCGGACATTCTCTCAATGCCCTTCTTTCACAGCCCCTGTCGAGCGAATAGCGAGACGGATGAGGGGGAGCGCAGCGCTTTGCGTATGCTGGAAAGCGTGGCCAGCCAAAAGCCTCCGCTGCAAGCGGTGATGAGGGGAACTCGGGAATCTACGCAGGGCTTCATGCCGCACATTCACTTGTTTTCCTCACAGTTCCATCCGAACACGGATGACGAAAAAGGATAAATTTATGCCAAATTGCGCTTTTGTATCGTCGAGCCGTTGAAATGGACAGAAGAATTTGCTATAATAGCTTTATCCGAAGGCGGCAAGGAATGCCGTCAAACGAACAAGGAGGATTCTATCATGAAGAAGATCATCGCTTTGGCGCTGGCCGTGATGATGGCCCTGTCCCTGGTATGCGTGGCCTCTGCGGAAAAGACCGCCTACAAGGTGGGCATCCTGACCCCCGCCGCTACGCATGGCTGGGTTGCCGGCATCACCTACTTTGCCGAGCAGCATGCCAAGCAGCTGGCCGAGGCTGGCACGATCGAGTACAAGCTGTCCACCTCCAGCAACGCTGAAGAAATGACCACCCAGATCGATGAAATGATCCTGTGGGGCGCGCAGGCGCTGGTCATCGCTCCTCAGTGGGAAGGCATGGAAGTGCCCGTTCAGAATGCGATTGCTCAGGGCATCGTGTGCGTGGCTTTCGATATGGACATCGCGGCCGAAGGCATCTATAAGGTAACTGGCGATAACGAGTCCATGGGCGTTGCTGGTGCGAAGTACATCGTGGAAAAGATCGGCACCGAGGGTCTGGTTGTAGCTATGCCCGTTCCCACTGCCGGTTCTGTAAACGAGCTGCGCATGAAAGGCTTTACCGAAACCATGAAGGAAATCGCCCCCAACGTGAAGATCGTTGAATATGCGAACCCGAACTTCAGCATTCAGGATGGTATGACGGTTATGGCCGACGTGCTGACTGCCAATGCCAAGATCGACGCTGTGTTCTCCCTGGATGACGAAACCTCTTTGGGCGCGCTGAAGGCCATGGAAGATGCTGGCCGCACGGAAATCAAGGCCATCACCGGCGGCGGCGGCTGCCAGGATTACTTCAACGCCATCGTGGCCAATAAGGATCAGATCGCTGCCTGCTCCGCGCTGTACAGCCCCCTGATGATCAAGGACTGCCTGGACGTGGCGGTCGCCGTGCTGGGCGGCGAAGAAGTCGAGCATGTGAAGGTGATCCCCTCTCAGATCGTGGACGCCACCAATGCGGATGAATACATCGATCCCAACAACACCATCTATTAATAGAACCTAACGTTCAAAAGGGCCATGGCTTGCCATGGCCCTTTCAGCCGATTTATAGGATAGCGATAAAAACATTAAGGATACGCAGAACGGATGTGACCCCATGAATCTTTCCATGCGCGGCATCTACAAATCCTTCGGGGCAAACGACGTGCTCAAGGCCGTGGATTTTCATCTGAACGAGGGCGAAATCTGCGCCCTGCTGGGTGAAAACGGCGCAGGCAAAAGCACGCTGATGAATATCCTGGGCGGCGTTTTGCAGCCCGATCAGGGCACGATTGAGCTGGACGGCGCGCCCGTGCAGTTTCATAATCCCTCGCAGTCGCTGGATGCGGGCATCGCGTTTATCCATCAGGAGCTGAACCTGATCAACGATCTGCCCGTGTATGAAAACATGTTTATCGGCCGCGAAATCAAAAAGAAAAGCGGCCTGCTGGATCATAAGGCCATGATTGCCCGCACGCGCGAGCTGTTTGAAAGCATGGCGCTGGATATCGATCCGCTTGCCATGGTGTCCGCACTGGACGCCTCCTATAAGCAAATTGTAGAAATTTCACGCGCTCTGATGATGAAGGCCTCCATCATTATCATGGATGAGCCCACCACCTCCCTGACCGATCCGGAGATAGAGCGCGTTTTTCAAATGCTGCGTACCCTCAGGCAGCAAAAGGTCGGCGTTGTTTTTATCTCGCATAAGCTGCGCGAAGTCATGCAGATTTGCGATCGCTACACCGTGCTGCGCGACGGCGCAGTGGTAGCCGAGGGCCTGGTGCGCGATACCAGCGTGGAAAACCTGGCGCGCGACATGGTTGGCCATGAGGTGCGCACGCAGGCGCGCACGCGCAATGCTCAGCTGGGCGCGGAGGTGCTGCGCCTGGAAAACCTGACGCTTGAGCCCTATTACCGCAATGTGTCGCTGAGCATCCGCGCGGGCGAAGTGCTGGGCGTGACGGGCCTGTTAGGCGATGGGCGAAGCGAGCTGTTCCGCACCGTGTTCGGCGATATGGGACGCTATGGCGGGCGCATCCTGGTGGATGGGAAGGCAGTCGTGATTCATTCCACCCCGCAGGCGCTGGCGCTGGGCATCGGCTATCTGCCCCGCAACCGCAAGGAAAACGGCATCATCAAGGACATGGATATCCTGGAAAACGGCTCCATCGTGATCTGGCGGCAGCTGGCGCGCTGCGGGCTGATCGACCGCCGGGCCGAGCTGGCCGCGTTTGATAAGCAGCGGCAGGGCCTGAAAATCAAGATGGAGAACCCGGACGACCCCATCGGCAGCCTGTCGGGCGGCAACCAGCAAAAGGTGGTGCTGGCAAAATGGCTCAGCGCCCATCCCAAATTGCTGATTCTGGATAATCCCACCCAGGGCGTGGATGTGGGCGCGAAGGAAGAAATATACGACATCATCCTGAGGCTGGCGGACGCGGGCGTGGCGGTGGTTGTGCTGTCCAATGAGGCGCAGGAGATTATCCGCGTGTGCGACCGCGCGCTGGTGATGTATCACGGCGACGTGCGCGCACAGGTCAGCGGCGATACCATGAACGAGCAGGAAATGATGCGCCTGGCAACCGGCGGCTGAGTAAGGAGCGAAAGAAATGGCACAGACGGCTAAAAAAGAAAATTTCATCCAATGGTTTATTCGCAAATGGAAGGGCAATCCCATCTTTTCCACCGGCTGCGTGCTGGTGCTGATGGTCATCCTGCAAACCGTGGCCCTGGGCTTCCGGGACGCCAGCTTTGGCGCGTGGCTGCAGCGCTGGGGCAAAAACTGGATTAACATCCTGCGCAACAACGCGGGCGTGGGCATCGTGGCGCTGGGCATGACGTTCGTCATCATTTCCGGCGGCATCGATCTGGCGGTCGGCTCCACCATGACGGCCGTGGGCGCGGTGCTGATGGTGATCATCAACGGCTACCCCACCGGCCTGCTGACCTCGGTTGGCATTACGGGCGCGTGGGCGTATATCATCGGCATTGCCGCCGCGCTGGTCGTGGGCAGCCTGGTCGGCCTGATCAACGGCTCGCTGATTGCCTATCGCAAGCTGCCGCCCTTCATCGTCACGCTGGGCATGATGAAAATCTGCCGCAGCGTCACCCAGCAGTGCATGCAGAAGGTGGGCGTCAAGGTGCCCGCAGGCTTCCTGGCCATCGCCAACACCAAGATCGGCGGCGAAACCATTCTGCCCATCCTGTACTGGCTGGTGCTGGCGCTGGTGCTGCACATCGTATCCCGCCACACGCCCTTTGGCCGCAGGATTTACGCCATCGGCTCCAACGAGCGCACGGCGCGGCTGTCGGGCATCCATGTGGAGCGGGTAAAAACCTGGATTTACATCCTGATGGGCGCGCTGGTGGCCGTTACGGCGGTGATCCAGGTGGCGCGCATCGGCTCCATGGACTATGCCAACGCCGGCAGCGGCTATGAGATGGACGCAATCGCCGCCGTGGTTGTAGGCGGCACCAGCATGTCGGGCGGCAAGGGCTCCATCGGCGGCACAGTGCTGGGCATGCTGATTATCGCCGTGATGAACAACCTGCTCAATCTGATGGGCGTTCCGCCCTTCCTGCGCGAGGCCTTCAAGGGCGCCATCGTGATTGTGGCCGTGCTGCTGCAGCGCAAGGAAAAATAATTTCTGCTCCAAGGAGGACTGCATATGGATACCCTACGTGTAGGCATTATCGGCTGTGGGCAAATCTGCCGCGTGCGCCACGCGCCGGAATACAGCGAAAACCCCCGCTGCCAAATTGCGGGCTTCTATGATGTAGATCCCGCCCGCGCGCAGGCCATGGCCGGGCAATACGGCGGCCAGGCCTTTGACAGCGTGGAGGCGCTGCTGGATGCGGATATCGACGCGGTCAGCGTATGCAGCGCCAATACCGATCACCGCCGCTCGGCCATCATGGCCATGGAGCGCGGCAAGCATGTGCTGTGCGAAAAGCCGCTGGCCGTTACCGCGCAGGACTGCGAGGATATGCTGACGGTTTCCCGCCGCACGGGCATGCGCCTGCTGGTGGGGCATAATCAGCGCATGACCTCCGCCCACCGCGAGGCCAAGCGCCTGATTGCCGAGGGCGCAATCGGCAAGGTGCTCACCTTCCACACCACCTTCGGCCATGCCGGCCCGGAGGGCTGGACGGGTCAGCCCAACCCCTGGTTCTTCCACAAGAGCAGCGCCGTGCTGGGCGTGGCGGCTGATCTTGGCATTCATAAAATCGATCTGTACAATTACCTCACGGGCGACGTCATCACCCAGGCTTCGGCTTTTCTGGCCACGCTGGATAAAAAGACCCCCGGCGGCACGCCCATTCAGGTGGACGACAACGCCATGTTCATCCTGCGCACGGCGGGCGGCGCGTTGGGCGCGGCCCACGCCAGCTGGACCTTCTACGGCTCGGAGGATAACTCCACCGTGCTCTACGGCACCCAGGGCGTGATGAAGCTGTATACTGATCCCGTATACAGCCTGATTATCGAATACCGCGACGGCCGGGTGGAGAAATACGCCACAGACCGCATCACCACCAACGCCGAGCAGAAGGCGGGCAAACGCCGCAACACGGGCGTAATCAACGAGTTTGTGGACGCGGTGCTGGAAGACCGCCCCTCCTGCCTGGATGTGGAGGAAATCATTCACGCCATGCGCGTGGTGTTCGCCGCTATTCGCTCGGCGGACGAGGAGCGCACCATCCCCATCCGGCAGGATCTGTAACCATGGCAAACGGGCCGGAAATCTACTTTATCGGCGGCGCGCCCTGCGGGGGCAAGTCCACCGCCGCGCGTGCAATCTGCGCGCGGCATGGCTTTCGCGCCTTTGAACTGGATAAAAACCTGGAACGCTATACCCATTTGGGCATGCTGGAGGGCAACGCGCTGCTACGCGCGGCTGCAATCGCCGCGCCGCAGGAGATCGACGCGCTGCCGCCCTGTCGGCAATGCAGGCAGGAGCTGGAGATTTATCGCCAGCTCTTTCCTTATGCCCTGCGGGAACTGCACGCGATGGGGCCGGGCGCGCCCATCATGGCTGAAGGCGCGGGCTTTCTGCCTGAGCTGATGCACAGCGCAGGCGTGGACAGCAGGCATTATATCTGCCTGATTCCCGAGCCTGCCTTTCAGCGGGCGCGCTATCGCGAGCGTCCCTGGGTGGCGCAGCTGTTGGCGCAAACGCCCGATCCGGAGCAAACCTTCGACCGCTGGATGGCGCGCAACGCTCTGCTGGCACGGGAAATCCGTGCGCAGGCCCGCAAATACGGCTATATTTGCCTTATGACAAACGGCGCCTCCACGCCCGAGGATACCCTGCGGCAGGCGGAAGCGGCGCTGAAGCTGCTTTGATTGAATTTTCTCAGATATCCCTGTTGACTCTCACATAATGGCAGGCAGTAGGATAGACGCGAGCTCAAAAACCGGATTCCGGGAGGATAAGATGCTGAAAATCGGAGAATTTTCAAAACTGTCCAGGGTCAGCGTCAGAATGCTGCGCCACTATGATGAGATCGGCCTGCTCAAACCCGCCGAGATTGACCGCTTCACCGATTACCGCTATTACCGAGAGGATCAGCTGCCCATCGTCTGCCGCATCACGGCGCTGAAGGATATGGGCTTCGCGCTGGCGGATATCGTGCGTATTCTGGAAATCTACGAGGATCGGGAGCGGCTGGACGCTTATCTGCGTGCGCTCGAAACCGAGCTGCACGCCCTCGCCGAGGATACGGCGCGCAAGCTGACGCTTCTGGATACAGCCCGCAAGCGGCTGAGGAAGGAAGAAACCATGAGCTATAACGTTACCATCAAGACCATTCCGGAGCGCTATGCCGCCACCGTGCGCATGACCATTCCACGCTATGAAGATGAGGGCATGGTGTGGGAGGTGCTGTGCCGCGAAACCGATCCCCTGAAGCTGATCCCCGCTGAACCCTGCCTGTGCAGCGTCAGCTATCTGGATAAGGAATACCGCGAAAGCAACGTGCAGCTGGAAGCCGCCAAGACTGTCAAGGGAACCTATCCCGATACGGAGCATGTGAAATTCCGCACCCTGCCCGCCGTGACCGTGGCCAGCTGCACCTTTAAGGGCGGCTATGACCAGATGGACAGCGCGATGGCCGCCGTCGCCGCCTGGGTGAACGATAACGGCTATGAACCCGACGGCCCGCTGTTCAACATCTACCACATCAGCCCCCACGAAACCAGCAACCCGCAGGCGTTCGTCACCGAGGTGTGCTATCCGGTGCGGAAAAAGTAAACAAAATGGCCTCGCCTGCATATGATGCGGGCGAGGCCCTAGGCTGTCAAAAAGATTTTGACAGCCTGCCGCTGAAAGTCAGCTAAAGCAGGCTTTCAGCGGGAACGTCATTTTCTTGTGAGCCAAAGGCTCACGGGCAGAAAATGACATAGGAAGCAGCCTGACGGCTGCTCCTCGCGC
>CAKUFG010000050.1 GCA_934647235.1 uncultured Clostridia bacterium
CGCCCGAAACCCGCGCTTGCCGCAAGGCAGAAGCGCGGGGCGATTGGCTCAATGAGGCAACGAGTATTTGAACAATTTATTTGTTCAAATACGACTATGCCGAATTGCGGACAAGGTGTCGAGCACACAGCGAGACGGATGAGGGGAACTGCGTCGCTGTCCTTCTACTTTCCCGCTTTTTATCAGAAAGGAGCGCCCCATGAAAAAACTTGCCCTTGCGGCGCTTGCTGTGCTTCTGCTGTGCGCCTGCGCGTCGCCCGCGCTGGCGGAATGGCAGGATCGCTATCTCAGCCAGGATTCCGCTGTGTTCGACCGTGAGCTTGCCCGGGAAGCGCTGCAGATGAGCACGCTGATTTATTATCGGGATCAGCAGGCTGCCTATATGCGCAAGGCCGGGTTCAACACCGTGGGTTACTGGAATTTTCATCGCCCGGCGGGCGATACCCGGCATATCTGCGCCTATTACGTTTATCAAAAGGCGCTGCCGGACGGCCGCACGGCGGTGCTGATTCTCATCCGCGGCACGGGCGATGACGAGTGGGCGCTGAACATGGACGTGATGCCCTCCGGCAATTACGATCTGCCCTACGCCGAAAACTTCACCCTGGCTGCGCAGGATATTCTGGATACGCAGGCGGCTTATCTGGACAGCCTGGCCGATCCCGTATTTCTGGTCAGCGGCCACAGCCGCGGCGCGGCCTGCGCCAATATTCTGGGCAAAATGCTGACCGATCGCTACGGCGCGCAGCGCGTGTATGCGTACACGTTTGCCACGCCGCGCACGGTGCGCGGGGAGTATCCGGCCTACGCCAACATCTTTAACGTCATCAATCCCACCGATTACATCACCATGCTGCCGCTGCCGCAGTGGGGCTTTGCGCGCTATGGGGTGGATGTGATTTTGCCCGTGGTGGACGCCAGCGAACAGCAGCTATCCGCCGTGCAGGCGGATTTTGCGCAGGAGCTGGGCAACTGGGGCACGTTTCAGATATTCAAGGATGGCGACCGCATTCCCACCGCTTTCGTCGCGGCCATTGCGGAGTTTTCACCTACCGTGCGCGACGCTTACCAGACGCGGCACAGCCTGCTTGGCCCTGGCCTGGCGCAGCCGGACGAGGACGGGCTGACGGGCAGCGAGTTTCTGATGCGGCTGAGCACGGCGATCCTCGGCCAACAGACCGCGCAGCTGATTCTGGATATTTCCGCGCTCAAGGCCAAGGAGACGGATTTTGATCCCATCCTGAATGTGCTGACCAGCGCGGCCTTCTCGGGCGAGCTGAACGCCCTGACCATGGCGCACATGCCCGGCATGTACGCGGCCTGGCTGGCTGTGATGGAGTGACGAGGGGAAGGAACGAGGGAGGTACGTTTCTTTCTTGCGTCATAGCGCCGCCGCAGGCGGCTGAGGGCGCGCAATTTTGCAAATTGCCGCCCGAAACCCGCGCTTGCCGTAAGGCAGTAGCGCGGGGCGTACAAGGAAAGTAACAAAGAACCGGTGTGTGGCGAAAAAGTCAAGTTAATAAAACTGGAAGGCGGCACTGCCGCCCCCCGTGGCAGGAGAAAGCCTGAACCGCCCGGATGAAAGCAAGCTTTCCTCCGTTCGCTTCCTGCTTTTCCCCTTCGGTCTGGCTTCGCCAGCCCTGCGTCCAGCTGCGCTGTACGCTGCCACGGGGCGGTGGTTGGGCGCGGGAATCAGACTTGGCTGACTGCGATAGTTGGTGAGAGAAGCCAAGCTTCTTGCATAACGCACAACTATAAAAGCCTTCTCCCCAAGGAGAAGCCATTTTAGTGGCTGTTCTATCTAATCTTTCTTATTGCCCTTCGCCGCGCCTGCTTCCCACACCCAATCATGCCCCCGTGGCACGCTGATCGCAGATCAGCGCAGGGCTGGCGAAGCCAGACCAAGGGGGAAAAGCGAAGGGCTGACTGGGCGAAGCTTGCTTCAGACCAGGCAGCACAAGGTTTTCACCTGCCACGGGGGGCGGCAGTGCCGCCTTCCAGTTTAATTCAATCGGCTTTTACGTCACACACAGGTTCTTTGTTTCTTTCTTGACTCAAGAAAGAAACGTAACTCCTCGTCCCCCCTCGTCTCCCCGTCCATCCCTCCGCAAAAGGAGTTTTTTCCAATGAAAACCGTTGCCTTCCATACCCTGGGCTGTAAGGTGAACCAGTACGATAGCCAGGCCATGCTGGAGCTGTTTGAGCAGGCCGGCTACCAGCCCGGCGATTTCGACCAGCCCTGCGACGTGTACGTCGTCAATACCTGCACCGTCACCGGTACGGGCGATAAGAAAAGCCTGCAGGCCGTGCGCCGCGCGCGCAGGCTCAATCCCGCCGCCGATATCATCGTGTGCGGCTGCATGGCCCAGCGCGATGGCGAAAAGCTGCTGGCCGATACCGACGCGCGCCTGATCCTGGGCACCGCCCGCCGCGCCGAGATCGTCACGCTTCTTGAGCAGGCGCAGCGCGAGCATACCCGCCTGTGCGCCGTTACCGACGTCCGCCGCGCCGCCTTTGAGCCGCTGCTGATCACCCATCAGGAGGGGCGTACCCGCGCCACCCTCAAGATTCAGGAGGGCTGCGACCGCTTTTGTACCTATTGCATCATTCCCTATGTGCGCGGCGGCATCCGCTCCCGCAGCGTGCAGGATGTGCGCGATGAGGCCGCGCGCCTGGCGCAGGCCGGTTACCGCGAGATCGTGCTCACCGGCATCCACCTGACCAGCTATGGCCGCGATCTCAAAAACGACGATACGCTGCTGAGCGTCATCCGCGCCGTGCACGATATCGCCGGTGTGGAGCGCATCCGCCTGGGCAGCCTGGAGCCCGTGATCGCCACGGCGGATTTTGCCCGCGCGCTGGGCGAAATGCCCAAGCTCTGCCCGCAGTTCCACCTGGCGCTGCAATCGGGCTGCGACAGCGTGCTGCGCCGCATGCGCCGCCGGTATGATACCGCGGCCTTCCGCGAGAGCGCCCAGGCCCTGCGCGCGGTGTTTCCCGATTGCGCGCTGACCACGGATGTGATGAGCGGCTTCCCCGGCGAGACCGATGCGGAGCACCGGCAGTCGCTGGATTTTTGCCGCGAGATGCGCTTTGCGCGCATGCACGTGTTCCCCTACAGCGAGCGCGAGGGCACGGTGGCGGCCACGATGCCCGATCCCGTGCCGCGGCATATCCGCGAGGAGCGTGCGCGGGAGCTGATTGCCCTGGGCGCGGGCATGGCGGAGGATTATCGCCGCGCGCAGCTGGGCACGGTGCGGCGCGTGCTGTTTGAGCAGTGCGCGGAGGGCGTAAGCGTGGGCTACACGCCCGAATACATGCGCTGCGAGGCGCCGGGCGCGGTGTGCGGGCAGACGCTGCCCGTGCGCATGACCGGCCTGTTGCCCGAGGGCTTTTCGGGCGAGATCGTTACGGATTGAAACAATCAGGAGGAGAGCATTATGGACGATTGCATTTTCTGCAGGATCGCGCGCGGGGAGATTCCCAGCGCCAAGGTATACGAGGACGAGCACGTGCTGGCCTTTAAGGATATCAATCCCCTGGCGCCCGTGCACGTGGTGGTCATTCCCAAGCAGCACGTGGCCAGCCTGAACGAGCTGGACGCGCTGCCTGCCGATACGCAGCTGGCGCTGCTGCACGCCTGCCGCGAGGTGGCCCGCCTGACGGGCATTGCGGACAGCGGCTATCGCATCGCCTCCAATTGCGGCGCGGACGCGGCGCAGAGCGTGCAGCACCTGCACATTCACGTGCTGGGCGGCGGCAAGCTGAGCGTCAGCATGGCGTAAAGGACGAGGGGAACGGGGAAAACGTTTCTTTCTTGAGTCATAGCGCCGCCGCAGGCGGCTGAGGGCGCGCAATTTTGCAAATTACCGCCCGAAACCCGCGCTTGCCGTAAGGCAGTAGCGCGGGGCGTACAAGGAAAGAGACAAAGAACCTGTGTGTGACGTAAAAGTTAAGCTGATAAAACTGGAAGGCGGCACTGCCGCCCACCTGTGTGCCCCCGTGGCAGGGAAAAACTTGAATCGCTCGGTTCGGAGTAAACTCCAACCGGGCGATTCTTCATTTTTCCCCTTCGGTCGTGCTGCGCACGCCCCGCGCTGATCTGCGATCAGCATGCCACGGGGGCATGGTTGTGTGCGGAAATCAGACGTGGCGGGTTGCGATAGTCGGCAAGACCGGTCAAGCATGATGAAACTGCGCGACTATAAAAGCCTTCTCCTATAAGGGAGAAGGTGTCGAGCGAACAGCAAGACGGAGGAGGGGAACTGCCGGATAGGTTTCCTTATGGTTTAGCTTTTCCAGCACGCGCTGATCTGCGATCAGCGTGCCACGGGGGCGTGGTTGGGTGCGGAATCAGACGTGACGGATTGCGATAGTCGGCAAGACTGGTCAAGTATGATAAAACCGCACAACTATAAAAGCCTTCTCCTATATGGGAGAAGGTGTCGAGCGAATAGCGAGACGGATGAGGGGAACGCAACGATCTATATATGCTGAAAAGTGTACGCATCAAAAAAGCTTCTCCTTGAGGAGAGGCTCCGCCGCAGGCGGTGGTGAGGTGTAGACCACGCAGTGGTCGTTATCAGGACTATAATTAAAAGAACACGTGCGCCATCCATTCTCTTTTTCTTCGACAAAAACATTTGCCGCGCGCGCCGCTTTTTTGCGCCCCACCCCCACTGACAGTCCGATTTTGCCCGCTCAGCGCGTTTTGAGCGCCCGCGCGCCGTTCGCACTCGCCGCGGCAAACACCACTACATGGTGTGACAAATCATGCCAAATCACAAGATGTAGTCAAAAAGACGAACATTATCAAAAGAAGCTCAAAAAAACGTTCATTTTCGCAAAAAGAATCAAAAAAACCTTAAAAAACTTCAAAAAAGGTGTTGACAAGGGAAGGGGAGATGTGCTATTATATCCAAGCGCTCAGGGAACGGCGCCGAGAGGCGGCGGGAAGCGAGCGGCAGGGACCTTGAAAACGATACAGGAAAATGGAAGCGAACAAAACGACAGTTAATTCTGAAATGAGTTTTGACTTGGATCGCGGTAGTGAGTCGAGAGACTTACGACACCAGATAAACCAAGTTAAGGATTAAACACAAGAGTTTGATCCTGGCTCAGGACGAACGCTGGCGGCGTGCCTAACACATGCAAGTCGAGCGGGGAACATTGGAAGCTTGCTTTTGGTGTTTCTAGCGGCGGACGGGTGAGTAACGCGTGAGCAATCTGTCTCAGACAGGGGGATAACGCAGCGAAAGTTGCACTAATACCGCATAAGACCACAGAGCCACATGGTTTAGGGGTCAAAGGAACAATCCGGTCTGAGGTGAGCTCGCGTCCCATTAGGTAGTTGGTGAGGTAACGGCCCACCAAGCCTGCGATGGGTAGCCGACCTGAGAGGGTGATCGGCCACACTGGAACTGAGACACGGTCCAGACTCCTACGGGAGGCAGCA
>CAKUFG010000051.1 GCA_934647235.1 uncultured Clostridia bacterium
ATGCGCCATTAGCTCAGTTGGTAGAGCACCTGACTCTTAATCAGGGTGTCCCGGGTTCGAGTCCCTGATGGCGCACCAAAAAAACCGCCTGTGTAAGGCGGTTTTTCTTTGCTTTATAAGAGGTTTTCAGGCTTTAAGCAAAGAGTACTTTTTAGTGAGAAAACACTGCTTTAAGGCGTTTTGCACGCTTTGCGCTGCTTGGAATGTCGCAAAAATGCCGCAGCAGCGTTTCAGCTCCTTATGGTGCAGCCACTGCTTTAACCCAGTATGCTCTGTCGTCAGGCATGACTTGGGCTTGGGATACGTCCTGAAACCTGAAATAATATCATAAAAGCGCCCCGCAGCAATGCGGGGCGCTTTTATGATACTATTGCTTGTTTATGTGCAGGATTACAGCTCCGGCTTGTCGGGCGTGATGCTTACCTCCAGGGTCTGGGCATCCTCGCAGGCGGCCAGCTGCTTGGCGTTGAGGGTGATGTCAGCCATTTCGCCGGGGGTGCAGATCATCTTCTTCTGGGCGAATACGGCCTTGCCGTCCGCCTTGACCACGATGTACTGGTTCTGATATACGCGGTCGGGACGGAACATGATGTCGATGGGCGCATGCTCCGCACCCTTTTCCAGGCGGATCTGCTGGGGCACGGCGCCGCGCACGCCCGCGCCATCCTTGACGGCGATCAGACGGCCGGTATGCTCCTTGCCCTGCACATAGTCCGCCGCAGCCTTGCCGGCCTTGAAGGACTCGTTGGACACATGGTCCACCAGGTCATGCACGTGCAGCACGTTGCCGCAGGCAAAGATGCCGGGCACGGAGGTCTGCAGGCAATCGTCCACCACAGCGCCGTTGGTCAGCGGGCTCATCTGCACGCCCGCGCCGATGGTCAGCTCGTTCTCGGGGATCAGGCCGACGGACAGCAGCAGGGTGTCGCAGTCAAACTCGATTTCGGTGCCGGGGATGGGGCGGCGGTTCTCGTCCACCTTGGCCACGGTCACGCCAGTAACGCGCTCCTTGCCGTGGATATCCACCACGGTGTGGCTCAGATACAGGGGGATGTTATAGTCCTGCAGGCACTGCACGATGTTGCGGTTCAGGCCCGAGGAATAAGGCATCAGCTCCACGCAGGCCAGCACCTTGGCGCCCTGCAGGGTCATGCGGCGCGCCATGATCAGGCCGATATCGCCGCTGCCCAGGATGACCACGCGGCGGCCGGGCATATAGCCCTCCAGGTTGACGAACTTCTGCGCGGTGCCGGCGCTGTAGATGCCGGCGCAGCGGGTGCCGGGGATGGCCAGCGCGCCGCGCGGACGCTCGCGGCAGCCCATGGCCAGCACAACGGCCTTGGCCTTGAACACCTGCAGGCCCCACTTGCGGGAGATGGCGGTGACGGTTTTATCGGGATCCACGCTCAGCACGGTCACGCCCGTGCGCACGTCGATGCCCATTTCGGCGGCCTTGTCGATATCGCGCTGGGCGTATTCGGGGCCGGTCAGTTCTTCCTTAAAGCGATGCAGGCCGAAGCCGTTATGGATGCACTGGCGCAGGATGCCGCCGGCGTTATCCTCGCGCTCCAGCACGATCAGGCTGTCCACGCCCGCTTCCTTGGCGGCGATGGCGGCGGCCAGGCCCGCAGGGCCCGCGCCAACGATCAGGATATCCACATTGGTCATGGGTACGCCGTTATTCATTTCACTTTTCATCGGGGCGCGCCTCCTTAGCGATCTGATGCAGGGTGCCGACCAGGAGCTTGCTGTCGCCGCCGCACTTGGTGATTTCCAGCGGGCTCACGCCCAGCTCCTCGCACAGGATTTCCATCACGCGCGGGCTGCAGAAGCCGCCCTGGCAGCGGCCCATGCCGGCGCGGGTGCGGCGCTTTACGCCGTCGATGGAGCGCGCGCCCACGGGGCGGCGGATCGCGGCGCGGATTTCGGCCTCGGTCACCTGCTCGCAGCGGCATACCAGCACGCCGTATTCGGGGTTCTGCTTATAGGCTTCCTCGCGCTCCTCATTGGTCATGTTGCGGAAGGCGCGGGGCAGGGGGGTGGGCTTTTTCCAGTCTTCCTTGTGCGCAAGGCCCAGGAAGGCGGCAACCTCGTCGCCCAGCTCCTGGCCGATGGCCGGAGCCGCGGACAGGCCGGGGCTTTCGATACCGACCGCCTCGAACGCACCCGCAGGCGCGCCCTCTACCTTGCCAATGATGAAATCGCCGTTCTCCTCGTGCGCGCGCACGCCCGAGAAGGTGGTGATGGTCTGGCGGGTATTGACGGTCTTCCAGGTCAGGCGCACCTTTTCCAGCGTCTCATCCAGGCCCTGGCGGGTGGTGGCTACATCGTAGCCGTCGTCGATATCATCGGCGGTGGGGCCCAACAGGGTGTTGCCGTGGGTGGTGGGGCTGACCAGCACGCCCTTGCCCATCCTGGTGGGGCACTGGAACATGGTCATGTGGAAGGGGATTTCAGCCATGTGATCCAGCAGATAATACTCGCCGCGGCGGGCGATCAGGTTGACATGGCGGGTGGAGATCATATTGTGCAGCACGCCCGAGCCGATGCCGGCGCAGTTGACCACCGCGCGGGTCTTGTACTCGTCGCGCTCGGTGATCACCAGCCAGTTGCCATCGGAGGTGGGCTTGATCTCCAGTACGGGGTTGCTCAGCACAAACTCCGCGCCGTTTTCCGCCGCGCTGTCCGCCAGGGCGCAGGTCATCTCATAGGGGCTGACCAGGGCGCTGGTGGGGGCGTAGAGCGCGCACACAACGGCGGGGTTGGTGTTGGGCTCCATCTGCAGAATTTCATCGTGCTCCACAATGCGGCAGCCGGGCACGTTGTTGGCCTGGGCCTGAGAGAGCAAATTATTCAGGGTCGCGCGGTCCTCTTCGCTGAAGCCCAGCACCAGCGCGCCGGGCTGGGTGTAGGGCACGCCCAGTTCCTTGGCCAGGTCGCCGTACATCATGCTGCCCTTTACGTTCAGGCGCGCCTTTTCGGTGCCAGGATGCGCGTCAAAACCGGCGTGCACGATACCGCTGTTGGCCTTGCTGGCGCCATCCGCCACATCCTCCATGCGATCAACAACCAGGAGCTTGCCGTTGTACTTGGCCATCTGCTGTGCTACCGCGCAGCCGACCACACCGGCGCCGATGATGATTGCGTCGTACATTGTTTCATCCCTTTCAAGTTCTGCCGCCGTCCCCAGGCGGAGACGGCGGAATGTATTTACCAGACAGTTGAATTATAGCACACCCCCGCCCGGCATTCAAGACGGACGGGGGCATAAACGCGCCTTTTCTTTTATTTTAACGCTTTTTTTAAGGCATTTTAAGTGCAAATTGCGCGAAGAATAGAAATAATCGTGTAATTATGGAAAGTCGCTCATACTCGCGCACAGTCGCGCAGACGGGCGGCCGCCGCGCGGGGAAGCCCCTGCATGTCGGGATATACGGCAAGCGCTTCAAAGCGCTCCGCCAACAGGGCGGATACGGCTTCCGCCTGCGCGCTGCCGATTTCCAGCAGCAGCCAGCCGCCGGGCAGCAGATAGTCCGGCGCCTCGCGCGCGATGCGGCGATAGAAATCCAGCCCGTCCGACCCGCCGTACAGCGCCAGGGAAGGCTCCCTGCGCACCTCAGGCTGCAGAGCGGCCATCTCCTCCGCCGTGATATAGGGCGGATTGCTGACGATGATATCAAACCGTTCCCCCGGCACAGCGGAAAACAGATCGCCCTGGCGCAGCGTTACCCGCGCGCCGGTATCGGCGATATTCTGCCGGGCAACGGCCAGCGCGTCGACGCTGATATCGGCCGCCGTCACCTGCGCGCCCGGAAACTGCAGCGCAATGGCGATGGCCAGCGCGCCCGTGCCTGTGCACAGATCCAGCACGCGCTCCTGCCCATGCATGCGGGCAAACGCCTGCTCGCACAGCGTCTCGGTGTCGTTGCGGGGAATCAGCGCGCCGGGCTCGGCGCGCAGCGTAACGCCCATGAACTGCGCCGTGCCCAGGATGTATTGCAGCGGCTCGCGCTGGCAGCGGCGATCGATCAGCGCCCGATAATCGGCCAGCTGCGATTGCGTCAGCTCCCGCCAGCCCTCAGCGCGCAGCAGCAGATGCGGCGCGCCCGTGACATGGGATAATAAAAACGCTGCGTCCACCGCAGGATCGGGCACGCCGGCCTGTGCCAGCATGCCCGACGCGGCGCGCAGCGCATCGCGGCAGGTCGTCATGCCAGGGGGTCCTCCTGCGCAGGGGCAGGCTCGTCCGCAGGCGCTTCGTCTTTCCTGGGCGCGGGAATGGCGATCACGTAGCCCTCGGGCGTAAGCGGGCCCTCGGGCATATCGCCCAGCGCGGCCTTCATCGATACGATAGCCACCTCCAGCATGCTGTCGTCCGGCTCGGCGGTGGTCAGGCGCTGCAGCTGCATGCCCGGCGTGCGCAGGATGCGGCACAGCTTGCTCTCGCTGTGGGCCAGGCCCTTGAGCACCTCATAGCTGATGCCCGCAACCACGGGCAGCAGGATCACGCGGCTGAGCACGCGCAGCAGATAGTGCGCGCCCAGATCATAGCCGGACACCAGCAGCACCAGCACATCCACGATGGAATAGAACACGATGGACAGGATGAAGGTGATCAGCAGAAAGCTGGTGCCGCAGCGCGGATGCAGCGTGGTAAAGGGGCGGGCGTTTTCGGGGGTCAGGGGCAGATCGGCCTCGTGGCAATACACGGTTTTATGCTCCGCGCCATGATAGCGGAACACCCGCTTCATATCCGGAATGCTGCGGCAGAACGCCATATAGCCCAGCAGAATGGCCGTGCGGACAAGGCCGGTAACCAGATTCTTGAGCAGCAGCATGCCGCCCGTGGCCGTGGTGGGAAAGAGCTTGATGATGGCGTTTGGAATCAGCACAAACAGGCCGACGGACAGGCACACGGCCAGCACGATGGCCAGACCCATAACCACCTTATCCACGCCCTTGCCCAGCTTCCTGGCCAGCCAAAGCTCAAATTTGGTGGGCTGCTCGTCCTCAACGCCGCCCATCTTGCTGCTTTCCTCCAGCGTCTTCATGCCGGTGCCCAGCATCATCACCATGCTGACCGCGCCGCGCACAAAAGGCCAGCCCATCCACTTATGCTTTTTTGCGGGGGACACATAGGGATCGCGCTTGCACACAACGCTGCCGTCCGGGCGGCGCACCGCCAGGGCGATATATTCCGGCGAGCGCATCATTACGCCCTCCAATACGGCCTGACCGCCGATATCCACGCGCTTTGCGGGCTTGTTGTTTTCTTTCAAGGGTATCTTCCTTTCCGGGATTGCTCCCTGCATGGGATTGCAACCTATATTATACACGCATTGCGCGCAGGTTTCAATC
>CAKUFG010000052.1 GCA_934647235.1 uncultured Clostridia bacterium
TGAAGTATTTCCTACATTATGGGATAAATGGAATCCCTGCCAAATCTATGTGATGGGAATATGACAAATTCCAGTTTATCGTGCTATCTCCCCGCCGCAATCAAAGCGCCCTCCGTATGCAGCAGGTCATACGGAGGGGCTTTTCTATATCTATATCATTACAGCAGAATGCAGATCATCCCGCCATCGCCCTCGTTCAGTATTTTGGTCAGCGCGGCGCGCACCTTTTCCTGCGCGTCGGGCGGCATGCGCTGCAGCTTACCCGCCAGGCCCTCGCTGATCAGGCTTTCCAGGCTGCGGCCAAAGAAATTGGTTTGCAGCAGCGCCTGGGGATCCTGCTCGTAGGTATCGCGCAGGCTGGCGGCAAATTCGTCCGTCTGCTCCTGGGTGCCCAGCACGGGCGACACCTCGGCCTCGATATCCGAGCGAATCAGATGCAGCGCCGGGGCCTTGGCGCGCAGGCGAATGCCGTAGCGCCCCGCCTGGCGGCTGACCTCGGGCTCATACAGCGTCACATCGCTCATGGCGGGCGTAACCAGCCCATAGCCGGTATCCACCGCCTCGCGCAGCGCGTCGGCCACACGATCGTATTCCTTCTTGGCGCTCACCAGCTCCTTGAGCAGGCGCAGCAGGTGGCCGTCGCTTTCGATCTCCGCCCCGCACTGCTCGCTGAGGATTTGATTGAACAGCCCGTTCCTGAGCGGCAGGCTGAAGCGCGCGCTGCCCTCGCCGTATTCCAGCTGATCCAGCTGCGGCGTATCGGCATACTCGGAAGCCGCAAACGCGCTCTGCGCCTTTTCCGCATCGCGCATACGGGCAATCTGCGCGCCCGCCTCCCGCACAAGGCTTACAATATGCTGTGTCAGCCAGTGCTGATCGTCCAGCGCCGATACCCACTCGGGCAGGGTGAAGCGCATCTCGCGCAGCGGGAAGGCCGACAGCAGATCGCGCATCACGCCCTGCACATCCTCGGCCGTCATCTCCTTGGCGGACAGCAGCGTCACGGGCACATCGTATTTTTCGCTCATAGCTGCCTGCAGTTCCTTTGCCTGCCTGGATTCGGGCTGGGCGGAATTGAGCACCACGGCAAAGGGCTTGCCCAGGGTTTTCAGCTCCCGGATCACCTGCTCCTCGGCGGGCACATACGCCTCGCGCGGCAGCTCCGCCACCGTACCGTCGGTCGTCACCACCACGCCCACGGTGGCATGATC
This sequence comes from uncultured Clostridia bacterium, assembly GCA_934647235.1. GTDB lineage: Bacteria > Bacillota > Clostridia > Christensenellales > Aristaeellaceae > SFMI01. The sequence continues at coordinate 1,212 of CAKUFG010000052.1, forward strand.
GGTCATCACCTTGCGCGTGCCTAGCTGCGCAGCCTCCTCAAAGGGCATATCCTGCTGCGACCAGGGGGTAGACACCATGCGCGCGTCGCCGCCCTCCTGCGTGCCCAGCGCCCCGCGCACCAGATACCCCACTGAATCCACCATGCGTACCCTGGCGGAGGCATGGTCGGGCAGCTGCACGGTGGCCGCGCCGTCGGAGGGCACAAATTTGGGCTGGGTGGTCATGATGGTCTTGCCCGAGCCGCTCTGGGGCAGCTCATCCACAATGCGCTCCCGCCTGGGGCCGGGCGGCACCAGCGGCAGCACCAGCTGCTGCATAAAATTGCTGATAAACGTGCTTTTCCCCGCGCGCACGGGGCCGACCACGCCGATATAGAGTTCGCCCTGCGTGCGCTCGGCAATATCGCGGTAAAGGGGCGATGCGCCCCGCGTCGCCGTCTGTGCCATGTTTCATCCTCCCTTTGTCTCATCGCTATGGCAGGATATGCGCAAGCCCGCGCCCGCATGCCAAATACAAAATTAAATAGGCTCCCGAAGGAGCCTTTTGAATATCGTTATTTACTTTTTCAGCGTCAGCTGGATGGGCTGCTGCCCACCGGCAAAGCTCATCCCAATGCGCTCGGGAATTTCTTCCGTGCCGATCATCTGCTTTACCTCCACCTGGGGCCACTGATCCAGATTGCTGATGCCGCCGCTCAGGTTCATGCCTGTCGGGTACTCGCTGCCGTCAGGCTGTACAAACCGCACTTCACGCAGCCGCTCATAGGCTTTCTCCTCCGTCGCGCCCGCCTGGGCGGCAAACACGGCGATCAGATGCACGCCGCTGGGCGTTAATTGCGCCTGCACGCTTTCCAGCGTAAAATTGCCCTGCGTCTGTGCCTCGGCAGGAACGGCATATTCCCGCGCGTCAAGCGTCGGCTGCACGGCGATGCTGAGCGGCTCATACGCCTTCCACTCGTTCATCGGATGCTCCGGATCGTCCAGATTCTCCCTTTCAACCCGCAGCCAAACCTGGCAGACAAGCTGTGCCGCGTCCGCCGTACCGTTCAGCGGCTGCAGCGAAAAGTAAGACAGGCTGCCGTCTTCATTAAACAGCGGATCGGCAAACGCCTCGCTGCCGCAAAGCGCCTCGGGCACCTCCAGCATCGCCGTCACGCTGTATAGCGGCACATTCAGCTGCCTGGCGGCCTCTGCCCAGGTCATGCCGGGATCCACCCCCAGCCGCGCGGCGACCGCAGCGCTGTTGTCGCCATATGCGCCAATGGGATCAAAGGGCGCATCCGCCGTGACGATGCCCGTTACGCCCTCGGCCAGATGGGCTTCGGTGGTAATCATGGCGAGATACGCATCGCTGTAGCGCTCGCGCACGGTAAAGACGATATCGCCCAGCTGGAAGCTTTCCGGCTGGCTTGCAGCCATAATCTCCTGCGCCGTCTGAGGCACGGCGACGTCATGGTAGAGCTTAAAGAAGTCGTTCCAGCCCAGGATGCTGCCTGCGGCGACCGCCGCCGCCATAGCCGCCAGGATGATGCAGGCGGCAATAACCGCCGTTCTGAATGCTGTGCGTTTCACAGGTTTTTCCTCCTTCACGGAGCGCGCGGCCTTCATCAGCGCGTTATAGCAGCCGTCCGGCATAGTTTCAAAGGCGTTTCGCAATTTCAAGGGATCCGTTTCGCGCTTCATTCCGCGTTCAGCTCCTTTCTCAGTTGTCCCCTGCCCCGGTGGATGCGTCCGCGAAGGGTGCTCAGCGGAATGCGCAGCGCCGCCGCGGCCTCCTCATAGCTCATTCCCTCCGAATAGCACAGCACAAGCGGCAGCCGCAGCTTTTCCGGCAGCGCCTCCAGCGCCAGCGTCAGGGCAGGATCGGGGGAGGCGGCCGCCGCGCGCTCGGCAACCTCATCCAGGGGAATCACACGCCGGCGTTTTCGCTGCGTGTCGTAACACGCATTGATCAGAATGCGGGTAATCCAGGTGCGAAAGTACGCTTCATTCCGCAAATGCCCGCGCTTCTCCCAGGCCTTGAGCGCCGCTTCCTGCAGCGCGTCCTCGCAATCGGCGTTGTTCCGCAGGATCGACCAGGCTACCCGGTACATCATGCCCGAGCAGGCTTCGATCTCCGCAATGAAGGAATCCCGATCCACAGCTTTCACCTCCCCTGCAACGTTACACCTGTTAGACGGGCATGTAAAGGCCATCGTCACGCGCGGGAAAAATATTTTTCGCTTTTCAGGATGGGGTGAGAATGCGCAGCGGCCCGCAGGATGGCATATTGATTTGGTTGACAGCAACGGCGCCAAAATGGTATCCTGTATTTACGATTCTGGGGAAGGCCGATCAGCAAGACTGGTGCGTTTACGAATGCACTGGCTCCGATCCCCTTTTCAGGTTCTTTTACTGCTGCCTTGCTCCTGGCAATTCCATAAGGAGGATATTGCATGTTTTCCGAAGGTCAAGTTCAGGTAATGATCAGTGTTCCCGCAATGCGGAATAAGACTGCATATTGTCAAACGGTTCTTGACGAGCTCCGCCGTTTGATAGATATAAGCCAAGCCTCCACTCCTGCAGTAAGTGAAGAGTGGAGTATCTGGCCGCTTGTAAATCCGGAGTCATGCATGCGTGTGTATTCATATGCAAGCCCGAGCCTTGACGGCTGGCTGCAGGATAAGCCCAGCATGTGCAATGACTGCGCTTGTATTGAAGTAAACGTTGCCTATCAACTCAAGCTGAAAAAGCGCTTCATTACTGCATTTGCCAGAATATATGATTCGCGTCCAAAAGAAGAAATCGCATTTCCCGAGTTAGAAATCCGCATCAGCATTCCCCGTTCCCTGTGGAAGCCAATGAACCAGGACGCTTTTATCGAAGGCATTCAGGAAGCATGCTGTACCTTGGGAGCCACTTATGCTGCAATTGATCAGGAGAGGCTCTGTCCGACTGGCGTTGCGGATTCACTTTTTATGTACTTTTCTGCTGACAGCGATGACGATTCCCATTTTACGCGCTATATTCCAGCAGTATGTTGGGCCCAGTTTCTTCCGATTTCACGAATCAGCGATTATGAGTCTGTAACATCCTGCGACATTCCATATTGCAAGCTAAAGCCAATCCATTATGGTGATCAAGCCTATGTATGGATACAGCTTTCAAGCGATATCTGGAAGCCGGACATTGACGCTCGAATTGCATTTCGCAAGCATTTCAGTTCTTCTTTTCCTGCATTGGATTTTCAAAAGCTTGCCGAGTATCCAAGCGCGCCTCAATGCCAGGAAGAGATTTACTGGATGCCCCTCCTTGAAGACGAGCAGAAAAAGCTGAAGCTTTACAAGTAATTGGAGCGGCATTAAGT
>CAKUFG010000053.1 GCA_934647235.1 uncultured Clostridia bacterium
CCCCCGGAAGCCTTCTCCTTGAGGAGAAGGTGCTGAACGCAGTGAAGCGGATGAGGTGTAGCCGCCGCAGCGGCGTTATTTATATAGTTTTGATAACGGCCATTTCATGGCCTACACCTCACCACCGCCTTCGGCGGAGCCTCTCCTCAAGGAGAAACCTTTTGGTTGGCTGTATTCTCCAGCTACCACCATATGCTAATCAGTTCGCCTGATTTCTGCATCCAACGCCTGCCCCCGTGGCACGCCGATTTTAATCGGCGCGGGCTGACGAAGCCACGCCAAGTGGAAAAATGAAAAGCTGCCCGGGTGGAGCTTGCTCCTAACCAGGCAGCTTAAATTTTTCCTTGTCACGGGGGCCTGTTACCAGCCTCGCCTTTCAGTTTAATTCAATCAACTTTTCCGTCACAAACAGGTTCTTTGTTACTTTCCTTGTACGCCCCGCGCTACTGCCTTACGGCAAGCGCGGGTTTCGGGCGGCAATTTCAAATTTGCACGCCCTCAGCCGCCTACGGCGGCGCTATGACTCAAGAAAGTAACGTTCCCCCATTCCCGCATTTATATGCAGCAAAACCGCATGCCGCCGCAGCCACCGCCGCAGCACAGGTTAAACAGCAGGCACGTCAGGCAAGGATTCTGGCACAGGCTCTGAACGCCGCCAAAGTGCATGCCCTGCTGGCGGTAAGCCTGGCCGCCGCTGGTCATCTCCTGCAGGAAGGCCTGATACTCCGGATTGCCCGGCTCCATATTCACCGCCTGGCGCGCATAGTTGAGCGCAGCAATATCATCCCCCAAACCCTGGCGCGCGCGGCCGCTCAGATAAAACCATTCGGCAGTGTGCGCATCCATGCGGTTAAGCAGCTGCAGCGCCTCCATGTAGCGGCCAAAGCTCAGATATTGACGCACGGTGGAAAACTCCGGCGCGCCCTGCGCCTGACCATAGCCCTGCTGATAGCCGAACCCGCCGAAGCCCGCGAAGGGATTATAGGATCCCTGCGGCCCGGCGCTTTGCTGATAGGAGGAGGATGCGCGCCCGCCGTTTTTGCGCATGTCCATGATCTGGGCATAGGCCTCGTTCACCTGCATCATCTTCTTTTCGGCCTCTTCGGAACCGTTGTTGCGGTCAGGATGATACAGCTTGGCCATCTTGCGGTACGCGGTCTTCACCTCATCGTCCGTAGCGGAGGGAGAGATACCCAGCACCTGATACGGATCGGTCATTGCTTCTTTTCCTTTCGTTTCTGCTGCAGATAGGCATACCGGCTCCACACGCCGGAATAGAGGATGCTGCGCAGCAGCGCGGCGTCCTGCTCGATGGGCAGGTAGTCAAAGGCTTCCACGCACTGCGCCATCTCCATATTCAGGATATCCGCCATGCGCGCTTCATAATCCTGCTCCTGATGCAGGGCGGTCAGCGGATTAAAGCGCCCCGCCCGCACATCCTGATCATAGTCCTCATAAGCGTCCATCAGGTAGATAAAGCGGCCCAGCGCCGCGCCCATGCGCTCCAGCGCGGGGGCAAACACATCCTGCCGCCAGGCAAAGCACGCGCCAAGCAGCTGCCCGGCCGGACGGCACAGCGCATCGATATCCTGACAGCGCTGCTTTTCCATTTCATCCAGCGCGCTCAGGCTGCCGCGCACCTTTTCGCACACCTCGGGATGCGCCTGCCGCACCTGACGATACGCGCGGCGCAGCGCGCGCAGGCCGATCTTGCCCCGCAGCGCGCCCTCATCCTGCGCGTCGTCCTGGCACTTATAATAGGCCAGCAGGATGTTCATGTCCGCCGCGTAATCCGTGGCGGCGCTCTGCGTATACGGGCGCTTTTTCAGGGGATGCAGCGGGCAGCGGAGCGCGCCCTGCGTCTCCTCCGGCTCGTACAGGGCTGACAGCAGCATGCTCAGGAAGGTCATATCGTTGCTCAGCGTCAGCCGTCCGGCGTCGCCATAGCGCGCCTTCAGCGCGCGGCACAGCCCGCAATAGCAGGCGCGAAAGCGCTGCTTTTCGCCTTCCTCCAGCGCCTGCGGATTGACCAGCACATACCCGAACACCCGTGATCCCTCCTTGCCGGGACGGCGGCCCTTTCCGGCCGCCGTCTATAGTATAACGCGAAAATATAAAGTAACTGTAAACAAATTCAGAACTCAATCACCATGCCATCGTAGGATACGATAAATCCGGGCAGCAAGGCCTGCATATCCGCATAGGGACGCACGCCGTTGTGGGAGAAATGGTTGGCCACAAAGATGGTCTTATCATCCGCTGCGCCGCGCTGCTTCAGCTGCTCACGGCACTTGAGATCCTCAGCATAGCCCATATGGCCCACGCTCTTGGGCGCGTTGCCGCCATAGGTGCAGTCCAGCGTAACCAGGTCCAGATGCCTGCCGGCCAGGAAATCCAGATCCTCGGGCGTAAAGCCCGCGCAGTCGTGCGCGTACAGCAGGCGCTTGCCGTCCTTTTCAATCAGGTAAATGAAGGCCTGCTCCATGCGGGAATAGGTTTTGCCCTCAAATGTCACCAGATTCTCCTGCGGCGGATTGGGCTCGCGATGCAGATAATGCACCGCCTGCAGGGGCGTTACCTGATAGCCCTCGATCTCCACCGTTGCAAAGGCAGTCAGCTGCTGAAAGCCGATGCGCGCGCTCAGGCGGGGCGCAAGCTTTTTGCCCACGGCAGCGTTGCCATACACCGTCAGCATGCGCTCGTCCGTCAGATGGGAAAAGCTCGGCTGGCGATAGCCCAGCTCGTCCACCGCCAGATGATCGGGGTGCGAGTGCGTAACCAGCAGCGTGTGCACGCGGGTATAATCCAGATGGTTCGCCAGCATCTGCGCATAGGAATCGGGGCCGAAATCGATTTTGATCACATCGTCCAGCATTGCGCCCGCGCGCGTGCGGATTTCCCTGCCGCCGGTCTTATAGGCATACTGGCAGGCAGGACAATTGCAAAACAGCGCCGGAACACCCTCCGCCGCCGCAGTACCGAGAAATTGAAGCTTCATTCTGATAGCCTCCTTCGTATAATCGTGATGATTATACCGTTTTGGCCCGCGCCGGTCAAGCCTTGCCCGCCCTCGGCCCAAATTTCGCCTGCTTTGTTCATGTTAGGTTGACAAAAGCGTGGTATAATATGGGTAACGATATAGAGGAGGCCGCCGTTATGAATTTCTGTCAGCGCATGAAAGATTCCCTGACCCGCTGGATGTACGGCCGCTATGGGGCCGATCAGCTTTCCCGCGTGATCCTGTACGCCAGCCTGTTTTTGCTGTTCGTATCCTTCTTTACGGGGCTGCTGCTGCCCTTTTATCTGTCCATCGCGGGCTATGGCTGGATGATTTTCCGCATGTTCTCGCGCAACCTGCAAAAGCGCGCGCATGAAAACGAAATCTACCTGCAGAAGACCAACAAATGGCGCACCAGCCTGCGCCAGGCGCGCGTGCGCTTTAAAAACCGCAAGCAGTACAAATACTTTAAGTGCCCGCAGTGCGGCGTGCGCCTGCGGCTGACGCGCGGCTGCGGCGAAAAGAGCATCGTGTGCAGCCAGTGCAAGCACACCTTCCATGTAAAGGCCTGAGCAAAGACCTGAAAGGAGCTGTCCGCATGAAGCCCTCCCAAACCCGCGCGCAAAAATGGACGCGCGTGATTTACACGCTCGTCCTGCTCAGCTTTATCCTGCCGGTTGGTTATCTGATTTACCGCCTGATCTTCTGGGATGAGGCCGTCGCCCAGGCGCTGGAGCGCACGCGCGCGGATTACGCGCTGATGCTGCTGCAGTGCCTGCTGGGCATCGTGGTGATTCACCTGCCCAGCTTTCTGACCCGCCGTTTTCGCTTTGAGCTGCCGGCGGCGCTGTACATCATGTATATTCTGTTTCTGTACGGCGCGATCTTCCTGGGCGAGATACGGTCCTTCTATTACACGGTGCCGCACTGGGACGTCTTCCTGCACGCTTTCAGCTCGCTGATGGCGGGCTCCTTCGGCTTTATGGTGGTGGCGCTGCTCAACCGCAACGAGCGCGTTCCCATCCACCTGTCCCCCTTCTTTGTGGCGCTGTTCGCCTTCTGCTTTGCCGTAACCATCGGCGCGGTATGGGAAATCTATGAATTCTCCTTTGACGGTCTGCTTGGCCTGAACATGCAGAAATTCATGACCGGCGACGGCGAGGTGCTGGTGGGCCGCGCCGCCCTGACCGATACCATGAAGGATATCATCGTCGATTGCCTGGGCGCGCTCACCGCCTCCGCGGCGGGCTATATCTCCCTGAAAAACGGCCGCGGCTGGGCCAGCGATATGATCGCCCAGCACAGCCAGAAGCGCGAGCAGAAAAGCGCGAAGTAAAAGCATAGTAAATGGCCTTAGCCGAGAAGTAAAGAAGGGGCGCAGCTCCTTCTTTTTTACGCCCCGCGCTGCTGCCTTACGGCAAGCGCGGGTTT
>CAKUFG010000054.1 GCA_934647235.1 uncultured Clostridia bacterium
CTGTGGTATCTGTATTATGTGCCGCAGATCCTTGCGCCGCTGTTCAGCCTGTTCGCTGCGCTGCAGCTTGGGCGGCGGGAGGACGCTGCGTTTTCCCGCAGGTGGTATCTGCTGTTCATTCCAGCAATACTGTTGGTCAGCGGCATTCTGACCAATGACCTGCACCAGATGGCCTTCTGCGCCGCGCCGGGCGCTGCAACGCTGGAGGCGGATTATACCCATGGCTGGGTTTATTTTGCTGCCATGGCATGGATGATCACGCTGCTGCTGACAACCGGGATTCTGGTTTATTGCAAATGCCGCGTTTCGCAAAGCAGGCAGTATGCCTGGGCGCCGCTGTGCGCGTTTGCGGGCGGATTTGCGCTGTGCGCGCTGAGCTTCGCGAATATCTACACCTTTCACAAGATGCCGGAATGCTTTTGCCTGACGTTCGCGGCGTTCTGGGAGAGCTGCTTGCAGGTGGGGCTGCTGCCGACCAACGGACATTACCGTTATTTCTTTTCCGAATCCACCGTGGCCGCGCAGATCGTGGACGGGCATGGGTGCCCCGTCTACCGCGCAAAAAACGCGCCTGACCTCACGGCCGGTCAACTGGACGCAGCGGCGCGCGAAGCGATTCTGCTGAACGCAGACACGCGGCTGCAAAGCGCGCCGGTGCAGGGCGGGCGCGTATACTGGGTGGAGGATATTTCGAAAATCAATCGAATCAGGGCGCAGCTTGCCGAAATCAACGCCCGGCTTTCGGAGGAAAACGAACTGATTCAGGCGGAAAACGAGTTGAAGCGCCAGCGCGCGCAGATCGAAGAAAAGAACCGGCTCATGGATGAAATGATCGCGCTCGTGCAGCCCCAGCTGCTTCAAATCAACCGGCTTCTGGAAGAAGAAAGCGTTCAAAATCTGAAACAGGTCTGCCTGCTGGGCGCGTATGTCAAGCGGCGGGTCAATCTCGCGCTGATCTGCGATAAAAAGGCGGTCGTCCCCGTGGACGAGCTGGCGCACTGCATTCGGGAATCGCTGACTTATCTGACGCAGTACGGCGCTGTCTGCGCGCTGCATCAGGAGGGAAAAGGCAGCGTACGCAGCTGCGACGCGCAGACCGCCTACGACTTCTTCGAGGATTGTCTGGAGGCCGCTCTGCCCTCTCTCAGCGCGCTGATGGTGCGTGTGGAATGCAGCGGGCGCTTTTCCATTCGCCTGATGATGGAAGACGCGGCAGGGCTCCCGCATGCGGACAAATACAGGGCTCTGGGGAAGCTGACCATCGACGATGCGGACGGCGAACAATTCGTGACCCTTGCTTTTGACCGGGGAGGTGAAAGCGCATGAATACGCTTCACGCCGGTTTGATGTGCACGGTGCTGCTGACGGGAACGATTGCCAGTCTGTTTGGCTGCATGAGCGCCGTGCGCCGCCACCGCCGCTTTGCGTTCGCAGCTTGTCTGGCAATCGCTTCGCTGGATTTTGCAGTGCTGGCGGTATTGCTTTCCCGTCTGCCGGGAAGCGAGACCCTTTCCCAGGTTCCATGGACGGCAGCCGCATTGTCCATGACGGCGCTCAGCCTTTTTGCGTCCTTCACGCTGTGGCATAAAAGCAGGCGGCAGCTTTCGCCGATTTCCGTTAAGGAAAGCTGCGATCACCTGCCCAGCGCGCTGTGCTTTGCATATGAAAACGGCCAGCCTTGCCTGAAAAACCTGAAAATGGACGAGCTGAGCCATCAGATTATGGGCGAGGCGCTGCTGAACGCGAACGTTTTCTGGAAAACGATGGAATTGCACCCTATCGTCACGCTGGAAAATGGCCAGACATGGAGCTTCGAGCGTGTGCAGATGGAGATGTCCGGAAGAACTGTTTACCAGATCACGGGCACAAACATCACCGAGGAAGCGCGGCTCCAGCGGGAACTGGAAAAGGACAATCTTCGCCTGAAAGACATGAACAGGCGGCTTCGGCAATATGGGCAGGACGTGCAGGAGGCGACGCGGGAAAAGGAGATCCTGCACGCCAAAACCCGCGTGCATGATGAGATTGGCCATGCGCTGCTGCAAACCCGGCAGTTTCTGGCCGGCACGCAAGGCGACGCTGCGCGCGTCTGCGCCGCCTGGCGGCAGAATACGCAGCTTTTGCTGGCAAAATATGCCGATGAACAGCGCACGGACGCTTTTGAGCAGCTTGCCCATGCCGCGCAGGCCATCGGCGTGACCATTGCGCGCAGCGGCGCATTTCCTCAGGAAGGGACGGAGAGCGCGCAGCTGGTGGAAGCCGCTGCCCATGAGTGCCTGACCAACCTGGTGCGCCACGCGGGTGGCACGCGGCTGGAAATCATCAGCGAGAAAACCGCATCCGGCTGGCGCATTCGTTATCTCAACGACGGCAGCGCGCCGTCCGGCCCCATCGTCGAGGGCAGCGGCCTGACCGCGCTGCGCGCACGGACGGAGGCGGCAGGCGGCGCGATGGAGATTGTTCACGCCCCGCGCTTTGAGCTGACGCTGACATTGCCCGAGGAAAGGCAGGAAATTCCATGAAATACAAAGTCATGATCGTCGAAGATCAGACCATGCCCCGCGAGCTGTTCGAACTGCGGATTCAGGCGTCGGAGCACTTCGAGGTGGCGCTTTCCATCGACAACGCCGCGCTGGCGGATGTGTATTGCCTGCGTTTCCCGGTGGATTTGATCCTGATGGACGTGGTGACCCGAAATGGCGAAAGCGGCCTGGACGCAGCGGAGCGGATCAAGCGCACCTTCCCGCAGATCAGGATCATCATCGTGACCTCCATGCCGGAGTGTTCCTATCTGAGCCGCGCACGGGAAATCGGCGTGGAAAGCTTCTGGTACAAGGAGGAGCAGCGCGAAAGCCTGCTGGATGTGATGGAGCGCACGATGGCGGGCGAATCCGTCTATCCGGACGCAACGCCCGAGCTGCAATTAGGGCTTGCCAGCAGCTATAAATTTACCGACCGCGAACTGGAAGTGCTGCGCGAAATGACCGGCGGCGATACCAATCAGGAGATCGCCGAGCGTCTGCACATGTCCGTGGCGACCGTCAAAACGCACATCCTCAACATGCTGGAAAAAACCGGCTTCAGAAATCGCACCGAGCTGGCCGTGCGCGCACGGGAGAGCGGGCTGGTGATTCTGAATCGGAAAAACTGAAT